>DATDOV010000001.1:0-13919 GCA_035293105.1 Blastocatellia bacterium
GGAAAAGACTTTGTCGGCATAAGTAGCGATAACGACTGTGGGAATCAGTCGGGCCGAAAACCTAAGGTTTCCTGCGTTAAGTTCGTCTGCGCAGGGTTAGTCGGTCCCTAAGGCGAGGCCGAAAGGCGTAGTCGATGGCAAGCAGGTTAAAATTCCTGTACCGCTAACAACCGTTTGAGTGTGGAGGGACGCATCAGGGTAGCCGAGACCGGTGATGGATATCCGGTTGAACACGTATAGGCCGTCGGGCAGGCAAATCCACCCGGCATTAAGGCTAAGACGTGGGACGAAGGCGTAAGCCGTCAAAGTCGGTGACCCCAGATGCCAAGAAAAACTTCGGGCACGAGGTTGTGATGCGACCGTACCGCAAACCGACACAGGTAGGTGGGGTGAGAATCCTAAGGCCCATGTGAGAATGCTCGTTCAGGAACTCGGCAAATTAGCCCCGTAACTTCGGGAGAAGGGGTGCCACGTTAGGGTGAAAGCCCGAAGTGGTCGCAGCGAACAGCGCCAGGCGACTGTTTACTAAAAACACAGGTCTCCGCAAAGTCGTGAAGACGACGTATGGGGGCTGACGCCTGCCCAATGCTGGAAGGTTAAAAGGAGAAGTCAACTCGCAAGAGCGAAGCTTTGAATTGAAGCCCCAGTGAATGGCGGCCGTAACTATAACGGTCCTAAGGTAGCGAAATTCCTTGTCGGGTAAGTTCCGACCTGCACGAATGGCGTAACGATCTGGCGACTGTCTTAACGAGCAGCACAGCGAATTTGTAGTTCCGGTGAAGATGCCGGGTACCCGCGTCTAGACGGAAAGACCCCGTGGACCTTTACTATAACTTGACAGTGAATTCGGGCGTTGGATGCGTAGGATAGGTGGGAGGCTTTGAACTCGGGCTCTCGGGCTCGGGGGAGCCAATGGTGAAATACCACTCTTCCTGCGCTTGGCTTCTAACCTACTCCCGTCATCCGGGAGAGGGACACTATCAGGCGGGTAGTTTGACTGGGGCGGTCGCCTCCTAAAATGTAACGGAGGCGCGCGATGGTTGGCTCAGGGTGTTTGGAAATCACCTGTAGAGTGTAAAGGCATAAGCCAGCCTGACTGTGAGACAAACAAGTCGAGCAGAGACGAAAGTCGGCCTTAGTGATCCGGCGGTTCTGTATGGAAGGGCCGTCGCTCAACGGATAAAAGGTACCCCGGGGATAACAGGCTGATCCTGCCCAAGCGTCCACAGCGACGGCAGGGTTTGGCACCTCGATGTCGGCTCATCGCATCCTGGGGGTGCAGAAGCTCCCAAGGGTTCGGCTGTTCGCCGATTAAAGCGGTACGTGAGCTGGGTTTAGAACGTCGTGAGACAGTTCGGTCCCTATCTGGCGTGGGCGTAGGAGAATTGATGGAGTCTGACCCTAGTACGAGAGGACCGGGTTGGACCGACCTCTAGTGTACCAGTTGTCGCGCCAGCGGCAGTGCTGGGTAGCTATGTTGGGCAGGGATAAACGCTGAATGCATCTAAGCGTGAAGCCCGACCAAAGATGAGTTCTCCCTATGAGATCCCTGGAAGACTACCAGGTTGATAGGCTGGGTGTGTAAGCGCGGCAACGCGTTTAGCTTACCAGTACTAAATCGATCCATCGGCTTGACCATAGAGTTTGCTCGGCGCAAATCAGGTCAGCACTTGCGATCTCTTACCTACGGAGTTTGCCATTCGATTATCTGAGAGCGTGACTCTCAGACCGTGAGTTTTGAAAGAGGCGTTTTAGTTCTTTACATTTTTCCGGTGGTTATGTCGTAGGGGAAACACCCGTTCCCATCCCGAACACGGCAGTTAAGCCCTACGGAGCCGATGGTACTGCATGGGAAACTGTGTGGGAGAGTAGGACGCCGCCGGGATTAAGTCGAAAGGGCCCGCGCCACGGGGCGCGGGCCCTTTCAATCTTCCACCAACAACGTCCTTTGTCGCTACCTGGAGTTCACGCTGATCTCATCTTGGTTGTCGATTCACCCCATCGCCCGTGAGCGGCAGATGTTCGAAGCGCGCTGCCTCACGCTCTGCCGCACTTGGGACACTTCTTCGGATGGCAAGCCCGGCAGTAGTCCCGTCCGCATCCTGTACAGTCGCTGTGGGCAGCGGGACTCAACAGATGCAGAGCTTCGTCGCACACTACACGGATCGCGTCGGACGTGTAGCCGAATTCGCACGGCGGTCTCTCGATCTTCCGCGCAAGCGGGTTCCAATCCAGCAGCAAAAGACGCTCGTTCTTCCGGCGCTTGATCTGCACCTCGAACCGCCGCACCGGCATCACGATCTCGAGCGTCTGGACGGGCTCGACTTCGATCTTGAGGGCATACTTCTGCTCGAGGTCTCCAACCTTAGTCTGGTATTCGCGGCTCACTACCGCCATTCGCGCTCTTTCCCGCTCCACATCCGTCCGCTGCTTGCGGGTTCTGTTGATAGACTCGAGGCGCAGCCCGTCGTAATAGTCGTAGAGCCGCGCGCTGTCGCGTTCGAGCCGCCTCTCTATTGTCCGGAGGAACTGATGAAGATTGCGCAGGATTCTATCGGGCAACGCCCCGCGAAGCAGAGCGCCTAGTCGTTCCTTACTCCAATAAGCCGGGAGCTTCACGCCCGGCGGCAGCGAGCTGACTGCGTCGGCATCCGAAGCTGCGGACTCGAACGCCGGAATGAACTCATCAGGCGTGCTCGACGTCGCAAGGTTGACTGCGAGCTTGACGATGCCGTCACGCTTCTCGTCGGAGAAGGCCGCGTAGCGAAAGCTGAGCACCAAATAACGCGTCCAACTCGCCGTCACACTCGCGAGGCGGCACACCGCGTTCTGCAAGGTCAGTCCGTGCTCGAGAATCCGCTCAGGATTCGCGAGTGGCGGCAGGTCGGTGTGGAGGACGCAGCGCAACGCGCGGCCCCGGTCGCCAAGGACGCCACCTAGACGTTGAATCCAATCCGACTCGAAGCTGATGTGTTGGGCGTCCGCTGACGCCTCGGGGCCGAACTCGACCCGGCCGAATTCGGATACCTTCAGTGATTGCTGAAGCGGCGGAGGCGCGATGAATTCGAGCCCGCGCGGTTCGATCAACTGTACTTCTGCTCCTTCGCCCGCCATCAGCCTGGCAACAAAATCCCGTAGCATCAAAGAAGGCTCCACCATATGACTAACCCGCTACAAACTCGTCTCCAAACAGGTTCTCGTCGAGCGCCTTAACGCCTTCGTATCTTCGCGTCGCCTCGACGACTTGTTCGCCGAGTCTCTCGAAGGCGGATGCCCGTTCCTGTTCCGCCGACTCGACCCACGCACTGAATACCATCTCGGCGAAGTCACGGTCGCCTTCCAACTCGCCCAGGATCGCGCCGATCTCGCCAACGACCAACTCGAACATGTTGATCTTCTCATCGAGGACGCCCAGCAGGTGATCTTCGAGCGTGTTTCGGGTGGCCAGATTGAAGATGAACACTTCGCGCGTTTGGCCTATGCGGTGGAGCCGGCCGATTCGCTGCTCGATCGCCATTGGGTTCCAGGGCAGGTCGAAGTTTATCAGCGTATTGCTGAACTGCAGGTTGCGGCCTTCACCGCCCGACTCGGTCGAAAGCAGCAGGGGCGCGTCTTGTGAGAATCGCTCGACTGCCGCGTCCTTCTCCGACCCGCTCATCGAGCCGGTGAATCGTTCGAACCTCATTCCCTCGGCGCGCAAGAGAAGGTCGAGCCGCGCCAGCGTAGCGAGGTGGCGAACGAAGACGATCTTCTTCTCGGCGGGGTTCTTCTTCAGCAGATCGATCAACGCGGCTTCTTTCGCGCCTCGTGAAACTGAGCCGTAGCGATCTGCTAATTCGTGCCATTGGCCGTCAGGCTTGTTCGACTCGACGAAGCGCCGGATCGCGTTCGCCGCCGCGCCTGAAGAAGACCCGGCGGCCGCCAACAGATGGCGAAGGGCGAGCCGCTGATGGACCGCCGCTTCGGCATGATGCTGCCGGACCAGTTCGCTCAGCGCGTCGTAGCAGGTTGAATAGCTCTATTAGGCTGTTCTGAACCGGGGTCGCGGTAAGCAGCAGCAGGAAGCGCTTTTGCAACGCATCAACCAGCTTCCAGTTGGTGGTCGCGCGGTCCTTCAGGTGATGTGCCTCGTCCACTATTACGATGTCGTAAACCTGTCGTCGAAGTATCTCGAAATGTTCGGCGCGGCGCGCCGTCGCGATCGAAGCGATTATTCGAGGCCGCGACCAGAAGGAGGGCGGATCGCTTCGCACCGCGTTATCGTGGGTCGAAGCGAAACCGACGTCGAACTTGGTCGTCATTTCTTCCAGCCACTGGCCCACGATAGACGCGGGGGTCAGGATCAAGACGCGCTCGGCCATCCCACGCAGTATGTACTCCTTTAACACCATCCCAGCTTCGATCGTCTTCCCAAGCCCAACTTCGTCCGCCAGCAGCACACGTCCGCGAAACTGCTTGAGGACTTTTCTGACCGTCTCGATCTGGTACCAGTAGCTGGTCACGTTGTGAAGAAGCGGCAGACAGAGCAGCTCATCAAATCCCTGGAACAGGCCGAGCCGCGAGAACTCGGAGCGCAGACGAAACCACGCAGTGCCATCGACCGGACCTTCGGGGAGCGGGATTGTCTCCGGTTCAGGAAGGTCAAACGAGGTAGAAATAGAAGCCGGGAGACGCACGAGCGGGGGGAGCACCGCACCCTCACCGCCGTCGGGCGCCGCAACCGCGATGCTCCGTGCTGTTTTGTTATTAACTGCCCGCGCCGGGTCCTCGCGCCGCGCCTTGCTCCTCGCCCCAGGCTTGTGATGGGACCTTCGACTCTCCTGGTCCCTCGCCTTCGCTTCTCTATGGATCTCGGTAAGCTTGCCCCCTGCCCAACGTGCGAGCGTATCCCCGCCGGGCAAGTAGTACCGAAGCATCACAATCGCATTTCGCAGTTGATGCTTCTTTACGAGACTGTCTGCAAACTGCCAGTTGCCCTTCTGAGCAACTGCCAGCGCGTACGCCAGATGGCTTATTGGAAATGGCAGATAGCGTCGGAGATATCGCTTGTGGTAGATGAGGCATTGGTCGGGACGGTTTTCGTACAAGGCCGCGAACGCCGCGAGCAACAGCAGGTCGCCGTCCTTGGAAAAAGCGTGCAGTCCCGGATTAAGGTCCTTGAGTGTCAGATGACCTTGCTGTCTTATGAGAGCGTCAAGATGGTCCTTGAAGTCGATCGGGTCCGTCGGGAGAGCGTCAGGATCATCCTTGGATTCGAGCGGCTCGGTCGGGACCTTGGCGTCTGCCGCGTCCACGTTCTCCAGGAGAGCTTCGGACGCAGACGAATCTTCCGGGGTTGTCGAGCGTTCCGGCAAAGGTAGCGTAGGTGGCGACGTGAGGTCTTCCGATGAGGGGATCTTTCGGTAATCGAAGAGGTCCGCGTCTCTCTCCATCTGCCGACTCGCAGGAGCGTCCCGTTCACGACCGCCCAGACGTGCCCGGGCAGGTTCGAATCTTGAGGTCCGACGATACCACGGAGGCGTTGCCGAACGCGAGACGCAAATCCCTGTCCTGTCCCTCCAATCGTGTTTTGGTGACATCAACTTCGGCGCTGCCGTCGCTGGCCGCCGCCGTTCTTGTCGATTCCTCACGCGGTCGCTATAGTCATCGCTTCAAATCCAAACGAAAGCGAGCTTTGGATGGCGAAGGAGTCATACTATGTAGTCGCACTGCCGGGTGATGGTATCGGACCCGAAGTGCTCGCCCGCGCCTTGCAGGTCCTGAAAGCGGTCGGCGAACTGTTCGAGATCAGGTTCAATGTCGAAGAGATTCCTTGCGGCGGACACTACTACGCCGAGCACGAGATTGAATGGCCCGAGGGATCGTTCGAGAAGTGTCAGGCCGCGGATGCCATTCTACTCGGCGCGGTCGGGCACGAGATCGATGGCAAGACTGTGTTCACGAAAGCCGGCAAGCCTTATGCCGAACCTCAGCTTGCCGGGTTCGCTCAGGTGATCGCCAACAGAAAGAAGCTCAATCTCTACGCGAACGTCCGACCCGTTAAGCTCTACGCCGGTGTGAAACATAAGATCCACGGAGTGCTCAAACAGGTGTGGGAGCCCGACAAGGTCGACTACGTCGTGGTTCGCGAGAACACCGAAGACGCTTACACCGGCGAAACAGAGACGATCGCCGATGGCCGAGTAACGCCGATCAGGATTACCCGCGCGGCGACTGAGCGGGTCGCGCGCTTCGCGTTCAATCTCGCAAGGCGGCGCGACAAGCAGATGAAAGTCACCTGCGTCGATAAGTCGAACATAATCGGCGCGCATCGGTTCTTCCGCGAGGTGGTCAAGGAAATCGGCGCTCGCGAGTTCCCCGACATCACCCTCGACTTCGCTTATGTCGATGCCTTCTGTCAGTGGCAGATTCGCAACCCCGAGTGGTACGACGTCGTCGTCGGTCCGAACCTCGTCGGCGACATCATCAGCGACAATGGAGCTACGACCGCCGGCGGATTGGGTTTGGCAGTCGGCGGGAACATCGGCGATGAGCACGCGATGTTCGAGCCTATTCACGGCAGCGCGCCGAAACACGCGGGCAAGGACAAGGCCAATCCTCTTGCGGCGATCCTGGCGATGCAGATGATGCTCGACTGGTTGGGGATTCGTCACGCGGATGAACGATTGACTCGCGCCGCTCAGGCCGTCGAAGCGGCCGTCGGGGCGGTGCTCTGGGAAGGCAGGACGCTAACCTACGATTTGATCGGAGACGAGAAGGCTGCAAGGTGCAGCGAAGTCGGCGCTGCCGTCGAAGATCATCTTCGGCTGATCGGCTGACTCAGATTCATGAGAGAAAGTGAATAAAGGCAATGATACGAAGGCGAATGATTCAAGCGGTTTTGTTGAGCGCGCTACCATGCGTGGCGATCATTTCATGCGTGCCGGTATCCGGCCAGACTGGGCCGAGGCAGCGAACGCGCGAGGCGGCCAGGCCCGCCCCACCCGCGGGTCCGACCATATGGCACGACCCGGGCGTCGTCGAGAAGCTGGACTTTGTCAATGGCGCAGGCGGCGCGAAGCTCGCCCCAAAGCCACCCTTCACCTTCCTCGAAGAGGATCACGGCGGCACCAACCCAAAGATCAAGATCAAGGACGCGGCGGGCCGGACCTGGGGCGTGAAGTGGGGCAGTGAAGTTCATTCAGAAGTCTTTGCGTCGCGACTCGTGTGGGCCGCCGGCTACTACGTTGAGGCCGCCTACTTCGTCAAGTCCGGCAAGGTCGAAGGCGTCGCCGGCCTGACGCGCGCAAAGAAGTATGTCCGTTCCGATGGGAGCTTCACTAATGCGAGATTCGAGTTGAAAGAGAAGGGCGTCTCGAAGCAAACTGGCAAAGAGAGCTGGCGCTGGGACAGCAATCCTTTCGTGGGAACCCCGGAGCTAAGCGGCTTGAAGATCGTCATAATGCTGACGTCGAACTGGGACCCCAAAGACCAGCGGGACGCTTCCGACGGATCAAACACCGCAATCTTCACCCTCAAGAAGACCGGCGCCGTACGGTACGTTCTGACCGATTGGGGCGCGACGATGGGCAGGTGGGGCGGTGTGCTCAAGCGCGAGAAGTGGGATTGCGAGGGCTACAGCCACCAGACGCGAAAGTTTGTCACCGGGGTCGAAGGCGGCATGGTCCGATTCGGATATGATGGCAAACGCGCGGCGGAGATGCGCGGGGGAATCAAGGTGAGCGATGTGACGTGGTTGCTGAAGTACATTGGCCGCATCAGCGATGCGCAGATTCGCTCCGGCCTCGCGGCGAGCGGAGCCACCACCGAAGAGGTCGCGTGTTTCACCTCAGCCATGCGCGAGCGAATAGACCAACTCAGAAGGGTCGCCGCAGATGCCCCGAGGCGTTGAGGCCACGATCGGCGAGCCCGGCGCGCTTTTAATTATTGACTTGACCTGGAGACTTTGGTAGCTTGGCAACAGCTTAACTAGAGCATTCTGCCCCTCTTACGAACTTCCCTGCGTACCCCCGATAACGAGTAAGGAGCAGCGATGAAATACGTAGTGTGTGCCGTGATATCAATCGCCGCGGCGGTGGCCTGTGTACCGGCGGCGGCGGCTCAAGAATCCGACCCGCTGGTCAAGAGGTCCGACATCTTCTGCACTGGCTTCATATCCGAGGTCGCGCCCAGAGTCGATCTACAGGTTGTCGGCGGCGAGAAAGAAAACTTGAAGAGCCTCTTCACCGAAGGGGACATCGTGTTCCTGAACGGAGGGCGTGAGCGAGGAATTCAGCCGGGCGCCGTTTTCTACATCACCCGGCCAATGGGCGAGGTGAAACACCCGTTCACCAAGAAAAAAGTCGGCCATTTCGTCCGCGAACTAGGACTGCTTCGGGTCATCGACGTGCAAGACTACGTGTCGACGGCAGAAATCACCGTCTCGTGCGAGACAATATCCTTCGGCGATCTGCTCAAACCCTACGAGGAATACACGAGCCCATCGCCTCGCGACGCTCGGCCGTTGCCCAGATACGGCGAGAGTTCGGGCGGAGTGACCGGGCAGATCATGATGTCGCCGAAACTTCGCGAATACTTTTCAGCGAATGAAATAGTGTTGATCGACCTCGGCGAAAGGCAAGGCATCCGGCCGGGCGATTACTTCACAATTTATCGGAAGATCGGCAGGACCGAGGGGATCACCAACGTACGCGACGACGATGTTGTTCAGGAGCGAAGCGAGGGATATGGCAGTATCCGATATCGTGGCGGCGACGTTTCAAGCATCGCGACGCGAGCACCCGTCGAGAAGGTCCTCCGCGAACGGCCCGCCCTCCCGCGCAAGGTGTTGGGCGAGCTCGTCGTGCTGAAAGTCCAGAATACAGCCGCGGTCGCGCTCATCACCCGTACTAATGCGGAAGTGAACATCGGCGATTGGATCGAGCGCTCGAACTAGCTCCGTTCGACGGGCCGGGCGACCATCACGCGATCAGGCCGTCAGGTTGGTGCGCGCACGTCGGACTGTGCAGCGTTCGGCCCTGCTCGCTGATATCACTCGATCGGACAAGGGTCGCAATGGCCTCAAGCAGTTCCTTGATCTGAATCGGCTTGGACACGTATCCGTCCATCCCTGCTTGCAGGCACCGGCTACGATCACCAGACATCGCGGCGGCGGTCATCGCGATGATTGGAATATGTGCGCCGGTCTTCTTTTCTCTCTCCCGAATGGCAGCCGTCGCCTCCAGTCCGTCCATCTCGGGCATCTGCACGTCCATCAACACAACGTCAAAGGGATCTCTATCCAGCGCCGACAGCACCAGCGCGCCGGTGTCGGCCACGACGACGTCGTGACCGTGATTCTCCAGCAGCCGAACCGCAAGCCTCTGATTGACGCGGTTGTCCTCTCCCAGCAGTATGCGCAGCCGTCTTCCGTCCTCGCGCAGAGAATGGCGAGTGATGAGAGGCGCGGGAAGGGCCAGCGACTCGCCGACGACTTCGAGGATACAGTCCAGCAGCGAGGATTGGCGGACCGGTTTTGTCAGGTAAGCCGAGATGCCGTTCTCCCTACATCGCCCGCCGTCGCCGCGCTGCCCGCCCGACGTCAGCATTATCAGCTTCACCGGATCGAACCTGTTGTCCTCTCTGATCGCTTCGGCGAGCTGAAAGCCGTCCATTTCCGGCATCATGCAATCGAGCACCGCGACGCGGAATGGCTCTGCGTCATCAACAGACTGTTCGAGTATTTTGAGGGCCGCGCGGCCATCCTCGGCCAGCGTCGGGTTGAATCCCCATCTCAATAGCTGCTCCCGGAGAATCAGCCTGTTGGTGGCGTTGTCGTCCGCCACCAGAATGCGGAGCCCGCCAAGACTCCCTGGAGCCGCCGGGATGACTCGTGCAGCCGGCGAGTTCTGTATGCCGAATTGCGCGGTGAAATTGAATGCGCTACCTTCGTGGATCCCGCTCTCGACCCATATGCGTCCGCCCATCATCTGTACTAACTGCGCCGAAATGGCGAGGCCCAATCCCGTTCCGCCATACCTGCGCGTCGTGGAGCCGTCAGCCTGAGTGAATGGAGCGAAGATAAGCCGCTGTTTCTCTTTTGGAATGCCGATGCCGGTATCGGTGACCGAAAAGCGCAAGCAGGCCTCGTCATCGGTAATGGACTCAGGCGCGACGCGGAGTACGACCTCGCCCTGTTCGGTGAACTTGATCGCGTTGCCTACGAGGTTGACGATGATCTGGCGCAAGCGGCCCGGGTCGCCGATCAGCGCCTCCGGGACCTCAAGCGGAACGTGGCAAATCAACTCGATCCCTTTTTCATGTGCCCGCATTGCGAGCGTGCTGACGGTGTCATCGAGGCTGTCGGCGAGGTTGAAATCGATCGGGTTGATCTCCAATTTTCCGGCTTCGATCTTGGAGAAATCCAGTATGTCGTTGATGATCGTGAGCAGCGATTCAGCCGATGCCTTGACGACCTCGACGTACTCTCGTTGCTCGTCGGTGAGATCGGTATCGAGCGTGAGTTCGGTCATGCCGATGACGCCGTTCATCGGCGTGCGAATCTCGTGGCTCATATTGGCGAGGAATTCGCTCTTGGCACGGGTGGCGGCTTCGGCGGCTTCCTTGGCCGCCTGCATCTCCGTTTCCACGCGCTTTCGCTCGGTGATGTCACGAATGGCCCCGCGAAATCCCCGGGCTTCCCCCAGTAAATCCGTTATGAGAGACACGGAGACCTCAATGAACCGCCTCACCCCATCCTTTCTAATCATTTCGAACGAGAAGAGCTCGACGGGCTCGCCGGTTCGATAGACCTGGTTGAAGGTCTCGAACACCTTCCGGCCGTTCTCGTCGTCGGTGTACCGGTGATAGTTCATCCCGATCAATTCGGATTCGTCGCCATCGAGCATCCGGCACACGGCCGCATTTACAAGGGTCAGGTTCCCACTCAAATCCGTCTCATAGACGCCGTCTTCGATGTTCTCAAGCACGGAGCGATACTTCTCTTCACTTTCTCGGAGGGCTTCGAGGGTTCGCTTGCGTTCGATGATTTCATGCTGCAGCTCCTTGGTCCGTTCATCGACACGAAGCGCCAGGTTTTTTTCGCGCGCTTTCAACTGACCGACACGGAGCCGGTATCCCTGAAGCAGAACCAGAGCCAGGCCTATGGAGCACAACCCCCAGAACCAAGAGGTCTGGTAGAAGTGCGGCTTTAGATAGAAATCGAACGACGCGCCGGCTTCGTTCCAGACGCCGTCGTTGTTGCAGGCCATGACGCGGAACCGATACTCACCCGGCGGGATGTTGGTGTAGTAAGCAACGCGGCGTGTTCCGGCATCCACCCAGGTCTTGTCGAAGCCTTCAAGCTTGTACTTGAATTTGACCTTTTCAGGCGCAAGAAAGCTCAGGGCGGTGTAGTGAAACTCGAGTTCTCCGCTGCCCGGCGACACGCCGGCCTTTTGAGTTGGATCGATCTCGCGTTTGTCGACGATCGCCTGCTCGACGATCACCGGCGGCGGCAGTGGATTGATCTCTATGTGATTCGGGTCGATCATGACGGCGCCCCGGATGGTCGGGAACCAGAGCCGCCCGTCGGACGTCTTCCATCCGGCGGGCTGCGAGCTGCCATTGCACTCGCTGCTCTTCATGCCGTCGGACGTGCCGAAAGACGTGCAAGTGATCGAGGAGATCAATCCGCTCGCAAAGTCGTTCAGGTCTTTCTTGCTGGCCGAAAAGATACCCTTGTTGCAACTCATCCAAAGGGTCTCGTTATCATCCTCGAGGATTTGAAACACGACGTCGTCGAACAATCCCTGCTTCGTCGTATAGTTCGTAAGTTTCCCGTCTTTGAGCCGGATCAACCCGCCGCCATAGGTTCCGACCCAAAGCGTCCCCTCGGTATCTTCGTGAATCGCCCGCATCGAGTCGTTGGGGAGACCGTCCTTCGTCGTATAGGAGAAGGTAACTCGGCCGTCCTTGATTCGGTCCAACCCCGTGTTCGTCCCGACCCAAAGCGCGCCGTCCCTCGCCTCATAGATCGACCAGACCACGTCGTTCGACAGGCCGTCCTTTGTGGTGAAGCTGGAGAAGTGGCCGTCTTTCAGGCGGGTCAGGCCGCCACCCCGCGTTCCGATCCAGAGAGTGCCCTCGCGGTCCTCGAGGATCGCTCGGACGATTTCGTGCGAGAGACCGTCGCGGGTCGTGTAGGTTGTGAATCTGCCGTCTTTGAACCGATTCAGACCGCTATTGGTGCCGACCCAGAGACTCCCGTCTTTGGACCGGTACAGCGCCCGCAGCACGTCACTGGCGAGTCCGTCCTTCGTGGTGAACGTCGTGTAGCGTCCGTCTTTGAGCCGGGTCAAACCACCGCTCGTTCCAAACCAGAGCGTGCCGTCCCTGTCGCCGAAAATCGACCACATCATGTCGCTTGACATGCCTTCCTTGGTCGTATAGGCAGTGAACTTCCCGTCTCTCAGTTGATTCAGGCCGCCTCCGTATGTCCCGATCCACAGGCTCCCCTCTCTGTCCTCGTACATCGAATGGACCGAGTCGTTGGAAAGGCCGTCCTTTGTCGTGAACGAACTGAAGCGCCCGCCCTTGAGCCTGTTCAATCCTCCGCCGTCGGTTGCGATCCACAGCGTCCCGCGCCGGTCTTCATATATTGACCTGATGACGTCACTGGACAAGCCATTTTTTGTCGTGTAGGTCGTGAACTTTCCGTCCTTGAGCCTGTTCAATCCCTCATTGGTGCCCGCCCAAACACTGCCCTCCGCATCGACCCACACCGACCACACGATGTTGTGAGCCAGCCCGTCTCTCGTTGTGTAGGTCGTGAACTTCCCGTCGCTGAAGCGCGTGAGTCCTCCGCCGTTCGTGGCAACCCATAAGCTCCGGTCCGCCCCTTGACGTATCGACCACACAAAATCGTTAGGCAGTCCGTCTTTGACGGTGTAGGTAGTGAACACGCCGTCTTTGAATCGGTTGAGCCCGCCGCCATATGTCCCTATCCAAATTGCTCCGTCGAGGTCTTCGTAGATGGTCCACGCATTATCGCTCGACAGCCCGTCTTTGGTCGTATAGCTCTTGAACTTGCCGTCTTTCATATGCGTGATGCCGGCATAGGTCGCGATCCACATGCTGCCGTCCCTGGCTTCGATGAGCGAAGTAATGTACTGGCCCTGCATCCCCTCGGTGTTTCGCTTGTCGAAGACCGTAAACCGAGCACCATCGAAACGCACCAGGCCTTCCTGCGTTCCCAGCCAGATATAGCCGTCACGCGTTTGAAGAACCGTCTGGACGGAGTTCTGGGGAAGTCCCTGTTCGGTCTGCCAAATGTTCTGGTTGTACTGAGTGAGGGCTTTCTCAAACGCTTGTGCTCGCGCCGACTCGCTTCCGAGTAACGGCGGTAGTGCGAGAATGATCACACCGATTAAAGCAAGCGTTCTTCTTCTCAGACGGGCGTCTGGCATTGTCATCCGTTGGTTCGCCGCAATCTGCGTACCGATGAACTGCCGGCGAGGGTACCGGTGTCGGAGCCAATAACCATCGCCCCGCGGAGCGGTTGGGGTGCTAACACCGTCGGGCGGCTTCGCACGCCTGTGACGATAATCCACTTGAGTGTCCCAAATGTCTCCATGACGTTACAGCGTCATGTGCGGGTTCATTGCGGGTCGACCAGAGCGTTTCAGACGGGCTTCCAAGAGCTGTCGTGCGCCCCCGCACCGTTGCGGGAAAACCGCTTGAGCGCCGCCCCCAACTCTGAAACGCGAACCGGCTTGCTGATGTAGTCGTCCATTCCCGCCGCAAGGCATTCATCACGATCGCCCTCGGTCGCGCTGGCTGTGACGGCGATGATACGGACGAGGAAGTTGCGCGAAGGCCCAGGAGCTTCAAACCCTTTTGCGCTTGATCGAGCGCAAAAGGGTTTGAAGCTCCTGGGCCTT
>DATDOV010000002.1:0-186841 GCA_035293105.1 Blastocatellia bacterium
AGTCGGAGTAGAAATGACCATTACTGATCACCCCCTCCACAGATCCGGACGAGCGCTACTAACGCATCCGGCTCCTGCCTTAGGTGATGACGCCAAGTCGCCTCAAAGGATATGGGTGATGCAGCCTCGGCAGTGGCAGCCACCGGTCAATCAACCGGTACATCCGCTCCCACGTAAGCCGCGTCTTCTGGCTCCGTCGCCGAAGCGCCCGGTACCAGTCTCGTGCGACCTGGAAGCGAAACGAACTCAGCGAGGGCAGGTTCGATGGAACACCATAGTACCTATTGTGTCCCTCAACCACACTCCGAAGCCATTTACCGACTTCGGGCACCCGCTGATGCATTCGTTTTCGGAGTTCCGTTCTGATTGCCTTCAGCTTCGCTCGTTTCCTCTTGCTCATCGTCCGCCGATACACCGTGAACATCCCGTTGCTTCGCTTCTTGCCACAGATGTGCGTGAAGCCAAGAAAGTTGAATGTCTCCGGTTTCCCTTTCCCACGCCGTTTCCGATTATTGACCGCATAGCAGCCAAACTCGATCAGGCGTGTTTTCTCGGGATGCAGTTTCAGTTTGAACTTAGCGAATCGCTCCGCCAATTCTTTGTGAAACCGCTCGGCGTCCGACCGGTGTTGAAAACCAACGACGAAGTCATCGGCCCATCGGACGACGATCACGTCGCCTTTGGTCTTTGTCTTTCGCCACTGGTGCACCCAGAGGTCGAACACGTAGTGCAGAAAGATATTTGCCATCAACGGCGAGGCGCTCCCGCCCTGTGGCGTTCCCTCTTTACTGCACGTCCACCGTCCTTCTTCCAGCACGCCTGCGTTCAGCCATTTTCGGATGAGCCGCACTACGCGCTGATCTGCTATCCGGTGCTCGATGAAGCGCACCAGCCATTCGTGGTCCAATCCATCGAAGAACGAGCTGATGTCTCCATCAAGCACCCAGTTCACCTTCTTCGTCAGCATCCCGACGTACAACGCATCCAGCGCATTGTGCTGGCCCTTGCCTGGCCGGAATCCGTACGAGAACCCGAGAAAGTCCGTCTCGTAGATTGCATTCATCACCTCCACCGTCGCACGCTGGACGATCTTGTCTTCCAACGCTGTGACTCCGAGCGGTCTCATCCGCCCGTCGGCTTTGGCGATGTACACTCTACGTACCGGTTTTGCTCGGTAAGCCCCGCGCCGCAGTCGCGCCGAGAGTCCCTCGAGATTGCTCTCCAGGTCTTCTCCGTACTCGCGCCACGTTTCCCCATCTACTCCGGGAGCTGCGTCACGCTTCAACCCATAGTAGGCTTCGCGCAACATGCTCAGGTTGTAGATGTGGTGCATGAGGCCGGTGAACCTCTGCCTCTTATCCTTCACTGCTGCTTGTCGTATCCGCCCCAGCGCACTTTGCACGATGATCCGGTCCAGTGTCCGGTCCGTGTTTTGCCGTGGCGTCTTCCCTTTGGCCAGACCCCTTCGCTCCATCCTCTCCGCCGCCGGTTCGCCGGCCTTGTTCGAGGACTTCGTCACTACTACGGGTCTGTCCGACTTCCTGCGGTCGTTCATCATCGTCGTACGTCCTTAGACTTCTCGATGCGACCCACACCTCGCTTCGTGGGTGGCCGCAGGATCTCCCGGTTCTCGCGCAGGTTGTTTTCGTGCATGCCTGGGGTCTCTGACCTCGCGGGATACCATCGCGCCTTGCCATTGCGGCTCGATGGTTGTGGCCTTCCCCTTCTCCTTACAGGGTCGGCATCCCGATCTAAGTTCATTTCGCGGCTCAATACCCTGCCTGCACGTTCCCCTGTCAACGCTTCGCCTGCGCCCTCACGAGCGCCGGTGCATGACTCGGGGCCGTCACGGTTGGCTAGACCTTTAACGTATGACTCTTTCATTCGCTACAACCTGCCGGTTTATCCCGGCGCTCAAAGAGGAAGAACATGAAAACACGATTGAGATATTTCACGTGCGCGCTGGCGGTCGTCATTCTGGCCGCGACCTCGGCAACGGTATGGGCGCAGGAGCGGCCCCAGGTAAGCGGCTCTGCGGCTGTGTCGCTGCCGCAGGCTCCGGCGGGCGTTCAGGACAAATGGGCGACGATCTATGGCGCGAAGATCCACTATCAGGAAGCCGGCAGCGGTCCTGCTGTCATATTGCTGCACGGGCTTGGGGGCGACGCGTCGAACTGGGCGCCGACGATCGGGCCGCTCGCGCAGAAGTACCGCGTGATCGTGCCCGACCAGATCGGCTTCGGGAAATCCGACAAGCCCTTTCTGAATTATCGAGTCGGGACGCTGGTAGATTTCCTGGCGGCGATGATGAAAGAACTCAAGATCGAGCGCGCGTCGCTGGTAGGGAATTCACTTGGGGGCTTCACGGCGGCGGCCTTTGCGGTGAAGCATCCCGACAAGGTAGACCGGTTGGTGCTGGTTGACGCGGCGGGCTTCGCGATTCCGAAGGACGCGCCGCTCAACCCGACCGTCGTGAACGGCCTCAATGCCTCGACTCGCGACGGGCTGAAGCAGATTCTGCCCCTTGTGTTTTACAACTGGCAGCCGTTCGCGACCGACGCGGCGCTCGATGCGTTCTTCGCGCGCAAAGTGACGGCGGGCGACGGTTATACTATTCAGAGGTTCATCGATTCGATCATTCGCGGCGAAGACGTGCTCGACGGAAAGCTCGGGGCGATCAAGCAGCCGACGTTGATGATCTGGGGCCGCGAGGACGGACTCACGCCGCTTGCGTTGGGCGAGCGATTCAAGAAGGAGATTGCGGGCTCGGAGTTGTTCGTCATCGACAAGTGCGGCCACGTGCCTCAACTGGAGAAGGCGGCGGAATTCAACGCGGCGCTGTTGAAGTTCCTGGGGCGGTCGGATGTGGCCAGCAAATGATGAAGGCCGGAGGCCGTGAGAGCTTGAGGCGGCGGTGAGGCACGTACGCTGGATGTTCGTGATCCTGTCGCGATCTAGCCGCGAGCGCAAGGCGCTAGATGCTGATGCCTCCGGAAAAGCACGGCCGATTGAGGGCACGTCATAGCGCTGAAGGTCCTGCTTGGGTGGTTCTTAATGAGTCGGCGACTGATGTATAATGCGTCGGAAAACGCAGGAGTGATTATGGAAGGCATTCGGTTCTTGACGAACGATAAGGGCGAAAAGGTCGCGGTACAGATTGACCTGCGCAAGTATGGTGACTTATGGGAAGATCTCTACGACAGTCTTACGGCCCGCAAGCGGTCACGGGAACCGCAGGAGTCCCTTGATTCCGTCAAGGAACGGCTGATCCAGCGACGAAAATTGAATGGCTGATTACTCCATCACTTTTGCACGCTCCGCGCGGAAGGAGTTGGAAGAATAGATGGCCCTGTCTTGGGTGCGAAGAACCGGATTCGTTCTCAGTTCGCTGATCGTCATCTCCTGCCTGGCTGGAGATGGGTTATGCCAAGAACCACTGAAAGCGACCGTTTGCCAGCTTGAGGAAGACCCGGCCAAATATAACCACAAGTTGGTTGAGGTGACAGCGTTCGTATCACACGGTTTCGAAGACTTCACCCTCTTCGACCCGAGGTGTTCCTCGTGGCCCAATGTTTGGCTGGAGTACGGAGGCGTTGCGGCCTCCGGCACCATGTATTGCTGTGGAGTAACCACTGCCCGTAGCCGGCGCAAGCAACTTGTGGTAGAGAACATACCAATACCGCTCGCTAATGATGAGCATTTCCGGGAATTCGATAAACTGATTCACCGGCGACCCGATTCAATCGTGCGCGCGACGGTTGTTGGCCGGTTCTTTTCCGGGCAACAGGTGCGGTATCCCGCAGGCGTCTTCTGGAGCGGCTACGGACATATGGGTTGCTGCAGTTTGCTCGCGATTCAGCAAGTCCTTTCGGTGTATCCCCATGACCGGGACGACGTGGACTACTGCGCGGCTCCCGACCAGCCGCGTATTGACAAAGTTGGATGTGGCTTTCGGGATTTGTTGCGAATCCGGCCGCAGGACGACTTGATCGAGGCGCAGAGACGCGCTGAACATGGCCAGCGCGAATGGAGTTTCAGTGATCCTCAACGAGTTGCTTCTGATGCGCTCGCCCGGCTCTTAAACACCGGCGAAGCAGCAATCACCGGAATGAAGCAGACGCGCAAAGCACAAGGGCGAATGGTTTATGAGTGGCCTGCGAAGGCGAAGAGCGCGAACTACGTGATAGTTGTCAGTCGCCCTTACTGGCTGTCCTTCTATGCAGAAGACCCGAAGAGAATTGCCTGGGTCGTTATAGCGGCTTACGAATCCTCGTGCAGCGGAGACAACCCTGTCACCCGCGTCCGCTAAGGAGGCAGCGCTTCGTGAAATCGCAGGTCATCCTCATCTGCCTGATAATGACCGTGATCGCACAGGGACAATCAGAGCCATCACGGAGGGAAACCGGAACTGTTTGCGTGTCGACTGTTCCCAGAACAAACTCCCAAGCGGTGTCACTGGGCAACCCTGATGGCGGGAACAGATCGTTCGACTACACGATTCAGATAGGCTCGCAAAAGGTCGTTGCTTCCACAGAACGCTCAGTTGCGATCAAAGGTATCAAAGGTCTATCGCTGAACAAGACGCACATCGTTAGAATCTTGCGAGAAGTGCTCCTACGTTCATTCCCCGACCTTCCGCTGAGCACGCGCCGCCCCTAATCGCTTCAGCAACTCCTTCGCAATCTTCGGGGCGGCGAAGTTCCCATTAAACGCCGTCACCTTTCCCGAAAACAGCAACACGCTCGTCTGCGAACTCCTCACCGTGAACGTGAACGTGTAAGTGAACAGCGGGCGGTCGAGATTAATGGTCATGTCCGCAACTTCAGGGTCCGCCACGATCACCAGACCCAGCGCATCAAATCCCGGACGTTTCTTCAACTCGTGTTCGAGCTGGTCCGGCTTCAGGAACATCGTCTCCGACCTCACGAAGAGAGTTCGCGCCGAGCGCATAAGGTCTGCCGGATTCGTGTTCACCGCAACCGAGCGCGAAAGGACGCGGTTGAAGTCGCCGCCGGCAGGCACTTGCGCGCGGACGCCCGGACCAGACTGGAAAGCAGGACGTGTTTCGATTCGTGCGACGCTCACCGACTCGCCGAGTTCAAGCTCGCGCACTATGAGTCCGAAGTCTCGCTCCCACGCGTCGCGCTTCAACGCGCCATCAGGCACCAGGAACTGACCGTAGCCCAGCGCCACCAGCGCCGCGCTTCTTCGCACTCGCGCTACGAAGTCGCGAACGTCGAGCCCCAACTCGCCGGCCGCCTGACTCGCCGTCACTTCGGCATTGAACCTTCGCGCCAGCGCGTTGATGGGCTCGGCTTGCACGTTCGGCGACCGGGCCCCGGCTTGCTCAACAGCCCGCTCGAATCGCAGCCGGTCCCTCTCTATCAAACGGTCGAGCGTCTCTTGCGGCGGATAGACCGCAAGCGCGCGGTCGCGCTCGAAGAAGCCGACGGTCTGACGGCTGATCACCGGCCGCACGTCGTCTCTGAAGGGCCGAATGCCGTCGAAGTGGCAGCTCATGCACGAGCGGCCGTTTCGAATCACCGGGTCGTCAGGATTATTCCGGTCGGCGACGATCCCGACCGGCGCCGCGTCGATCCGCCGGCCCTGCCCGTTCGCAAGAAAGTAAGCCTGAAGTCCGTTCGGAAGATTGAAGATTATCTCGCTGCCCGCGGGATTCAATCGAAGCGGGTCACGGAAGATGCTCTGGTCGTCGAGACTGTTCGCAAAATCGTAGCTGCGCCAGTAAGCGCCGTAAGCAGACGAGTGACGCTCCAGCACCCTATTGTTCTGCGAGACGCCGCTCGTGCGAACACCCGCTCGCACGACGTTGCCTTCTTCTGCCGGATTGCGCCACGCATCAACGCCCAGCAATCTCTCAAGCTCAGCGAGGCTCTTTGGCAAACCGAGCAGCTCGTGGTACAGCGGAGGAACCGAAGCGGTCGCGATGAACCAGTCGCCGCGAACGTACGCGTTATCAGCGCCCATGAGTTTGCCGACCGAGCCGGCCTCCGAAGTCCGAACGCCATAGGGATAAACCGCAAGGGTGTTGTTCCACGTCGCGGCGGTCCACTCATAATCGCGCAGGTCGATCCGGTAAATCGTCTTTGCGGGATCGATCGGCGCCGGCAATGTTATGTCGCGATGCCACGAGAGGCTGTTGACCAGCTTGGCGAGCGCGGCGCGGTCGGTTTCAAGCTCTTCGTCGGGCACCCCGGCGTTGTGGAGGTTGGCGAGGCTGAAGTAGCGAAGGAAGGGCCGGGTCCGCTCGCCGGCTCTCGCGAGGTCCTCGCGAATGAGTGCGAGGATTGCCGACTCGCTGATGAACGCTCGCCGCGGTGGGCGTCCCAGATCATTGTCCCAGTTCCGAGCGCCGGTGAGCACCCACCTGCGCAAGGTGAGTTTCTCTTCGCTCGAAAGCGCGGGCCCGCCGAGCGGCATCGCGTCGGAGTCGACTACCTTGAGCAGCAGCGAACCCGGGTCGCCGGGCACGATGGTCTTTGATGAGATGAGACGCGCGTGGTCGAGCACGAATACGTTTTTTCTCGCGACGCCGTTCTGGCCGTGGCATTGGTAGCATCGCTGCTTGAAGATGTCGCGCGCGCGTCGAGCGAGGTCCACCGCATCGTCTTGGGCGCGGGCTCGGGTCAGGGTAGCGGCTGCGGCGACGCCAAACCAGATGGTGAATGCGAGCACACGAATCACAATTCGGGATGACATGCGACACCTCCAACATCGGTAGTGTGGTTTGCGACGGGAGGTAGGGCAATCAATATGCCGCGAGTTAAGTGCTGTAGAGGGAATGCGCAGGATCGATTTTGCGATCAACCGGCCGCCGCTGCGCGGCTGCACATGAAAGAGGATTGCGGCACGTGAGGCTCAACCTTGGGGGTCCCATTCGCAGGAAAGGGGTGGCCAACCGATGAGTGTCATCCCGACCGACCATCGGCTGTGAGTTTCGGAGGGATTACCCGTTGTAGCGGTCGCGACCTCTGTAGCCCAGTCAGGGGCGACCTCTGTCCTCCTCCTCGGCGGCAGGAGGTCGCTCCTACGGAGCTACAACACTTTCGAGCTTCTCTGGCTATAGAGGTCATCCCTCCGGGATAGCACACTCAATCCGCGATCGTTCCATCAGAATCAACTTGACTAGCGGGTCCTCCCACGCTGGAGATGCGAAGCCAGCCAACTACGGCACAACCACGTGCGGCAGGTCGAGCTTCCTTGCCATCTCATTCAACGCCGCAAGTTCGGTCGCGATCACCCGCTTCAGCTCCGACTCGTACTCATCGAGCTCCTTCTTCTGAGCCGCGTAGACCTCGCGCATGCCCTGCGTCGGCGGGCCGTCGGCGTCCGTAGCCGAATCGTACACCGCAGATATTCGCGAGTAGAGCTTCGCGCCGCCCTTCATCGCCAGAATATCGTAGACGACCTCCGCTTTCGAGTTGTGAAACTTGTCTTCGAGCGCGTCAAGCTTCGAGATTAACCCTTCGGACTGCTTGTTTAGCTGCTCCGCCTTCGCGTTTCCCTTGAGCACGTCAATGCGGTTCGCAAGCTGCTGCCGAATCGAGCGAAGCTGCCGCACGTCGCGCGCAAGCCGGGTGATGTCCGAGCGAACCGCAAGCGCAAACTCCGTCTGCGCTCTCAGGTCCGCTTCGCTCACCTGCACGCGCGGATCCGGTAGCACCTTCAACGTAGTCGTCTCTGATTTGCCATCGACCGTGAGCCTGATAGTGTAGGTGCCCGGCAAGACCAACGGCCCATTGAACGCGCTGCCCGCGTCGAGCTTGCCGCGCTCGATCATATCCGCGCCCGCCTGCGTAAGGTCCCACAAGCCCCGCTGCACGCCCGGCTCCGTTGCCAACCCGGCTTTCTTGAGCGCCTCTTCCATCTCGGCCTGATTGTCGGTGTGACCCGGCGACGTGCGCGGCTTGCTGCTGAGCGTTCTGATGACGTTGTTCTGCGCGTCGACGATCTCAATCGTGATGTCGCCCTTAGGCTTCTCTTTCAGCCAGTAGTAGATCGACGCGCGCGCCGGCGGATTCTCTCCCGACCATTTGTCCGGCGGCGCGGAAGACAAACGCCATCTAACCGCGTCAGGCGCTGAAAACAGATGAAAGCCCGCAGCGGTTGCTTGCGGCGACAGCTCGCGAATCGGCCCGAGATGATCGAGTATCCAGATCGAACGCCCGTGTGTGCCGACCACGAGGCTGTCGTCCTTGATCACCAGATCGTGCACGGCAACCGTCGGCATGTTGAGCTTCAGCGAACGCCACGTCGCGCCGCCATCGGTGGTGAACGCAAGGCCGCGCTCCGTTCCCACGTAAAGCATATCGCGCCGCGTCGGATCCTCCCTCACCGCGTGCAAGTACACGTCCTGCGGCAGCGAGCCGTCCAATCGCTTCCACGTCGCGCCGAAATCGGTGGTCTTGTAGAGATACGGCTTCATATCGTCGAGCCGGTGAGCGTCCACCGCGACGTGAGCCGTGCCCGCATCGAAGCGCGACGGCTCGGTCATGCTCACCGTGCCCCACTCCGGAATACCCTCCATCGCCGCCGTAACGTTCTTCCACGTCTTTCCGCCATCGCGCGTCACGTGCACGAGGCCGTCGTCGCTTCCTGTCCAGATCACGTCCTTCTGAACCGGCGATTCAGCGACGGCGAAGATCGTGCAATAAGTCTCGACTCCGGTGTTGTCGCCGGTGATCGGCCCGCCCGACCATTTCTGCTTCGACTTGTCGTTGCGAGTCAGGTCGCCGCTGATGGCAGTCCATGTCTGTCCGCCGTCGCTTGTTCTGAACAACACGTTGCCGCCGTGGTAGGCGACTTTCGGGTTGTGAGGCGAGATGGCAATCGGCGCGGTCCACTGGAAACGGTAGCGCATGTCTTCGGCGCCGTGGCCCGACGGGTCTTCGGGATAGATGCCGACGTTGCGTCCCTGCCGCGTGCGATGGTCGTAGCGCGAGATGTAGCCTCCGTACTCCCCGGCGTAGACTATGTTCGGGTCGGACGGATCGGAGACGACGTGACCTGCCTCGCCTCCTCCGACGCCGTGCCAGTGGCTGTTGTTGATCCCGCCTCTAGTCAGACTGTTGCTGGGACCCTGCGCGGTGCCGATGTCCTGCATCGAGCCGGCGATATGGAACGGCACTCGATTGTCCGCCGACACGTGATAGAACTGCCCGAGCGGAAGCGCCGGCGCGTACCACGTCTCTCCGCCATCGACCGAGATGTTCACCCCGCCGTCGTCCGCGCCGATCATGCGTTTCGGATTCTTCGGATCGATCCACAGGTCATGGTTATCGCCGTGAGGAATGCCCTTGACGATCGTGAAAGTCATGCCGCCATCGATGCTCTTGAGCATTGGCACCTGCGGGCACCAGACTTCGTTTGGGTTCGTCGGGTTCACGGTGATCGTCGAGTAGTACCACGCGCGCTGTCTCAGCAAGCGGTTGCCGCTCGTGCGCGTCCACGTGTCGCCGCCATCGTCCGAGCGGAACATCCCGCCTTCTTCGGCTTCGATCAGCGCGTAGACGCGGCGGCCATCGGAAGGCGCGACCGCAACTCCGATCTTGCCCCACGGACCTTTGGGCAGACCCTTCTCTGTAAGCTGTTTCCACGTGTCTCCGCCGTCGCGCGACATGTAGAGTCCGCTGCCGGGTCCGCCGCTTTCGAGTTCCCAGGAACGGCGGCGCGCTTGCCACAAACCCGCGAAGAGGATGTTCGGATTCGACGGGTCCAACGCGACGTCGGACGCGCCGGTGTTCTCGTCTTTCTTGAGCACTTGCTCCCAGGTCTTGCCGCCGTCTTTGGTGCGGTAGACGCCGCGCTCGGGATTTGGACCGAACGCGTGGCCGAGCACGGCAGCAAAGGCGACGTTGGGGTTCGACGGGTGGACGCACATCGTTCCGATCTGGCCTTCTTGTTTCCACACGTGAGTCCATGACTTGCCGGCGTCTAGCGACTTGTAGATTCCGTTACCGGGTGCGACGTTCCCGCGGATGTTGGCTTCGCCCGAGCCGACGTAGATGACATTTGGATCAGAAGGAGCGACGGCGATCGAGCCGATGGAGGAGATGGGTTGCTCATCGAAGATCGGTTTCCAGGTGAGCCCGCCGTCGGTTGATTTCCACACGCCGCCGGAAGCCGATGCCGCGTAGTAGGTGTTCGGATCGCCCGCAATGCCGGCGGCTCGGGAGACGCGTCCGCCCCACGCGGGGCCGACGAGGCGGTACTTCATCGGCTTGAGTTCGGGCGGGTCTTTGAGGCCGGCTTTATCGTCGGCGATGGCTATGCCCTGCGCGGCGCTAGAAGGAATGCTAGTGAACAGGCAGACCAGTACCATGCAAATCGATGCGACTCTGGGGAATGGGCGACCATGGGATTGTTCCATCTACAGTACCTCAGTACCTCAACCAGGTTGATCGAGCGCAACCCAGTTCGGAGAGTGGAAGAGGATATCGACCGCCTGATCGTAAATCAAGCAACTGATACCTGGTTCTGGTCTATTTTCGGTTGCTCCGAGGCACTGCGAGAGATATGATAGGGGCCATTAGCCTAATTTAATTAGGATTGTTCGGGCGAAGCCGCTGAGCATAGTCAGCCGGATTTGTCCTTCAAGCGAGCCGCACTTGGGTACTCAGTAGCTGGGGTGAAGGAGCGAGAGACTCCTGCGTTCGGAACCGGGGCAGGATGACTACGCCCCCAGAGAGGTTTCTGAACTGTTGTAGCAGTGCGTTGGTGCGAACTGGGAACACATCAGGCGATGGATCCAGGAAGG
The DNA here is from genome assembly GCA_035293105.1 of Blastocatellia bacterium. Classification (GTDB taxonomy): domain Bacteria; phylum Acidobacteriota; class Blastocatellia; order UBA7656; family UBA7656; genus DATDOV01. Next base: position 10,778 of record DATDOV010000002.1, read on the forward strand.
ATCGGAGATGGCGACTTCCGCAATAGCAAATTTGCTCGTGGTCGACCGTGACTGCGAGCTGACAACCACCCTGTGCGAATTGCTTCGCCAGCAGGGCTGCGATGCAGCGTGCTACAACTCCGCCGATTCGGCTCTTGCCGCATTGCGGGAAGAGAGGTTCGATCTGCTGCTCGCGGAGATGGCGATGCCCGAAATGGACGGCATCACGCTGCTGCGGGAAGGCCTCAGAATCGATCCGCACCTGGTTGGGATCATCATGACCAACGAGGGAACGATTCGCGCGGCAGTCGACGCGATGAAGGCAGGAGCGTTTGACTGTCTGCTCAAGCCGGTGCAGCTCGAGGCACTGGAGCCGGTGCTGACTGAGGCACTGGAGTTCCGGCGGCTGCGGATGCAAGAGGCCCAATCTCGCAACACGCCCTTGCGCGGCCTGGGGGGCACTCGCAACGGCCGCGAGCATCCCTTGGCCGGCGTGCGCGAGCGAAAAGAGACCGAGGATGCGCTGCTTGAAAGCGAACACAAGTACCGGATGGTGCTCGAGAACATAGACGAGCTTGTCTACGCCGTCAGAATAACCAGGAGCGATCCGTTTGCAGGCGCCGTGCAGTTTGTCAGCGGGCGAGTGAAACAAATCCTCGGTTACGACCCGGACGACTTCATAGCAGACGCCCGGCTTTGGTTTCGTAGCATACACCCCGATGACCTCGCCGGACTCATTGAGAGCACTCAGCGAATACTGGCGGAGGGGACGCCCGCCACACGCAATTATCGCATTCGGCTCAAGAACAGCGATGAATACCGCTGGATGGAAGACAAAATCGCGCTTAGAGACGAAGGCGACGGAGAGACAGTCTTCCAGTTTGGCGTAGCTCGTGACGTCACGGCGAGGCGGCAGGCCGAGGAGACGCTGAGCAAGCTTTCGCGCGCGGTCGAGCAGACGGCCGACAACGTGTTCATCACTGGAGTAGACGGGCGCATAGAGTACGTCAACCCCGCATTTGAAACGCTCACCGGGTATTCGGCCTCGGAAGCAATTGGTGAAACACCGAGAATCCTCAAGTCCGGCCGGCACTCCCAAAAGTTCTATGAGCGGATGTGGGAATCGATTCTCTCGGGCCGTGTGTTCAGAGCAGAGTTGATCAACAGGAAAAGGAGCGGAGATCTCTACTACGAAGAGAAGACCATAACTCCCATCAGGGACGGGCTGGGCAACATCACCCACTTCGTCTCGACCGGGAAGGATGTGACTGAGCGAAAGATGGCGGACCTGGCGCTGACGGAGAGCGAGTCCAAGTTTCGGACTTTGGCGGAATCGACTTCTTCCTCAATCGTCATTCTTCAGGGAGACCGTCTTGTCTACGCCAACCCTGCCGCCGAAAAGATATCCGGTTACAGTCAGGAGGAGCTTTTTAAGCTCAATTTCTGGGCCCTCGTCCACCCTGAGATGCAGGACGAGGTGAGGCAGCGCGGGTTCGCAAGGCAGCGGGGCGAGATACCTCCTCCGATGCGCGAAGTGAGGATTGTAAACAGGAGCGGCGAGGAGCGGCGGCTGGATTTCACCGCTGTTACGATTGAGATCAATGGCAAGCCCGCAGTGCTTGCGACGTCGTTTGACATCACCGAGCGCAAGCGGGCGGAAGAAGCGCTACGTGCCAGCGAGGAGCGCTATCGCGAGCTTGTCGAAAATGCCTACGACATCGTCTACACACACGACTTGAAAGGGAGGTTCACATCTATCAACAAAGCGGGAGAGACGATCACCGGTTACGTTCGCGAGGAGGCGCTGAAACTCAGTATCTCGGAGGTCGTAGCGCCGGAATACCGGGAAACCGTCGAGCGCATGATGAAGACCAAGATCAATCGGCCAGGTCCGACTGCCTACGAATTAGTGATCATCTCGAAGGCTGGGCAGCGCATCCCGCTGGAGGTCGGCACGCGACTGATCTACGAGGACGGCAGGCCGGTCGGGGGGCAGGGAATCGCCCGCGACCTCACGACACGCAAGGAACTGGAAGAACAGTTGAGACAGTCGCAGAAGATGGAGGCCATCGGGAGACTGGCGGGAGGCATAGCACACGACTTCAACAACTTGCTCACCGCGATTCTGGGCTACAGCCAGCTTGCGCTGGAGCTTGCGCGTACCGGAAAACCTGCCACGAAACAGGTCGAAGAAGTGCAGAAGGCGGGGCTGCGAGCCGCTGACTTGACGAAGCAGTTGCTCGCTTTCAGCCGGAAGCAGGTGCTGCAACCAAAAGTGATCAGCCTTAACGATGTGATCGAAGAACTTCAGGAGATGATATCCCGGTTGATCGGTGAAGACATAGAATTTATAACATCACTCGAGCAGAACCTGGCACTTATATACGCAGACCCGCCTCAGATACAGCAGGTGATCATGAATCTAGCAGTTAATGCGCGAGACGCCATGCCCGGTGGCGGCAAGCTGATCCTGGAAACCAGCAACGTCCACATCGACGAAGAGTATGCGAGCCATCTTGCTGGGGCAAAGTTGGGCCCGCACGTCATGCTTGCCGTCATCGACACCGGAAGCGGAATGGACAAAGAAACGCAGGCGCGGATCTTCGATCCCTTCTTCACCACCAAAGGAGCCGGCAAGGGCACGGGTTTGGGACTGTCGACCGTCTACGGGATCGTAGCCCAGAGCGGAGGTAACATCCAGGTCCACAGCGAGCCAGGTCACGGAACTACCTTCAGAGTGTGCTTCCCGGCAACCGAAGAGGAGCCAGTCGCTGCTGGCCACGGAGAAGACACCGTCATTGTACGAGGAACTGAGACTGTACTCGTGGTTGAAGATGATCCTGTGGTCCGCAGCCTTACAGTCACGATTCTCCTCGACCAGGGATACACAGTGTTGGAGGCCGCCTCGGGTAACGAGGCCCTGGACCTGGTTGAGAAGTATTCAGCTCCCGTTCACGTGCTGCTCACAGACGTCGTGATGCCGCAGATGAGTGGCAAAGAACTCGCCGACAAAGTGAACTCGGTGCGGCCGGGCATTCGAACTCTGTTTGTATCTGGTTACCCGGACGACACGATAGTCCACCACGGAGTGCTCGCCGCGGGGGTCGCGTTGCTTGAAAAACCGTTTACGCCGAAATCGCTGGCGTTGAAACTCCGCCAGGTTCTGGACGCGAGGGCCGGGGAATAGCCCATCCCTGCTGGGCAGCACTCTTCTAATATTCTTGGCGGACCATTGTCACAAGCCGTAGCGACATGATCGAACGATGTTCCATTTTCCGCCTCAAAGTGGTAATAGTCTGCTATCAATAAATCGCGAAGGAGCTTTTATGCGATCGACATTCTGCATTCTCACGCGAGTCGCCCTCGTGCTCGTTCTGTCGGCCCAAGGCTTCGGCCGACAGGGCGCGCAACAGCAGGCCCCAGCGCAGCTCGAACAGTATGTGACGAGGCTGCGCGACGCCCTCTCTCTGGGCGGTGAGCAGGTGGCAGCCTTGCGCACGATCCTCGCAAGTCACGCGGCCAAAGTGAACGACCTTCGCCGTCGCGCACAAACCCCGCCCTACTCTCCGCAGCTTCAGGCAGAGGTCGAACGCGAACAGCGCGCGATCCGCGATGAGATCACGGCCCTGCTGAACGATGAACAAAAGCCCAAGCTCACCGGTCTTGACACGCGGCTTCCACTCCTCGCGCCGCCGCCGTTTGTCCTGATCGACATTCCTCCCCGCGCGGCCCAGCAGAAGACCGATCTTTCAAGCGCCGAGCCGATGATTCCGCAGCCGTCAGTTTCATCGCGCGGCCGGATCGGCAGGCTCAGCGAAGATCAAAGGCTGCTGCATCTGCTCAATCGCGCAACGTTCGGCCCGCGGCCCGGCGACCTCGAACGCGTCAGGCAGATTGGATTCGAACGATTCCTAGACGAGCAATTCCATCCGGAGACTCTCGATGATTCCGACGTCGAAAAGCGGCTGGCGGTGCTCCCTACTCAACAGATGAGTTCGCCGGAGCTCTACTTGTTCTATCCGCCGCAGCAGGTCGTCGAGCAGCGCGCCAAGGAGCCGAACCCTCAGCCGATCTTCGGCACGCCGCGGCAAGTAACGGTCGAGATGATTCAGCAGAAACTCGTGCGGGCAGTCTCGAGCAACCGCCAGCTTCAGGAAGTGATGACCGATTTTTGGTTCAATCACTTCAATGTGTTCTCTCAGAAGGAAGCCGATCAATGGATGCTCCCGAGCTACGAGCGCGACGTGATACGGCCGCGCGCGTTTGCAAAGTTCCGCGATCTGCTCGAGGCCGTAGCCGAAAGCCCGGCGATGTTGTTCTACCTCGACAACTGGCTTTCTTCGTCGCCTGATTCAGTGCGGCCGCGTCCGCCCGGAGCGTCTCGAAACCCCGGCCAGCAGCCACCCGCTCAACGTCCGCCCGGCGCGCCTCCGCTTCAGGCGCCGGCACAACCCGGCATGGATGCGGGCGCGATGGCGGGACCTCAGAACCCGGAATCCGCTGTGCGCAACCCGCAAGCGCTTCCTCCCAATCCTCAGCCGCCTCCGCGAAAGCCGGGCATCAACGAAAACTACGCGCGCGAGCTGATGGAGCTGCACACGATGGGCGTCGACGGCGGCTACACTCAAAAGGACGTTCAGGAAGTCGCGCGATGCTTCACCGGCTGGACGATCGACCGTCCGTTTCAGGGCGGCGGATTTGTCTTTCGCCCGTGGATGCACGACAACGGCGCGAAGACCGTGCTCGGCGTGACGATTCCCGGGGGAGGCGGCGCAACGGACGGCCGCCGCGTGATTGAGATTCTCTCGCGCCATCCGTCGACGGCGCGGTTCATCTCGAAGAAGCTCTGCCAGCGATTCGTTTCCGATTCGCCCGCGCCTCAGCTTGTCGAGCGCATCGCTCAGGTCTTTCTCAAGACGGACGGCGACACGCGCGAGGTGTTGCGCGCGATCTTCACGTCGCAGGAGTTCAACTCGGCCGCGGCGTTCCGGTCGAAGGTCAAATCGCCACTCGAGCTCGTCGCATCGGCAATACGCGCGATTGACGGCGACTCCAACGGCGCGCCCGCGCTGCACGAGTGGCTGCGCAAGATGGGCGAGCCGCTCTACCTCCAGCAAGCGCCGACCGGTTACAGCGAAGATTCGAGCGTGTGGATGAACACCGGAGTGTTTCTAAACCGGCTCAACTTTGGTCTGGCGCTCGCGAACAATCAGGTTGCGGGCACTCGCTACGCCCCCTCGCGTTTGATCGCGGCGACAAAGGCGGGTAACGAAGACGAACTGGTCGCGGAGATGATGAAGCTCCTACTGCACACGGACCTCTCAGCCGAGAGCCGCCGCGCGGTGCTCAGAGGATTCGGCGATCAATCTGCGGCGCCCGCCCAAGCGTCTATGACGTCCGGTGAGCAACGACGGCCGGCCCCGGCGTCAATGCGGGAGACGAAACCGGACTCGAACGTAGCAGGGGCCATTGCACGCGTTGTAGGACTGCTGCTGGGCACGGCTGAATTCCAGCGCAGGTAGACTGAATGATTAATACGGAATCATATGGACTATAAAGATAATGTTCTGGCTTTGACCGGCAACACACCGCTGGTGAAGCTCAACAAGCTGGCTAAGGGGCTTCGGCCGCTGATCCTTGCCAAAATGGAATCGCTCAATCCGGGCGGCTCGGTGAAAGACCGCATCGGCGTTTCGATGATCGACGCCGCCGAGCGCGAAGGCCAGTTGAAACCGGGCGGCACCGTAGTCGAGGCAACGAGCGGCAACACCGGCATCGGCGTCGCGCTCACCTGCGCCGTGCGAGGCTACAAGGCCGTCTTCGTCATGACCGACAAGTGCGCGGTCGAGAAGGTCCGCTACCTCAAGGCGCTCGGCTCTGACGTCGTAGTCGTGCCGGTCTCGGCGAAGCCCGACTCGCCCGACCACTACGTCAACACCGCGCGCCGCATCGCGAAAGAGACGCCGAACTCGATCTTCCTGTTCCAATATGGGAACACGGCGAATCCCGATGCGCACTATCGAACCACCGGGCCAGAGATATGGGAGCAGACCGAGGGGCGCATCACGCATTTCGTCTCTGGGATAGGGACCGGCGGCACGATCAGCGGCGCGGGCCGTTATCTCAAAGAGAAAAACCCGAACGTTCGAGTTGTCGGCGCCGATCCGTACGGCTCGGTCTTCAAGACGTTCAAGGAAACCGGCAAGTTGATGGAGGCGACTCCGTACCTGGTCGAAGGAATCGGCCAGGAGATCATTCCCGAGAACGTTCACATGAAGTACATCGACGAGATCGTCAACGTGACCGACCGGGACTCGTTTCAGATGGCGCGGCGGCTCGGGCGCGAGGAGGGGATCTTCTGCGGAGGTTCGACGGGCACGAATGCCTGGGCGGCGCTTCAGGTGGCGCGCGACCTCGATAGCGACGCGGTGATCGTCTTCATCGTGTGCGACACGGGCGAGCGCTACTTGTCGAAATTCCACTCCGACGAATGGATGAAGGAGAAGCGGATGCTCGGCGTGGAGAAGATGACGCTCGGGCTGCTCAATCAGTTGAAGGGCGACGGGGACACGCCGCGTCTGGTGTCCGTGGGTCCGGCTCAGCAGGTAGGGGACGCGCTGCACATGATGAACTCGTTCGGCTTGTCTCAATTGCCGGTGATCGACGAGGGCGCGTCGGTCGGCAGTCTGCGCGAAGGCCGTCTGATGGCGAAGCTGCTCAAGAACCGCGAGCTGATGCGCGCGCCTGTCTCGGAGGTGATGGAAAAGGGATTCCCGGCCGTGAGCGAGGACGTCAGCGTTGAGACGGCGGCGAGGTACCTGAAGGACTCGCCGGCGATCCTGATCGAGGAGTACGGTCGCATTGTCGGCATCGTGACGCGGTACGACGTGCTGGACTTGCAGAGCGCAGAGGCGGGCAATTCAGTCTAGCCGTCGCGTTCTTTCGCAGAGCGACAGAGCGTCGAAGCCCCGGCCTGCGTTCCCTCGCTTGCTGGTCGGGGCTGGTTGATAGTTGATAAGGGCGGAAAGCGCTTGGATCAAGAGCTTCGGGCGACTGGATGTCAACAAAGTCAAGTCTGACCCCCCCCCCTTCTCCTTCTGAAGAAGCGGCTCAATTACCTTTATGGAGCCTGGGGCCAGCCTGAGAAAGCTCTTCGATTTCGAGTATCCGCTGGCCGTACAACTCACGTGCGGCAAAGATCGCATACCGGTCAAGTTCAAAGCGCACACTGACGCAGTAGCGGGCAGCGTGTTCGAAGTGCGCCTAGTGCAGTGATTCGCGAAAGGACCCGAGCCAAAGTCACAGGCTGTCCAGGTTCGAAAGGACCTTCTCGGCCAACAACAGGACAACCTCAGTCTGGGAAGCGACTCCCTTGAACTCATCGTAGTAGTCCGCCTTGATGCGATCGATCCTAAGACGATTAAGATCCTTGCCCAGGTCTTTGCGCTGTCTGTCGGTGCTGTTAAGAAAACTCTCTACGACATATTTGTGCGCATCTTGAGCCGGAATTGACTGACCTTCCTTGTCCCGGAGGTGATTTCGCGCCTTGCAGTAGTTGGCATAGTAAGCGCGGCTGATGGCGCAACGGAGCTTGGCCTCTTGAGTTGCCTGGCTTACCGGACGGGGAGCCAGCTCTTTCGCAAGGTTCAGATATTCTGACCAATCAAACCTCAACGGAACTCCAGACTGATGCAAAGCTTGCCCTTTGCTTCATCCATCGCATCTAGCCACCAATCATTGTCGAATTGCTGCAACCTTGCGAGAGCCTCGGCAGGTGACAGATCGACGGCCATGAAAAGAACCAACTGCTGGTCGTTCACGCTTTCCGGCTCGGCAATCACCTGAAGCGTGAACTGCAGTGGCGCAAAGTAGCTCCCTATTCTGTCGTGGGCTTGAAACACGAGAGGAATCAGGAAGGAATGGCTTGAGAGAAACCTGCGCACCTCCGGCGGCTCCCTCAAGCAGTACAATCGCTCGACCGCTTCGAGAATCTCTGAAGTAATCGCCTCTTCAACGATCATCGGTTCCTCGCTAAGGCCATGCCTCAAGAACGCTGTTCCAAAAATTTGACCACTATCTTCGCATTCTGGAGGCACCAATACAAGCACGCAGCTCTGATCGCTCCTGTTGCGCGTCGATAATGAACTCCTCTAATGTGCCCCGACCGTTCACTCCGTTACTTGAACCTGAGCGTCACTCCTCTGCTCCGCTGTCTTGGCGGCCTGATGTGCGTGCCCGAGAAAACGCTCTCGAAGTTGTACACGACCGATTTGGTCAGGAGGAGGGGCCGACTCTGTTGACATTCACTCGCCCGGAGGATGGACACGAGATCTATCCCTCAACCCACCCCGGCGCAATCGGCCGCAACAACCCTGCCCGGAGATGGAGCTGATCTTTAGCGACCCTGAGTCGCGGAGATTCGTTCGTATGTACTAGCTCATCCAACCCGGCGGACCGGGTGCATAACTCAAAGCGCGGCGCTCATACAGTCATCACTTCTTTCTCTTTGTGTTCGGACAGCTCGTTGATCTTCGAGATATGCTGGTCGGTGAGCTTCTGAACCTGATCCAACGCGTCTTTTTCCGCGTCTTCGGAGATCGCTTTGTCCTTCAGCATCTTCTTGAGATGATCGTTGGCGTCGCGGCGGACGTTGCGCACGGCAGTCCGGTGCTCCTCGGCGACTTCGTGGACAACTTTGACCATCTGTTTGCGACGCTCCTCGTTCAGGGGCGGAATCGGGACGCGGATGAGCTTGCCGTCGTTCGATGGATTGAGCCCGAGCTCCGACGCGCGAATGGCCTTTTCGATGCTTGTGATCTGAGTAGGATCGAACGGCTGAACCGTCAGCATCGTAGCCTCGGGAGCGTGAATCGTCGCAACCTGATTGATCGGCATCTCAGTCCCGTAGTACTCGACCGCGATGCCGTCGAGCAGGCTCACCGACGCGCGCCCGGTCCTCACCGCGGCCAGCTTCTTGCGCGCGTCCTCAACCGCGCTGTCCATGCGCCGGCGTGCGTCGCTGATGATCTCCTTGATTTCCATTCACAACCTCCGAGCCGAGTAGTCGAGCGGGAATTATATTGATCGCACGAGGGCCGTTCAACCGGATGAGCCCGCGCCCGCGCGATTAACACACCGCCGGCAACGACCTCGTTCTCCGAATGTTGCGGTCACCGTCACGAGGTGATAGAAGACGGCGGGTGAGGCATGTGACAAACATCGACGGGCGCGACGCGGTTCCCTACATTATTCAGAACCTTCGAGCCGTCTACGGCGCTCCGAGGATAAACGCGCGTTCGGATCCACTCGACGTGCTGATCGAGACGATCCTCTCTCAATCCACGACCAACAGGAACAGCAACCGAACATTTCAGGAGCTGAAAGCGCGCTTCGGCACCTGGGACCGAGCTCGCCGGGCGCGGGTTGCTTCGATCGAAGCCGCGATCAAGTCGGGCGGGCTGGCGAGGCAGAAATCGATTCGGATCAAGAACCTTCTCAACGAGGTACACCGGAGGCGCGGCTCGCTGGACCTCTCGTTCCTCTGCGAGGCCCCGCTCGACGAGGCGAAGGCGTTCCTGTCGAGCTTCAAGGGCGTCGGACCGAAGACAATCGCCTGCACGCTGCTGTTCGCCTGTAATCGGCCGGTCTTCCCGCTCGATGTTCACATTTTTCGAATCGCGCGGCGGCTCGGCTTGCTGCCCGAGCGGTGCTCCGACGAGCAAGCTCATGCGCTGATGGGAGATTTGATCCCGCCGAAGCGCTACTACGAGGTGCACATCAACCTGATCCGTCACGGTCGCGAGATTTGCCGGCCGCAGCGTCCGCAATGCGATCGCTGCGTGATCATCGACTACTGCCGGTATTATCAAGGCCTGACCTTATAGACAGGACAACCAAAACACGCGAGGCATCTTCTAAGGCTCTGCGCGTTCCGACCGGTTTTGGTATCCTCTCACCCAAGCTTGGGAATCTCCTCCGAAAGGGATGAGTTCAATGGCGGACGCGACAGTTCTAACGAATACCACCAGCCAATCGAATCAACCGGGCCAATCAGGCGGCAGGCGCTCTCTCGGACGCGCCGAGTTTCTTCTCTTCAGTATCGTAATCTTCGTGGGCAAGTCTTACTTGCTGGTCAGACTGCCATACCGATCAGTGGACACCAATTCGCTGCTCACGGCGGCGTTGCTCCTCATGTTCTATTGTTATTTCAGGTTTCGATACGGAATAACGCCGCCGGTCATCGTCATTCTGTGTTTGGCGGCGGCGGTCGGAGTCGACGTGATAGGAAACTACTTGCAACTGTACGGCAAGCCGATCATCGGGTCGGTGCAATACGACGAGTTCTCGCACTTCGTCGGTTCCGCCTGTTCGCTTGCGCCGGCGATGTGGCTGCTGAGGGCGACAACCAACAGATTCGGGCTTCGTTTGCCGCTGGACCTCGCGGCCTTTCTCTCGGTGACGATCACGTTCGCCTTCTGCGCCTACTACGAAATACTAGAGCTGTGGGACGAGCTCTATTTTGGAGGCCAGCGGCTGTGGACCCCCCGGGACAGCGCCAACGACTTGCAATGGGACCTCACCGGGATAGTAGCTTCGGCGCTTGTGTCGGTGCTGATCTTTAGATTGGCGGAGCGGCCCAAGCTGCAGGAGACCGCCGCTGCTTGACGGCATTCCGGCAACGGCGGCAACGGCTCGCGCGTTGACCTTCGCCGGCCGGACACATAGAATCTTCGGCGATAACAGTGGCCGAGAGGGCAGCCCGCTTGACGGTAGACGAGTTGAGGCAGATCTACAAACAGAAGCGCCACGAAATCAGAACAAGACTGGCGGAGTTCAAAGAGATAGGCCGCTCGGCATCGAGCGAAAGGCTGTTTGAAGAACTCTCGTTCTGCATTTACACCGCAGGCGCAAGCGCGCGAATGGGATTGCGCGCGGTTGAGCGAGTCCGGCCCCGATTGATGGGCGGCTCGATGAGCGACATTCAGCACGCGCTCCGCTACACACACCGGTGGTCGCTGGCGCGCGGCGCTTACGTGTATGAGACGCGAGAGTACCTGCGCGAGTATTGCGGACTCAGACTGCGATTGTTGCTGACGAGCTTTGCCTCGTCCGAAGAGCGGCGTGACTTCTTCGCGGCAAACCCGGGCATACGAGGTCTGGGGTACAAGGAAGCCAGCCACTTTCTTCGCAACGTCGGTTATCGCGGGTATGCTATACTCGACAAGCACATATTGAGCAGTCTTGCCGAGTTCGGGGTTATCGCGGGTTCCGAGCCGCCTTCAACGAAGGCCAGGTACGTCGAGGTCGAGCGGAAGATGAAACGATTCGCCCGATCGATCAGAATCGACTTCGACGAGCTCGACTTGCTGCTCTGGTACACAAAGACCGCGGAGATACTGAAATGATGCACTTCGGTTTCGGTCGCGCGCGAACTCTCCTGGGGCCCGTCCTTTTAGTCCCGGCCTTGCTGATAATGGTTATTCCTCCGCCGCGGTCGCTCGCATTCTCGGAGCAGGCTCGTGCTTCAAGCGAAGTCAACGAAAAAGTCTACCGAGAAGGTAGGAAGCTCATACGCGCGGGCAAGTTCAAGGAAGCTATCAAGCTCTACGAAGACCTGCTTTCGCTCAACCCCGAAGATGTCGAGGCCCGCATCGGCGCGAGCTTCGCATACGCGAAGGCGTCGGATTATCAGAAGGGACTCGACCATGCCAATGAGGCGGCGAGGTTGGATCCGAACCGCGCGCGCGCTCATGCGCTGGCGGGATTGTCGCTGCTGCGGTCAGGATTTGTTTCGGCGGCGACTCAGCAGTTGATTCTCGCCTTCAAGCTCGACGCCAAGGAACCGTTGGCGTACGGCGCGGCTGCCGAGATCGACTATTACGAAGGAAGGTCGAGGGAGTCGCGCGAGAAAGCGATTTATGCCTTCAGTCTCGACCCGGACGAGCCTGACTATCTGGTCACGATAGCCCGCGCCTCGTCGCGCATCGAGTTGTTTGCCGACGCCGCCGACGCCTACGAAGAATTCCTGCGCATCGCGCCGCGAACCGACACCGAGCGGCGCGAGCGGATTCAGGGGCTGATACAGTTTTATCGCCAATTGGCAGGCCAGCAGGTTCATCAGATAGCCGGCGGCCCGACGACGCAGGTTCCGTTCCGGCTCGGCACCGACCGCCGGCCCTACGTTAGACTCAGGATCAACGGGCGCGACGCAACTTTTGTAATCGACACCGGCTCGGGATTCACCGTCATCTCGAAGGAGGCGGCCCGGCGATTCGGCGTCTCCGAAATCGCGCGGGGCGGCAAGTCTCAGGGCATAGGAGGCGACGGCAAGTTTCCGATCGTTTATGGGTTGATCCGATGGCTTCAACTCGGCGACATCAGGGTCAAGTCCATCCCCTGTTTCATCCGGCCCTTCCACGGGAACGCGGACCGGCCCGCCGACGAGCGAGCCGAAGGCTTCATCGGTTTGTCGATCCTCGCGCACTTTTTGACTGAGTTGGACTACAAAGACAACGTGATGCGGCTTGATCGCAGCGCGGACCGTACGATCGAGAGCACCGATCCCAGCACCACCGTCATCCCATTCCGCACTACGCAGAACGGCCTTATCAGCATCGAGACCGAAGTGGATGACATCCACCACATAAACACGATACTCGATTCGGGCGCGAGCACGACCGTCCTCTCAACGGCCGCGATAGACCGGCTCAAGATGCGCGACAACATCATCAAGGGTCAGAGCGTCAGGGTCGTCGGCGCCGCAGGCGTCAACGAGAACGTCGAGCTCATCTTCATTCGCAACTACCGCGTGGCGGACCTCCACCAAAAGAACCTGCGCGCGCTGGTTCTCGACTTTGCCGCGATAAACCAGACCTCGGGCTTCGAGCAAAGCGGGATTCTGGGCGGCGATTTCCTCCGCCATTTTCGTCTGACCATCGACTTCAATCGCGCGCGGCTCGGACTCCAGCCTCAAACGTCGGCTGTCATCAAGAACTAGCGCCGGCCAGTTCGATCATCCCGATTAGCCCTCTCTCGCTGTCATCAGTGCGCGCGTTCCCCCCCGCCACGAAGATCAGCCGCCTACAGGTTCGTGTTCGGGGATGGTAGAATCCTCAACGCCGAAGCCATGAAGAAGAGCCTCTACATCGAAACATCGGTCATCGGCGCGTACCTGGACAACGGCGAGCCGTTTCGCCGCGACCTTACGATCAGGTGGTGGGAGCATGAGCTGTCCGACTACTATCCCAGTGTTTCGCCGCTGGTCGTGCGGGAACTCGAGCGTATGAGCGAGCCGCGCCGCGCTGCTTACTTGAACCTGATCCGCGATCTGCCTCAATTCCCTATAAGCGACGAAGCAGCGATCCTGGCCGACGGGTACGTGTCGCGCGGCATCTTCCACCGCAAGTACATCGGCAGCGCGTTGCACGTCGCCATTGCGTCGGTCAACAAGGCAGATCTGCTGGTGACCTGGGACTTCGGCTACATCGCCAGCGTCCACCGGCAGTCGCGGATTCAGTTATTCAACACCGTAGCCGGCTTTTTTGTGCCGATGATAGTCACCCCGGAGTTCCTGGTGAGCACGGAGTTTTAGGGAAGTCGCGGGATTCGAAGTTATGTACAACAAACCCAGGTTCCTCGAAGAGCTGCACGCGATTCGCGAAGAGATGTCGCGAGACTGCGACTACGACGTGGACCTGTTTGCAGAAATGGCGCGATCGGGACAGCGGCCGCGCTATGGACCTTCTCACAACATTCGAGGCGTTCGCTCTCGGGCTCCGGCCCCGGTTTCGCGCGTCAGGAAGAGTCGCTCAGGAAAAAAGAATGAATAGAAACAGTCCCCCGGTTGTGCTCGTTATTCTAACGCTGCCGTTGATTCTGCTTTCGAGTTCTTCCTCGCCCGCACGCGAGGCCGCGACCCGGGAGTTTCAGCAAGGCAAGGTTGTTGTGCTGGATATCCCCGAGATCGCCGAGCGCGTCAACGTCGTCGTCGTCAACGTTCGATCCACGTCCGAGACGGGCGAGAACATGGGCAGCGGGTTCATCATAGACTCGCGCGGGTTGATCGTGACGAACTTCCATTTGATTTCGGCGTCGGACCCGCGGCGCGGACCCGCCCAGCGCGGACCCGACAAGGCGCCGGGCAAACTCGTCGACCGCGTCACGGTGACTCTCAGGGATGGGCGGCAGTATCCCGCTTCCATTAAAGGCTTCGATGAGGCGACTGATATCGCTCTGCTGGAGATTGTCCCAACTGGTCCGCCGTTGCCCGTGGCCGAGTTGGGCGACAGCGAAGCGCTGAAGGTCGGCGAATGGGTCATCGCCGTCGGCAATCCGCTCGGGCTCGATCATACGGTGACCCTCGGCATAGTCAGCGCCAAGGGCCGTACAGACTTCGGCGGGCAGTTCGACGATTTCCTTCAGACCGACGCCGCCATCAATCCGGGTAACTCCGGCGGACCGCTGGTCAATGCGCAGGGAAAGGTAGTCGGGATCAACACTCTTGTCCTCGAGCGCACGCAGGGGCTGAGCTTCTCGATTCCGATCAACACGCTGAAATCGATCCTTCCCCAGTTGATCGACCGCGGCCGCGTATCGCGCGGGTTTCTGGGTGTCGAAACGAGCGATCTAAGCCCGGAACTGCGCGGTCTCCTCAAGCTGCCGGCAGAAGCCCGCGGCGTTGTTGTCGCCAGCGCCGAGCGGGGCACTCCCGGCGCGCGCGCGGGGCTGAGGCGAAACGACCTGATTACCGCCGTCGACCGCGAGGCGATAAGCTCCCACGTCCAGTTCAATCGCAAGATCGCCGGCAAGGTCCCGGGGACCAGCATAAAGATCCAGATTCTCCGCGACGGCCGTGAATTCACTCTTACGGCCGAGATCGGGGAGGAGACCAAATCGAAGTAGCGGCGGGCAGGCTCGACGCGCGTACAAGTATGGATTCTTCGGGGAAGAAAACACTTCATGGCATCGAGCTGCAGACGGGCGCGGTCATGGGCGAGTTGTTTGAGGCGATCGGCTTTGATATCGAAGACGGAACGTCGTACAGCCTCGTGGCCGACTACACTGCAAACAACGGCGATCGTAGCCAGGTCGACCACGAAGATTGCAGCCTTGTGGGCCGTTGTTGGAGGGTAGGGAACGGCCTTGAAATTTGGTCAACCATATACGATGGAGGCGGCGAGTTCTATACGGCGGACTGCCGGCCCGCCTTTAGAGGCCGCTACGTCAGCGCCCTTCAGCCGTGGGAACTGGTCGAGTACGACGAGGAAGGGGAAGCCGTCCTGCGCGGCTCGTTGCATTCAGGCGCCGAAGTCGTGCTCGAGTTGCAGAACCTCACTGAAGTCAACCCGCGCGTGTTTCGCGAGCCGAGACTCAATATCGGGCTGGCCGGACTTGCATATTCCGACACGCTCGAAATCACCGGACCCTCCGGTTTCCGTGAGGGCAGATTCGACCTGGCCGAGCGATCGAGAAGCACTCCGAATGAAACCTGCGAGAACGACTACGATGTGACGGGCCGCGTTCTGGCGTGGAGTGCGATTACGAATCCGGTTACTTCGGTACCGCTTGTATGGATGTACATCGACGCGTCGGTGCTGCAGCTTGAGGTTCTGGCGAATCGGAGGGCCCTTCGGAACCGCGTCAGAATCGGTTCGGTCCTGTCCGCGAGCGTCTGGTTGCAAGGACACGTCCTGAGCGAGATGGACGTCATCGCTCGCTACGAGGGAGTCGATCAGGAATTTGAAACTGGCGACTATTGGGCGGGCCTGCGTCGTGGCAACTAGTAGAAGCGAGTTCGAAGCTGGCCCAAAAGGGGACTGGCATCGGTCGAGTGCCGAGCCCGGAGACGCGTTCAGTCAAGAGTTGGTCCGGTCATAGTGAATGATTCGACCATTCTGAGCGGCAGATTGACTGATCGTCATCTTCGGTGATCGCCGCCAACCCCCGTTCTACAAGACCTAACCCACAAATACAGAATCTTTATCATTACACGAGGATCTCCGCGACGTGCGGCACGGGCATTGAAGGGAGAGCGGTGCGGTGTCATGTGGCGCGATGCCGCAACGATTTTGGAATATCGCGACTTCAAATCTCAGGACGCCGGACGAGGAGGACGCGGGGAACCTGTGCATCCCCGTACCGCCGTGCAACCGAGCGGCTCAGCCGGACGCACGTCAACGACCAGCTTGTAGAGAGTACATGAGTTCGTCGGAGAACGCGCAGAAGTGCGAACTGAGTATGAAGGTGAGGTAAGTGTGCGACACAAAGTGGGCCTCCACGCCAAGCTTTTCACCTGGGCTGTAGCGACCGCGGGAGTCTGTGCTCTCCTGTACTCCACCTATCGCCTCTGGCTCGAGCCCGTCCACCTTGAATGGATGGTGCTGCTGATGGTGATGGTGTTGGTCACCTGGAACGCGGAAATATACATCCCGGGCGTCCGCAGCAAGATCACCCTCTCCGACACCTTCATCTACGTTTGTGCCTTCCTGCTCGGCCCGTGGGCCGCAGTCGCGCTCGGCTCAGTCGACGCGATGGTGAGATCGTTCCGCGGAACCCGGCGCGTGGCAACCGTCGGCATAAACCTCGGAGCGATTAATCTGTCGGTGATGGCGGCGACGCTCGCGGCGGTCGGCCTCTTCGGACCGCTTGATCAACTGGTCCACGATGGCCGACGGCTGAAGGAGTTCGCGCTCGCTCTGGGCATCGTCGCGCTTATCAATTATCTGATCAACACGGGCCTGGTTGCGACAAGTCTGGCGTTGTCGCGCGGGAAGAGCATCATCAAGACATGGAAGGAAGGATTCCTGTGGACGTCCGCCGTCTTCTTCGTCGGCATGCTGGCCGCGGGGTTGATCTGCAAGGCGATCGCCGTACTGGGATTCTACTCGTTCGTGATCTCAGTGCCGATCGTTCTCCTGACCTACATCGCCTACCGCACCTATTTGGGAAAGGTCGAAGCGTCGAACAAGCACATTGAGAGTCTCACCAAACTTCACCTGGCGGCGATCGAGTCGCTGACGATGGCGATTGACGCCAAGGACCAGGTGACCCGCGGCCACATACAACGGGTCCGCGTTCTGGCCGAAGGACTCGGCCGCGCATGCGGTTATCCCGAAGACCAGATGGAAGGACTCAAGGCCGCCGCGCTCCTGCACGACATCGGCAAGCTCGCCGTCCCTGAACACATTCTGTGCAAGCCCGGCAAGCTCAGCACCGCCGAGTTCTCCAAGGTCATGATCCACCCCGTGATCGGCGCCGACATTCTGAGCAACGTCGAGTTTCCGTACGAGGTTGTTCCCATCGTCAAGCACCACCACGAGAAATACGACGGGACCGGTTACCCAAGCGGGCTCGAAGGCGAGGAGATTCCCCTCGGCGCGCGCATCCTCACCGTCGTCGATTGCTACGACGCGCTTACGACGAACAGGCCCTATCGCCCCTGCTACACGCGCCAGCAGGCCCTCGAGATTATGCGGCGCGATTCAGGCCGCACATTCGATCCGGTCGTGCTGAAGACGTTCTTCGAGGTAATCGACTCCATCGAAGTCGATCTCCCTCCTCTCTCTCATCGGCCGGTCACGATTTTCGACACCGGGAGGCCGGCTCCGGGAAGGTTTCCCGAGCAGAGCCTCGCGCTGATGCCCAAGTCCCGAACCGAGAAAGCCCTGCTCGACATCGCCGCCGCTCAACGAGAGGTCTTGTCGTTGTACGAGATTTCCCAGACACTCGGCTCGACCCTGAAGCTCTCGGAGGTGCTGCCCATCGTCGCGGCCAAGCTCGAAAACATCGCTAACTTCACGACGCTGATCATCTACCTGAACCAAGGTGAGAAGATGCGGGCCTCGTACGTGAGCGGCAAACACGCGGCGGCGCTCAAAGGGATCGAGATCGCCGAAGGCGAGGGCGAGACCGGCTGGGTGGCGAGGCATCGCCAGGTGCTCATCGGGAGCAGCCCAACCTCGAACATGGAACAATCGCTCGGACGGCTCGACGCCGAGTCCGACGACGGAATTGTTGTCGGCCGGACTGGGGTGGTCGACTTCGAGAACGCGCTTGGCAAAGCAGCAGCCGAATACCGCACGACGGCGATCTTCCCGCTGCTGCAAGGCGAGACGCTGGTCGGCGCGCTCGCCCTCTACTCGGAAGAGAATCGCGGTTACTCCGCCGACGAGGTCCGGCTTCTGGAAACGATTTCCACCCACACCGCCGTCGCCGTCAGCAACGCGCTTGCGTTCGAGCGCACACAGGAGTCGGCGCTGACCGATAACCTGACCGGGTTGCCGAATTCGAGGTACATGTACAGCTTCTTCGATCAAGAGCGAAGCCGCGCCGACCGCCAGGGCTATCCGCTGGTGATGATGATGATGGACCTGGACGGATTCAAGAAGATCAACGACACCTATGGCCATCACATCGGAGACGAAATACTCAGGCGGATATCGCAGCTCGTTCGCCGCAAACTCCGCATGGGCGACACCTTGATTCGCTACGCGGGAGATGAGTTTGTAGCCGTGCTCCACCGCGCGACGCCCGACATGGTCGACGACCTGAAACGGCGGCTGCAGGCGTCGGTCGATGATTTCGCCCACGAAGTGAGACCCGGCCGCGTCGCCCGCGTCGGCATCTCGATTGGGCACGCAACTTACGGCGAGGACGGCCACGCCATTGACGAGTTGATGGAAGTGGCGGACCAGCGAATGTACGAAGACAAGATTTCTCGGAAGCGCGGCGCTTTGTCGATGCGCGTGTTGAGCTTTCCCGCAAGGTCGATCGGATGACCGCTTCGGCCTGCGAGAGGGTTGTCGCCAGGGTTTGACGAAAGGCGTGAAACAGAATATGAATCTGTCGGATTCTTTTGAGCCGGTCCCGATCGTCCGGCCGTCGCCGGAGCACGCAAGGCGGGCGATCTTGCGCCAGATGGCCGAAGCGCTGGAGGATGAGGCCGCCGGGCTGAGCTTCAGGGCGAGCTCCTTCGCCGAAGAAGAGTTCTTGCTCAACCGCGACATCGAGGACCACCAAACCGAGATCAGCCGGCTCCAGCTCAGGCTCGAAGCGGTTCGCGCCGAACGCGAGAAGCTGCTCGCGAAGATCGAAATGCTCCGCCGCGAGGCTTTCGAGATCAGGCAAGACGTCGCCAGCAGTGAGGACGAAACCGCGCTCGCATCATTCGAGTGCGGGTAGCTGGGTCGGTGAAGACGCCGCATGAGATGACACGGCGATGACGCCGTCAAGTCGCGACGGAGAGGGGTTGCGCGAAATCAGTTGCCTGCCCGGTCACGGCCCCGACCGGGGGGAACGAGGATTAAGATGTCCACGTGGAACGCCCGTGAACGACGCTCGCCCCAGGAACGCCGCGCGAAGGAACGCCGCCGCTCAACTCGCTATACGGCAGAGAACCTCATCGTGCTTGATGCAATGACGTGGGTGGATAGCGAGGGAACCGACCGCCGCCGCAAGATTCGGCGCCGCAAGGACCGCGAGCAGATAGCCGACAAGGTCCTGCACGAGTTCAGCGAATAGCCTCTTGTGATCATTCTCCGATCATCCCGCGAGCGATATCGGGAACGAGACCTCCGCCTCGATTCTCCGTTCCACGGCGTTTGGAGAGAAATGAACGCTGTGAGTAGATGAGCGCCAACAGAACCCGTCCCGCATTAGAGCCTCACCGCGGCCGCCGCAACCCTTGAAAAGGGTGGCGGCATAAAGCCACGGGTGAGTCCGCGAACCCGTGGACCGAGGCGGAAGGAACGCGCTAACCCGCGAAGCGGGTGGCGGCCAGGGTTCGCCTAGACCGCGGTAGAGAAGAGTGGCTCGTGAAGGTGGGTCCGAAATGATGCACTCATACTCGCATCCGCCGTCACCCTTCCAGGGTTCACGCGGTAATGCTCTCGTGCGGTCCACGGGTTCGCGGACTCACCCGTGGCTTTATTCCGTCATGCCTTCGGGATTCACCGCGCGCCCAATCACAACGGAGGCGGGTGTGGTTGGCTTTCGCGAACTTCACGTGGCTGCGCGTTCGTCCGGCTTCCTTAAAGCCTGCCGCGTTCAGTTTGCGTTTGACTTTGCGAAACGGGAGAGCCTTATCTTCCGTCGCCCCTTGACTCGCAAGTCGACCTGCGTGGATAGGGCGATGTAACATTAGTCTTCTTGCCAAGCAATCAAGCCGCGTGCACCTCAATAGGTGAAACATGAATATCAGCCGACCGCTGTCGCGTTTGCCAAAGATCATAGGCGTTTTGCAGCCTGAGCCAGTGTGCCGCGTTCGGCCTACCGAAAGTCATCTCGAGACGCAACGCCATCTCCGGCGTGATCCCGCCGCGTCCGTTCAGCACCTTCGATAGGGACTTCCGGCTCACGCCCAGATGAGAGGCAGCCTCCGTGACCGACAACCCCAGCGGTTCAATCACCAGTTCCTTGAGAATCTCGCCCGGATGGGCGGGGTTATGCATGCTCATCAGACGACCGCGTCAGTTACACCATCAGACGGCAACCTCGGTTGGGACATAACCCCATTCTTCGAAGAGTCCGCGCAGACCTTCATCATCGCGAAAGGCCAGGAAGTAGATGTACTCTGGTGCGACATCCAGTTCGCCCGCCCAGCAGAGCGCGCCATGCTGGATGACGAACTGCCGAAACACTGAGAGATCCTTGAGCGGATCGAAAACCATTCGAGGCTCGTCAAAGACCATCTGCCGGAGGTCGGCGACGCCCTCGCGTCCATCGTTGAACACAACTCGCAGGCGGTATTCGCCGAGGTGTTCGACATCGGATATGTGAAGCATGACTTCTCCTTTACTACGCTAGCGGCTCGATGCGCCGATACACGCCAGTCGTTCTAATGCTCTCCCAGTTTTGCATTAGTTCTGTCTGATGCAAGCTCGCCCATTCAACCGCCAGACTGAGAACCTTGGCGGGCAGCCTTCCTTCTACGATCCCAAGCGTCTCGATTACCACCGAGGCCTCGAACTCATTGTACTCGACATGAAAGTGCGGGGGACGATGGTCGTTGAAGTACATGCGGATGACGATCCCAAGAAAGCGGGATATTTCGGGCATACACCCCTCACGCTAATCTGAAGATCAACCCCATCGTTCAGTGTGCTTCGCTTGGATGCCGGACTTACTACCGGTGTGGTAGAACCGTGCCAGCCCTTTGTGGGCGAAGCTCTAAATCACTAGGCCAGTGTATTCTCTCGCGGCTAGGAGCCGCAACCTCAAGGGTTGGCTTGGCGAACGCGTCTCGACAAGCTGCGGGTCTAGCCTGCCACTCGACGAGGGCAAGGCACCCCAGCGGGGTGCCATGTTATAGAGGTGAGCTTGTGATGCGGCCGCACCCAGCGGGGTGCTATGTTTGCCCTACACTCTCGTACGATTAGTCGACACCGGCACATTGCACCCCGCTGGGATGCGAATCGCACGCTCCGGATTTCTATAAACATGGACCTCCTAGCGGAGGGCGGATGCAATTCGCGTTTGACTTCGCGGAACGGTAGCGGCTTCATGCGGCTTTGATGTCTCCGATATTACGAACGTGCGGTATGACAGTGGCGACTGGCGGCGTGTAGTGGAGTTCAGAGCGTCGCGTAGATTATCGAGAGCCTCATCTTACGTCGCCCCCTGACTGGCAACATCGACCTGCATGTATTGAACGAATGCCAAGGCGGACGAATTGCTATTCTGCGCGCCTGACCCCCTCCTGACCCGCTTTCAAACAACCGCGGCCAAGGCTCCCGCTCCCGATCCGAAAATAAGGCGCGGTGTGTCTTGGATCTGGCTTTCCATGTAGTGTACTTGTTGTATTATTTAGTTTCCTGGTTTCACTGCGGTTGGCCTCACGAGCTGTTGCGGTACGCGCACCCGGCGGCATCCTCGCCAAAGCGGCCCGTGGATCCAAAACAATCATTTGCGCTGCAGATCAGTTGGCATTAGTAAGTGACGAAACCAACTCTGTGCTCCGAAAACGCTTCAGCCCAATGACGAAAGAAAACGACGCCCCTGCAACCGCGCTTTCCGAGATCTCTGATCGCGGACTAATTTCGCATCTCGGCGCCGGGTTCCATCCGGTCAATGCTCAGTTCGATGTCTCGACTGGGTCCTTGCCATATCCTCCATCCAATGGCCCGTGGTTAGAAAGGCTCTGTTTTCTGCTGTTGCGCAGCCAGGGATTCGTGCCGCGCTATTTTGGAAACCCCGGCCAGAAGGACCGAGGCGTTGATCTTCTGGTGACCTCCGGCGATCAGTTGTTTGTCTATCAATGTAAGAATGTTCAGTCCTTCTTGCCTGGCGACATGGCGAAAGCGCTGAACCGCTTTGAAGATGAGTGGCTGAAATCGTCAGGTTTGCCAAAGCCCAATAAGTTTATTCTGTGCTGTCCATCCCTACTTCGCGAGCGAGAGCCAAACGAGGATTGGACAAAGCTCGAACGCGAGTTTCAGTCGAGAACCGGGGTCGAAGTTGAATACTGGCATCGCAATTTTCTCGACGAAACTCTGAAGTCCCTGCCGGACATCGTCGCCGAAGTCTTTTCAGATCAAATAGCCACGTTATTCTGTGAGTGCGACGATTGGAACTACGATCAATTCTCACCCGTTGTTACGGACTCCCCCGACCGTTACATCAAGCGATACCAAGATCGCAAGGCTAGCGACCGTATCTACGTCGATCCCGATCTGGCCGCTGAGTTCACCGAGAAGCTGGAACGGAACGGCAGCGTGTTGATTATGGGACCACCCGGTTCTGGCAAAACCATCACTACGTTTGCGCTGGCAGAAGGGTTGCCAAACAGGCGCACTTACTATGTCACGTTGCGGGAGAGCATCTCGGACAACGATCTGGTAAATGGGTTCAGAAAGAGACTCAGCCGGCAAACGATCTTTTTGGTGGACGACTGTCAGGGCAGGTTCGGGCAACTCGACAGCGTGATGAACCGGGTCAACAGGCTGCTCCAGGGCAGACGCGATCAAGCCTTTTTTGTCTTCCTTACACGCACAACGCCGACGCCCGGCGATCTGGTTCGCGGTGGTGAGATGACCGAGTTCGAGGACGAGTTGAAGCAGGCAGAAGCCGTTCTGAGATTCTTTGTCGATCAGCGCACATTCCGCCGCATCATTGAGCAGACCAAGCCGGAGTTTGGGTTGCTTTCAGATAAGCGTTTGGCAAGCATCTACGAATTCACGGGTCATGACCTTTTCCTGCTCGACGAGATGCTCGAAACGATCGCCGACGAGTGGGGAATTGATGATCTCAACGTGCAATTCCTTTTCGGTAAGACGATTCTCCGCTACTTCGGTAAGGGCACGGTTGACCGGCCCGGCTTTATGAATCTGGCGGCGCTGGCGCAGTTCGAGATTGCGCCCCGCGTTGCCGGATTTCCAATTGATCTGGAAACGGAGGACGCGAAAGCGGCTGCCGAACTGGTTGTACAGGCAGGCCGCCCGCCGCGTTATTTCTTCCTGCATTCTTCGGCGGCGGAGCTGATCTTTCGCGCGCTGGTGAAGAATGACGGGATCGAGGATCACGTCGGTAGGGCAGCGAGCTATCTGATCCAATTTTTCACAGGCCGCTTACCAACCGAGAAAACACTGGCGCACGATCTTGCGAAAGTGATCCGAACTCGCTTGAAACTAGCAGACGATGAAGCCGAAGAGTATCGGTTGAAGAGCACCTTCCTTGCGGACGAAGGGATCTCTTCGCTGATCGAACGAGGTTTTGGAACACTGCCGCTGAACCTGTTGGCCGAGGTTGTGATCATCCTGCGCAGTACCGCGTCGGCGGCGTTGGGCCGCTATCAGGATTTGATACGGAGCAAGGTTGAAGACGGAACAGCTTT
This sequence comes from Blastocatellia bacterium, assembly GCA_035293105.1. Lineage (GTDB taxonomy): Bacteria > Acidobacteriota > Blastocatellia > UBA7656 > UBA7656 > DATDOV01. Next base: position 34,584 of record DATDOV010000002.1, read on the forward strand.
GGAATTGGCAATGTCTTGTCCGTTTTGGGAAAGCAGCCATTTCCTGCTGACGATCAAGAGAACCGATCCGCAACTGCTCAAGCTCCTACGCAATCAGGTTTCGGCCTACGGGCTTCGATCGCTGGCTCAAGCGACTGAGTTTCAAAATTTCCTGATGCTGTTTTCGATGGTCGCCGAGTCGGAAGATGCGGAGTGGCGCGAATCACTCAGCGCCATCCCAGATGATGAAATCGAGGCGATGATTCAGCGAACGATCAACACCGGGCGCTCTGTTGGCACGCTCAGCTTGGCATTGCGCGAATTGAAGCAGAACGATGAAGCCTTGCTTACGCAGCTGGAAGAGAAGATCGGCGCAGCGCGATTCCTCCACCTGATCGCCGCTAACGGCTCGATCCCCGAGTTGTTCAGAGTGATTCAGTACTCGTCGCTGCCGATGGCTGCGAAGCTGATCGCAGCGCTCGAAGACCCGCTCCTGGATCAACTAGTCGAGCAGACCATCTCGTCTGGGCGCTCCATTGGCACAATTAATTTCACGCTACGTGAATTGAAGCAGAACGCCGAAGCGTTGCTGACGCGGTTGGAAGAGAAGATAGGCGCAGCACGATTCCTCCGGCTGATCGTCGCCAACGGCTCGATCCCCGAGTTGTTCAGAGTGATTCAGTACTCGTCGCTGCCGATGGCTGAGAAGCTGATCGCGGCGCTCGACGACCCGCTGCTGGATCAACTCGTCGAGCGGACCATCTCCTCCAGGCGCTCCATTGGCTCAATCTGTTGGACGCTGCGTGAATTGAAACATAGCAGCGAAGCGTTGCTGACGCAGTTGGAAGAAATAATCAGTGCAGCGCGATTGCTCCGCCTCATCGCCGCCAGTGGCTCGATCTCCGAGTTGTTCGGAGTGATTCAGTGCTCGTCGCTGCCGATGGCGGAGAAGCTGATCGCGGCGGTCGACCACGCGCTGCTGGATCAACTCGTCCGGCATGCCATCTCCTCTGGGTTCTCCATCGCGTGGCTGCACGGACTGAAGCAGTACGACAAGACCTTGCTTGCGCGTTTCCAAGAAGAGATTGGCGCGGCAGGATTCCTCCACCTGATCGCCACTAATGGCTCGATCGTCGACTTATTCAGAGTCATTCAGTACTCGTCGCTGCCGATGGCTGCGAATCTGATCGCCGCGCTCGAAGACCCGCTGCTGGATCAACTCGTCGAGCAGGCCATCTCCTTTGGATGCTCCATCGGCAACCTACATTGGACTTTGCGTGAACTAAAGCAGAGCGGCGAAGCATCGCTAACGTGGTTGGAAGAGAGGGTCGGCACAGCGCGATTCCTTCGCCTAATCGCCGCGAATGGCTCGATCTTCGAGTTTTTCAGAATGATTCAGTACTCGTCGCTTCCGATGGCTGAGAAGCTGATTGCAACGGTCGACGACGCGCTGCTCGATCAACTCGTCGAGCAGACGATCTCCTCTGGGCGCACCATCTCCAACCTTCATTGGACTTTGCGTGAATTAGAGAAGAACGACAAAACCTTGCTGCTGCGGTTGGAAGAGAAGATCGGCGCGGCGCGATTCCGGCGCCTGATTGCCGCCAACGGCTCGATCCCCGACTTGTTCAGCGTGATTCAATACTCGTCGCTGCCGATGGCCGAGAAGCTGATCGCGGCGCTTGACGATGCAATGCTGGATCAAGTCCTCGAGCAGACCATCTCGTCCGGACGCTCCATTGGCTCGCTCAATTGGACGCTGAGGTATCTAAAGAAGGCCGATATCATGTTGCTGCTCAAACTTGAAGAGAAGATCGGCGCAGCGCGACTCCTGCGTCTGATCGCTGCTACAGGCTCGATTCCCGAGTTGTTCAGAGCGATTCAATACTCGTCGCTTCCGATGGCTGAGAAGCTGATCGAGACGCTAGAAGACCCGCTGCTGGATCAACTCCTCGAACAGACCTTATCGTCCGGGCGCTCCATTGGCTCGCTCCACAGGACGCTGGGGTATTTAGGAAAGGCCAATAGTAAGTTGCTGCGCAAACTTGAAGAGAAGATCGGGAAGGCTCGCTGGTGGCGGCTTGTTTGTTCTTTTGGATCAATCAGCATCCTGGTAGATCTGCTGCCAGCGATGGACAAGTCATTTCGGCAAAAGTTCGTGCGGGGGGCAGGAAGCTTGTCCGTCGAGAACTGGCAGAAACTACTGCTCCAAAGGGATTTCTCCGAACTTTGCTACTTCGTTAAGAATGCTCCATTATTCTTCTCCGCGAAACGCTGTGATTTTCTCAAGCCGATCTTCGTGACATTGATACAAACCGGCAACTGGAAGGCGCGAAACACAGGATGGTCGCTACTGTTTTCTGCAGAGGAGTCCATAGCCAAGAATCATCTGCTGAAATTGCTCTACGAACAAATTAAGGACACACAACCTAGCGCCTTGAGCTTCCTTTCTTTTGCCGATGCTGCTCACTGCGTGAATCTGCTGTGGCGGCTGCTTCCAGCGAAGCGGAAAGAATTGCTTGATGCGTTGCGTCGCTTCTTCGCCGAAGGCAAGCCGATTCACTCCGACCCGGCATATTTGCGCTCCGCGCGTCTCCTCTTCTCAACACTGGCCACTCCGCAGGCCGAACCAGAAGGTGCTCGCATGATGCTTGCAATCGGCAATGCGCCAGCAGTCGCGCCACTCTGTTCTAAAGCAACAACCCTGGATCTGTTCCTCTACCTCTGGAATCTGTACGGGCTCTGGCTTGAATGGAAGAGCCCGCAGGAGACCTCATTCGCTGGTTTCCTGCGCGTCGAGATTGTGGAAGCGACGATCTCCAGCCTCCCCGAACGGTTTCGCGCGGCCAAGGACGAGAAGGAAACTGGCACGCTCATAAGATTGACAGGGCTGTTGTCGTTTCTCGGCGTGACCTTCGACCGACCGAGCGCGGCGAAAGATCTCGTGTCGAGGCTCCCGTCTTTCGACAAGATGATCGAGCGTCTCGATGAGGATCGACCTTTCATTCCGTCATTTTTCTACCTGGTAGGATTGGAATGGCTCTATCAAAAGGATCGCGGCGTCCCGGCGGTCGTCTGGTGGGATGAGCTGGGTAAAGCGAACGACTACCCTGAAACCACTGCTGCGCTGGACTACCTAAAAGCCGAAGCTACTAAGAGATCACGAGGCTTCTAACCGCTGGCCGCGTTGAAGACTCATCGCGACGGAGACTTCACGGCGTTGAGATTCACCAAGAAGGAGCGTGGACGGAAAGAAATCGCAATCGCAATGCAAGATTCATAGAACGGACGAGAGGAGGGGTCGCACCTGACATTGGTGAGATTGCCGGTCTTGTGGGGCGATTGAATCTCAATAGCGCCACGCTCGGCTCTCTCTCCGTATCCTCGACTGTTGCCCCTGCGTTTCGCTCACAGCTCGCGACGTCGCTCTCCGTTCACACCGCTCTCACCAGCGTCCCATCGATCCTCGGCGTTCCGCTCTCAGGCACCCTCACCAGAATCACCCCATAATTCCTGTCGTTGGTGAAATCCCGGTGCTCGAAGCGATAGCTCTCGCTCAACCCTTCCTGCACCTCCAACAGCGTCAACAAACCAAGGAATTCGTACCACCGAGGCGGTTGGTTCGTGATCGCGCTCGTGATCAGTTGTTTGAATACAACCTTCTCCTGGTGCTTGATGTCGGTGTACCCGCCAACGTGAACGTCGCCGCCGAGCACCAACAACTCTCTTTCGCCCTTTCCCCGCTTCTTCCACCGTCGAAGCGCCCGGATCATTTCCAACTGCTCCTTGCGATTAGGCCCGAATGCCCAGTGGTCCCTCAGATCATCCAGCCCATCCCTGTTGATCCGGCCCGCCGCCGAGATGCTGCTGCTGAGAAACACCAGCGGCACGGAAGTGACAACTATGAGCGCCCGCACAGATGAGAGCGCCCCGCCTTCCGCAAGCGCCCCGGCGATCCGCTCCCACTGCTCCGTCCCGAGATACGGCCTTTCACGCCCCCGAGCGAAACTCCTCCCGCCTCGCTGATCAACAAACAGAATCCCAATCGAGCCCCACACGTGCAGGTGATCCTCGTGGCCCGACGCCGCGTCCTGATCCGTATCGAGGTCATCCCACAATTGTCTCTGATACTCGCGATAGACACGCCGCGCGATCGTCCCGACGTAGAACTGGTCGGAACTCCTGTCGTAGTCGGTCGCGTTGCTGCCCCAATCGTCGCGAATCTCGTGATCGTCCCAGATCATCAGGTTCGACACGCCGGCCAGCACGTCTCGCGTCGCGGGGTCTCGCCACGTCATCCGGTAGAGCGCGCGAAACAACTCGGCTATGTCGTCTTCCAGCGTCTTGTCCCCCCGAGGCCGCCCGTCGTTCAGGATCTGAAGCCCCTCATAGAACGCGCGATCGGCGTATATCTGGTCCCCGATGTGAAGAAGCACGTCGATGCTGCCGGGATTGATGTAACGGTCCCTCATATCCGCCCACAGATCGGTTTCCCCGCGCATGGGCGTGAAGTTGCAACTGACCGCTGCAACGTTCAATTCGCTCAGGTTCGCTGCCAGCGTCTTCACTCGGCCGGCCGGGTTGTTTTCAGCTCCCGTGAATCCAACCGCGTACTGAGTGGCCGGTTGCAGTCCCCCGAAGCTGAACACGCCGGGACGGTTCTTTCTGAAGGACCTTGTTTGAGATACCTGACTCGCGCCCGGACCAGTGAGCGCGCTGGTGATCTGGGCATCTTCATTGACTTCGATCAGTATTCGCGCAGTCGTGTCGGTCACTTTGCCGATCACCGGGCCTACAGTTATCACAGCCATCACCACCTCCGAATTGAAGAGACGTCCGGGCGTCAGCGAGCGGCGAGGTCACGCGCGTGTTACCGTGATCAACCCGCGCGGCCGGCCGCTCAAGCGATCAGCTTGTCGCCGATGTTGTACGCGTCGGTGAAGGCGTCCAGGCCGTGGCTGCCGCCGTTCACGAGTTTTCTCGCCTTTGCGAGGTCGCCTTTTGCAAGCGCGGCCCGTATTTGCGACTCTCGGTCCTTGAGGAACCTCGCCAGTATTCGCGCGGCGGTGGCCGGCTCGTTGGCCAGGTCTGGATTATCGACCAGAGGCGCACCGAGTTTTTGCCCGATCGTCGTGTAGTTGGCGCGGCCGGTAAGCTGAACGAAGCCGCGGCCCTTGAAGCGTTCGCCGTCCGGGGGGCCTTGATTGCCGAGCGCCGAACGGTTGTCGTAGAGATCGAACGGGTGTCCGCCGGGCGAGGTGTTGAACTTCGAGACGCCCTCGCTGATGGGTCTGAAGCTGGCGGTTTCGGCCCGGATCGTCCCAAGCGCCATCAGCACCATCGGCTTGTCGCCGAGTTGCACCTCGTTGAGGGCTTCGAGCACGAAGGGCAGATTGGTTTCGATGTTGGTGCGTTTCGTGCCTGGAAACATCTTCGAGACGATGTCGACGGTGACGCCGGCAACGGCAGCGGATGCCGCGCCGCCGGGGCTCGTGGGCGCACTTCCAGCGCTCGCCGTGCCTCCCTCGAGTCCGAGCGCCGAAAGCGTGTTTGGCCCGGCCACGCCGTCGGCGTCGAGGCCTTTGCTCTCCTGAAACGCGATCACTGCTGCTTCGGTTGAGGGCCCGAACGAACTGTCAACGTCGCCCGGATCGAATCCGAGCTCCTTCAGTTTTTCCTGAAGCTCGGTTACGGCCGCTCCTGATGATCCTCTTCTCAAAGTTGCCATCGCGGTTTCCTCCTTGCGCGTGCGGGTCTCGGCGGTTGTCGCCACTAATAGTGGACGCGAAATGCAGCGCGAATTATGCACTAAATTATGCGCGACGCGAAGCGGCCGAGCCTCGTTGAGCGTCGCTTCGTTGACAAGGCCCCCTCAAAGACGGAAACTGCACGCTAATACGGCCCGCTTGTGAAGGAGGACACGATGAGAACATTGCTTCGGTTGATCTCGATGGCCCTGGCGTTGACCCCCCTGCTTGCCTCGACGTTGGCTCCGGCAGCGGACACATTCCGCCCCGTCGTTCGCGGCAAGCGCGGCGCGGTCGCTGCGGGACATCCGCTGTCGGCCGAAGCCGGCTTGCGGCTGCTTCAGCAAGGCGGCAACGCCACTGACGCCGGTTGCGCCGCCATCCTCGCTGCCTCAGTCATCGAGTTCTCGCACTTCTCGTTCGGCGGCGAAGTGCCGATCATCATCAAGCCGAGCGCCGGCTCCCCCGTTGTGATCAACGGCCAGGGCATCGCGCCGCGGCTCGCAACTCGGCAGTTCTTTCTCGACCGCGCGAAGAAGGGCGACGCCGAAAAGGGATTGGTTTATCGCGGCGCGCCCGAGTACGTGTCGATCGGGGCCGGCGGCTCGAAACCCGGGTTGATACCTTCTTCGGGAATTCTTCCCGCGACGGTCCCCGGAGTGCTCGACGCCGTGGTGACCGCGCTTGATCGCTTCGGCACAAAGTCGCTCGCTGAAGTCATGCAACCTGCAATCGAATTGGCAGACGGGTTTCCAATCGATGAATTGCGAGTGAGCTACATCGAGAGGACCCGGCCGATATTCGATAAGTGGGCGTCGAGCGCCAAGGTGTTTCTGCCCAACGGCCGCGTGCCCAAGCCCGGTGAGATGTTCGCGCAGCCCGATCTCGCGCGCACGCTCAGAGAGATTGCCGAAGCCGAACGCCGGGCATCATCGCGCGGGCGGCATGAAGCGCTGATGGCTGCGCGCGATCATTTCTACAAGGGATCGCTCGCACGGCGCATCTCGGATTTTTCGGAAACGAACGGCGGGTTGATTCGCGCGGGGGACTTTGCGGCGTTTCATGCGAAGGTCGAGGAGCCGGCGCGAGTGAGCTATCGGGGCTATGAAGTGTACAAGACGGGCTTCTTCGCGCAGGGCCCGGTGATGCTCCAGATGCTGAACATGCTCGAGAGCTACGACCTGCGGGCGATGCGGCACAACTCGGCCGACTACATTCACACGATGACCGAGGCGATGAAGCTCGCGTTTGCGGACCGGGATCGTTACTATGGCGACCCCGACTTCGCCCGCGTTCCCGCGAAGGAACTTCTGTCGAAGGAGTACGCCGCCCTGCGCCGCACGCTAATCGACGCGGCTCAGGCTTCTCTAGTCCAGCGGCCGGGCGATCCCTTGAACAACCGTCCGCTGATGAATGTCAGCCCGCAGCCGGGACCGACCGGGCGCTCGTCGGTCCCCGAGGCCGAGCGCGCTAACGACACGACTTGCGTGAACGTGATCGATAAAGACGGGAATCTGTTCAGCGCGACTCCGTCAGGCGCGTGGCTTCCGGCGGTGGTGGCCGGCGATACGGGCGTGCTGATGGGCCAGCGCATGCAGTCGTTCGTGCTTGAAGAAGGTCACCCGAACGTGCTCGAACCGGGCAAGCGGCCGCGGATCACGCTCACTCCGACGCTGGTGCTCAAAGACGGCAAGCCCTACCTCGTGCTATCGACTCCGGGCGGGGACAATCAGGATCAATCGCTGATTCAGGTATTGCTGAACATCATCGAATTCGGGATGAACGTTCAGGAAGCGGTCGAGGCGCCGCGATTCCAGACGCTGCACCTCGTTAGCTCGTTCGACGATCATCGCTTCAATCCCGGCGCGCTCACGCTCGAGGACCGCATCGGCAAGAGCGTGATCGACGATCTGCGCTCGCGGGGCCACAAGGTCGGTGTCGACGCGGCGTGGGCGAATCCATCGGCGCCGACGGTGATAATGTTCAGGACTGATTCGCGAGTGATCGAAGCCGGAGCCGATCCGCGCCGTGGCCGTTACGCGCTTGCGTGGTGAGTACCAAGTCCCGATGAGCCGCGCCTCGACAGAAGACAGGCGGATTGAATCCTCGCTTCGAGAGACCATTGCAAAAGACTGACACCAGGCGTTGAATGTAAGGCTATGGCATCTCGGCACAAAACGCTTCTCACGCCGGAGGAATACCTCGCCATGGAGCGCGGGGCGAGCCATAAGAGCGAATACTTCGCCGGGGAGGTATTTGCGATGGCGGGTGCCAGCGAACAACACATCACAATCGTCTCGAACCTCACGTATTTGTTCGTCAGTCAGTTCAAAGCGCGGGCGTGCAAGGCATACTCGAACGAGATGAAGATATGCGTGGCGGCAACGGGTCTTTTTACATATCCGGACGTCGTGATCGTTTGTGGTGACCCAGTGTTCCACGATGTGCAAAGGGATGTACTCCTGAATCCACAGGTGCTCATCGAGGTGCTGTCGGACTCGACCGAAGCCTATGACCGAGGCAAAAAATTCGAGCACTATCGAAGTATCGACACCGTGACGGATTATATTCTGCTGTCACAGGACAGGCCGAAAGTGGAGCACTTCACGCGAGAGGCGGGCGGGCGCTGGCTCTATACGGCGCTCGTTGGAATCGAGAGCGTCCTTGAGATTCCTTCGGTCAAATGTCGTCTCGTGCTTGCAGATGTCTACGACAAAGTTGTGCCATTGGTATAGACCTCTCGATGCCTCTTCTTTTCGTTGCTAACGGCAGAAGGAGCAGACGCGATCGGCACTCATCAGAAGCTGTATTTCAGAGCAAACTGGAGCGTCCGCGCGGGAGTGATGGTTTCGGTTGCCGAGCCGAAACCTGGCGCGCCGATCACTCGAACCGGCAAGCCAAAGTTCGCCCGGTTGAACACATTGAAGAACTCTGTGCGCCACTCCAGAATCTGCCGCTCCCCGAATTTGAACCTCTTGCTGGCCGCCAGGTCCAGGTTCACCAGCCCGTCTCCCCGCGCCGTATTTCGCCCGACTACTCCGTTGCGAGCGAGAACAAAGAAGTCGTTTACGTCTTTTCCCTTCTTCAGCGCGACTCGCTGAGGGCCGTGCCCGCTGAGGAAGATCAACCCGCCAGTAGTCGATGCTCGATCGGACAGGTTCCCATCGAGGTTCGCATCGAAGGCCACGTTGAGCGTGAAGGGCTGGCCGGTTTGCGCTTGAAAGGTCGCGGCCATCTGCCATCCACCCAGCAAACGCGCGGCTCCGGTCTTCGCGTTGCGGTAGAAGGGCAGGTCCCAGACCAGCGACAACGCCAGCCGCTGTCGCACGTCGAAGCTCGCGCTGGCTTTCTCAGCCCTCAGATTGAACGAGTCCTGCGCCAGCACGGGCGCGCCGGCGATCGGGAAAACGTCTGACACGTCGTCCATCGCGTGAGACCAGGTGTAGGTCGCCGTGAACTGATAGCCGTGGCTGTATCGCTTGCGCGCCTCGAGTTGCAGCGCGTGGTAGGTGGAGCGGGCCGAGTTCTCGAACACTTGATAGGCGCCCAAATCTGGGTTGGGCCGGCGGTCGAACGTGCCGTCTATGTAACAAATCGGGCAGTTAAAGCTAGAGGTCGAGACGAAGGCGCTACCCAGCGCCGGACTGAAAATGACGGGAAAGGCGAAGACTTCATCTGGCCGCTCCGTAGCTAGCGGAATAACCGGCGTTACGTTGACCCCGAGGTTGGGCGTTGTCAGCCGCGTCAGCTTCGTTCCTTTTGTTCCAACGTACGCCGCTGAGATGAAGTAATCATCCGTCATCTGGCGCTCGATCGTCATGTGCCACTGCTGCGCGTAGGGCGTGCGAAGGTCCTTCTCCGGCAACGTGAACGCAAGTCCGCCAAACGGATTCTGGATGAAGAGCTGCCCGATCAGGGCTACAAAGTCTTCCCGGCTGCCGCCAAATTGATTGCACGTACCGAACTGATTGCACGACCCCGGTCTGAGCAAACGGACTGGATTTGTGAAATTGCCTTGTGCGTCCCGGACGATCTCGAGGAAGGCGGGGTTGTTGAGATTAAACAAGCTGAACTTGAGGAACGACGGATCAACGTTGATCGGGATCTCGCGCGAGAACACATTGCGGGACTGACTGACCAGCGCTCCGAGAATCGTATCGTAGTAAATGCCGTACCCCGCGCGAACCGCGGTGTTGCCGCCCCCCGGGGCCCATGCAACCCCAACGTGCGGCCCGAAGTTATTCCGGTCCGGCTCATATATCGTCGTGCGCTCGTCCAGAACTTTCTTGTAAGCGCTGACCGCGGCGTTGAACTTCTCGTCGCGCGCGGGATTATCGAATCGCGATGCGCCCGACGCCGGCAGGTCACTGAGCGCCAAGGCATTCTCTATTCGAGCGTGAGCGTCGCGCGGAACGGTATTGTACTCGTACCGCAGACCGTAGTCGATACTGAGGTTGGGTCGGATCCGCCACGTGTCGTTAACAAAGGCGTGGTACTCGCTAAAACGCAAGCCAAGCGCCGAGTCGGGCGCGCCGCTGGTGATGGTCTGCAACACCGAAGACGCAGCGCCAAGACTCGCCAACTCGACTCCCGAGACGGTCGACCGCCCAGGAAATGATATGAACTCCCCGTCGAAGTCGATCCTTCCAGACACCAGTAGCCCGCCGCTATAGACCACCTGCGGCCGGTAAAGCCGGTCGAGCACACTGTTCAGATGATAACGGCGGACGTTCGCGCCGAACTTGACCAGGTGCTCGCCCGCTGTGAGCGAAATCGTGTCGGCATACTGAAAGGTGTTGCTTGCGCGGCTCTGGGGAAAGGTGAACGCGCCGACACCAACCGGACTGAACGGTTCGATCACCAGCTCGCCAACAGGTCCAGTCTCAGATGAAAACCGCGACGTTGACCCGCCGACCTTGACCGTGCCCTTGGAACTCTTCGAGAAGATGAACGGGCTGCCCGGATAATCTGAGAAGTCCAACCGCGTCCGGCCGAATGAGAATCGCGCCATATTGTAGAGCCGCGCCCCAAGCGTGCTGTTTAAGATCAACGAAAGGTTTTGTGAGCGCGTCCCGGCCTCGATGGTCGAGCGAATTGCGCGATTCACGCTCGGCAGTATGCGATCGTCATCGGTGAAGTTGTATCGCCCGTCGAGCGTGTGCGCGGTTGATAAGCGCTCCGTCAGCCGGAAGGAAAACACGTTCCCCCGGCCATCCGCCGGGAGCAACTCGGTGAACGTGTTCGGGCCGAACGGACCCCCGGGATTGTTCGGCGCCGGATAGAGCGAGAGTACGTTGTCGCCCAGCGGCGTTGTGCCTCGGAACGGTCCGACAACCGGCCCATCGGGAGAGCTCAGACTGCCGAATCGGGGCACAGCCGAAAACCTCCGTTCAGCCAGCCTCGGAGTCGCGAAGTGCTGTTCAATTGACGAGTTGGTCTGTTGATGCTCGAAGCTGCCGAAGAACTGCGTGCGGTCGCCGGCTATCGGTCCCCCAATCGCGAAGCCGGCTTGCGTGCGAGTGAATGGGTCCTTTCGGCGCGCGAACGGGTCTCTCGCGTTCAAAGCGGAATCGCTGAAGAAGCCGAACCCCTGGCCGTGATACGTGTTTGCTCCGTACTTCGACACGGCATTCACCTGCGAGCCGAAGTTGCGCCCGAGCTCCGCGTCCCACAACAACGTCGAGATTGACACTTCCATTACGGACTCGATGGGCTGCGGCACCAGCGCAACAAAGCCCTGCCGGCGCACCCCTACGTCGGGGTCGTTGTTGTCCGATCCATCGACTGAAAAGTTATTCGAGCGCGCGCGCATTCCGTTGACCGAGAACTGGCCGGCGGTGCCGATGCCAAAGCCGACACCGGGGCCGTGCGCTCCCGGAGTGAACGGCGGCGGGGCGACTCCGGCCACCAGCAGCGCCAAGTCGTCGAAGCTCCGCATGTAGGAAGATCCTCCGAGGGGCAGCGAGGCGATTTGCCGTTCGGTGAAGTTGGTCGCTCGCGCGGCATCGGCGGTGTGAATCAGCGCGCCGAACTTACTCTCTTCTTGGACCGCCGCGGGTGGCTGCGGGGCTGGCAGGTTCGTCGCGGGGCTGAGGGCCTCAACGATCTTGATGGCCGGCGCGGCGATGACTCTCTGATCGAGCGTAACGAGAATTCTCTCGCCGAGTGCGTCCTTCGCCTCGCCGAGCGAATATGAGGCGGTGACTGTGTACTCGCCGGTTGGGAGATCTGAAACGAAGTAATCGCCATACTGGTTGGTAGCCGCCTCGCGGGTCGCGCCGCCGCCTTGATTAGTGACGACGACCCTGGCGTCGAGTAATCCGTAGCCGGCTCGATCGACGACTTTGCCCCTCAGCGTAACGGTGTGCAGCGTGAGCTTCGGCAAGCGGACGGGGTTCTTCTGATTGAACTGAACCACGAAGTGCGCGATCACGTCGTCGACGAATCCCGGCTTGCGAGCGGTCAGCGTGTAGTAACCCTGCGGGAGGTTCGCGACACTGTAGGCGCCGCTGTCGCTTGTTCTAGCGGTGTGGCGAAAGCCGTTAATCTCGTTGGCAGCGATGACGAGCGCCGCCGGCATTCCCTTGCCCGACTTGTTGTCGTAGACGGTGCCGACGACCGTTCCTGAAGTCGTCTGGGCGAGAGCCTGGGTCTGAACTACACCTGAGAGAATGAAGGCTGTGCCGAATGCCGCGATTGATAGCCTGACCCACAACGGCGCAGTGTTGTATAGGTTGTACATAGGGGGGCCCTTTCTATTGGCGCATTCAGCAAACCCCAGTTTGTCGAGTTAGGCTCCGATGGGGGTTAATGCTGCTAGTTCCGGAATGGGACTTCAGTCTCACCTCCATCCCAGTTGCGGAATTTTATTCTGACAAGCTTACCTGGCGGCACAGCCTCTTCAATGCTCTTGGTCTTTCCGTCCGGTTGCAGGACGCGGCCCCTCTGAGTCAGCTTCGTGCCCCTTCTCAGCTTTGCGGGTTCAGAGAACGGCATTCCGTCGATAAACACCTGCACAGGCGTCTTGAATCCAAACCCTCTGGCAATCAGTTCAGACTGGACCGTTATGCTTGACAACGTAGGACCAGCCGGGACACCTGTTGGAACACAGGCCGATAGCTCGGATGTGTTTCCGTCGATGCTGGTAGCCGTCGCATTGACGAATCCGATTGGATTTGAAACGGGGAAAACCACGCGGATGGGCGCATTGCCAAAGCGATCAGTTGTGACCGTTGTCGAGCCCAAGAAACTCTTGGCTTGAGGGGGGCACGAACCGGAAGGCGGCGACGAGCCGCCGTCTGGTGTATCCGAGAAGGACTCTATGGTGAATGTCTGTTTGGGAGTGCTGTTGAAGTTTCCTTCTATGCTCACACTGCCTATCGCTCCCGGCACCAGGGCGTTGATTGTTGGGTTCGTCGTAAACACAGCCGAAGTGAGTTGTGGGAAGTTTTGCTTCAGGTTTGCTCCTCCGTCCCGGTCGCGCAAATCATTGGGCGTAACCCCGTCATTTCCGAGATCAATCGCCAGACGCCCGTTGGAGAATATCGAGTTTTCGATGACCCGAATGCTGAAGGCAGGCAGTTCCGCTGGAAACATGCCGATAGCTGGCCTCCCATCCGAAACGCTAACCCCGTTCCCGCTATTGAAAGCGATGCGGTTGCCCCTGATTTCGTGGCTGAACGCATTACCAGATACAGAAACACCGCTGCCGCCGTTTCCCAGGGGGTGGGTACCACTGACATCGGTGCCGATATTATTCCCAACGACTTCAAAATCCGCACCGCCGGGTGCTGGTCCTCCCATGAATTGTACACAAAAGATCGGACCCGCTCCCCCCGAGCCAATTGCTACACCCCCATCCCGATTGCCGGAGATTATGTTACGAGTCGCGGGTATATCACCCCCAACGGTCGTTCCCTTTGCGAAGAAAATCCCCACCCCGAGAGAATTCCCCACCGGTTGTGTCCCTGTTGCGTCGGTTCCTATGAAGTTTCCCTGAATCAGGATGCCGGTATCCGACCGTCCATCCGACCCAACGCCTATGCCCTGAAAGCAGCCGGATATTACATTACGAGCCTGAGGCGTAGTCCCTCCTATCGTTATGTTACGCGCCTCGAATACGCCTACTCCGTCTGAGCCACCTCGAGCACTTGCGCCGGTTTCATCAACCCCAATGAAGTTCCCCTGTACAAGATTCCCCGTTGCCGATTGACCACTTATGAAGATGTTACTAAAGAGATCGGGAGTGGAAACGACATTGCGCGCTCCAGGCAGAGTACCTCCCACAACATTGTTTGATGCATCGCTGATGATAACCCCTGCACCGCAAACTGATGCACCGGGACGGACCAGGCAAGTTTGGCTGTTCCCGGCAAAAAAGTTACCCTGGATCTGATTGTTGGCTGCACCCTGGCCGGTCAATAGTAAGACGCCCAAAGTTGAACGGTTGGCCGCGAACCTGTTGCCCGCCTCGGGAGCTGTACCACCAATTATGTTTTCTGAACTCCTTACTATTATCCCTACCTGGCTCAAAGAGTTTCCTTCGATCTTGTCGCCCCCTCCACTAACGATCTCAATGTCAGCCAGGCTCTCTCTGATTCCGTCTTTGTCTGGCGGCCCAGGTGGAAGTCCATTTAACAAACTGCATATATCCAGCCCCCTCACAGTAGAGTTGCCGCCGGAGATTCTCAGAGTTGATCCCAAACCTCCTCTTCTTATCGCGACGACAGGCGAACCTGCATATCCCGGTTGAGTGGTCGCGTCGATCGTTACCGCTTCCGTTACTTCGGGCAGCGGGCTTTGCAGTACGATGACCTTTTCTTGCGAAGCTTGAATCGCGAAGTTTATCGTGTCTGCTCCCGGATTATTATTGGCGTCGATGATTGCCTGTCTTAATGATCCAGGTCCGGTGTCACTGTTTTCAGTGACAGGGAAAACCGTTTGCGCGAGAGTTATCGAGACAGCCGGACTACTTCCGCCGGAGTCCATTACCACGAAATCAGTCAGGGCGTCTTCGTTCAATCTCATTGTCAGCATCGCCACCGGCTCGCCTTCCGATTCGAGCGAAGCCGACACGATCATTTCTTCTCTGGCGACCTGCTTCGCGATGCTCAATATGTGCATCTGCCGGCTCGCGTCGATTACCACTAGATCATCACTAGCCGAACTCGACACTCTGGCTCTCATCAACTGATTTGCTGCTGCCAAGCCTGCTGCGTCTGAGACATCGATCGTCGCAGTCGTCGTGATTGCTCCACCGGCCACGCTCAACATCTCAACTCTTCCATCTTCAAGCAGCACCGATAGACCGGCCCGGTTCTCGTCGGTGAATTGTCCCGCTGCCACCGATCTGATAAAGGACGGGAATGCTCTTCTGCTTAACTCTGCTTTGCGTACTTTCGCTCGCTTGGCCTCGCTCAACGACAGCTTCCGATCTCTTCCGTGCACGACCATCAACTCGCGGCCCGCCGCGACAACTAGGTCCATCGTGTACTCGTCATCCAACTGGCCAAGCGCAAGAGCCGTAGCTTCGGCAGGCAAGTCGAACACTTCAGGCTCGCCTCTCAGCGCGCCCTCCGGTCCTTCAAACACCAGCGCCTTCGCGCCATCTTCCCCGTTGACTGCCACCACCAGATCTTCCAACCCATCTCGCCGGTTGATCTCCCCCGTTACGAGTGCGGTCACGGTTCCAGGCAGAACGGTTTGCCTTACCGCGCCGAAGTTCCCCTTGCCATCTCCCGGAAGCAGGTAAAGCGCACTGCTTGAGCGCGATGCCCCAACCACGTCCCAGTGCCCGTCGGCATCGAAATCTCCGGTTCCAATAAACTCAGGCTTGATCGGCAGCGCAAAGACACGCGCAGGCGAAAGAAAAGGCGCGTCGGTGAACTCGCCCCTGGTCCTTCGCGCTTGAGCCTCCGCGGAGTTGGGATAGATCGAATCGACGTTGCCTCTTAGCATCGTAATGATGCCCGAATCCGAGTGCTCGTAACCGCAGATCAAGTCCGGCACGCCGTCCTCGTCAAAATCAGCAGCGGCGAGAGAGAGCGGCTGAGCCGAGTTGTTCTGCAAAGCCTCTGCGAGTTCGAGCGGCCCTGAATAAGCGGTGAGCACGTCCCGGCCCTCGCCCAGGTTCACCCGCGGATTACCACCGCTGACGCGCACAGAGATGGTCTGACTGAGCCGGGCGCGTGTTGTTGCCGAAGCCCGGCTGACCCGCACGATGTACGACACACTGCATCCCAGCGCGAGCAGCAGCACCAGCAATGCGGATCGACACATCTTCATCGGAGAAGTCTTGAGCGATGAAACGCCCGGTTGATGGTGACGCTTCGATGAGGCGCGCATGGTATTCACCCGTCCTTTAACTGCGCTGTGAGTGCCGGGGACCGGCGCTCAATAAAGCGGGGCTTCCACTATCGGTGTTTGTACTGAGTGATAGATCTTTTAGGTGAACACCGACTGGATGACAATGGAAGAGCCGCCGCTTCCTTCGTCTGTATAATCAAGCTCGCGCTGCCACAAGAACTGTTATCACGGGGCGCGCCATACCGGGTTTAACGCCCCGCATCCTATATCATCCGGCGCTTGATCGCAATTGGCGCCACGCTCTATTCCGGCAGCTTCACGCCGGGCGGTCTGACGAATAGGCCGCCCACGACGAATTTCTCACCTCCTATGGCGCGGAACCCGATGCCGCCTGAAGGATACGTATTGTCCTGATAACTGCCTAAGGTTCGCGGCTCGCCAGCCTCGTCCGCTTCTAGCTCCGGGCTGGTTTTGTTCGTCTTGATCGTGTGGTCGATTTGGTTCTTCTTTGCCTCAATGCTGATCTCATATTGGCCGCCAGCCATAAGGTGTACCACCACCGGGGTCGCGGCTTTCTGGGTCGCCTTGCCATCTTGGACAAGGTAGGTCAGGAAAGTGTTCTGGACCATCCCGCGAGGGCCTGAGAGATGAAACAGGTAGTAGTTGTCAGGGTCCTTGATGCGCAAGGCCCACGCCGCGCCGTAGTCGTTTACAAGCTCCAACTGAAAAGTCATTGTGAAGTCGGCGCAATTGACCTCGGGCGGGTAGCCCAGTATGGGTTGGCTATCAATCTGAAGCCTGTTGTTGGCGAAGGTCCACCCGGAAGCAGGCGTCTTCCACCGGTCCAGATTCACGAACTCCTCCTCGAACTCAGATGTCAGAAGCGGGGGCGCGTCAGCCGCGGATCCGCGCTTCAAAGTAAAGTAGCCGGTTATGACGCCCGCGACGACGATCACCGACGCTGCAATCGCGATTCCCGGTCCCAGCTTCTTCCTCGTCGCTCGTCCCGCAGCGCTGCTCACCGTCGTCTTGGCTGACGGCGTCGCCGTTGCAATGAGTTCGCCGGGCGGCCGGGGATTACCCACCTCGCCGGTGTAGAGGTTGAACAATCGAAGTTGCGTGCCGGGCGTGACCTCATGCTCACCCAAATCGTGCAGGCAGTTCGCCCAGTTTCCAATCTGGCTCAACGTATCGGCGACCGGCCGCGAGACCAGAATGTGGCCCGCTTCTCCGCTGCTCATTATCTGCTGGGCGGTTTTGATTCCTTCGCCGGCTGCGTTTGCGCGGCCGTCGATCCCGCCGATGCGATACACCGGCCCCGCATGAATTCCGAATCGCACCTTGAGTTCGGGATAGCCCTGAAGCGCGCGGCCGATCTCGGTCGCACAGCGTACCGGCGCGACGGGATCGCGGAAAAAGACCACTGCCATGCCCTCACCGGTTGGTATACCGATCGATTGATCCGCACGATGCGCGCGCAGGAATTCGGTGGCGCCGGAACAGATACGCAACAAGCGCCCCAGCAAACGCGATTGCTGATCCATCGGCAGGTCCGCATGGTCCACAATCTCGACGGAAAGAACATGGGCTATTTCGAGCTGGCCGTGCGGGTCACTCGACACATCGGGCGCGGCGCCCGCCGCCGATGGAACCGGCTCTCGCTGTTTCGTCCGGGCTGGTATGGGCGATGCGGGCCTCTCGAACTCCGATCCGCTACGTCCCGACCTCGCCGCAGTATCGCCGGGCTGCTCGGCCAAGGCGTCTGCCGGATTGGCCGCCGCTTTGATCTTCTTCGCGATGCTCACCAGTTCTTTATTGAGGTCCGCGCCTCGCAGGCCGTCGAGCGGGTGAGCCGGGTCGTTGGCCGGCCGGTACTTCGCGATGTCGGTTTCCTCATACAAGCTCGCACTGACGGCCACCCAGATGATGGTCGCGCCGTTCTGTTCGGCGGCTTCGAGTAACGGCGGCAACTCGTGCTGGACGATGAAGTCCGAAGCGAGGAAGTCCTGGCTGACCAGCAGAACAGCTACCTTCGCCGACGCCAGAGCCTTTTCGATCTCATCCTTCCACTTCGCGCCGGTGCGGATTTCGGTGTCGGCCCACACGCTGATCGCGCCCTGGCGTATCAGAGGCATCAAGGTGGTCTGCAGCTTGAGCAGCCATTTCTTGTCCTTGTGGCTGTAGCTTATGAAGACTTGATCGCGTCCACCTCCGGCCATCTCGCCTCCTCGCCGCTCGGCCGGATTCTACAGCCGGCGATTTGACCACACAAGCAACGTACCTGATCTCGCGTCGATAAGACCATGACTTGCACTCGACATTAACGAGGTCAATTGAACACGCGAGCTCAACTGAACATGAGGTCAACGGGTGCGCGTCGGCTTTTCGCGGATACCTACTTCGCCAGAAGTGGGTCGCTGATGTTCTAGCCTACGGCATTTCAAGACGCCGCACCGCGCGCGTCTCATACTCACTTCGCGAGAAATGGGTTGCTGATGTATCTGTCTCATACATGCCTCATCGGTGCGGAGCAGAGACCGGTCTCCAAGGGGGCCTCGCACGCGGCATCCAGGTGTCAGCTCGCGGAACGAACAACGCCTGCGGCCTCGAGTTCACGCTCCGCGTTGGCGAAGTATTCCGGCAGCGGACCCTGCTCGCGGAGCCATTCGACGTACTGTCTCAAGCCCTCGCGCACCGAGCACTCGGCGCGGAATCCCAACCGCGCGAGCTTGCCGGCGTCGGCGACCATATGCCGAACTTCGCCGGGCCGGAAGCGGTTGGGCACCTCTACCTGAGCTTCTCTTCCGAGACACTCGCGCAGCGCATCGGCCAATCCCACCACCGTCGTCGCTTGCCCCGTTCCGACGTTGAACACGCCGAAGTCGGCGCGCGACTCTTCCAGGACGAAGACATTAGCGCGAGCCACGTCCCGGACGAAGACGAAATCACGAGTCTGGTTGCCGTCCTCGTAGATCACGATCGGGAGGTCGTTCATTATTCGCGACGAGAAGATCGAACAGATCCCTGTGTACGGGTTGTGAACGGATTGCCGCGGGCCATAAGTGACAAAGTAGCGAAGCGCCACCGTTGGAATCCCGGTCTGGGCGCCGAACATCAGAACCAGCCGCTCTTGATCGTACTTGCTGATCCCATACGCCGTGGCCGGATTGACAGGCGTCTCCTCATCAGTCAAGACGGGCGACAATGACGCGCCGCAGTGAGGGCACTTCACCTCCCACTCCCTTCGTTCCATTTGATTGACGGGACGAACGCGGGGGAAGAGATCGCCATGGTGCGCGCATCGGTATTTGCCTTCGCCGTAGACGGAGATCGACGACGCGACGACGATCTTCCGCACGGGCAGTCTGTTGTCGCGGATGGTCTCAAGCATCTGCGCGGTGCCGAGCGAGTTCGCGGCCATATAATCAGCTATGCGCGGAGTGAAGCCTCCTGTCGCCGCGAGATGCAACACGACGTCGACGCCTTGAAGCGCCTTAGCGACGGCATCCCGGTCTCGCATATCGCCGAGGACGAACTCGGCAGCGGGCGCGAGATAAGCCGGAAGACCGGCTTTGTGGGTCGGTAGCTCGAGGTTGTCGAATACGCGGACCTGATAGCCGCGCTCCAGTAGCAGGTCTACGAGGTGCGAACCGATGAATCCCGCGCCGCCGGTAACAAGAGCTTTCATTCAGGCCGCCTCTCTTCGTATGGCTCGCAGGGCATTCACTGCTCAGGGGTAATACCACAACCAAAAGTAAGCTGGCAACGAGAGTCGAGTGGCAAGATGAAATGAATGGGAATATGAGGGTGCACTCAGGACGTCACGCGAGGTGTTCTCTCGGGCGCCGATAGCAAATGTGCGCCAGAGTCGGCGGGAGCCTAACGGTCGAACGACGAATTCAGGCGAATGATCCCTAGCCTTGACAGAGTGCTCCCATCTTGGGATTATCGCCGGTGAGGACGACAGCGGGCATGCGCGTCATCAGCCGGCGAGCATTGAGGGAGTTTTGGGAGCGACACCCCGACTCCGAGGGGCCATTGCGTGACTGGTTCAAGTTGACGAGCAAAGCGCAATGGAACAATCTTGCGGACACGCGGCGCGACTATCCGCACGCCGACTTGGTTGGGGCGTGCACAGTTTTCAATATCGCCGGGAACAAGTACAGGCTGGCAATCGGGATCATCTATAGCATCAAGCGCATTTATGTGCGCAATCTGCTAACCCACTCGGAATACAGCAAAGGCACTTGGAAGAAAGATTGTGGGGGATAGGGGAATTGGAATGAAAAGGGCAGCATTGAATCGAGCCGGCGCGGCGCGGAAGCTGAATCCGCGGCGTTATGCTCGCTTGCTTGCGCAGCGGCTTCCAACCGTAATTCGCACAGAAGAGGAAAACGAAGAGATGTTGGCAGCCATCTGGGAGTTGATGAAGAAGGGAGAGGATAAGCTTTCAGCCGAGGAGTTGGCTTTACTCGAACTGATGTCGGTCCTGGTTGAGCGATTTGAAGAGGAGCACTATCCGATACCGGACTCTCCGCCACATCGGATTCTGCAGCACTTGATGGAAAGCCGGAATGCAAAGCAGGCTGATTTGGTGCCAATTCTCGGGGGGCGCGGGCGCGTCTCAGAGTTGGTGAATGGCAAACGCGCCATCAGCAAAGCGCAGGCGAAGGCGTTGGCGGACTTTTTTCACGTCTCAGCGGAGGTGTTCCTCTAATGGTATCCTTAGAACTAAAAAAACATGGACGCACACGAAACTGCTCGCCTCGAACTTCAAGAGCGGCTGGACGCCGCCAAGACGCAAGGCGAAAGGAACAGGCTCGGCCAGTTCGCTACGCCGCCGGAATTGGCTTCCGAGATCATCTCGTACGCTGACTCACTTTTGCCTCAGCGTTCGAAGATACACTTCCTCGAGCCCGGCTTTGGAACCGGCCCGTTCTATTCGGCGTTGCTGCGTCACGTCCCGCCATCGCGCATCGAAGCAGCCGTTGGTTACGAGATCGATTCTTACTACGCTGAACCGGCTAAGAGCTTCTGGAAGAGTAGCGGACTGCGGCTGCACATCGGTAGCTTCACGGAGGCCGAGCCACCGAAGGCCGAAGCCGCGAAATACAACCTGATCGTCTGCAATCCACCTTATGTCCGCCATCATCATCTGAGCCAGACACAGAAGCGCGAGCTCCAGGCCGCCGTAGCTCGATATCTCGATTTTGAGATGAATGGATTGGGTGGCTTATACACGTACTTCATAGTTCTCTCGCAGAAGTGGATGTCAAAAGACGGTGTGGGAGCGTGGCTCATTCCGAGCGAATTCATGGACGTCAACTACGGACGCAAGGTGAAAGAATTCTTGACGGAGAAGGTGACGCTCCACCGCATCCATCGCTTCGATCCGAACGAGGTTCAGTTTGGAGATGCCCTGGTGTCGTCCGCGGTTGTGTTCTTCAAGAACGCTCCGCCGCCTGATGAGCACGAAGCGGAGTTCACATTCGGTGGAACAGTGAACAAGCCAAAGCTCTCGGACTCGATAGGACTGAACGACCTTCGGAATATCTCAAAGTGGACGGGCCTGCCTCAGGACACCTCGCGCCTGATCCATCGAACCAACGGCAGCACGCTGTCCGATCTCTTTACCATCAAACGCGGATTAGCCACTGGTTGTAATTCGTTCTTCGTCCTTGCGCCTGATCAAGTAGAGCAATTGAACCTTCCCAAGAAGTTCTTGACGCCGATCCTTCCGAGTCCGAGAGAACTTGTCACTGATGAGATTCTCGCAGATGAGCACGGCGAGCCACAGATAGCCAGTCGGCGCTATCTACTTTCGTGCGACCTACCCGAGAGCGACGTGGAATCTGACTATCCGATGCTGTGGCGATACCTGCTGCGCGGCATCGAACGAAAAGTGAACGAAGGCTATATTTGCAGTCACCGGGAACCTTGGTACACCCAAGAGAACCGGCCACCGTCGCCATTCCTATGTACGTATATGGGAAGGCCAACTAAGCGGAGTGAATCTCCGTTTAGGTTCATCCTGAACTACTCAAAGGCTACGGCGGCAAACGTCTACTTGATGTTGTATCCCAAGCCGGTTCTGGCGGCATGGTTGAGTCGCGACCCGGAGCTGTATGAGGCCGTCTGGAAAGCTCTCTCATCGATCACGGCTGAGACACTCAAAGGGGAAGGAAGAATCTATGGCGGCGGGCTGCATAAGCTTGAGCCGAAAGAGCTCGCGAACGTGGCTGCGCATTTCATTCTGAACGCTCTCCCGCGAGGAAGAGAATCGCGGGTATACAGACAGCGAGAGCTATTCGTGAAGTGATGACCTTTGCAATTCATCGCTTCAGAATCGCATTATCGCGGCTGGCGCGAATTCTATGCTAACTTGACAACAAACGTGCCCAAGACTACACTGGGCGCATTTGATACCGGAATCCAGGGTAGTCACAGTGAAATATAGATTTCTAGAATTTCTCAATAACAAGCCAAAAGTTGTAGTGTTCGGTGAGGATCGATCATGAAAAGCTTCCCCCTAATTATGGCCGCGTTGTTTGCCTCCCTGATTTTGACCTTTCTCCCAAACAGGGCAAGCGCGAGTGATCCCGTTCAGATGGATCCCAAACATTACAGAGTTAATTTCGAAAACAAGAAAGTTCGGGTGCTGGAATTTCGACTCGAACCGGGTGGGAAAGTCCCGATGCATTCGCATCCAGAGCATCTGATATACGCTTTAACCTCCTCGACAATAAAGACCACTAGTGCTGATGGGGGGACTGTTTTCTTGGAGTTCAAGGCTGGCGAAGTCAGCCGCCATCACGCGAATACTTACACCGGCGAGAACACCGGGACGACCGAGAGTCGCGTTTTCATTGTCGAATTTAAGGGGTCCGATCAGAGGGGAATTGAGCTGCCAAATGACGCTGACATTTTAGAGGCTGCACGTAATGAACGCTGGGCCTACCGTACTTCGTTCCAGATTGCTATTAACACAGTTCTTAACAACAAGTTTTCGTATTACGTAGCATTCGAGCGTGACAATCGCCACTACCACCTTACCCCCTACGTCTCGCTGAAGGGTCTTCCGAAGAACTTGCGCGCAGAGATCGCAATACGCTTATCGCATCCGTATGATTCAAAACGAAATGAATTTTGGTTTCGCATTCAATTTGCAGCTCGCGAGCGTCCGATTAAAGAAGAAAACTGGCGACCCGCAGTTACCGAAGAGGTTAAGAAAGCCGCCGACTCGTTCATAAACGATACGATAAAGGAACTGCTGGATGCGGGAGGGAGTCGGAAATGAGAACGACACGAGCTCGTCTAATACTAGTCTCAGTCTTCCTTGTATTCTTCGTACTAATGATCGGAGCCATCTTTGTTCCGTTCCAGAAAGGTGAAATCTATTCTGAAAGTATGCTGACCTTGCTAAAGAAGCTCTTGGCTGTCTACTCAGTCCATCTTGCAGTTATTTTCGGCGGAATCTTTGGTCAGTGGAAATCTGGCATAGATAAGGTTCCAACTTTGCCCTTCTGGATCGGTTTAGTATTGGTGTTTATATGGAATGCCTTACTGGCTTGGCGTTTCTTGGTGTTTTGTTTTAGCGAGAAAGACACTGTGGGTGCTCTCTCGGCCTATCTCGATACTGTCGTTCCAGCCACATCGTTCCTAGTAGCAGGAGCATTGTCTTTCTTCTTCGCAAAGAGAGCATAAGAGCTTGTTCCCAAGGCAAGTCACCAGTAAGTCTTTCGACGTGTTGATGACATAGCGTCACCTAATATCGCAGGCCGTATGGTTCGAACCGAAGGCGCCGAATCCTCTCAACTAGAACGCTGCCCCGCCTGCGCTGGGCCTAATCCTTGTGCGCTTCTGTCATCCACTCCAAAGGTGCCGGGTGCTTTCGATTTACGACGACGCCAACATCGTTAACGATACGCCAGTCCCTCCTCAAGCAACTTGCCGATAAGCCACGCGCGGATCTCTCTCTTGCACACCGCACTCGCGGACCTGCAGTCGCGCAGTTCCGAGTCTCTGAGAAAAGATACGTTGAGGGCTTGCCGCACTATCCCGGTGTAGCCGTGTCTCTTGGATTCAGGCGCGATCACGATCAAGCGGCGTGCAATGTCCTGGTTAACGGAATATCGAGCTATCTCTTCTGACACTCCTGGAGCAATGTCCAGCGCAAACACGAGGTCGGCGGCTATCGCCTGAAAAGCCTCCTGACGATCCGCTCCGCTAGCGTACGGGCGCGTGATGGCAACGGAGGTCTGCTCCTCCGGGTAGAGAACGGATGCGGTAGGGCTCTCGCGTCTGATAGCGCGGGCCAATTTCTGGCGCTTCCTAAAGCCCTCGATGTCGTGCCGTCCAGGGCCCCACAAAACAACCAAAGGTGCGTGTGCCGATTGAGCAGTCTTGAACTTCTCCTCAAAGCGGCCCGTCCAGAACCTCCTTTCTTGTCTAGTCATTGTGCTCCTTCGAACCTGCGCTCGGAGTCGCAACCTCGCGCAAGACGGCTGCCAGGCGCTCACCTTCAACTGTTAGGGTGCATAGATAATTTCCGTAATCGACTAGCCCCGCTTGCGAAAGCGGAATCAAGGCAGCCAAAAGATCCTGCCTTGGGAAGAGTCCTTGGAGCTCACTTATCGAGGTGGGCTTCTCGAGAAGGGCCTGCATTAAAACGGGCGAAAGCGGCCAAGCTGCAGCAAGGGCCGAGTGGTAACAGCGCCGCAGGCGCTGCGCCTCCAGCTCGAGTAGCCCGGCGTGAGATTGGAACAAAACCCTTGAACGAGCGTCACGCGTGTTGATGAGGCTGATCATCAGCAGTTCGACGAAGTTGTGGATCAATGGCATGATGACTGTATCGCCGAAGTTGCGCTGATCCGACGAATCGATACAGAAGACTCCGATCACGCGCCCATGGCTACTGATCGGTACGGCGTAAACAGCCACCGTACTCTTCGAGAACTCAAGGTAATCTTTGTCCTGGTGGAGATCGTGGCTAACCAATTCATCTCTGCTGTGGCTAAACGAACGGCTTATTATCCCCTTGCCGTGGTCGACGCTGTGACTTTTAATAAAGCCCGCATCTTCGCCATCGAGCGGTAGGTTAGACGAAGTCAGCTTTAGACGCAGGTTCCCAGAGTCGTCTGGCGTCGCGACGAAGATCAGGTTCTCGCCGTAGAGCTGCTGACGCAGATAATCGGCGCCTAAGGACAGAGCTTCAGGGAGACCGGCACCATTGCCTCCGAAGTCACTGAGGGCCTCGAGTCCGTTCGGATCCCGAAGCACAGCCTCGCGATTTACGATATACTTCGGAACAAGTTCCTGTGGAGTCATGGCCGCCCCCTTCTAGACTCGGCGTGTTGTTCCGCCGATTAACATGAAGTGACTGGATTTATACCGCCCCGAATAGTACGGCATCTAGCCAACGCATTCAAGTTCAGTTGAAAGCTTGACTACACGCGGCGGCCTTGGGCACTTCCACGAACACGAAGAAGCTTGCAGGGTAGAGGTAGTCTTCCCCGGATTCATCGATGATTCTTAGGTGATGGTCTTTGGCTGCCGCTTCATCCGGCAGAACTTTGTAAACCTTGCGCAGTTCAAGGTCAGGTTCAGAGTCATTGATGCAAACGGCAAACTTGATCTCGTTTTTCCTTCGCGTCTTCATGGCTAGTCGTCCAGCTATCTCTTGATCTTTCAGCTTCACGTTCCCAACGCCGTGCGCCTCGTACCAGTGAATCTCTGCTGTTCGTATCCTACCACCGTCTCGCGGAGTATTGCGGATTGGGCCGGCCAAAACATAGAATGACTCGCGGTTCGCACTCGTTCCGAACACCCACGCGGAGGTAACACCAATGAAGAGATTCATCGTTCGCTTTCTCGCCATAGTCGGCGCGCTCTCAATCATCGTGGTTCTCGCCGTCGGCGGATTCCTGCTGCTGGGCGCCCTCTCAACCCCAGGCGTTCCCGCCAAAACCATTCTCGAAGTCAACTTCGAGACCGCCGTCATCGAAGACACTCCCAACGACCCGATCGCCAAAGCCATGATGCAAGACACTCCGGTCATGCGCGACATCGTCGATGCGCTCGAAAAAGCCGGCGATGACAATCGGGTCGCGGGACTCGTCGCTCGCATCGGAGCGGCGCCGATGGGACTCGCCCAGGTCCAGGAGATTCGCGACGCCGTGCTCGCCTTCCGCGCGAAAAAGAAATTCGCCATCGCCTTCTCCGAGACCTTCGGCGAAGTCGGGCCCGGCAGCGGCGCCTACTACCTCGCCAGCGCCTTCGATCAGATTTACCTCCAGCCTTCGGGCGACGTCGGGCTCACGGGAATCATCATGGAGAGCCCGTTCCTGAAAGGCACCCTCGACAAGCTCGGCGTCAGCCCGCGAATGGACCATCGCTACGAGTACAAGAACGCGATGAACCTCTTCACCGAGACCAAGTACACCGCCGCGCACAAGGAAGCCACCGAGAAAGTCATGCACTCGTGGTTTTCTCAAATACTGAAAGGCATCGCCGAAGGCCGCCACCTCACCGATGATCAAGTCCGCGCGCTGGTCGACAAGGGCCCGTTCCTCGGCAAGGAGGCCGTCGATGCCGGCTTGGTCGACGTTGTAGCCTACCGCGATGAGGCTTACGCCGAAGCCAAGAAGAAGGCCGGTGACAATGCCCAGTTCCTCTACCTCGACAAGTATCTTGCGCGCGCGGGGCGTCCGCACCAGAGCGGAAAGACGATCGCTCTGGTCTACGGCGTCGGCGGAGTTCAGCGCGGCAAGAGCGGTTTTGATCCGGTCTTCGGAGACGTCGCGATGGGCTCGGACACCGTAGCCGGCGCGCTGCGCGCGGCGATCGAAGACAAAGACGTGAAGGCGATCCTGTTCCGAGTCGACAGTCCCGGCGGGTCGTACGTGGCTTCGGATGCGATCTGGCGCGAGACGGTTCGCGCAAAAGAAGCCGGCAAACCGGTCATCGTCTCGATGGGAGACGTGGCGGGGTCGGGCGGTTACTTCGTCGCGATGGCCGCCGACAAGATAGTCGCTCAACCTGGAACGATCACCGGTTCGATCGGCGTGCTGGGCGGCAAGATGCTGACATCGGGCTTCTGGGACAAGGTCGGTTTGTCGTGGGACGAAGTGCACGACGGCGCGAACGCGACGATGTTCACCGGGACCAGGGACTACACGCCTGCGGAGTGGGCTGAGTTTCAGGGCTGGCTCGACCGCGTGTACGTCGACTTCACCGGCAAGGTCGCTGAAGGCCGCAAGCTTCCGAAAGAAAAAGTCCTTCAGATAGCGAAAGGAAGAATCTGGTCGGGCGAAGACGGCAAGTCGCTCGGACTGGTCGACGAACTCGGCGGGTTTCCAAAGGCGCTGCAACTCGCGAAACAAGCCGCGGGGATTCCTGAAGGCGAGGATGTCAATCTAAAACAGTTCCCGACCAAGAAGAGCACGTGGGACGTCTTGTTCGGCGAGAGCGCGGAGAGCAGCGAGCGTGAGGGCGCATCCGCCGCGCTGGCTCAGACATTGCGAACGATACAGCCGGTTGCGCGCCGCCTCAGAATGCTTACGTCGGTGGCTGATCGAGGAGTCCTGAGCATGCCGCCGATCGAGGTGAAGCACTGATATGTATGCACGAAAACTGACGGGCACGCCCCAAGCCAAGTGGAAGCTTTGACGCCCGTGTCCCAGCCCGCTATTCTGAGGCCATGAGGGAAACAAGACGGGCAACAGTTTACTTCCACCGGGACATTCATCTGGCCCTCACTCGAAAGGCGGCGCAAGCAGAGCAATCGATCTCGGACGTCGTCAATGAAGCGGTGCGGTTGACGCTTGCTGAGGATGAAGAAGACCTCAAAGCTTTTCGCGAGCGAGCGGACGAACCCAACCTTGATTTTGCAAAGGTCGTGAAAAGCCTGAAAAGGCGTGGAAAGCTATAGACTCCAGATCAAGAAGTCCGCCTCGAAGGAACTGGAGTCGGTCGGCGCTAAGAAGGATCGGCAACGGCTCGTGAGGGCGATCAACGCACTGGCGACGGACCCGCGTCCGCGAGGATGTGAGAAGCTCTCGGGTGAGGAGAACAAGTATAGAGTACGGCAGGGAAACTATCGGATCGTTTATTCCGTGGATGATCACGCGCGACTTGTTCTGGTAACCAAGATTGGAGATCGCAAGGAAGTGTACCGCTGATTGGGTGGCTAACTCCCGGTTCGACGCGGAAGAGCGCTTGGGACATCTTGTTTGGCGAGGCCAGGAGAGCAGCTAACGTGAGGGCGCATCCGCCGCGCTGGCTCAGACATTGCGAACGATACAGCCGGTTGCGCGCCGCCTCAGAATGCTTACGTCGGTGGCTGATCGAGGAGTCCTGAGCATGCCGCCGATGGAGGTGAAGCACTGATGGGAGACTGGCGATTTACACGCGCGGACAAGCCGGGGTAGGGTCACGGCTTGGGAATCGCGCGCCCGCTTCAGGGCTTGGTCGGCTCTCGATAGGGTTTCCGCTGCTCATACAACCTGAGCCGGGTTTCGAAGCCGGCCTTCTCCTTTTCGTCGAAGTCCTTGGGAAGAAGCGAAATGGCTTTTCGTTGAAGAGACGCTGCCTCTCCAAAGCGTCCGGCTTCGGCATAGGCAGCAGCGAGAGTGTCCATGTAGAGATAAGTTTCTCTGCTGCCGGCGAGATCTACTGCTCGCTGAGCATACTCGACTGCGCGCGCGCCATTGCGCATGCTGTCCACCGGGGTTGTGGCCAACAACCACGCCAGGCTGTTGAAGGCGTCGAGGGATTTGGGATCCAACTCGATTGTCTTCTCGTAGTCCGCGAGCGCCGCCTGATAATTCCCCAGCGAGTAGTAGCTCCACGCCCGGCGGAAGTACGCGAGCGGGAGTTTTGTGGTCCCTAATAGCTGGGAATACTCGGCGGCGGCTTTCCGATAGTCCCCGCTGTAATAGAAAACATCAGCCCGCGCGGCAATGCCGTTCAGGTTTCCAGGATCAAGCGCCAGCATCTTGTTGAAGTCCGCGAGGGCCTTATCTAGTTGCCGTAGCTCCCGGTAGCTGTCGCCGCGGCAGTAGTAGTAGGCAGGAACGTCAGGTCTGAAACGCAGCGCTTCGCCAAACTCGCGGATCGCTCCGTTCAGGTCGCCTTTTGCCCGCAGCGTGTCGCCCAGGTAGTAATGCAAATCGGCGTCGCTCGGTTTTTCCCGCAACGCCTCGCGGAACTCACCGATAGCCTCGTCAAGTTCGCCTTCCTCGCGAAGCGCGAAGGCCCTTGCAATATGGTCCATCTCTGGGGCAAGGAGCTGGTTCACAAGGTCGTTGGTGAGATCGATGTTCAGGCTAACCGGATGGGCGCCCTCGCCGGTTATCTCTCTCTTTTCCTTGGAGAGCGTTTCTCCTTTTGCGCCAATGATCTCGATTTCGAAGTTGCCGAACGGGATGGCGGCACTCGAGCACCTGCCGTCCTTGTCAGTTTTCAGTGTGTAGGATTTGTTGGTAGCGACGTGGATCAACGTTATCTGCGCGTTTTCAACCGGCTTCCCGTTGTTGGTGATTCTCACATCGAGATTCCCAGATCTCGTGACGAGCGAGGGAGCTGCCACCGTGGGCAGCCGTGACGCAAATGTATCTCCCAGTGCCTCGAGGACGTGCACATATAAACCAAGCAGCACAACGTACCCGGGGCTGATGAAGGCCTCGAGAGACGAGCCGCCAGCCGGGCGGCAAAGAACGAGGGAACGATAGAACTGCCGGTCTTTCGGGTTCTGGATTTCAAGGAGGATCCCTGGCCGCTCCCACCGGACCGGAAACTGCTGGACTTCAAGTGCCTTTCGAGCAGGCTCCCGGTCGAATTCGGCGTAAACCGCCGCGCAGGGCTTTTGAACCTCGCGTAGCCGGACATCCAGGGAAATCGCGTAAATCCCGCCGCCTTCCCGGTTGATCTTAAGACCGATTTCGTTTGCTTGCATCCCCTTCCACCCGTATGCATCGAAACTCCATACGGCGGAGCCCGGTGGAAGTGGAATTCTGACCGAGGGGTCTTTCTTATTGTAAAGGAATGAACCCTTGTCCTGTTTGGGAGGGTTCTGTGCCAGGGCAAGGCTCGCCAGCATCATTGCGGCCACCGCCATTGAGACCCGAATCGCCAACTGATGAAACTTCATAAATCACCTCAATGACCTGCTTCTCAACTCCGCACTTCGCAAGGTGCCGGGTGATCCGCCAAAGGCTCGAATAGCATCGGCCGCCTCAGGGCTTGGGCGGCTCTCGATAGGGCTTCCGCTGCTCATACAACCTGAGCCTGGCCTCGAAGGCGGCCTTCTCTTTTTCGTCGAAGTCCTTGGGAAGAAGTGAAATGGCCTTTCGTTGAAGAGACGCTGCCTCTCCAAAGCGCCCGGCTTCAGCAAAGGCAGCAGCGAGAGTGTCCATGCAGTTGGTCTTGCCAATGCCAGTGGCAAGGGATACCGCTATTCCCCCGTACTTGATGGCCTTTGCCCCATCCCGGTCTATATCCGATGGAGCCGTGGCCAAGAGCCAAGCCAATTCGTTGTAGGCATCGACGGAATGGGGATCCATCTCGATGGCCTTCAGATAGTCCCCCACTGCCGCCTGGTAATTCCCAAGCGCTTTGTGGCTCATTGCACGGCGGTGATATGCCAACGGCAGTTTTGGCGCCATCTCCACGAGTAAAGTGTAATCGGATATGGCTTTTGCGTAGCTACCGCTGGAGAAAAAAACATCCGCCCGACCAGCGACCGCCGGTATGTTCCCGGGATTAAACACCAGCACTCTGTCGTAGTCGGCGATGGCCTTGTCGAATTGCCGTGTAAGTGAGTAGCACTTGCCTCGAGCAAGGTAGTGATCGAGACCATCAGGATCCAGGCGCAGCGCTACTCCATATTCGCGGATAGCGCCCTCCAAGTCACTTTTCTTGATCAGAGCATTCCCCAGGTTGTGGTGGGCGTTGGCAAATGAGATTCCTCGGCCAAGTGCAGACATCCCGCTCTGGTTCAACGCCAACCGAAACTCGCTAATGGCCCCGTCAAGGTCACCCTCATCGGAAAGCGCGAGACCGATGCCATTGTGGGCATCCACGTCGGGCGCGCTGCCCAGTAGCACTACCACCTCACCCTCCTTCATCTGCGCCTCCTCGGCCGAGCACAGGCGCAGAGCTTCCTGATGCGCGCGAATTGCTCCGTCAGGATCACCTTTCTTGCGCAGCGCAGAGCCAAGCTTGTTGTAGGTGTAGTGGCTGTTAGGTTTCAGACGCACTGCTTCGCGATACTCGATCTCGGCGGCGCTAAAGTCGCCATGGTCGTACAGCGTATCCGCCAGTCTCTCATGCGCATTCGCGTTGCCCGGGTCCAGGCGAACCCATTCCCGAAATTCTTTGGCGGCCCCGTCCAGGTCACCTTTCTTGCGAAGCGCGTCGCCCGCTGCGACGTGTTCGTATAGTTCTTTCTGCTTCTTCGGGGGCGCTTCCTGCTGGGCAGCAGGTTTGCCCTGCGGACCACGATCACCGGGGCTCGGGACTTCCCCCGGCTTGTCCCTAAGCTTCGGATCAAGTTCGATGGCTTTCGTGTAATCAGCGATGACGCCATCAAGATCGCCCTTTCTCTCCCGAGCTGTGGCTCGATTGTTATAGATTTGGGCCTTGGCGATCTTTGTTTGGTTCGGAGCGATTTCGATCGCTTTGGTGTAATCAGCGATCGCGCCCTCTAGATCGCCTTTGCCCTTCGGCGCAACGGCGCGATCCGCGTAATCCTGTGCGGTCTTGGGAGTTTGTCCATGGACGAGCAAAACCCCGAATGCAACGCCTAGAATGGCTGCCCATACTGTTCGTCTCATTTCAGTCGCCTCCTTAGCGGAGCGGCGTGAGCGCATCGCAGCGACCACCCTGTCGGCGGCTGCGTCGATAAGCTGTGCCGTGGCTGGGTATTTGCCAGCACACGGGGCGACAACTCCTGCGGGATTCGCATCGGCTCCAGAGACGCGACCCAGATCTTTACTTCGGAGCCAATCTCTTCTTGAATCCGTACCGGGTCACATGTGTTCATGAGATCGCGGCGCCGAATCTCGATACGCGGCAAGCGCGCCCGCAACCGATCCTCGCAAGCCAGTGGGGGTGTCCGAAGAGCGAAGAGCATCGAACAGCGGCTCGCGCGCGCGAGGGTCTTGCGATGCCCCAAGTGACTGCGCGGCGGATATCCCGCTCTCAAGTGGACCCGACGTGAGCTTGCGGAACTGACGGTCGATTCTCCACCACATACGAATTTCACTTCTGACGGGAAGCGAGCCACTGCTGGTTGGCCCGCCACCCGATTCTGCTCATTATGAGGGCTTTGAGAGTCTCTGTGCAGTGACTCGCGTCACCCAGCACGGTGACCGCCCTAGCGGGACAGTCTTCGCTATCGGCTTGTTCGGACCGTGCTTTTGAGATGCTCGTACTCGGTTTCCTTTGGCAGTCAGTTTTGACGCGGGCGGCCGTTGTAAAAATCGCGAGCGCGATCCGATGTTGATTGCCGGCCGGAATTGCGACATAGTACGCGGGGACTATTCCACATCAATTGCCGTTCGGAGCGTGAACCTCATGAGCCGACGCTACGCTCGACTCGCAGGGACTTGGTTGGTGATAACCGCCTGCCTCGTCGCCACGGTCGATCTCGACGCCCAGACCGGAAGCGACAAGCTGACTCGCGACGCGGCCCGCGAACTCAAGAGCCCCGTGCCATTCACAAAGGCTTCTATCACCCGCGGCCGCACTCTATTCGCGCACGACTGCACGGGCTGCCACGGCACTGACGGCAAATCAATGATCGACGTGATCGCGGATGCCACCGACCTCACCGAACCCAAAGTCTGGAAGAGCGGCGTCTCCGAAGGCGAAATCTTTCGGAGCATACGCGACGGAGCGGGCATCAGCATGCCGCCCTTCAAGAACCAGATTCGCAAGGAGGAAGACCTGTGGCATCTGGTCAACTTCATCCGCAGCCTCTGGCCTGAACCGCTCAGACCAAAACTCCAGGAGCAGCCTGGCGAACACGCTTCCCCCAAGAGTCAGTGAAAGGAGTGCACCATGAAACGACGGAGCAAGGATGCCCGCATCGCAAGCAGTTCAGTTGACAACGCCAGAAGAAACTTTATGCTCAAGTCGGCCGCAGGCGCCGGGGCGGTGGTCGTCGCGGCAGGAGCAAACCACCGCGTATTTGCGAGCGCGCTGGCCGAAATCCCGTCCATCCGCATACCAAAAGAGATTCCCGACGCGCTGAACGAGGCGCCCAAACCGGGCTCATTCGAGGGGAACGGCATGACCGGCGCCGAGGTCTTTGCAAAGCTCTGCAAGGAGGAAGAACTCGCCGCGCTCTTCTGCTGTCCCGGTAACTACACGGTCATCAACGCCATCGGGGCCGCGGGCGTGCCAAGCTATGGCGGGCGCACCGAGGGAGCGATGTGCGCGGCAGCCGACGGCTTCTCGCGAGTGACCGGCGAGGTGACCGCAACCTCGGGCACCGAAGGGCCGGGCTTCACTCATATGATCATGAACATCGCCAGCGCCAACGCCGCACGCACGCCGCTGCTGGTGCTCGCAAGCAATATGCAGTTGGCCGGCGACGATCGCGAACAGTTCATCCAGACGTCGTACCAGCAGCCGACCACCACCGGCATGAAAAAGTATGGCAAGCGGCTCATCGCGCCCAACCGCGTGCACGAATACGGCGCCTACGCGTTTCGCCAGTTGAAGTCGGGGATTCCCGGTCCGGTGCACCTCGATTTTCCGGCCGAGGTCGCGCGTGCGCGATTCAACGATCCCGCCAAGCTGACCGACTACCACAGCAAGAACAAATATCGAAGCGAGTCGCGCGCGTTCCCCTCGCCGAAGGAGGTCGAGCGCGCCGCCGACATGATCAATAAAGCCGAGCGGCCGCTGTTCATCGCCGGCCAGGGCGTCTTCCAGCGTAAGGCCTGGGACGTGCTCAAGGAGATAGCCGAGAAGCACGAGATGGCGGTTGTCGGAACAGGCCCGACGCGCGGTGTATTCCCCGATGATCATCGTCTGTCGGCGAGCCTGTCGCCCGACGCGTTGATGAGCGCCGACCTGGTGATTTTCGTCGGGCAGTACTGCATGCCGAGCCCCGGCGAGTTTCGCTTCAACCCCGACGTGAAGACCATTCGCGTTCATCCGGTCCAGGAAGACCTCGGCCGGAACTGGCCGCTCGATCTGGGGATCGTGAGCGACGAACTTGTTTTCCTCGAAGCGCTATCGGGCGTGTTGCCTCGCAAGAAGCGCGACGCGTGGGTCAACGAGCTTGCAGCCGCTCGCGGCGCGTTCGAGAAGCAGCACCTAGACGTTTACGAACTCGGTTTGAAGTACAGCCGCGACACCAACGCGATCCACCCGGCGGTGATGGCAAAAGAGGTACACGACTTTCTCTACAAAGGCGACATCGACCCCAAACAGACGCTCACCGGTTCGGGCGGGTGGACCAGCGGGTTGTACGCGGGTCGATGGCTGCGCGCGTTTCGGCCGGGGCAAAGCGTCGTCTGCGCTTATCAGTACGGAGCGATCGGTCCCGATCTTGCGATGGTGATTGGCGCGGGCGCGGCGGTCCAGCGCGGCGTCGGGCCTCAGGCGCCGTGGAAGGGTGCGCCGGTGCTGTGCATCACCAGCGACGCCGGCGCGGCCTACAGCTTGTTCGAGCTCGATACCGCGGCCAAGTTCAAGATTCCGGTGATCGCGCTGATCTACAACAACAACTCGTGGGGCATGTGGCCGAGCGCGGCGACCTCAGCGCGTTCGATGCAGATGTACCTGTTTCAGGAGAACCTACGCTACGACGTGATGGCCGAGGGGTTGGGCGCGCGCGGCGAATACGTGCACACGCCGGAACAGCTCCGCGCGGCGTTGAAACGAAGTTACCAGGCCGCGGCCAAAGAGAGCATCTCGAGCGTGATCAATGTTCAGGCGCTCAAGGAGTTCACCTCAGCCAAGCACTACCCGCCCGGCGTGGCGTTGAACCCGGAACCCGGCGTGGGAGCGTTTGCTCACTGAAACGGCTGAGGCCACGAAGAGATGCCTGCGGCGCCGGTGAAAGCCAGATCGAGAGAGTCCGTTCGTTCTCGAACGAACCGTGTGGCCGAAACGCTCGAGGGCTACGCGCGCCGCGGCGTCTTTCGGGGCTACGGCCGTGACCCGGCGATCCGCGATGGCAAGTGCAGCTTCAAGTTGCTGTGGCATTACGATCGCGAGTTTGAGCTGGTCTTCGACGCGCGGCGAAACACGTTGCGCTTCCCGCTGGTCTTGCCAAACGTGCCGTCTGACGCTTCGATGTACCGCGACTTGAAGCGATTCATCGAAGAGCGTCATTCGTCCGAGCTGCCCGAGCACCGGCGGATAGACAGGCGCAAGGCGGTGGCTACGCCAACAAATCGACGAGGGAATGTTTCACTCACGATGCGGCTGCGGGGCGGCGATGACGAGTACGGCGCGCGAAAGCTGATCCATCTGGTGCAGGAGATCTTTCTGGTGTTTCTACAAGACGGTAGCTACTACGAGTACATGGTTGAGAGCTTTGACCTCGACCCGGATCGCTTCTGAATGCGACCCTTGGAGCGCGGTGACCTGTCACCGATTTGGTAGTCCCGCCGGCTGCAGAAACGCCAAAGAGGAGGCGCTTGATGAGACTACCAAAGCGCCGTCAGGCCGGCGCACTCCAAGGCGCGATCGCTATCTTCAATAGTCGCTGGTTGCACGTCCACGGTTCTTCAGGATATCGTTGCCAACTGTTCGACTCGGGGTCCGCTTCAAACACTTATGGTTCGTCGCACCACGCTCTCGTACCTGGTAACCCGCACACGAGAATTGGCACGCAGAGGGTGGGCGCGGGCAGGTTTTCTGCGACCCTGTTGAATTCAGCGATCACGTGCGCAGTCTGTTTTTCTCCGGCGTGCTCGCAGCGCGACAAGCAAACCGCGCCGAAGGCTGAGGAGGCCGCTACGATGACTATGCAACTTACAAGTTCCGCTTTCACGGAGGGACAAGCGATTCCGGCGAAGTACACCTGTGACGGCGAGGACGTGTCTCCGCCGTTGAAGTGGACCGGAGTGCCGGCCGGCGCCAAGAGCCTCGCGTTGATCTGTGATGACCCGGATGCGCCGGGCGGAACGTGGGTGCACTGGGTTCTCTACTCGCTTTCACCTTCCGTGACGGAACTCGGGGAGGGCGTGTCGGCCGCCGAAATCGCACCTGATGGCTCGCGGCAGGGTCGAAACGACTTCAAGCGCATTGGGTACGGCGGTCCATGTCCGCCGCCGGGCCGCTCGCATCGTTACTTCTTCAAACTGTATGCGCTCGACGCGGAGTTGACGCTGAAAGCGCAAGCGACCAAGGACGACCTCGTCCGCGCGATGGAACGTCACACGCTGGGAGAAGGCCGGCTGATGGGGACCTACAAGAGAAAGTAATCCCGCCGCATGAATCACATCTCAGCGAGAAGAAACACCCGGCGAAGCTCGCGACGGACAGGGGCCGAATCTGTTGGACGTGCGGTCTATCCGTTTGCAGGAATGGTCGGACAAGAAGAGATGAAGCTCGCGCTGATCCTGGCGGTGATCGATCCGAACATCGGCGGCGTGATCATCATGGGGCACCGGGGTACGGGCAAGTCGACTGCCGTGCGCGCACTTGCCGGTTTGCTGCCCAAGATCAGCGCGGTGAAGGGATGCATGTACGGCTGCGATCCCGACAACCCACCGGAGCTTTGCCTCGACTGCGCGGCGCGACTCAAACGAGATGGCAAGCTCGCCCGCGAGCTCGCGCCGGTTCCCGTTGTCGATCTGCCGCTCGGCGCCACGGAAGATCGTGTATGCGGAACGCTCGACATCGAGCGAGCGCTGACCGAGGGAGTGAAGGCATTCGAGGCCGGCCTGCTGGCACGCGCGAACCGGGGCTTTCTCTACATCGACGAGGTGAACCTGCTCGAGGACCACCTGGTCGACGTGCTGTTGGACGCGGCGGCGAGCGGGCGCAACGTGGTCGAGCGGGAGGGGATATCGGTGAGTCACCCCGCGCGATTCGTGCTGGTCGGGTCGGGAAACCCCGAAGAGGGCGAATTGAGGCCTCAATTGCTCGACCGCTTCGGATTGTTCACTCAAATAGTGACTATCACGGACCTGGACCAGCGAGTCGAGATAGTCGAGCGGCGCGAGCGATTCGAGCGCGACGCGGCGGCGTTTCAAGCCAAGATCCAAGCCGAGCAGGATCGAATACGGCGGCGGCTTGTGCGCGCGCGGAGGACTATTCGCGGTGTGAATCTCGAGCCGGGATTGCTGAAGCGAGTCGCCGAATTGTGCGTGAGGCTCGCGGTCGACGGTCATCGCGGCGAATTGACGATCGCGCGCGCAGCGCGGGCGCTCGCGGCGTATGAAGGTCGCGCAAGCGTTCGAGTCGACGACGTTAGACAGGTAGCAGTGATGTCCCTGCGTCACAGGTTGAGAAGGAACCCACTTGAGAGCGTGGAGTCGGGCGCGCGGATTGAGCAAGCGCTCGCTGAATTGTTTTCCTAGACCTCAGAAGGTTGGAAAAGGAGCTCGCTCCCCTCGATTGAACTACCGACTTGCGACGACGAACTGCTCGGACCGATGTCAGGTCTTATTTGAGGCAGAACAGCGGAGGACCTATGAAGACGCCAACTATAGCTGGATTCCTGTTGCTCGGCGGATTCTGCGTGATGTTCCCGGCTTGCGGGAAGTCGGCGCCGTCCCAGGGGCCCGGTGCTTCACCGCGTGAGGCATTGATCAAAGCAGTGTCGGCGATGTATGACGCCAAGTCTTACCGGTTCAAGCTTGTTCAAACTGGCTCCATGGGCCTCGACTTGGGAATGGAAGGCGAATACGCTGCCCCAGATCGGTATCGCACGATAGGGGAGGGTAGCCTCGATGGGTCAGGGAGCGGGAGGCAAGAGATCGTCGCGATCGGGGAACAGACATTCGTCAAATCGCCACTGGGGAAATGGGAGAGGATGGAAAGCAAACGTCAGAGAACAAGCCTCGATAGCTTGCGAGATCGGATTCTTGTCGTACGATTTACCAATGCCAAAGACGCCGACATTAGGTTCATTGGTAAGGAAGATCTGGACGGCCGACCGGTCTTTGTCTATGAGCACTCGGTTCCCACCTCGGGGGTTGAGAATCGGATTAAGGTCTGGGTTGGAGTCCAGGACAGCTTTCCGTACAAAACGGAGATGGTGGTCGGCCTAAGCTTGTCAGGGAGGATCATGCGTGCGACGACTACTACTACTTATTCCGATTACAATGCCGAGAGTATAAGAATCGTCGCCCCGATGTAAACGCCGTCGGTTCGCTCGAGGGAATAGGAATACGACGTACCAGAATTAACGGTGACCACGCCATCGACATTTCCATTCGCCGCGGTCGTCGGACAGCCTGCCGCGAAGCTCGCGCTGTTGTTGCTGTCCGTTGATCCCAAACTGCAGGGAGCTCTGGTCGGCTCCGGACCGGGAACCGCAAAGACGACACTCGCTCGGTCCCTCCAATCAATCTGGCCTGGCGACGATGCGCCAATTCGACCCGACGACGAAGAAGACGGCATTATTCGAAGCCTGGTCATCGAGCTGCCGCTGAACGCAACCGAAGACCGGCTGCTTGGAAGTCTTGATCTCGATCGAACCCTCGCGTCCGGCGGAAGGCACATGTCAATCGGC
Organism: Blastocatellia bacterium; assembly: GCA_035293105.1. Taxonomy (GTDB): domain Bacteria; phylum Acidobacteriota; class Blastocatellia; order UBA7656; family UBA7656; genus DATDOV01. Next base: position 73,320 of record DATDOV010000002.1, read on the forward strand.
CTGCTGACTCTCGCGCAGGGCCGCGTGCTGTACGCCGACGACATCAACCTGCTGGACTCAGGCATCGCTCGCCACGTAGCCGCCGCACTCGATAGCGGCATCGTCCGAACAGAGCGAGAAGGAATCAGCGCCGCGGCCGCCTCCGAGTTCGTCCTTATTGGCACCTACAATCCCGAAGAGGGTGACCTGAGCACGCTGCTGCGCGATCGGGTTGGGTTGCTCGTTGAAACCGACGCGCAGCTCTCACCTGACATGCGGGCTGAGATCGCCGACCGCGCGCGGCGATTCGGTGACGACCCAATGGGATTCCTCGACGAGTATGCCGAAGAGACCGGCGGAATCAGGCGCGCCATCACAGAGGCGCGAAGGCGGCTTCCTCGAGTCAGGCTCCCGAAGGACAGCGTGCGCAAGCTCATCCGTGCGGCGCTCGACTTGGGCGTCGAGGGCAACCGCGCGGACATATTTGCGATGCGGGCGGCAAGGGCCTCGGCGGCGCTGGCGGGGCGCAACGCGGTGAATGAAGACGACCTGCGCGCGGCGATAAGACTTGTGCTGGTTCCTCGTAGGACCGCAGCGAAAGCGGATGGAGCTTTGCGGGCGGAAGCTGAGGACAATGCGAAGCAGGCCGGAGCCTGCCCGGCTAATGATGCACCGGATACAAATGACACGCGACGTGGTGAAGACGCCGTGGGCGGCGCATTGCAGTCGATCGAAGACCTGATAATCAACGCGGCCGACGCAGCGATTCCGAAGGACGTGCTCTCGGTCCCGGCTGCGACGCGCGGCCGTGCGGCTTCAGGCAGGCGAGTCACCGCGCGAGGGTCCACTAGCGGCAGATATACCGGCAGCAGCGAGCGGCGGCCCAAGGTCGCGCGAGTCGCTCTGGACGCGACGCTCAGAGCAGCGGCGCCGTTTCAGTTGTCGCGCGGGCGGTCACACGCTGCCGCACGAGCGAGCGCCGAACACCGCGTGATCGTGAAACGGGAAGACCTTCGCTTCAAGAAGTTCAAACGACGGTCGGGCATGTTGTTCATCTTCGTCGTGGACGCAAGCGGCAGCATGGCCTTGAACCGGATGGCACAGGCAAAAGGCGCGATGCTGCGTATCCTCCGCGATGCCTACCTGCATCGTGACAGCGTCGCGCTCATAGCGTTTCGGGGCGAGGGCGCAACCGTGCTTCTCCCGCCGACGCGGAGCGTTCTGCTGGCGAGTCACGTGGTCGATGCGTTGCCCGTGGGCGGCGGCACTCCACTCGCCGCAGGCCTCGTCCAAGGGCTGGAGCTCGCGAGGAGGTCTGGCCTTCGAGACGGTGCACGGCCTATGCTGCTCGTGTTCACCGACGGCAGGGCCAACATCGGACTCGGCCAGAGTTGCAAGAGCCAGGGAGCCAACCAGGCGCCCGCCATCGCACAGGAACTGCAACGTATCGGCGCGATTCTGCAGATGGAGAGGATTCCATCAGTTGTGGTTGACACGAGACCGGATTACGTCTCGAGGGGCGAAGGCCGAGCCTTGGCTCAGATGTTAGGCGGGCGGTGCATTGGTCTTCCGACGAATGCTGGTGAGATCGACCGCGCGGTCAGCCTTCTCTCTCGCCGCAGTCCGTAGCGAAAGTAAGGAGTGTGAGATCATGACCGATCGAACCGTGAAGCTTCTCCTTATCCTCAACCTGCTTTTCCTCGCGGGGATTCTGCTCCGGCCCTCTATGCATACCGTTGCGGCGCAGTCTTCTCAGCCTCTCCCCAAGGAGAATGAAGAGTTGGAGCGATTGACTCGGGAGGATCAGTCCGACCGTACCCCGCCGGCCGGCCATCCGATTGATTGGAAAACCGTGGAGCCCCGCGATCGGGCTCGCTTGGAACGGGTGAAAGAGCTTTATTCACATGGTCAGTTGCAAACAGGCCGTGACTATTACAACGCCGCTCTGATTCTCCAACACGGCGATCTTCCGGAAGATTATCTCTTGGCTCATGAACTCTGTGTCGTCGCCATAAGCCAGGGGGCGAGGGTTGAATCCCTGGCGGCGGCTAGTGAAGACCGGTTCTTGATGAACATCGGCCGGCCGCAACGCTTTGGCACGCAGTATCGGTCTGACGGCGGCGGCCCATACCGACTCTACACGATGGACTCGGGGGTTACAGATCAGTTGCGACGCATAATGAATGTCCCGTCGAGGGCGGAAGCCAAAGCGCGCGAAGCCGAGATGAACGGAAAACGGTGACGGACTCTCAGCGCGAGGGAGAGAGCTTCGGATTGGACACAGACAGTTTCACAAGAACCAACGATCGCGATCGGCGGGTGCTCGAACTCTACGAGCGCGTGATCGAGATCGAGCAACGGTTGATACCAACGGGCCTGCACGTCTTCGGTCGCGCCACCACCGATCGCGAGTTGACCGATCTCCTGCGAATGGTGGCGTCATTCGGGCGGCCGGAATTGGGGATTCGCTCGCTGCCGGACCTCGTCGCCGAAGGACTCGGTCTGCCGCGCTATGCCGAACTACTCGAGCATTGCGCGGATTCCGAACAAGGGATGACTGCGCGCGAACTGGTCGAGACGATCGTCGGCGAAGCGATCTCGGCGTTCATCTCCGAACGTGGCGGCGACGGGGCAGAAGCGGCGGCCGGGATACTGACGCGCAGGGCGGGAGTTCCTGAGGACGAGTCAATCAAAGTCTTCGCTCTGCTCGGGAAGCTCAAGAGCCAGCTCGATACGAACTCCGAGCTTGACGGCTTGACGCGCGCGTTACGCGGCCAGTACGTCGAGCCGGGTCCGGGCGGCGATCTGGTTCAGAACCCTTCGCTGCTGCCGACCGGCAGGAATACTCACGCCGTAAACCCATACGTGGTTCCTTCCCCCGCCGCGGTGATGCGAGCGGAGCCGATCGCGCGGGCGCTGCTTGATCGCCACCGCGAGGCGACCGGTGAGTATCCGAAATCGGTCGCGATGGTCCTGTGGGGGATCGACAACATCAAGACCGAGGGCGAGGCCGTCGCTCAGGCGCTGTGGCTGATGGGAGTGAAGCCGCGGCGCGACTCGCTCAATCGCGCAACCGACGTCGCCATCATCCCGCTGGAAGAGTTGGGCCGGCCGCGCATCGACGTCGTGATGACGGTATCGGGGATCTTCCGCGATCTGTTCGGCGCGACGATGGCGCTGTTGGACCTGGCGGTGCGCCGCGTCGCCGCGCTCGACGAGCCGCTCGAGCTGAACTTCGTGAGGCGGAATGTTGAACATCAGATGACCGATCATGGAACCTCGCGAGATGAGGCGCTGGTTCGGGTCTTTTCCAACGCGGCCGGAAACTACGGCACGAACGTGAACTTCATGGTGCTCGACAGCCAGTGGCAAGACGCGGCTGAACTGGGCGACCTGTTCGTGACCCGGAAGTGTTTTGCCTACGGGCGCGACGCGAGAGGCCGCAGCTTCGATGGCCGCGAGGCCCGCAAGCTGATGGAGGCGGCGCTCGCGCGAGTCGAGGTCACTTACCAGAACATCGACACCACCGAGGTCGGCATCACCGACGTCGATCATTACTTCGAGTATCTGGGCGGCGTCACCAAAGCGGTCGAGAAGCAGGCCGGCGCGCGGCCGCGAGTTTACCTGTCGGACACGCTCTCGCCGGGCGTCAAGGTGCGGACCCTCGAAGAGGCGATCAAGCTTGAAGCGCGCACCAAGACGCTCAATCCCAAATGGTACGAGGGGATGTTGAAGCACGGCTTCAGCGGCGTCGCCGAGATCGAGCATCAGGTGACCAACACGTTCGGCTGGTCGGCGACCGCGAATGCCGTCGACGGCTGGGTCTACGATCAGGTGGCGGAGACGTTCGTGCTCGACGACGCGATGCTGGAACGATTGCGCGCGTTGAACCCGCACTCGGCGCGAACGATGGTTGGCCGCTTGCTGGAGGCGGCGGGCCGGGGCTTCTGGTCGGCGGAGCAATCGGTGCTGGACAAGCTGCGAGACGTATTCGCGGGTCTCGAAGACGAGTTGGAAGGAGTAAGGTGAAGATCACGGTCCTGTACGTCGGCGGGAGCCTGCTCGGGCCGTTGAGGAAGGCCGAGCAGGAGATCAATCGGCGTCTCAGTCTCGGCCTCGAAGTAGCCGCTTACAACTGCGGGGCGACGCTCGATCTCGATCGGTGGAGCGAGGCGGAGCGCGACATTCGGGAATCCGCCGTCGTCTTCATTATTCACGTCACCGACGAAGGAAACGCGTCGCTGATCGCAGGGGCGCTCGACGGACCGGCGGACCAGCCACGCACGGTGATCGCGTTCAATTGTATGCCGGCGCTCATGCGGCGCACGCGAATGGGGAGGCTCGATTTCGGCGAGATGATGAAGGCTCGAGCAGACCAGGCCGCCGAGCCGTCATCGTCGAGTCATAATCTCGTTCGCAAGCTCGGATCGTGGATGGCCGATTACGTGAGAGGCCGCGGCCGGAATGGGAGCGGCGCGAATCATTCGGCGTACCTGAAACTCATCAACCGGTTGCCGTCCGTGTTGAAGCTTGTCCCGGCGCGCGGGAAGCTCGCCGACATCAAGCATTATCTTCTCCTGTTCGCTTACTTTCTCCAGCCGACGCCTGACAACATTCGATCGATGCTGTTGTATGCGATCAGGCATTACGTCGCGGGGAACTCGCGCATCGGCGGCATCAGTGCGCCTGAGACCATGCCGGCGGCAGGCATTTATCATCCGGACGCGCCTGAGTTGTTCAAGACGTTTCAGGCTTACCGCAAGTGGTACGAACGCGCGCGCGGGCTAAAACTCGACGAGCGCGCGACGGTTGGATTGCTGTTGATGCGGCCACAGATCGTCAGCCGCTCGCGGCGTCACTACGACCGGTTGATTCACGCGATCGAGGAAGAGGGGCTCGCGGTCGTGCCGGCGATCTCGACGTTCATGGACAATCGCGAGGCGTGCCGGGCGTTCTTTGTTGATGGGTCGCCCGCGAGCGGCGGCCCGCGTGCGCGAGTGAGTCAGGTCGTTTCGCTGACCGGCTTCAGCTTCGTCGGCGGCCCGGCGATGAATGACTCGGAGGCCGCGACTGAGTTCTTCAAATCGCTCGGCGTGCCGTTTCGATCCGTGGTCTCACTCGACGTTCAGTCGATCGAGAATTGGGAGGCAAGCCGCGTGGGGCTTAACCCGGTGCAGGCGGCGATGCAGGTTGCGATACCGGAACTCGACGGCGCGACCGAACCGTTCGTGTTTGGCGGCTTGACTCAGGCGAGCGACCAGCCCGAACCGATCGAGGACCGCTGCCGGAGGATCGCGCGCCGGCTTGCGCGCTGGAACCGATTGCGCGTCGCACCGCCCGCGGATGTGCGGCTTGCGCTGATGATCTTCTGCTTCCCGCCCAACAAGGGAAACATCGGAACGGCTGCGGACCTGGATGTGTTTCCGAGCTTGATTGAAATACTGAGGGAGTTGAAGTCTGCCGGGTATATCGTCGATCCGCCGGAGAGCGCGGAACGGTTGCGCGAGATGGTTCTGGATGGCAATGCGGGCGAGCACGGAATGATGGCCAACGTCGTCTACCGCATTAGCGTGGACGAGTATCGCCGCTTGTGCCCGCATGTCGATGAGATCGAGAAAGAATGGGGACGCGCGCCGGGCCGAATAAACTCAAACGGCGAGGAGGTGCTCATTCTCGGGGTCCGCATTGGGAATGTGTTCATCGGAGTGCAGCCGACGTTTGGATACGAAGGCGATCCGATGAGGCTGCTCGCGGCGGAAGGCGGAAGTCCGCATCACGGCTTCATGGCGATGTACACGTTCATTGAAAAGGTCTTCCGTGCTGATGCCGTGGTTCACGTCGGCACTCACGGGTCGCTCGAGTTCATGCCGGGCAAGCAAGCAGGATTATCGTCGCGATGCTGGCCGGATCGGTTGATCGGCGAGCTGCCGAACATCTACCTCTACAGTGTGAACAACCCGTCGGAGGGCACAATCGCGAAGCGCCGCTCGTATGCCGAACTGGTGTCATACTTGACGCCGCCGATCGCGAACGCGGGGTTGTATAAGGAACTGGTTTCGATGAAAGAACTGCTGACGGCCTACCGGCAGGCCAGGGGCGATTCAGAGCGCGAGCGGCTGTTTGCGGCGATCGAAGCTAAAGCCGCGTCGCTTCATCTTTGATCCACGAATTTCAATCCACGAAGAACACGAAGGAACACGAAGAGAAAAAAACGCCGGGGCGACGTGGCGAGGTGTCCTCTCCGTGTCTCCGTGTCTCCGTGTCTCCGTGTCTCCGCGTCTCCGCGTCCCCGCGTCCCCGCGTCCCCGCGTCCCCGCGTCGCCCCCTCGCCCCGTCCCTCCGTCCCCTGTGTCCTTCGTGGATTCTCATCCTCCCATCAATGGCGTATTACAAACACGGCAGTGAGTTCGGCGTTTGGCATTCAGGTTCCGGCACTCCGAACAGCGATAGTACATGCGTTTCGTGAAGGCGTGGGTGAACAGCGCGCTCAGGACCAGAATCCCCCCAAGCACCACGATTGTCAGCAGTGCATCGGTGAAGCTCTTCATTGCCGTCGGAGCGCCTCCCGGCCTGTTTCAGTCAACGCGTAATAGTCGCTTCCGCGCTCTTCGAGGAATCCGTCACTGACAAGCTTCGCGACTATATCGACCACTTCTTCGCGCTCGGCCCGGTCGTTGCCGCCTGCCTCAAACAGCGTGTGGAGATCAAGCGCGTCTTCTCCCATAACGACGAACAGGTGGAGCACCCGCTGCTTTAATGACTCATCCACGGTCCTTCCCCTCCTCAGTCAAGGTAACAAAGATCGCGTCCGCCCAATGATATCAGCATCGAGCGGGCTCTCTCGACCGCCTTTCGTGCTCGGCGCAAGTCTGCAACTCAAGGTCGAGCAGAATCCAGGTGTTTTTGTGAGCGTCATTGAATTATCATGCACGCTCTTTCCGTCTATTGGTTACGGCGGGGACCCGCCGGCACTCAGGGCCGCACAATCAGGTTTCAGAAGTCAGGAGGAGGGGATGCTCTTCAAGACACTCAGCGCCGCTGTGTACGGGATCGACGCTTATGTGGTCGATGTTGAGATCGACCTGACGCCGCGCGCCGGCGACAGCATGATCCCGATCTTCACGATGGTCGGCCTGCCGGACCTCGCGGTCAAAGAGAGCCGCGAACGCATCCGCGCCGCCATTAACAACTCCAGCTTCTTTTTTCCCATTCACCGCGTCACGGTCAACCTTGCACCCGCGGACGTGAAGAAAGAAGGGTCCGCGTTCGACCTGCCCATCGCGATTGGGATACTGGGCGCGAACGGCGACCTCAACCGGGAAGAGCTCAACGATACGCTGATCGTCGGCGAGCTGTCGCTTGACGGGCGAGTCAGGCCGGTCAAGGGCGCGCTACCGATCGCAGTCGCCGCCAAGCGCAGCGGCGCATCCCGGCTGATCATCCCCGAAGAAAACGCGCGCGAGGCGGCCGTGGTCGCCGGGCTCGACGTGCACCCGGTCGCGACGCTGCGCGACGTCGTCGAGCTTCTCAATAGCAACTCACCGCCCTTGCCGCTCAAGATTGACACCGAATCGCTGCTGGCGGACCTGGGCCAGTACACGGACGACTTCCGCGAGGTGCGCGGCCAGCTTCACGCCAAGCGCGCGCTCGAGGTCGCCACCGCCGGCGGCCACAACATCCTGATGATCGGACCGCCGGGCTCGGGCAAGACCATGGTCGCCAAGCGCATTCCGACGATCCTGCCGCCTCTCGAATTTGAAGAAGCGATTGAGTGTACGAAGATTCACTCCGTCGTCGGGCTGACCGAAAAGCGCGGCCTGGTAACCTCGAGACCGTTTCGCGCGCCCCACCACACGATATCGGACGCGGGCTTGATCGGCGGCGGCGCGGTTCCGCGGCCCGGCGAAGTCTCATTAGCCCACAACGGCGTTTTGTTCCTCGACGAGCTGCCGGAGTTCGAGCGCAATGTGCTCGAGGTCTTGCGCCAGCCGCTCGAGGACGGCCGGGTCACGATCAGCCGGGCTTCGATGTCGCTGACTTTTCCATCGTGCTTCATGCTCGCGGCCGCGATGAATCCCTGCCCGTGCGGGTTCTTCAATGATCCGACTCGCGAGTGCAAATGCACCCAGCAGCAGATTCAGCGGTACGTGTCGAAGATCTCCGGGCCGCTCTTGGACCGCATCGACATTCACATCGACGTGCCGGCCGTGAAGTTCAAAGAGCTGGCGAGCGATGCGCCGGGCGAGTCATCGGCCGAGATACGCGAACGCGTGGTCAGAGCGCGCCGGGTTCAGCTCGAGCGCTTTCATGATGAGAAGATTTTCTGCAACGCTCAGATGTCGCCGCGATTGATCCGCAAATACTGCACGATCGACTCGGCGTCGAAGGCGCTGCTCGAGAACGCGATCACGCGATTGGGATTGAGCGCGCGGGCGTACGATAGAATCCTGAAGGTGAGCCGGACGCTTTCGGACCTCCAGGGCAATCCCGCGATCGAACCCGATCACGTCAGCGAAGCAATCCAATACCGCACGCTCGACCGCAACTTCTGGGCGTGAGATTCCGCCGTCAACGGGCGGCGTCGTGGTACGAGACGCGACTCACGCAACGTCGCGAGCGTGATTACAGAAAGACCGTTTCAAATCCCACTCCTGGTGATATAATCCCGCCTGCTGCGGCCGCCCACGATGGTCCTTCGACGGGCGCGCGCCTCAAGCCGCCGCACGGAACCAAAATAGTTCAACCAGAGTTTTCCGACAATCTTTAGCGAAGGTAATGGGGACACGAGTCGACAAATCGCCCGCGTAATTCATGGCACTTACGGAACAGCAATCCCCGTTTGCGCGGTAGCTTGATCGCGCCGGCGTCAATGTCGGCTCCCAACATTGAAGGAGGGACAGACAATGATCAACCGATGGAGGCTATTTGTGGGCGCGCTAGTCATGGCGCTCGCGTCAGCATCAACGTACGGACAGGCCAAGTCACAACCAGTCGGCGGCGTCGAGGAATACAGACCGGCGACGTTGCGACTCCGGTCAACCCGGCGGCCCGGAACATGGTCGCCACCGTCAGTCTATCGAGCCCGCCCAACGACGGTTCCTGTCTTCAGCGTCTCGAAGAGGCCGGAGGCGTCAGACCGCTCTGCCTTTGTGCTGGTGCAGAGTCCGAGCACCGACCTGAGTTGGACCCAGTGGGGCAAGAACCCGCAACACACCGGCGAGATCGACGTGAAGGCGCAGAGCTTCAACGCGCAACTCGCCGATATAATCTATGACCCGAATGTTCCCGAGGAGAAGGCCGACCCGTTAGCCGGGGGCAATCTACTCGTGCATTACCAGACGCCGCTCACGGATGGAGATGATGTGTTCATGGAATTCAAGGGCGGCAACTTCACGCAGATACAGCACTGGGAAACGCAGACGTGGAGTCAGAAGCGGCTTCACTGGGAGAACGGGCAGTTGGTCGAGAAATGGACGTTTCAGAGCGATTGGAAGCCCGTGCCTTTCGCAAGCAACATCACGTTCAATGGACCATTCTGGGAGCCCGTCTATCACGCCGTGCTCGTAGGCGATTTCGTGTATGACCCGGGCTTCGGCGGCACGATCTTCAAGTTGCGAAGGTCGGATGGTTCGGTGGTCGCACGGATCAACCCGTTCGGCAACACGATCGATGCGCAGACATTCGTAGCGGGCCCCTTGAGCGCCGACAGCGCGGGCAACGTCTACTACAACGCGATCAAGCTGACTCAAGGCAAACCGTGGGACAAAGACGTCGTGAACTCATGGCTCGTGAAGGTTGCGCCTGACGGGACCGTCACCAAGGCGACGTATGCTTCTCTGACACCCGGCGCGCCTGCGGCGACGGATCAATGCAAGGTGGGCTTCGGCAGTCCGCCGCCGTGGCCTCCCAGTCCGACAGCGGTCGCGCCGACGGCGCCGTGCGGGTCGCAACGTCCCGGCATCAACGTCGCGCCGGCCATCGCCCCGGACGGAACCATCTACACCGTGAGCCGCGCTCACTTCGTCACACGTTACAACTTTCTCATCGCCGTCAATCCGGATTTGACGGTCAAGTGGGCGGCGTCGTTGAGAAACAGATTGAACGACGGCTGCAACGTCACGATTCCGCCTAACGGCACGCCGGGCGGGTGCCGCGTCGGCGCGACGACCGGAGTTGCGCCTGACACCAACGAGCCGCCGCCCGCGCGCGTGCTGGACGACTCGAGCTCTTCTCCGGTCGTGCTGCCCGATGGAAGCGTGTTGTACGGGGCGTACACGAGGTACAACTACGCTCAAGGCCACTTGATGAAGTTCAGCTCGACGGGCCAGTTTCTTGCGGCGTTTCCGTTCGGCTGGGACGTCACGCCTGGTGTGTTCAACCAGGGAACTAACTACTCGATAGTGATCAAGGACAATCACTACGGCGGCGTGGGTTCGTACTGCAACGACCCGGTGGTTTGCTCGCCGGATCGGACCGCGTCGAACCCCGGCGACCCGGAAGCCTACTTCATCACCCAGCTCAACGCGAACCTTGAGGTCGAGTGGAAGTTCCAGCACACCAACACGCTTAGCTGCAGCCGCGATGAGAACGGCGTGATCACCTGCGTAGACGACCACCCGAACGGGTTCGAGTGGTGCGTCAACGCGTTCGGCATCGACAAGCAAGGCAGAGTCTACGCCAACAGCGAAGATGGCAATCTATTCGCCATCAAGCAGGGCGGGACGCTCGATCAGAAGCGGTTCCTGAAACTGGCTCTTGGGGCCGCATACACGCCAATGACGATCGGGCCGGACGGAAAGATTTACGCGCAGAACGACGGCCACCTGTTCGTGATCGGCGACGCCCCATTGGTAGCGAGAGATGGGTGGGGCGTGTTCAAGCAGGGGCTCGCGGGGAAATGAGGGGCCACTGAACGGGACGGCCTTCCTGGTGCGGACCGCTGCTGAGCGACGAGGCGCGCCTGCCTCACCTGCATGACGTGTCCGTCGACAAGACGAAGGACGCCAGGCCACCGTCAAGCTCGCGACAGTTGGCGGTGACCTTGGCGTCCTTGGCTTCTTGGCGGTTTTTCCGCCCCTTCTTCGTACCTCGTCCGCACCCTTGCCTTCGAGTCCTGCCGCCCTTCTTGATGTCATCGAACCGCGATTGCTAGAATCGGGTTTCCAAATAATCCTCGTTATGGCTGAAGGACACCTCAAAGACAAATTCGGACGGACGATCCGGGACCTGCGCATCTCGGTGACCGACCGGTGCAATTTTCGCTGCTTCTACTGCATTCCTGATGAGGACATCGTATGGAAGCGCCGTGACGAGATTCTCAGCTACGAGGAGATCATCGTGATCGCCGACATCGCCGTGAGCCTCGGCGTCGAGAAGCTGCGCCTGACGGGAGGCGAGCCGCTGGTCCGGCGCGACATCGAGTACCTGATCGAAAAGCTGGCCGCGATTCCCGGCGTGCGCGATCTCGCGCTGACCACAAACGGCGACGGATTAAAGGAACGGGCCAAGGGACTGAAGGCGGCGGGACTCACTAGGCTGACAATCAGTTGCGACTCGCTCAAGCCCGAAGTCTTCAAACAGATCACTCGCCGGGACGCCTTGCAATCGGTGATCGACGGCATTGAAGCGACCCTCGCAGCCGGGTTTCCCCCACCGAAGGTCAACTGCGTCGTCATCCGCGGATTGAACGAAGACGAGGTAGCCGACTTCGCGGACTTCGCGCGCGAGACCGGCGTCGCGATGCGATTCATCGAATACATGCCGCTTGATAATGCTCATCAGTGGGACCGCAGCATGCTGGTCGGCGGCCGTGAGGTTTTGCAGAAGATCGAAGCACGGCACAAGCTTGTGCCGCGCGAGCGAAGCTCGGCGAGCGAAACAGCGTTGCGTTACGTCTTCGCCGACGGCGCCCCAGGCGAGATCGGGATCATCGCGCCGGTGACGATGGCGTTTTGCGGGGCTTGTTCGCGGCTGCGGCTGACGGCTGACGGCAACTTGCGCACGTGCCTGTTCTCGCTTGTGGAATACAGTATTCGCGACGTGCTGCGCGGCGGCGCATCGCGGCAGGACTTGGTAGACTTCATGATCGGGACGGTCCTCAAGAAGGAAGAGGGCCATCGCATCAACGAGCCCGACTTCATTCAACCCTCTCGCGCGATGGTCTTCATTGGGGGATGATGTAGCGCACGCCGCCGGCTTGCGAGTTCTGAGGCTCGGATTCTCGGAGTTGTTATGAGCATCAAAGTCGAGGCAACGATAGAAGACCTCTACCACGTACCGGGGAAAGCCGAACTGGTCGACGGAGAAATACTGCTTATGAGTCCTACTGGAGATTTGCCAAGCAGCGCAGCGAGCGAGGTACTTGTCAGCCTTCGCGAGCACTCCCGAAGGACTGGCATCGGCCGCGCCTACGGTGACAACACCGGCTTCATAGTGAACCTACCTCACCGAAAGTCCTTCTGCCCCGACGCGTCGTACTACATCGGGCCTCGCACGCGCGGGAAGTTTCTCGATGGGGCCCCGGTCTTCGCAGTCGAGGTCAGAAGCGAAGACGACTATGGCCCGAAGGCCGAGCGGCGAATGGCGGACAAGCGCGCCGACTACTTCCGCGCTGGGACGCTTGTCGTCTGGGACGCCGACGTGCTACGGGCCGAAGATGTTCGCAAGTACACTGCCGATGACCCCGAAAATCCGACAATCTTTCCACGCGGCGAGATCGCCGACGCCGAGCCGGCAGTCCCGGGGTGGAAGATGCTGGTTAACGATCTTTTCATGTGATTCGCTCGTGGCTAGGGACACGACGCACGGATCACATACGCGGGGGAGCTTCGCGACGGCGAGGCTGAGAGTCCCACTCGGGAGACCCCTTGAACCTGATACGGATAATGCCGTCGAAGGGAGATCAACATGAATAGGAACGCGAGCGACAATTCCGAAGAGCTGTCTTCGGGCAGCCTTCAGTTTCCCAATTCCAAAAGAATCTACATCGAAGCGGCGGGCCTGCGCGTGCCGTTTCGCGAAGTGCGCCTCAACGTGACCCGCGGGGTGAACGGCTCGGTCGAAGAGAACCCGCCCGTGCGCCTCTACGACACGACCGGTCCGTGGGGCGATCCCGCCAGGCAGTGCAGTGTGCACGACGGCCTGCCTGCTCTGCGCCGCGAGTGGATCATCGCGCGCGGCGACGTTGAAGAGTACGAGGGCCGCGATGTTCTGCCTCAGGACGACGGCTACCTCACCGAAGGCGCGAGAGAGTATGCGCTGACGAAGGACAAAGCAAGGCTCGATCCCTTCCCCGGCGCGCGTCGCTTGCCGCTTCGCGCGAAACGTGGCCGTGCGGTCACTCAGATGCACTACGCCCGGCGTGGCATCGTCACCCCGGAGATGGAGTTCATCGCGATTCGCGAGAACCTCGGTCGAGAAGCGGAGTTCGAAGCGTCGTCTCGAGGAAACGGAGACGGCGATCGCAGCGCGCTCAACTTTCAGCACGCGGGTCAGTCGTTCGGCGCCAGCATTCCGAAGTTCGTCACGCCCGAGTTCGTTCGCGATGAAGTCGCCCGCGGCCGCGCGATCATCCCCGCTAACATCAACCATCCCGAAAGCGAGCCGATGATCATCGGGCGCAACTTCCTGGTGAAGATCAACGCCAACATCGGAAACTCGGCCGTCGCTTCGTCGATCGAAGAAGAAGTCGAGAAGATGCGCTGGGCCATCAAGTGGGGCTCGGACACGGTGATGGACCTGTCGACCGGCCGCAACATTCATACGACTCGCGAGTGGATCATCCGCAACTCACCGGTCCCCATCGGCACCGTGCCTATCTATCAGGCGCTGGAGAAGGTCGGCGGCAAGGCTGAAGAGCTGACCTGGGAGATCTACCGCGACACGTTGATAGAACAAGCCGAGCAGGGCGTCGATTACTTCACTATCCACGCCGGAGTCCTGTTGCGCTACATTCCGCTGACGGCCCGGCGCACGACGGGCATCGTCTCGCGCGGCGGGTCGATCATGGCGAAGTGGTGCCTCGCTCATCACGAGGAGAGTTTTCTGTACACTCGCTTCCGCGACATCTGCGAGATCATGCGCGCCTACGACGTGTCGTTCAGCCTCGGCGACGGCTTGCGGCCGGGCTCGATTGCGGATGCGAACGACGAAGCTCAATTCGCTGAGCTTGAAACGCTGGGGGAATTGACCAAGATCGCATGGGACATGGACTGTCAGGTGATGATCGAAGGTCCGGGACATATCCCGATGCACCTGATCAAAGAGAACGTCGATCGCGAGCTTGAGACGTGTGGCGAAGCGCCGTTCTACACGCTTGGGCCGCTCGTGACCGACATCGCGCCCGGCTACGATCACATCACGTCGGCGATAGGTGCGGCGATGATCGGCTGGCTCGGGACGTCCATGTTGTGTTACGTGACGCCGAAGGAGCATCTCGGTCTTCCCGATAAGCAGGACGTGCGCGAGGGCGTGATTGCCTATAAGATCGCGGCTCATGCGGCTGATCTCGCAAAGGGCCATCCCGGAGCGCAATACTGGGACAACGCGCTATCGAAGGCTCGTTTCGAGTTTCGCTGGGAGGACCAGTTCAATCTCTCGCTCGATCCTGAGCTTGCGCGCGAGTACCACGACGAGACGCTGCCGCAAGAGGGAGCGAAGCTGGCTCACTTTTGCTCGATGTGCGGGCCGCACTTTTGCTCGATGAAGATCACGCAGGAGGTGCGGGACTACGCAGCGCAGAAGGAGATGGACGAGCAGGCTGCGCTGGAAGCGGGAATGCGGGAGAAGTCCGAACAGTTCGTTCAGCTCGGCGCGGAGATTTACACCGCGAAGTGATACAACGCTCGCACGGTTGCAGGAACAGTTAAAAGCAGCCGGCGCAGTGTCCGGCTAGTGGGCAAGAAGGACGGAACGATTTGTTTTTTCCCGAAACATTTGGGCTGAGGCCTGATTTGATTCTCGACCTTCGGCGCCAGAACCCGTGGTGGGAGAAGAAAGCGTTGCCGGTGATACCGCCGTTTCACCGCTGGCCATACGCCAAGCTGAGGCAGCGGCTCGACCAGCCCATCGCGCCGGTTTTGGTAATCCGAGGACCCCGCCAGATCGGCAAGACGACGCTGCAGTTGCAGTTGATCCAGTCGCTCCTGGCTGATGGTGTTGCTCCGCGTCGGATTCTACGGGTTCAGTTTGACGAACTGCCGGCGATGGAGCGCACGGGGTTCGAAGAGCCGATTCTCCGCATCGTCGACTGGTTCGAGGAAGCCGTCCTTGGAACGACAATCAACGAAAGCGCGCATCGCGACGAGCCGGTCTTCCTGTTCTTCGACGAAGTTCAGAACACCGCGTCGTGGGACGTCCAACTCAAATCGCTTGTGGACCACTCGACCGTCCGGGTGATGGTCACGGGGAGTTCCGCGCTACGGATCGAGAAGGGCCGAGACAGCATGGCCGGGCGCATCCATTCGCTGGAGGTCGGCCCGCTGCGTCTTGCGGAGATCGCCGCGCTGCGGGGCTTCGGCGAGCTTAGGCCGATGCAAATCGAGAACGGCTGGCCCGACTGGTTGAGATCGGAATTCTGGCGCGACCTCGCCGTTCATGCGAATTCCCAAACCCCACAACTGTCGCGTGCTTTTGCCGCATTCTCAGAGCGAGGCGCCTACCCGCTTGCGCAGAAGCTCAGCGACATCTCGTGGGAAGATATTGCGGAACAACTAAACGAGCAGGTAGTGAGGCGGGTGATCGAACACGATCTGCGGACCGGCGAGCGTGGGCGAAAGCGGGACAGTCAATTGTTGGAAGAAGTGTTTCGCATGGGCTGCCGCTACATCGGCCAGAGTCCGAACCCCGCGACCCTGGCGGCAGAGGCTCAGCGAACATTGCACGCCAATTACGGCCCGCAGCGAATCCGGCACTATTTGGATTTCCTCGACAGCAGTTTGTTGCTGAGAAAGATAGAGCCGTTGGAGGGAAGGCTGAAGAAACGGCGCGGATACAGCAAGCTCTGCCTGTGCGATCATGCGATTCGCGCCGCATGGTTGCAAGAAATCATTCCGCTCGACGCCCAGAACCTGGACCGCGCGCCCCATCTCCATGATCTGGCGGGCGGCATAGCTGAAAGCACGGTCGGGTATTTCTTCGCCTCGCTGACCGGCCTTCAGGTGGCGCACTTGCCCGAGCGGGGTGGCGACCCGGAAGTTGATTTCGTTCTGACAATCGGCGAGAAACGAATACCTGTTGAGGTCAAATATCGCAGAGTGATCGATCCGCTGCGAGACACGATCGGCCTTCGGACCTACCTGGAGAAGGCTGTCAACAACGCGCCGTTCGGGCTACTAATAACGCGCGGCGATGCCGAAGCGGTCGCGGATCCTCGTATCGTCACGCTTCCGTTGCCGGCCTTGCTCATTGTCCGCTGAAGAAATGCCGAACTGCTCGGTGTATCGACGACCACCGATCGCCTCCAGTTCTCAAGTCCTGTCCTTGCCTTGCCCGCCAAGAATGAGAAATAATCGCCACGTTCTACGATGACGGCCTCATGAAGGTATGCCCGGCGTCCGCGCGGTAACTTCCGGCGGGAAATCACGATATCGGGGTTCCCAATGAAACCGAAGAGATTTGTCGCGCTCCTTCTCAGCATCGCCATCTGGTTGTGCACATCCGGACATGACGCAGCGCAAGCGCAGGCTCCAGGAGCCTTGGTTTCGGTTCCCAGCTTCGACGTGAATGGTGGCGTGGTCAACTTTGTCGCCGGCGACACCCGACTGAAGTCGGGCGGGAACGGATCCGAGAAACTTCTCATCCGGCGCCAACTCATCAATGGCGATGTCATTGAGACCGGGCCACATGGACGAGCCGAAATCCTCCTCCTTCCCGGCTATTATCTTCGGCTTGATGAAAATAGCGAGTGCACGTTTTGGGATCTGACCCTCGACAATCAAAAACTCGTGCTCGGTAGAGGGTCGGCAATCTTCGAGGTCCTCGTCTGGCAACCTTTGTACTACGAAGCGCCATGCTTATACGAACCCGTGACCGTTATGACGCCCCATGGTGACGGCGTGCTCACCGGCGGCGGGCTCTTTTTATTCAACGTGTCAGGTGAGCGCACCACTTTCACGGCGGTCACCGGCGAGGCATTCTATGTCGACGGCCGCGTGCGCGAGGGGGAGCAGGTCATCGCGCGTAGCAACACCAGGGTTGGGACTACCTCGAAAAGCGGTCCGGACAACGAGTTCATGCGCTGGAGCAGGGACCGCGCGGAGATGCTCGCAAGCGTCAACAGCAGAGTGAAGAGCGAATCGTGGTACAGTGCGCTGAAGCGCGGGGCCGTTTCTTCAGTCGATGGTATCCGCACAACAGGGCCGCAGAAGGAGCTTTACACAGTTGGGGTGGCGGGCGGGCTCGTGAGCCTCGCCGAACCGGGGACCGAGCGCAAACGGGGCGAAGCCGGATGGGAAGCTGTGCCCACGCACGCCGATCTGGCGTACGGCGACCGAGTGAGGACGGCGCCCGGTACCCGCAGCGAATTGGTTTTGGGCCCCAGCTTCTCAGTCTGCTTGTCGGGGCAGAGCGAGATTGCGTACTCGCAACCTGTGGACGGACAGGGCCAGCTTTACATCCTGCGCGGCTCCGCCATCATTAGCACCTACGCTCGCATGTCGCCGAACGACTCGCTCAGGATCGCCACGCCACTTGCGGTATTCGACTTGAGACGGGCCGCCAACTGTCGAGTCAACATGGACGCAGCCAAGACTGAACTGCTGGTTCGCGTAGGGAAGGTCTGGTTGGGTAAGCGCGAGATTGATGCCGGCCATCGCGTCGTCTTTGGAGGCGGGACTCCGACGGTTAGCCGTGGGGACAAAGTGAAGGTCGACAGCTTCGACTTGTGGAGCTCACGTCGCGCGTGGGCCCGCAACGAGGGGCCGGTTGTTAGTTCGCGAGCGCATCGCTATCTGCGGTTCTACCACAAGCAGCTCCCTTCGAGAGTGATGGGCTTTTGGTACTACCTCGCCAGCCTCGAATGTTATACCTTCGTAGGCGGTCATTGGGATTTGCGCTCGCCTTACGGTGGCCGATATGGGGTAAGGATTCTCGAGAGATTGGGACTGTGGCTGAGGTGACAACAGTGGGGCTGGAATCTAATCGAGTAGGTCTCTTCTCTTCGATCCATATTATCGCCCAGCCTCATTCTGTTCAATCGCGATGTTAATGCTCTGCCGCCCGATATCGAATACAACCGTCAGCATTGGCCGAGTTTCATCTTGCTGAGCCGTGTTACCTGACCCTTGCGCTCGGGCCGTCGGGTGGTAGACTTGGCGCTCGACGATGCGGCAGACGCAGTATCGCATCGGGGCCGCACACTAAGGAGGAACCATGCTAGCCGGCAGATTCCAGCACAACAACTATTTGGTCCGTCGCAAGGTCTTCAAGCTCTTCGGGGGCGCATTTCACGTCTACGACCCCGCCGGGCAGGTCGTCCTGTTCGCCAACATGAAAGCCTTCAAACTCAAAGAGGATATCCGCCTCTACACCGGCGAGGACATGCAGTCCGAGGTGCTGTTGATCAAGGCGCGCCGGGCGCTCGACATCTCGTCGGAGTACGACGTGAGCGACTCTCAGACCGGGCAGAAAGTCGGCGTGCTGAAGCGGAAGGGTTTCAAGTCAATCGTCCGCGACGAGTGGTTGGTCATGGACACGGCGGACCAGCAGATCGGTTCGATTCGCGAAGACAGCACGACGATGGCCCTGGTCAGGCGCTTCATCCCGTTCGCGAACCTGATTCCGCAACGCTACGACGGAGAGGTACGCGGCACTCCTGTCTGCACGTTCAAACAGAACGCGAATCCGTTCGTCATGAAGATATCGCTCGACTTCTCGCAGGACGTGAGCCGTCTCCTTGACCGCAGGCTCGGGCTCGCAGCGGCAGTGCTTCTGTGCGCCATCGAAGGGAAGCAGCAATAGAACGACAGGTCGACGCCGCGCATGCACCGCCCAAGAATCATCTCCCTGATCGCAAGCGCGACCGAGATCGTCTGCGCGCTCGGCTTCGAAGAACAACTCGTCGGCAGATCACACGAGTGTGATTATCCGGCTTCGGTCGCACGGCTCCCCGTCTGCACCGCGCCGAAATTCAACGTCGAAGGCACGAGCTACGAGATCGATCAGCGCGTCAAAGCGATCCTAACCGACGCGCTGAGCGTCTATCGAGTTGACGCCGAACTGCTCGACCGGCTCAAGCCAACGCACATCATCACTCAGTCGCAGTGCGAAGTCTGCGCGGTCAGCTTGAAAGACGTCGAGCGGGCCGTCTGCGAGATGATAGATTCCAAGCCCGTCATCGTCTCGCTCGAGCCCAATGCCCTCTCCGACGTGTGGAGCGACATCACACGGGTCGGAGCGGCGCTTGGCGAGCCCGAGCGCGCCGTCGATCTCAACGCCCAGCTTCAATCGAGAATCGAAGCGATTCGCAGGCGAGCGCGGGTGATAGACGCTCGTCCAACGGTCGCGTACATAGAATGGATTGAGCCGTTGATGGCGGGCGGCAACTGGATGCCCGAACTGGTCGAGATGGCCGGCGGCGTGAACCTCTTCGGCGAAGCGGGCAAGCACTCGCCTTGGATGAGTTGGGAAGAACTCGTTGCCGCCAACCCGGACACGATCTTCGTCTCCCCTTGCGGATTCGACATTCGGCGCACGCTTGAAGAGATGCGCGTGCTCAGCGACAAGCCCGAATGGGATCGCTTGAACGCCGTTCGCAGCGGGCGGGTCTTCGTCGCCGATGGCAATCAGTATTTCAACCGCCCCGGCCCGCGGCTCGTCGAGTCACTCGAGGTTTTGGCTGATACGCTTCACCCCGAAGTGTTTCGCTTCGGCCACGAAGGCACGGGCTGGGTGAGGTACTGAATCAACGCAAAGGCGCAAGGACGCGAAGACACAAAGCAGGAATACGCGAAGAGAAAAACACCGACACGCGAAGAGACGAAGACGCATGGTCGCGTGTCGAATAACATCCGCCGTCGCTTTTGCGACCTTGCGGCTTCGCGTCTTTGCGTTAAGAGGCAATTATGACCAGAACGAACATATCGAGCGGCACTCGCTGGGAACCCATCGTGGGCTACTCACGAGCGGTCCGCGTCGGCTCGAACGTCCATGTATCCGGCACGACGGCGACCGACGCTGATGGGAACGTCGTTGGGCTGGGTGATCCGTACGCCCAGGCGGTACAGACGCTCAAGAACATCGAGGCCGCGTTGATCAAAGCAGGCGCGGGGTTGAAGGACGTCGTTCGCACTCGGATCTACGTCACGGACATTCAGGACTGGGAGAAGATCGGCAGAGCGCACGGCGAGGTCTTCGGTGAGATCAGACCCGCGACGAGCATGGTCGAAGTGAGCCGTTTGATCTCACCCGATATGGTGGTCGAAATCGAGGCCGACGCCGTGATTGGCGATGGCTAGCTCAGGTCCTTCGGAATCACGACGTGACGCATCAAGCGCTGGATCAACGCCTGCCGGCGCGCGACTCGCTTGCGATGGCGACTGGGGTTGTACGCGGTGCGCGGATTGGGAATGATTGCCGACAAGAACGCCGCCTGCTCGCTGCTCAGCGACGACGCCGATGAGTTGAAGTAGAACCGCGAGGCCGCTTCCGCGCCGTAGACGCCATCTCCCCACTCGATGACGTTCAGGTACAACTCGAGTATTCTGCGCTTTCCGAGAATCAGTTCCATCTCCGACGTGATCAGCGCTTCATGGAGTTTGCGCAGAGGGTTCTTCGAGGTCGAGAGAAACAGGTTTTTAGCCAGTTGCTGGCTGATCGTCGACGCGCCGCGATGGAACTTCTTCTCCTCCCAGTCCTTTTCGAGGGCTTTCTTCATCTCCTCCCAGTCGAAGCCAGAATGATCGAAGAACCGCGAGTCCTCACCCGCGAGCACGGCGCGAACCAGGTTGGGTGATATCCGATTGTATGGGACCCACGTCTGCTCGCGCTTGACGGGCCGGCCTTCGGCGTTAGCTTCGGCCGCCCGTTGTTCCATCAATGCTGTGGCCGACGGGTTCGCGCTCTTGTACCGGACGACACGGAACAGGATGACGCCGTGGTAGATCAGCGCCGCTGCGAGCGTGACGCCGATGATGATGCGGGTCCATCTCCACCAGGTGGGCCGTGTTCGTTTGGCTGTCTTCTTCGCCGCGACCGCCTTGACCATCGCGGGGATTATAAGTGAACGTAGGTGACGTTAGAAGCTCGTGAAGTGTGGAGATTTCGCGTCGCGCAGGAAAGCGCCTGCTCCAGCCGAGAATTCATCGTCGTCGCCATCCCGTAGGGACGCTATGTTTGTAGAGGATCGTCATACCCGTTTGCTCCCCCCCGGAGGGGTGACTGGAGAATAGACATTCCGGGTGTTTCACCGCGTAACCCCTCGATGGATGACACCGCTCATCTCGAAGAAATCTCAGGTCGGGAAGAGGGATTCATCCCCGCTCAGTAACAACCTCTAACCAAATATGAACGGCGAACGGTGGCGGGGATGAATCCCTCTTCCCAACCTGTGACTTTGCTGAGACTGAGCGGCCCTTCTGGATTTGGCGTTTCCGAAATGTCCAAACTCCAGTCCACCTCTACGAGGTGGCCACCGACGAGGGCTTTGGTCGTCCGAAAGCCTGACGCGCACAAGGGAGAGAGCTATTCCAATCTCTTGGAGATTCGCTCCCATCTCGTCTTTCCGCCTTGTGCGTCAGGCTCGGCGGACCAGTAGATTCTGATCGCCCTGCCTGTAATGGACGCCCATGGCACCGTGCCCCAGAACCGGCTGTCGAGGCTGTTATCGCGGTTGTCGCCCAGACAGAAGTACTGATCGCTGTCGTACAAGCCGTCGCCATTCGCGTCATACGAGGAGCGCAACGCCGGGTTGGTAAGAAGCCAGTCGGGAATCGGGTCGTCCCTTAAAGGTATCCTGAAAGGCCGCTCGACCGCATACTTCCCCGCATCCTCAAGTCCGAACGCAATCGCGTCGTCGTCTCGCTTCTGATAATAGACGGACCACGTGCCGCTTTGTGCCGCTTCTTGGTTTCCGGCGACTATCAGCGGAGCGAGGTGAGTTGGGTCCTGGACTTCGACCGACACGCGTCGCTCGGGCAAATCCACACCGTTGACGAAGACCTTGTCGGCGGCGACTTCGATCGTCTCACCAGGCAAGCCGATCACGCGGCTCACATAGCGGACATCCGGAGTCTCCGGATGCCAGAAGATGATGATGTCTCCACGCTCAATGCGGCTGGGGGATCTCCGGACAATAATGCTATCGCCCGGCAGGATCGTGTTGGCCATCGATCCGGTGGGAACGTGGACGAGTTGAAGGAAGATAAAGTAATAAACGACTGCCAAGCCGGCGGCAAGTATCATACCTGCAATCACTCCAAGCAGGATGTTCCGCTTTCTCTTAGTCATGGTCGTGACCTCCGGAATACTAGACTCATCGGTCTTTCGGTGCCGTACCTCATCCCTGCGCCGGGCGGCGGCGAATCAGTTGCCAGATCAGATACACCGGAATGCCGGCGAGGATGATCCCGAACACCAGCAACGCGCCGCTTCCCGTCGAAGAGGTCGCCGCACCGGTCAAGCGCGCCCAATAGTACACAACGTCTTCCCGCAATGCGTTCCCAAGCAAAAACAGCACCGGCAGCAGAAACAACACCGGAGTAATCGGATAGCCTAGCGTTCGGTACGGGCGCGCAAGCTCGGGCCGCTTCCACCTGAGCGCGTACACTGCCGCAACACCGATCGCGTAGAACGGCCAGATGCCGAGCACGAACGTATCGGCCAACTGCTCGAAGCCCCGCATCATCACCATCGCCATCGCCGGGATTGCCGTGATGAGGATCGCGACATAGGGCGTCCTGAATCGGGGATGCACCGCCGCGATCTTTCGGAAGAACAAACCGTCGTCGGCCATCGCAAAGAAGATCCGCGGGCCGGTCAGTATCGACCCGTTCAAGGTTCCGAAGGCCGAGATCATCACGGCGATCGACACCAGCGTTTCCCCAATCCCGCCGATCGACCGCTTCGCCGCCTCAGCCGCAACGAGCTTCGAGTTGGCGATCTGATCGATTTCGAGCAGGTGCAGGTACGCTACGTTGGCCAGCAGATAGATCGCTATCACCGCGAGCGTACCGATTATCAGCGCCAGCGGCAGGTTCCGCTCGGGCCGTTTCACCTCGCCGCTAACGTAAGTGAGATCAGCCCAGCCGTCGTAGACCCACAGTATCGAAACCAACCCGAGGCCGAACAGCGTGAAAGACGTCGTGTTGCCGACGGCTTCAACGGTCGGCGGCGGAGTCCACTCGTAATGGCCTCCGATCATGAACGCCACAAGCACAAGGAGTATAAGTGCGCCGTACTTCGTTCCGGCGGTCAGATTCTGAACCACGGCTCCCAACCGCACGCCGCGGATGTTCAACATCGCAACCGTCAGGATCGCAACAGCCGCGATGAGGGGTACCGACGCTGGATGGTCGAGCACTCCGCTATCCATCAGGCGCGAAGCCGCTGCCGACTTCAATGTCACCGCCGCCCACGTCAGCACCGTGCGAAGCAGACGAAGGAAGTATTCGGCGAACACCGTCGAAATGGCGCCGAGCGATGACGCGCGAAGAATGAGCAGGTTCGTCCAGCCAAATAGAAACGCAGGCAGCCGGCCGAATCCTTCGCGCAGGTAGACGAACACGCCGCCGGTTCGCGGCAAGGCTCCTGACAGTTCAACGTAAGTCAGCGCGCCGCACAACGTGAAGAAGCCGCCGAGAATCCAGGCGAACAGGAACCAGCCTTCGTCCGGAACTTTGAGCGCTACGCCGCGCGGCGAGCGGAAGATGCCGGTGCCGATCGTCGTGCCGACGAGCACGGCGACCGCGCTGACGAGCCCGAGCTTGCGTTGCAGCCCTCTCGCACTTTCGCTTGCGTTGTCTCCTTCGAGTGTTGGCTGGGTTTGGGTCTCCACGAGATGACGGGAGATTATAGATGGCTTCGAAAGTCGTCAAGGCGGTGGTCGCGAACCTTCATCGCGCCCGCCATGAGCGCACCGTGAGGAACAGGACGACGATGCCCGCCAGGATCGCAGTGGCCATCAAGCTGACAGAGTACTGATGAAGGTCATTGAAGTGCACTCTGGTCGGGTCCGTTAGGGGGAGATCATCGATCCCCCCGCCCATTGATTCGCGGATCGAGTTCATCGCAGGCGACACCCAGAACCGCGACAGCCCCGCAGCCGCCGCCATAACAACCAGCAGCATGAGCCTAGCGGTCTTCGCCCGACTGCCGCCGCGGTGCGACTTCCACCGGGCGAGTTGCATCAGGAGCAACGCGGCTCCAGCAGCCAGTCCTATGAATTCGACCTTCTTCAGCGTGCTGGCGACAATCAACCCTGCAAGGTGGCGCGACGGGAGGGCGGCGAATGCGCTCGGCGCGACCGCGAAACTGAAGAACAGCATCGATCCGAGCCAGAACGAGAGCAGCAGCAGCTCAAGAGAGATGAGGACCTCCCTCACGACTCCCGGCGGCTTCTCGGTGGCCGCCTTTGTTCCTTCTGCTTTCACCCGGTCTTCGCTCATATCAATTCCTCGTGGGATCGCATTCGACTAGCCAGGCGCCTGTCGAAACAACCCTTCGTAGTGCGAATTCATTCGTCTCCACGTTAGACGAGACGCGAACTTCCTTTCACCAATCAGAACGAATGAATTCGTGACTACGAGGAAGCGCCTCGTTGTTCCGACAGCCTCCTCGCGTCGGTGTTTCAGATAGCGCGGTCGAGTTTCACGTCAAACTTCTCGCCGCAGTGCGGACACGTCACGTGAATCTCCTTGCGCAGAAACACCGGGATGCGCATCCTGCCGTTGCAATAACCGCACGTGATGACCGTCTTGTCGCTGTCGGCGGCCGGCGCTCCGCTTGATCTCGAACCCTCCGCATCAAAGGCCCCTCCGTCGGGATAAAACGACGCGTCGCATCTCTCGCACATCAGCACCGATTCGCCCTTCGAGAGCGGGATGACCGGCACGAAGAAGAGCGTCAGCCATCTTCTCCACTTGTATTCCCGCATCTCTGACAAGAGACCACACTTGCCGCACTGCTTGCGCACTCGCAAGCCGTCCCTCACCAGGCTGCGAATCATTCGTATGCCGATGATCAAGAACATGATTCACGCATCGGCGATCTTAGGCGACGCCGGCTTCGACACCTTCAGGTTGAACTTCGAGAGGGTGACTGTCGAGAAACCGCTCGGCGTCGATCGCCGCCATGCAACCGGTCCCCGCCGCAGTGACGGCCTGGCGATAGACCGAGTCCTGCGCATCGCCGCACGCGAACACCCCGGGAACATTCGTCGCCGTCGAGCGCGGCGCAGTCTTGATGTAACCGATCTCGTCCATCTCGAGCTGGCCGCGGAACAGCTCGGTGTTAGGCTGATGGCCGATGGCAATGAAGACCCCTTCGCACGGATAGATTCGTTCCTCGCCGGTCTTCAGGTTCTTGAGGCGCACGCCGGTGACGCCCGTCTCTCTCTCGCCGAGAATCTCCTCGACCGCGGTGTCCCAGATGAAGTCGATCTTCTCGTTCTTGAATGCCTTCTCTTGCATTATCTTCGACGCGCGCAGAGCATCGCGCCTATGGATAACCGTGACTCGCGTGGCGAACTTGGTCAGGAAGGTCGCTTCTTCCATGGCAGTGTCGCCTCCGCCGACAACCACGAGCGGCTTGCCTTTGAAGAAGAATCCGTCGCAGGTCGCGCAGGCGGACACGCCGTAGCCGCCGAGCCCTTGCGGCGCCGGGGCTTCGCCGGGGATGCCGAGCCACTTGGCCGACGCGCCCGAGGCGATGATCAGCGTTGCGGCCTTGATGATGTGCTCGTCGGTCTCGAGCGTAAAGGGCCGCTGGCTCAAATCTGCTTTGGTGGTCCACGCGGTGAGCAGTTCGGCGCCGAACCGTTTTGCCTGCTCGCGAAACTCCTCCATCAACTCCGGCCCGAGGATGCCTTTGGCGAAGCCGGGATAGTTCTCGACGTCGGTGGTGATCATCAACTGGCCGCCGGGCTGAGGGCCTTCGATGACGAGGGGTTTGAGGTTCGCGCGCGCGGCGTATATTGCTGCGGTCAGACCTGCCGGACCGGAGCCCAGTATCACTACTTCGCGATTAACGGTCTCTTTTGCCATTTCCAGTGCTTGGCTCCTTCCTCACTTTAACGATCCTATCGCCATCATACACATAGCAGGTTGTTATTCCGGGACATCAATCAAGCGGCCCGAAAGCCAGAATACTCCATGCACCACGCCACGGTCTCTGAACGAACCGGACACCATCGACGGATCGGCAACCACACCGATTTCCGCGCCGAGTGTCTGGACGCGCAAGGACCAAAACGCCCTGCCACTATGAGGGTTTATTAACGACGAGGATTTGAGTATGTGACCGGAGAAGATCGCTTGCGCTTGCGGCGGGTCGGTGCGATCGCCGTCCGGAGAAAAAAGCCCGGCCGGAATAAACGACTCGCTTGCGAATTTCAACTCCTCGGGTTGAGCCGCGTAATAGGCGTCATCGTTGTCATAACCGGTGATCTCGTGGGCGAATGCTGCCAGTTGTATCGTGACTATCGACGGAATCTGAATCGAACTGGTCAGCGCATAGTCGGGTAGGTCAAAGACGAACGGATAGTCACCTGACTCTGGAGCATCATCGGATGGGTTGGCCCACGCACAGAGACCGCCGTCCAACTCCGTCTCCCTCATCCTTCCCGTCACTCGTTCTTGAATGCCCGCTCTCACTCTGCCGTCGCCGCTGAAGTGTGGATTGAGGCCAATGACGTCGCCGCCTCTATCGAGTTGCAGCCACAATTCTACGCCCGCTCCCGGAGACCACCTGATATAAGTTCCATTGGGCGCTGGTAGGCGCTCGCCTTCGCGAAGCGCGACCTCGGCGAGGTCTGCAAAGGAATCTTCGTCGTCTACTTTGAATCCGATGTCTGATAGATGGCTGGCCATTTGTGCGTTCGTCAGTCGGTCTTCGGTTTCTGCCCCTCAAGGTTGAGAATAACGGCTTCGGCGAAGTCTCGCGTCGTCGCCGATCCGCCAAGATCGCGAGTCATCGTCTTGCCCTGAGCCAGCACGATTTCGATGGCCGCTTGGATCCTGTCGGCGATCTCGCGCTCGCCCAGGTGCTTCAGCATCAGCACCGCCGTCTGAATCATCGCCGTCGGATTTGCGATGCCGCGTCCGGCGATGTTGGGCGCCGCTCCGTGTACGGCTTCGAACACGGCGATCTCCTCGCCGATGTTGGCTCCAGGAACGACGCCGAGGCCTCCGACCAACCCCGCGCCGAGATCGGAGATGATGTCGCCGTAGAGATTCTCCAACAGCAGAACGTCGAACTGGTTTGGGTCCATGACAAGCTGCATGCACGCATTGTCGACGATCAAGTCGTTAGCTTCGATCTCGGGATAGTCCCGCGCGACCTCGCGAAAGCAATTCAGGAACAAGCCGTCGGACATCTTCATGATGTTGGCTTTGTGAATCGCGGTGACCTTCTTGCGTCCTTCGCGGCGGGCGTAGTCGAAAGCGAACCTGGCGATGCGGCGCGACGCCCGGTCAGTGATGATCTTGAGGCTCTCGACCACGCCGGGGACGACTTCGTGCTCGAGTCCCGAGTAGAGGTCTTCGGTGTTCTCGCGCACGACGATCAGATCGACGTTCTCATACCTGGACTTGACGCCCTTGAGCGATTTGACCGGCCGGAGGTTCGCATACAGGTCGAGTTCTTTGCGAAGCCGGACGTTCGAGCTGACAAACCCTGTTCCGATGGGAGTGATCACGGGGCCCTTGAGGGCGACCTTGTTCCGCCTGATCGACTCGATGAGGTCGGCGGGCAGCGGGTCGCCGAATTTCGTCAACGCTTCTGCACCGACGGCGAAAGACTCCCAGTGGGCCTGGAACCCGGCCGCGCGAAGCACGGACACGGCTGCGGCGGTGACTTCAGGGCCGATGCCGTCGCCGGGTATCAATGTGATTGTGTGGTTCATTGTCCGCTCTCCCATTGTGAGGGCCATCGAGCCAATCACAAGCTTCTAATCGTACAAGACGAGGATGGAACCGCCAAGACGCCAAGAACGCCAAGAGGACGCGGGTATAGCGTGGGGAGCCGCGTCGTTGGTCGCATCTCCCCGTCCTTGCCTACACCCGGCATTCTCATGGCGTTCTTGGCGTCTTGGCGGTTCAACCGTCCCAAAATTGACAAAGCCGGGCGACTCTTCTACGCTTCAGCCATCACGCCATTCGAGGGCTCGAACATGTACGAAGTGATGATCGAAGAAGAATTCTCAGCGGCGCACGCGCTTCGGGGATACCGCGGCAAATGCGAGAACCTTCACGGCCACAACTGGAAAGTTGAAGTCCATGTCCGGGGCGAGCGTCTCGACGACATTGGGATGCTGGTCGACTTCACATTGTTGAAAACCGCAACCCGCCGCGTGATGAACTACCTCGACCATCAGAATCTGAATGAGCTGAAGCCCTTCGACAATGAGATGAACCCCTCATCCGAGCACCTCGCCGGGTTCATCCTTCACAAGGTCGCCGAAGAGATCAACAACGACCGCGTGAAGGTCTATAAGGTGCGAGTGTGGGAGACGCCCTCCAGCCTCGCGACCTACGAAGTCTGAACCCTAGGTCCGCGAACTTCCTGCAAGCACTTTCTCCACGCACTTTCTGCTAGACATCAGGTTCTAAGAGTAGTAGTCTTCGCAAGCCTGTTGCATTATTCACCACGCCTCTTTGGTCTATAGTAGAAGGGCAAATCCCACCGAAGGAGGTCGACGATGGCAACTCCACATACGGTCAACAATCGGCCCCTTCGACCTGACGGGTCGATGTGTCATTTGCCGGGCTGGCAGGAGTTCGGCACATGTCGGGCGGTGAGCCGCGCAATCATACTCTGATAAGGAGACTTCGACACATGAAGATAGTTGGAGGCAATCCGTTAAGATTGGAGTGCGAAGCTGGCGAAACTGTCACCGTCAGGGTTCTCAACTCGATCAAGATTCTCGACCTGGTGAACTACAAGTGGGACGGTCCTGACAATCTGCCCGGCCCGACTCACAAAGACACTCCCATCAGTGGCGCCATTGATAGGCGGCGGACTCTGGGCGTGCAGATCAACTATCCCGAAGACTCAGGCGGGAGCTTCACAATGCAAGCCACGGGCGACCACGGCGGGGATGTCTCCACACATCAAGATGAGCAGGCGGACGGCGAGGAGTTCAGCCAGTTCTTTTACATCTTTACCGTCGCCCAGTAGGTTGCCGTTTCACTTCGAGACTTACCGGATCGAATCGGTCTCGCGGCGCGGGGCAGAGATTGGTTCGCGATAAAAGGAGATTGACGATGTTCGGGACGAAACTGACTACTGCGTTGGTCGTCGCAACGCTGCTGTTTTCGACGGCCGCCGACGTTTGGTGCCAGCCGCAGGCCGCGTCTTCGGGAACCCAGCCTGCGTCGACGAAGCAGCTCAAGATAAAACTCGAAGACTTGATCAAGGACATCGTCGCCATAAAGAACGGCCCGGCGGCGACTCTCGAAACCAGGACCCGAAGCAGGTTCGACAGCACGACGCTGGTAACTGTTTTTGCGCTGGCGCTGGCAGCGGGACCCACGGCGGCCAGCTTCGCACAGTCAATCGATGATGCGCGAGTAGACAAACAGGTCGGCGGCGGCGCCTCCAATTCCGGCAGCACCTCGCTGGTTACCAAGGGTAGCGTCCCGGCGATTCTTGGCTTCGCCGTAGAGAACGGGGCCTTGTCGAGTGACACATCGGGCACCACGATCACGTTTCGCGGGAACCCTGTCGGGATCATCAAGGCGCTTGGAAGCAGGGGATTCATCAAGAGCTACAGTGACGACACACAGTTCACGCGAGTGCTGCGGCGCACCTCATTCGCTCTCTCGTTCGACGCGGGCAGGGGGCCGCAGCCGGGCACATTCACCGGCGAAGTCTCTCAGCTCTCTTCGTATTCGTTTCGTTTCGACATCCTCAACAAGCGCGACCCGAGACACCCTTCGTACGCGGCCCAATGGTCGAAGTTCGTACTGGAGAGAGGGCAGACTCTGCTTACGAACGGGCAGTTGCTGCTGGACTACTTCGACGAATCGAGCGGCAAGAGCGACCCGAACCTCGTCGCGTGGTTCAAAGCTGCGCAGGATGCGATCGTGGCGGCATCGGCCGCGAACGTCGGGGACATCATAAAACAGGAAGTTCTGGTCAAACTCCCGGCGGTCAAGGTATCACCGGAAGTTTCCGCCCTCGTAAGCACCTACGCGAATGAAGTGAACGCGTACTCTCAGGGCCGCGCGGACATCCTGGCGAGCGTGGCCAACGGGACCATCCTGACATTCGAGTACACGAACACTCGTAACGTGAATGATCCCGATCTCTCGATTTTCAATCTCATCATCGAAGCCAGCCCGTGGAGCGGCAAAGCGTCTCTCACTGGGAACGCGTCGTTCACGATTCTGAATAAGATTCCCTCCGGAGCGAATCTGGACCGCCTGCGCAACTACCAACTCTCGGGCCAGCTTGATGTCCCGCTCGGAGAAGTACAGAAGATCGGTAGCGTCGTTCTGACGGTCGCCGCGCGGTTCGAGCATTTGATGGACGACACTATGATGCCGGGCGGAATGATGATGGATACGCGAGGCAACATCGGCGTCGGCCAGGTGAAGCTGACGCTCCCGGTGAAAGGCAGCGGCATCAAGATTCCCATCTCGGTGACGTTCGCCAATCGAACCGAACTGATCAAGGAGAAGTTCGTTCGAGGGAACTTTGGGGTGACGTTCGATCTGGATTCGATATTCAGTCGCCTCAACCCTTGACGGTGGGGGACTCGCGGAAACAATCGGGAACCGGCCGCCCACTAGACGTCGAAACGGGCGGGATTGGAAGGTTCAAAAGGAGAAGCCATGGCAGACCCGCTCAACGTGATCATCGACATTTCCCATCACAACGCGAATCCCGACTTCCAACAAGCCGCCGCCGCAGGCATCGTCGGCGTCATTCACAAGGCCACTCAAGGCACAACCTTCAAAGACTCAGCGTACACGACCAACCGCCAGAAGGCCCTTGATGCCGGAGTGCTTTGGGGCGCTTATCATTTCGGGATCGGCGGTGACGGCTCAGCCCAGGCCGACTTCTTCTTGAGTACCGCCACACCTGGCCCCGATACACTGCTTGTCTTGGACTATGAGCCAAATCCGTCGGCTACTACGATGTCGCTCGACCAGGCGCGGCAGTTCGTCACCCAGGTGAACAACACCATTGGAAGATTCCCCGGCCTCTATTCCGGCTCACTCATCAAGGAACAACTCGGAAGCAATCACGACGCCGTACTTGCCCAGTGCTTCTTCTGGCTCGCACAGTACGGGACTAATGCCGTTGTTCCCGCCAACTGGCCGACTTGGACGCTGTGGCAGTACACCGACGGCAGCGTAGGCCCCGAGCCGCACAGCGTACCGGGGATAGGCAACTGCGACCGCGACAAGTTCAACGGCGATCTCGACGGGTTAAAGAGGCTCTGGGGTGTCGCGTGATCCGCCCGCTCTTGTTGAATAATCCGCCCGTTCTTGAAGTCCGGCATCGGCGGAAGCGCGGACGATTCGCCGCAGGTGTTCAGAGTACCAACTTTAGTTGGGCAGTTGCCGGGGGAAGACTTTTCGCGGGAGGCCATCCGACTCCCACTACCCCGACTCCCCGACTCGAACGGCTTGCGTAAGAGAGCGCTTCGCGAGAAACTAGCCGACTTGGACAACTCGCCGGAGAGATTCCTCGCGAGTGACCAAAGAAACTACCCGACTAAAGTCGGTACTCTAAACGCCCTCTCCGAAAGCGGTCCCTAAAAGCCGATGTATGACTATCGCAAGATGACGCCCGACCAGCGGCGCGAGATCGTCGAGCATCGGCGCCGTCAACAGCGGCCTTGGCACTCGCCGCCTCATTGGGATTTCGAAGGCCCGCGACAGTTCATTGTCTCTGGCGCTTGCTTCGAGCACGCTTCCGTTATCGGGCATACTCCTGGCCGAATGACGGAGTGTGAGACCGCCCTCCTGGAAGTTTGCGGCAACTACGCGTCCGCTTTGTATGCCTGGTGCATTCTACCTAATCATTATCATCTGTTGGTCAGAACTGATCGCATCAAAGAACTGCGCGCCGAGATAGGACGATTTCACGGACGCTCATCTTTCAGGTGGAATGGCGAAGATCAGCGGAGAGGCAGGCAGGTCTGGCATAACTGTTTTGATCGCGACATCAGATCGGACCGTCACTTCTGGGCGAGCGTCAACTACATTCATCACAATCCCGTGCATCACGGTTACGTCGAGAAATGGCAAGACTGGCCGTGGTGCAGCGCTGCTGAGTTTCTTGAACGCGTGGGCCCCGAAAGAGCCGCTGAAATCTGGCGGGCCTATCCGATTCTGGATTACGGTAAGAAGTGGGATCTGGATTAGCGCGATTCGGATACGGGTGTTTAGAGTACCGGCTTCAGCCGGGTTGTTTCATTGCGCAAGGCTACTACCCGACTAAAGTCGGTACTCTGAACACCTGCTTCTGGACTCGCTCACTGGGCTGGCGTGCCATCGACGCGCGAGGAGTAGATCGCGTTGAACAAGAGCGCGAAAGTCGCGTGAGTCTGCGCTCGATGCTGAGGACGCAAGCCGAACAGCACTATGCGGCCGGGGTTCATCTCAATCGAGATGACCGCAGCGCGGCCTGCCATCAACTCTTCGCCTTTCAACCAGCCTGAAGCGACTACGTCTGAGTTGGGATATCGCGCGACGACCGTTGCTCGCTGCGAGGAGAAGCCTTCTACCAGGGCTAAAAACGGGCTGTTGTTGTAAAAGCCATAAGTCTCCGCCGGCATTCCGAACGCGATGGCGTGCGAAGGATCAACTTGAACTCGCAAGATCGTTCCGGGGGCGAAGTGCTGATCACGAGTCAGGCCCCGCTTCAGATTGCGCACTGGGATCGGGAACTTGTCGATTGCCAGGTCACAACTCGCGCCTAACGTGATCAACGTGCCGCCCTCGCGAACGAATTCGCGCAAGGCCTCGACGCCTTCGCTCCCGATGCCGCCACGATACTCCGGTCGAATCGACTTGAAATCGTAGCCGTTCAGGATGTCGCGCGGCTGTTGATCGGGAAATATGATCGCGTCGAACTTCTCGCGCAGCTTGCTGGCTTTGATGTCCGAGTTGTGAAGCGTCGTGAACGGAAACTCGTACTGTTCGAGCACCCAGCGAGTCCAGCCTTCGTCCATATTTGCCGTCCAGGGTTGATAGAGACCAATGCGAGGCATTCGCAGGTTGTTGCCAGACCCCGCGCCGTTGTTGGTCGCTGCTGCCCTCCTTATTCTCCGATCTGGCGCCGGCAACGCCTCTACTAATAGACCATGACTGCTAGCGGTCCCCTCCATGCGCTGACGAGAGACTCCGGTGACCTCGAACCGGACGGGCGTCGCACGGTCGCTCCGAATCGACACCGCTATCAGAGCGCCTTCTTTCAACAGCCTGTTGAGGGCGATCGCCGTGTCGGCCCCTTTGTACTCGAAGCTGAATCTTTCGCCGTCGCCTTTGACTTCGCTGTCGAGTTGCGGACCTTCGATCATTCGGCCTAGCTTAATCTGCAAAGGCTTGTTGACAAAGATCGTCTCAACTCCCATCTGCATACCCAGCGACCACGCGGTCACATCGTAAGGCGGTTCGGCTGGAGAGTTCGGCCCGCGTCGCACTTCGGGATATGTCTGCTTCTCCAGCAAGTCTTTCGCATATCGCGCGAAAACCTGATTCATGGGGATCACAAGAGCTTCACCCATGGCGAATTTCTTTCCTTCAATCTCGAATTCGGAGTCATTGCGGAAGATCTCGACCCCGGCCATGCGGAGCTTCCGCCACAGATGAACCGCCTCGCGCGGATCGTGCTGCTTCTCCATCGGGATGATGATCGCCGCAGGATCGCCCTTCGCGCCCGCTTCAACCGTCGAGCGGTTCACCTCGTAGATCTGCCGCAGTAGTTGCTCGCGTTGCTCGGCCGCCGTCTCCAACAGCGCCATCGTCGCGATCATCTCGTAGTCGACGATGTCGCGCAGCGTCCAGCGCCCGCCCATCCAGGGTCTTGGGTACTCGGTGCGTGGAGTGATATCGCGCGGCGGCGGCAGCGGTTCGTTCGGGTTCTCCATCTGACGCCTCTGCTGCGTCTGAAAGTCCTCAGCCGGAGCCGAGGTCGCCGCCGCACCGCCTGGTTGCGCGCGGCGTTGCTCAGTCGGTGTCGCAATGCGCGCGCTTGCGACTTCGGTCAATAGTCCAACCTGATTGTGCCACCAGCCGCTCCACGCCATCGCTCCCTGCCAGAAGTTCGTGTAGGTCGAGTTGTAGATGATGCCTTCTTTGCCTGCGGCTTCGAGCGCCGCCGCCTGAGATTGGCCGAACATCCCATTCCAGCGATAGATCAGCGGATGAACATTCGGGTTTATCGGATCTGTCGCCGGCATGACAAAGATCCTCGCGCCCTGGCTGCCCATCTGGTGCTCGTCCAGCCACACTGAAGGAAACCAGTCGTGCCACAGCAACTGTGCCGTCAACTGACTCTCCTTCTGGGTGAACATGTACATATCGCGGTTGTTGTCGTGGCCGATGTAGGGATGGTAGAGCCAGGGCATCGGACTCGCTTCGAACTCGGTGCCGAGGTTCTTGTTGTACCAGTCGGTCACCATGATCTGCCCGTCGGGATTGAGCGAAGGCACGAGCAGGAAGATCACGTTGTCGAGAATCTTCCTGACTAGCGGCGAGTCCTCGGTCGCAAGCCGATGAACAAGCTCCAACACCATCTGCGACGAGCCGATCTCGGTCGAGTGAATGTTGCACGTCACCAGCACGACCGATTTGCCGGAGCGGAATATTTCATCGCGTTCAGCGTCGGTCGGAGCGCCGCCTTGAAAGTAGAGCTTCCTTTCGAGTTGCTTGAAGTGATCGAGGTTCTTCAGCGTGTCCGGCGCGCCGATCTCGAGCAGGATAAACGGATTGCCGTTG
The DNA here is from genome assembly GCA_035293105.1 of Blastocatellia bacterium. GTDB lineage: Bacteria > Acidobacteriota > Blastocatellia > UBA7656 > UBA7656 > DATDOV01. The sequence continues at coordinate 108,404 of DATDOV010000002.1, forward strand.
GTTGTCTTGCCCAGCTCGCGGAATCGCACGCGGTTGGAACCCGCGGCGACGAGCTTCATGTACTCGACGATCTTTTCCCAGCGCGCGAGCTTTTTGTCTTCACCGACGCGAAAGCCGAGGAATTGCTCGGGGGTGGGAGGCGGGCCATCGGACGCGGCGACACGCGCGTATCCGAAGAACATGAATGAAGCGAGCAACGAGAAACTGATGACAACACGGCGACCGAACATGGGCAAGACCTCCTGGGGTTGTGTTGGCGCGGCGTTAATATAGCCGAGAACCGGGCGCCTGAGAAGCGATTGCGCGGGGAGGGGATGAACCGCCAAGATGCCAAGAACGCCAAGAGAAGCGCCAAGGGAGGACACTCTCGTTCCGACCTTGGCGGTCTTGGCGACTTGGCGGTTTAACCTGTCCGTTATCGCGCACTTGATTGACCCGACGCAACGCCGGGAGTAGATTAGCTCGGACTGGAGCGGTCGCAGTCGGGAATACAATCAACGAGGGAACAATGGTGAGACTGAGTCTATCCAAGACGCTGATGCTGGTTTCTATCGGCTTGATAACAATTTCATCAAGTAGCACCATCGCTTATGCCGGCCAGGGATCCCAGGCGGTACAAACCACTCAGGTTGCGCCGACCGCCGACGTGAAAGACGTCGCGAGTATCGATTCGATCATCGCCGCGCTCTACGACGTGATCTCCGGGCCCGCCGGTAAGAAGCGCGACTGGGACCGAATGCGCTCGCTGTTCGCCACCGGAGCGCGGCTCATCCCAACGGTCGCAACGTCGGACGGCGGCTTTACGGCGCGCATGCTCACCGTCGAGGACTACATCACTCGCAGCGGCGACATGCTCGAGAAGAACGGCTTCTTCGAACGCGAGGTCGCGCGCCGATCGGAGAGTTTCGGCCGCATCGCGCAAGTCTTCAGCACCTATGAGTCGCGCCGCACCGCTGAGGACAAGACGCCTTTCGCGCGCGGCATCAACAGCATTCAATTGATGAACGACGGCAAGCGCTGGTGGATCGTCACTGTATTCTGGCAGGGCGAAGACGCGAAGAATCCATTGCCTCCCGAGTATCTCAAGTCAAAGAACGAATAATGGCTTACGCTGACAGAAACGGGTTCCGAATCTATTGGGAGGAACATGGCCAGGGCCCGCCGCTGCTGTTGATCATGGGGCTGGGCTACACGCTTGAAATGTGGCACCGCGCCACGCCAGTAGTGTCCACGCGCTATCGCACAATAGTTTTCGACAACCGGGGTGTTGGCCGGACCGAGGCTCCGCCCGGGCCTTACACGATTCGCGAGATGGCAGACGACGCGGCGGCGGTTCTCGAGGCGGCCGGCGTCGAGCGCGCCCACGTCTTCGGAATCTCAATGGGCGGAATGATCGCGCAGGAGCTCGCGCTCGCTCATCCCCAGCGCGTCTGGTCGCTGATCCTCGGCTGCACGGACTGCGGCGGCCGTGAGGCGGTGAGAGCGAGCGCGGAGGTGTTGCGGATGCTCGACGCAAGGGCGACGATGACGCCCGAAGAAGGCGTGTGGGCGATGGTCCCTTACATCTACGATGGTTCAACGCCGCGTTCGCGAATCGAAGAGGACCTCGCGATCAGGCTGCGGACTTTTCCGAAGGCCGAAAGTTATCTGGCTCAGCTTCAGGGCGTCAGGGCGTGGGGCTCACACGACCGGCTTCGGTCGCTGCGTGTGCCGACGCTCGTGATTCACGGTGAGAGCGATCAGCTTGTCCCGCCTGAGAATGCCCGAATCCTCGCCCGCGCGATTCCGGGCTCCAGCCTCGTCCTGTTGCCTTCAGCCAGCCACATATTCCCTACCGACCAACCCGAAGCCGCACACGAAGCGATACTCTCGTTTCTCCAATCAGTGGATCGTGCGGCGGCGGTCCCAACATAGACGCGTGAGAAGGGAGAAAGTCATGAGTGCGAGAATAAGAGCAAGACGTTTCGGTTTCGAGACCATCGCCTGTATCGCCGCAGTGATAATCCTGGCGGGGGTTGCGCCGGCCCAGCAGCGATACCAGCGGCCGCCAAAAGCCGTCACCGACGTGCTTGATGCGCCCGTTACGCCAACCGTCTCCGTCAGCCCGACGCGCGACCGCATGTTGATCGTCGAAAGCGTGCGCTACCCGTCGATCGCCGATCTTTCTGAGCCGATGCTTCGAATCGCAGGGCTGCGCATCAATCCCAACACCAACGGCCCGCATCGCGCCCAGCGAGTCATCGGGCTCACCGTGAAGACCATCGCTGACGGCAAAGAGCGAAAGGTGATGTTGCCGCCGAGTTCCTACTTGAGCTCACCGAGATGGTCGCCCGACGGGAAGCACTTTGCTTTCACCAACACGACCGCCGCCGGCATACAACTTTGGGTAGGAGATGCCGCAACGGGGATCGTGCGCCGAATCCCGGGCGTCACGATCAACGCTGCTAACTCGGGAGGCGGCGGCTTCGGCGGATCGAGCGCCATCGAGTGGATGCCCGATAGCCACACGCTCATCTGCAAGACCATCGTCGCCGGCCGAGGCAGACCGCCTGCTGAGCCGAAGGTCCCGCTCGGTCCGAACATTCAGGAAAGCTACGGCAAGCCCGCGCCGGTTCGCACCTATGAGGACCTGCTCAAGAATTCGCACGACGAGAATCTGTACGATTACTACTGCACAGCGCAATTGGTGCTCGTCGACACGCGGACTTCTCACGCGACACCGGTCGGCAAGCCCGCGATCTTCGATGCGGTCGATCCTTCGCCTGACGGCCATCACTTCCTCGTCGAACGCATCCACAAGCCCTACTCCTACCTGTCGCCCGAAGGCGCGTTCCCCAAAGACGTCGAGGTGTGGGACCGAACCGGCAAGCTCGAACACAAGCTGACGAGCCGGCCGCTGGCGGAAGGGGTCCCGATCGATGGCGTGCAGACCGGCCCGCGAAGCTATCAGTGGCGGCCGACCGAACACGCAACGCTCGCGTGGGTCGAGTCGCTCGACGGCGGCGATCCTAAAACCAAGGTCCCACATCGCGACCGGGTGCTGATGCTCGCGGCGCCGTTCTCCGGAGCGCCGGTCGAGTTGGGGAAGACCGAACATCGCTTCGCCGGCATAACGTGGGGCGAGAAGGGGCTCGCGTTCTTGAGGGACTTCGACCGCAACCGGCGATGGGGCCGCGCGTTTATGATCAACGCCGATAACCCTTCGCAAGCTGCGCGACTGGTGTGGGACCGTTCGGTTCAGGATCGCTACAACGATCCGGGCGCGCCCCTGATGCGCAGTCTCGCGAATGGCCAGCGGGTGATCCTTCAGCACGGAGACTCGATTTATCTGACCGGCGCCGGCGCATCGCCGAAGGGCGACCGGCCGTTCCTCGATCGGTTCAACCTGACGACCCTAAAAGGCGAGCGCCTGTTCCAGTGCGACGACAAGAGCTACGAATCTGTGGTTGCTCTGCTCGCCGACGATGGCTCGCGCTTCATCACTCGTTGGGAAACGCAAACCGACCCGCCGAATTACTTCGTGCGAGCGGCGGGGGATTCATCGAAGCAGGCGCTGACTAAGTTCCCCGATCCCGCGCCTCAGCTTCGCGGCATCAAGAAGCAACTCGTGACCTACAAGCGAGCCGACGGGGTGCAGCTTTCGTTCACGCTATACCTGCCTGCGGACTACAAGGCGGGTCAGCGGCTGCCGACGGTCGTGTGGGCTTATCCGATCGAGTTCAGCGACGCGGGAACGGCGAGTCAGGTCTCGGGCTCGGCGAATCGGTTCACGACGATTGGCGGAATCTCTCACCTGTTCTTCCTGACTCAGGGCTACGCCGTGCTGGACGATACGACGATGCCGGTCGTAGGCGATCCGGAGACGATGAACAACACCTATGTCGAGCAGATCGTCGCGAGCGCGAAAGCCGCGATAGATAAAGCCGTCGAAATGGGCGTGACCGATCGCAATCGTGTCGGAGTCGGCGGCCACAGCTATGGCGCGTTCATGACGGCGAATCTGCTGGCCCATTCGGATCTGTTCCGGGCGGGGATCGCGCGGAGCGGGGCTTACAACCGGACGCTGACGCCGTTCGGGTTCCAGAGCGAACGCCGCACGTTGTGGGAGGCGTCGGAGATGTACCTCAAGGTCTCTCCGTTCATGTTCGCGCACAAGCTGAAGGAACCGATCCTGTTGGTCCATGGCGAAGCGGACAACAACTCGGGCACGTTTCCGATTCAGAGCGAGCGAATGTACATGGCTTTGAAGGGGAATGGCGGGAATGTGCGGTACGTGACGTTGCCCTTCGAGGCGCATGGCTACACGGGCCGCGAGTCGGTCGAGCACACGCTGTGGGAGATGATCACGTGGTTCGATAAGTGGGTGAAGAACGCGGGTGAGCCTGGAGCTGCTTCGGTCGCAACCACGAGCAAGTGAATTCCTCCAGGGAGCGCACCTGTCCCGCGTCCCTTCGCGTCGAGACGCGCGCGCTCCCCCGGCTTCCAAACTCAGGCGTCTCATTTGACGTTGCGAGGGGCGGATTCGACGCCGTATCCTCTGTTCAGTGTGTCGCATTCTCTTCGATGGACATTGGAGCCGCCCATGAACGTCGCTCTTTCAACCGACCTCGATGATCCCACAGCCATTCCCTATTTCCTGTGGGACGAGCCGATGACTGTATTGGAACTGCGCCGCCGGCTCGAAACGGCCTCGCCTGAAGAACAGGCCCGGCTGCTGGGTAAGGTGCTGCGCGAAGCTCGCGATACCGACGTGTGGAGATTCACGTCACCCGAAGAAGTGTGGCGGCGATGGCCTGACCTCTCCCGTCATCTCGGGCGAAGGAGGGCGTTTTGGGAGTTTCTGCTCGACCGATGGCACAAGGAGGGGTTGGTTGGCAGTTAGCAGGCTCAGTCAGCTTCAGGGCGAATTGTTGGTTGCGTTCTTTGCTCGCGAGAGCCGCTTCTTCTTGACCGGCGGCGCCGCGCTGGCCGGCTTTCATCTTGGCCATCGCGCGACTCAAGACCTTGACCTGTTTACGTCGAGCGAAGCGCTCGAGGAAGGCGTTTCCGTAGTTGGTGACGTCGCACGTGAACTTGGTGCTTCGATCGAGGCGACGCAAACGTCTCCCGACTTTCGGCGCTTCCTCCTGCGGCGCGGGACGGACTCAGTCGTTATCGACCTCGTGCGTGAGCGCGTGCCGCAAATTGCTCCGGAAAAGCTTTTGATCAACGGAATTCGAGTCGATCCTCCTGAGGAGATTCTTGCAAACAAACTCTGCACGCTGCTGTCCAGGTCCGAGCTTCGCGACCTTGTTGACGTGCGTGCGCTGGAGAACGCGGGTTATCGGGTTGAAGATGCGCTTGCGGGAGCGGCGTTGAAAGATCGCGGACTTACACCGGCGCAGTTGAGCTGGGTGCTCGATCAGATAAGACTTGGCGACGATGCTGTTCCGCCGGGAGGAGTTTCGGTTGATGAGTTGCGACGGTATCTTGGCGAGCTCACCTGGCGCCTCGCGCGCGTCGCATTTCCCGAAACAACTCGCTGACCGCCCTCCGGGGGCAGGCTAGTACCCTTTCGAACTCAAGCCTGTCTCTCGAGGAACATCCCTGTCGGTTCCCGCTCGAAACGCACATCGCAGACGGATCGACTTCGGCTTCGCCTGCTTTCACCTCGATCGTTTTGATGCCTGAGGTTTTACTGCGTTTTGTTCCTCGTACCTGCGCAGGCGGCCGCGGATTTCCTCGGAGAGCTTTGTGTCCCCCGAATCCGACGCCAGCGCCACGGCCGTGCGAGCCGACTCGATGGCCTTAGCGAAGTCGCCTGTCTCGGCGTAGACCGAAGCAAGCGCGTCCAACTCAACGCCGCTGTTGCCGCCGGTGAGCGAGACTGCTCTTTCGGCGAGTCGGAGCGCCTCGGCTGCGTCTCGCAACCCCGGCTCTTGAGCCGTTGCCAGGACAACCGCCTGCCTCGCCAGCGCCTCCGACCAGTCCGGCCGCAGCCGCAGCGCCGACGCATACCAGTCGAGCGCTTCCTGATCACGATGCTGTTTCTCGCGAACGCGGCCCATCTCCAGGAGTGAGTCGGCGTGTCGAGGATCGATGTTGAGCGCCTCTGAAAAGTGGAATGAAGCCACGTCCAACTCTCCCAGGGACGCGAGCACTCTTCCCAGATCGTAGTGACCAACCGTCAACTTGGGATCGAGTCGCAGCGCTTCGACCAGGAACGGTCCGGCCTCGCGTGGCCTCCCCAACTCGAAGAGAGCCAGGCCGGTGTTGTGTTGGTTCTGCGCCACATAGGGACGGTACTTGAGCGACACATAGAAATGCGCCAACGCCTCTTCGAGTCGTTGGCGCTGGGCGAGCGATACGCCGAGGTTGGCATGCGCGCGGCCATTCTCGGGACGCTTGCTGACGACGTCGGTCCACATTACGAGATCACTCAGATAATCGAGATTCCGCCGCAGCGTCGTTACCGTCAGCAGGCCTACGCTCACAGTAAGCAGCGCGAGACCCGCTTTTCTCGCCACGTCCCTGCGCTCGGTAAAGACTCTCTCTGCCAGAGCATATGCGCCGAGCACCGCGAAGCCGGCCACTCCGGCAAGTGGAAGGTACATGCGGTGCTCAAAGGCCAAATCAGCAAAAGGCATGACAGTCGAAGTAAGCGACAGGATGCCGAAGAACCACGCGCCGAAAAACCCGATGGGTTTTCGCTTTATCAACGCTGCTGCTGTCGCGACAACCAAGGCCCCGACTACAATCGCATAGGGAACAGTCTGAGCTAACGAGGTGGCCGGCGGCCACGCATAGTCCAACACGAGGTTGTCGGGCCAAACAGAAATCCGCAGATAGTGAACAATCACCGCGAACTCCGACTTGAAGTAGAGCCACGGGGTCATCCCTTTTGTGCCGAAGCCTGCGGTCTTGTTCACCGGCGCCAGGATTCCAGCCACCGCAAGCACGACCCATGTAGACGCGAGTCCCAAATAGAGGCCACGACGCCTGCGCAGACTCTCGCGGAGCGATGCCGGGTGAAAAAGCCAGTCGCATAGGAGCACCATCATAGGCGCGGTCACCATCACCTCTTTTGAGAGCATTCCCGCCGCGCAAGTCAGGATCGACGCGACGTACCAACGTCCGGCGCGGCGTTCCGCGGCCATGCCGCGCACCGCGCAATAGAGAGTAGTCAGGTAGAACAGGCCCATCATCGACTCGCACCGCTGAATCATGTAGGTGACGGATTGAGTCGTGACCGGATGAACCACCCACACCAGCGCTACTGCAAGCGCTAGCATCGTTGACGATCTCTCAAACCGTTCTCTGAGACGCGGGCTCAAGAGAATTCGCCGCACGACGCCGAACAGCGCGAGCGCAGCGAGAAGATGCACGACGAGGTTCAGCGCGTGGTAGCTCCAAACCGAAAACCCGCTGATCGCGTAGTTCAGCGCAAACGAGAGTCCGATCAGTGGACGCGATGGGAGCAATCCGACGGCGTGAAGCGGGGGCCACGGACGCCGGCCCGCGGAAGGGTCGATGAACTCGAGGTCGTCAAATAAGAACGGGCCTTGAAAACTGTCCGAGTAGGCGATCGACCCAAGTGCCACTATTGCAAGCGCACATGCCCAGAGGGGAAGACCTGCCTTTTTAGGATCGGCAACGATGGGAGGGGCGGCGACCGCGGCATCCTCAGGATTATTCACGGCCGGAGTCTAGCCTGTGGCTGAAACACCGTGCAAGAGGCAGCGGGCCGGAACCAACCTTTGGAGTAACCGCCCTTCAGTCGCAGAGAAGCCGACGAACTTGGAAGAGAAGGAAAGGGGAACGGAGAGAGCCGCTCCGCCATTGAAAGCAATAGAGCGACGCTCCGAATGCTCACGGACATGAGGGCGCAATGAAACCCGTGACGAATCCCAGTGGTTATCGGCCCGTAAATTCAGGCTTGCGCTTCTCAAGGAAAGCCCGCACGCCTTCTTCTTTGTCCTCGCTCGAAAAGCACATCGCGAACAGATCGACCTCGGCTTCAACGCCCGCCGTCAAGTTCAAACGCGCCGCGTTCTTCACCGACTTCTTCGCCATCGCAAGCGCGACCGGGCTCATCTCGGCCATCTTGTTCGCGATCTCAAGGGTCTTCGCTTCAAGCTCCTCGGGCGCCACAACGTAGTTCACCAGCCCAAGCCGCTCGGCTTCCTCGGCCGAAATCATGTCGCCCGTTAAGCACAGTTCCATCGCCTTGCCTTCGCCGATCAAACGAGTCAGTCGCTGGGTTCCGCCGCCGCCCGGGATGATCCCGAGCTTTATCTCCGGCTGGCCGAACTTCGCCTTCGTAGACGCGACGCGAATGTCGCACGCGAGGGCCAGCTCGCACCCACCCCCCAAGGCAAAGCCGTTGATCATCGCAATGACCGGCTTCGGGAAGTCTTCGACAGCATCGAATGCCCGACGGCCCTTCATCGTAGCTCGCATTTGCAGCGCCGTCTTGCCGGCGAACTCGCTGATGTCGGCGCCGGCAATAAAGGCTTTCTCGCCAGCTCCGGTGATGATCACGACGCGCACCTCTTCATCGTGTTCGAGCTGGTCGAAGGCCGCGAGGATGTCGCTGCGAGTCGCGGCATTCAGAGCGTTCAGTTTGTCAGGCCGGTTGACGGTGACGATTGCGATCCGGCCGCGCTTCTCCAGGAGCACGTTTTCAAATGCCATGATTTCCCTCCATTACCAACATCCCTTTGAGTGTCCGAAAGTGACGAGCAGAATCGTGGTGTCAGGATGAATGAGGTGAGCGGAGCTACGGATTCTCTCGCGCTCTCCTCATCTGGCATTACCTCACTTATTCTCTCCCCGGAGCCCTTGGCGCCGAGCCACGCCTCTTAACCCGACGACGATAGTTGCAGCCACCGCGAGCTTGATAAGGTCAGCAACCACGAACGGCGCGACGCCGAGGTTCACTGCGGCCACGAAATCTCCCTCGGTGAACAGCACTAGGCGCGCGACCCCGAAAGCATAGATGATCGCGAGTCCGATCAGCATCGCAACTCCGATACGTCGCGCGCCGGGGCTACGCCCGCCGAGCTTGCCGACCACCCACGCGGCCGGCGGATAGCTCATAAGATAACCGCCGGTAGGCCCAAGCAGCACGCCGATGCCTGCGCCCGGCACACCCGCAAACGCCGGCGCACCGGCAAGCCCGAGCGTCAAATAGATAATCTGGCTCAGAGCGCCCAGCCACGGGCCCAGAATCGCGCCCGCCAGCAGGACCGCCATCGGCTGCATCGTCATCGGCACCGGGCTGAAGGGCAGCCACACTTTTACGCGGGCCGACGCAACGGTCAGCGCCACGAATAACCCGACGCCGATCGCCTTGCTCACCACGCGATTCAAACCTGCCACTCGCGTGCGCTCGTTGCTGAATAAACTGGTATTCACAGTAGGCATGTAGTCCCCGATCTTCGATTCTATTCGCCGGTGAATTCAGGTTTGCGCTTCTCGCGAAACGCCCGGATGCCTTCGCGATGGTCGCTGCTCTTGATCAGGATGCTCTGCGCGAGCGCTTCAAGCATCCGGCCGGTGGCGAAATCACTCGTCACCGAGTGCCACAGTATACGCTTTGCGAGTCCCAATGCCTCCGGCGCACGAGTGAGCAGGTGCTCGGCGAGCGCGCGGGTTCGCGACATCAGCTCATCGTGCGCGACGACCCGGTTCACTAATCCGATTCGTTCGGCCTCTGCTGCCGATATCATCTCGCCGGTGAAGATCAGCTCTTTAGCTTTCCCGTAGCCGATCAGCTTGACGAGTCGCGAGCAGCCTCCGGCTCCGGGGATCAAGCCGATGTTGTTTTCGCGAAAGCCGAACTGTGCCTGGTCAGAGGCGATGCGAAGGTCGCACGACAGCGTTATCTGCAAGCCCGCGCCCGTGCATGGACCGTTGATGGCCGCGAGCACCGGCTTTTCGATCACTTCGAGCTCGTCGAAGAACTGGGTGAGGCGATGGTTTTCGGCGCGGAACTCGCGGGTGTTGCGCTCCTCCTCGAAGTAGCCGATGTCGCCGCCCGCGGAAAACGCGCGGCCCGCGCCGGTGAAGATGATCACGCCGATCTCGTCGTTGGTTTGAAGCTCGGTGAACAGCCGCGTGAAGTCTTCGCGCATATCGGCGTTGATCGCGTTGAGCCGGTCCGCGCGGTTGAGCGTGATCGTCGCGATGCGGCCGGTCAACTCGAAGAGAATCGTCTTGTAGCTCATGACTAAAAATGGCGAATGCCCGCCGGGCGCCTTCTGTCAACGTCCAGCGTCGATCGTACAACCACAATGAAAAGAATAATAGGTTGGGAAGAGGCACTTGTGCCCGCCGCTCTCGACTCACATCCCTGCGGAAGCGCGCTGCGAGGAGAGCGGGCACAAGTGCCTCTTCCCAACCTGTGACTTGGCCGAGATTGAGCGGCTCGTTTGAATCTCGCGTACACCAAATGCGAACACTCCTGCCCGCGGGCGGGCGCGACGACCATCCGAAGATCAAACGTTCTTGGTGCTCACAACGACCGCCTTGGTCTCCGAATAATAGTCGAGCGCTTCGGTGCCGTGCTCCTTGCCCAGCCCGCTCTGCTTGAATCCGCCGAACGGCAACTCGTCATAAATGATCTGCGCCGAGTTGATCCACGTGTAACCCGCTTCGATCTTCTCCGCAGCTTTAGTCGCCCGATTGATGTCGTTGGTCCAGATCGAAGAGCCGAGTCCGAAGATCGAGTTGTTAGCTTTCTCGATCGCCTCATCGAGGCTGCGAACGCGGAATATCGGAAGCGCCGGCCCGAAGACCTCTTCGGTCGCAACGCGCGAGTCTTCGGGCACGTCGGTGAGCAGCGTCGGCGGATAGAAGTAACCGCCATCGAACTCGCCTCCGCGCAGGCGCTCGCCGCCTGTGAGCACGCGAGCGCCGCGATCCACGGCGTCCTGAACCTGAGCCTCAACCTCATCGCGCTGAGCCGCGCTGTGCAGAGGTCCGACGATCGTGCCTTCTGCGAGCCCGTTGCCGACGCGGAGCTTCTTAGTGCGAGCGACGAGGCGCTCGATGAAGTCATCGGCGATGCTGTCGAACAGGTAGAGCCGCTTGATCGCAAGGCACGCCTGACCGCAATTGAAGAACCGCCCGACGGCGGCGGCTTTGACGGCCTCATCTATGTCGGCGTCGTCGCAGACGATCATCGGATCGGAGCCGCCGAGCTCGAGCGTGACGCGCTTGATCCCTCCGGCGGCCGAAGCCATCACGCGGCGGCCGACGTCGGTTGAGCCGGTGAATCCGATCTTTCGAACCTTGGGATTGGTGACGATCTCTTCGCCCACGACCGAGCCGCGGCCGGTGACGACGTTGAGCACGCCTTTCGGGAGTCCAGCTTCGTAGAACAAGCCGACGACGCGGAGATCGGTGAGCGGGGTCGTCTCGGCGGGCTTGATGACCATCGTGTTGCCGCAAAGCAGCGCCGGGCCGATCTTGTTTCCCATCAGCGAGACTGGAAAATTCCAGGGCACGATCGCGCCGCAAACGCCGAGCGGGCGCTTGATGATGAGGCCGTAAGAGTTCTCGCTGATCTGAGGGATGTACCCGCCGCGAATGTTCTTGCCCAGTCCGGCGTAGTATTCGATCGTGTGCGCGTAGCGGCGGATTTCGAGCACGGCTTCGCGGATTGGCTTGCCTTGTTCACGGGTGAGAAGGTTCGCGAGTTCCTTCTCGTGAATGCGGACCATCTCGACCGTGCGTCGAAGGACATCAGCGCGCTTAGCCTGGGGCCACTCGCTCCAAACGGCGAAGGCCGCGTGAGCAACATCAATTGCTTCGCGCGCGTCCTCGACCGTTGCGCGCGGCGCGCTGTCTACCGCTTCGCCGGTCGCCGGGTTCATGACTTGGATCGAGTCGCCGCTTCGCGACCCGACCCACTCACCGCCGATTAGCATTTGAGCCATGGGTTTCTCTTAGAGCCGCAGATCACCGAGCCGTGTGGTTACGGCGCAGCGGACGGATAGGCATCATTTGCGTCGTTGCTCATATTCGTCCACTTCGAAAGTCGTCAACGTCCTTACGCAATACTTCAATCGGTGGGTCCATCCACCCGAACCGCTCAAAAAACCACAGAAGCACATCGATAACGCATTGGGCGCTGTCCGACAGCAGCGATTCTGTATTTATTTGCCAACTATTCCCAAGGCGTCCTCGGAGGCAGCATAATACTTGAACCATGCGCGTTCCCACGACGTCGTGAGCACAAAGCCCTGAATCCCATTCAGTTCAATAGAAATGTTGACCGTTCCTGCATAAGTGCCTGACTGTACCATCCGCGTTGTGAACTCAATGATTTCTGTGACACAGTACGTGAAGTTAGTGAGTGAGAAGAATCCTGGGACATCATTCCAATTGACGTGCCTGTAATGGGATAGGTGCGATTCGGTCTCGGCTTGCAGCTTTTGTCGCCAGCGAGGTTCCGTGCTCTCCCTAACACTGAAGAGATGGAGAAACTGCGAGCTCTGGTATAATCTCCAATACTCGAAATGCCCCATAAAGTTCGCCCATGACGCAACCCATGTCTTGCCGTGACCGCGCTCCTGTTCGTGTCGGCTAAGGTGCGGGTAATCCCAACCGCGAAAGCGCACTCGGTTTTTCTCAACGATCTCAAAGCACTTACTCAGCGACGGGATTACATCCGGTATGTAAGCCTCGGGGCGAATGCTGACTCGCCAGTGAGGATGTTCGAGGACTGGAACTGGAAGTCGTGCCGGTGCTTTGCTCATAGTCCCTGTAATTCGTCGTCAAACGCTCGTTGAGCGCCGGCCGCTGGGACGAATCCGATGCGATGAGCTGTTTCGATCATTCTTCGCGCTCGCCTTTCGGCCGCGAGTTCAAGCAGGTCCTGCGGCTCGTGGGCATCCGTAACTTTCTTCGTCTGAGCTTTCCCTGCTGGTCGAATGTAAATCTCGCCTTCCCTAAAGCTCTTGACCTGATCTGGGCCATTGCGTTTGCACACGCAGGGCGCGAGCTCGAACTCCCGCGCGCGAATGGCCAAGAACTCCGTGTTGTTGCCGTAAGGGACAAGGACAATATCGAGGCTCAGAGGGGGCGATGCGTACTTGTTAACCGCATCCGTTACTTCGTCAACTTGGTAGGTGCTCAAGTGGCTGGAATCGATCCCGGAAAGATCCCAGGTTTCGCCATGTTCCGATGCACCGACAATGATCACCCCACCGTCACGAAGGTTTGCCATCGCCATTAGGGTGCGAATAATCCCCCACTTGAGCGACTCCCACTCGGCGGATTCCTTGAACTCGATGGCCTGTGATTCCTGGCATCGATCCAGCGCCGCATGCACGCGTTCCTGCAAACGGCGATGTCCCGGCATGTCGGATCTAGGAATTGCACCCATAGGCTTTTAGATACTGTCGTGATCGTCACCTATCGATTCGGCGAGCACTGCAGCAACGCTCATTCAGGCACCGGCATTCCCTCGAAGAAGCAGGCAACCTGACAAGAAAAGTCCGGAAGCAGAGGTGATTCGAGGACGTCATGCTCGTGCAAGGTTTCAACCAGATGCAGTCGTGCATTATCTCGCCGATAGACTTCTACTTGCCTGGCCTGCCAACTCACGATCCAGTATTCCACAACCCCGCGCCGCGAATAGAGTTTGAGCTTGGCTTCGCGATCACGTCGCTCGTTTGCGCTGCCGGGCGAAAGCACTTCCACGACGAGTTCCGGGGCGGCATGAATCCTTCCGTCTGCTTGAACTATGCCACCCAGCCGGGCCTTGCTGACCCAGACCAAGTCCGGGGCGACGTCGTCATCGTCAGCGAAGATCACACCTGGCGCGAAGAAGACTGATCCGCGATCATTCGCGTTGCTCCAGCCATAAAGCTCGACGAAGAAACGACCCGAGACATACTGATGATTCAAGTGTGGCTGCCTTGACATATGCAACTCCCCGTCAATTATTTCGTACCGTTTTCCGTCATCAGGCATCGCTGCAAGATCGGCAGAGACCCAGCGCATCGTAGTTGACATCGTACCCTCCCAACTTGTTGCCTGTGAGTATACCGCACCCTAGCGACGCAGCGCACCCATCGCGAGGTTACCTTGTAATAACCACGCCTTTCGGCTCGAGGTAATAATCCAGCGCCTCGGGTCCATGCTCGCGCCCGAATCCGCTTGCCTTCACTCCGCCGAACGGCAGCTCGTCATAGCCGTAGTGTAGCGAGTTCACCCACACGTTCCCCGCCTGCAGCCGATCAATCGCCGTTTCGATGTTATCGAGGTTCTTTGTCCAGATCGACGAACCCAATCCGTAAATCGAATTGTTAGCCCGCTCGATCGCTTCGTCGAGACTGCCGACGCGGAAGACCGGCAACACTGGTCCGAACGTCTCTTCCTGCACGGCTCGCGCGTCGTCGGGAACATCGGCGAGTATAGTCGGCTGATAATAGAATCCCTTCTCGTGCTGAGTGCCTTCGGGACGCGAGCCACCCAACAACACTCGCGCGCCGCGGTCAATCGCGTCCTTCACCTGAGCCTCAATCTCATCGCGCTGGGCGGCGGTGTGCAGAGGGCCCATTCTGATCTTTGGTTTCTCGGCCCTGGTCATTCCGTCGCCGACTTCGTACCGCGCGACTTTGCCCAACAAGCTTCCCACGAACTCGTCATAGACCTTATCGAACACGTACAGCCGCTTGACCGCGAGGCATGCCTGGCCCGCGTTCCAGAATCGCCCCACCATCGCGCCGGTTACCGCTTTGGCGATGTCGGCGTCGTCGCAGACGATCATCGGGTCCGAGCCGCCAAGCTCGAGCGTCACCCGTTTGAAGTCGCCGCACGCGACTTCAGCCACGTGCTTGCCGGTCGCCGATTCGCCGGTGAAGGCAATGCGCCGAATTGTGCGATTCTTCAACAACTCCTCGCCGACTACTCCTCCGGGCCCGGTCACGACGTTGAGCACGCCCTTTGGCAGTCCCGCCTGGTTCATCAGCTCGATGATTCGAATCGTGGTGAGCGGCGTCGTGGACGCGGGCTTGACGACCACGGTGTTTCCGGCGGCGAGCGCGGGCCCGACCTTGGTTCCCATCAACGTGATCGGGAAATTCCATGGCACGATCGCGCCGCACACGCCGAGCGGTTTGCGGATTACCATGCCGTAGGCGTTCTTTGCGGGGAGGGGAACTTGTGAGCCGCGCACTTTCGATGCGAGGCCGGCGTAGAAGTCGATCCCGTGGTGGAAGTGCTCGAGCTCGCCCATTGCTTCTTGAAACGGCTTGCCCTGCTCGCGGCAGAGCAGCTCAGCGAGACTCTTGCGTTCGGCGTCGACTATCTCGGCTGCTTTGAACAGAAGATTCGCTCGGTCTTCGGCCGACGTATGAGACCACTCGTCGAACGGGGCGGCGGCGGCGGCAACCGCGCGCCTCGCGTCGTCGGCGTTGCCTTTAGGCGCCGAATCGACGAGATCGCCGTTTGCGGGATTCCGCACTTCATAAGTCGCGCCGCTCACCGAATCAACCGACTCGCCTGCGATGAACATCTTCGCCATGGATTCTCCTCCCTACTTCCCCTTGAACTGTGCCGTACGTTTCTGGCTATACGCCTTCAACCCTTCCTGCGCATCTTCGCTCTCGAAGAGGCGCTGCAGCAACTCGCGTTCGAGCGCGAGCGCTTCCGCCTGAGGCAACTCGAGGCCGGTCTGCACCGACCGTTTGATCAGGCCGACCGCCTTGCTCGCCTTCGCGGGCGGCGCGAACTGCTTCGCGTATTCGATCACCTTGTCGAAGAAACCCTCTTCTTCAAACATGTGATTCACCAAGCCGATCTGGTGCGCTTCCTCAACGGAGATTGTCCGGCCTGAAGCCAGCAATTCGAGGCCCCGCCCCTTGCCGATGATCCGGGGCAGTCGCTGCGTGCCGCCCATGCCGGGCAACAGCCCTAGATTGATCTCCGGCAGGCCGAGCATCCCCGGGCCCCTCTTCGCTATCCGCACGTCGCACGCGAGCGCGATCTCGAGTCCGCCGCCGACCGCGTGTCCGTTGATTGCCGCGATGACGAGCTTCGCGGTGTTCTCGATGCGCATCAGCGTCTCATTGCCATGAAGGCTGAAAAAGTAGCGGAACTCCGGCGTTGCGCCCAACAACATCTTGATGTTTGCGCCCGCGCAGAAGAACTTGTCGCCCGCGCCGCGAATGATGATGACGTGCACTTCGTCGTCGAGCCTGGCTTCGAGGATCGCGTCATCGAGGTCCCGCATCATCTCGTAGGTGTAAGTGTTCGCCGGCGGGTCGCTCAGCTCGATGATTGCTATCCCTTCCTGCACCGCGTAATTGACAAGCTTGTTTTCCATCGCTTCCCTGGCCATTGTCTTCTCCAGTCATTATCGAGCGAACCCGGAGCTAAACTGCCGCCCGTGCTACTGCTGCCACACTGACACCGTGCGGTCGAGGTGACCCTCGCGCCCCGTCTCAAGAGAGTGCTCGTGCTTCGCCCCGTCGCCGAGAAATCCCGACAGGAACAACCGCGTCATATTCTGCGACAGCGCCGCGACGTCCAGGTCCTTGCGCGGGTTGTACCAGTTGTAAATCCAGTTCATCATCCCGAAGAGTGAAAAGGTCGCGACCCTAACGTCCACGCCCTCGACCCGGCGGCGGCGTCCGATTTCGGCGATCAAGCTCATCGCGAGGTCCACGTATTGGCGCTTCCTGGCGTTGACCTTCTTGAAGAGGTCCCCGCTGATCGAGTTGGCCTCGTGCGACAGGACCTTCATCTCGTTCATGTTGTTCACGAAGAAATTCAGGTGGTTTTCGATGAGGAGCTTCAACTGGACGGCCGGGTCATCGATCCCCTCGAGCAGTTTCCGGCATTCTTCGATGATCGTGCCAAAGCAATAGTCCTGAATCAGGTAGAGCAACTCCTCCTTGCTGTCGAAGTAGTAGTAGAGCCCGGCCAGGCTCATCTTCGCGTCACGCGCGATGTCGCGGATGCTAGTCGAGTGGTAGCCCTTTTCGGCGAAGATCGCCGCCGACGTTTTGAGTATGTGAACAAGTTTCTGGTCGTAGCGTGATTGTTCTGCAGGCATAGTGTTGGTCATTGGCGATGGGGTTCGAACAAGCGTTCGATGGTAAGGAGGTTTGAGCTGGTTCGTCAAGCTCAAGCGCGATGCGGTTGGGAACCCCGGCGCAACATACTCGCCTCGCGACAGGTGATCCCCTGATGCTCAGCCTACAACGCAGGGCAGCCGCGCTCCGCAGAATTCCCCAGGCGGTGATTGGAGTCGTTTGACTCCGGCCTACCGACCCCGTGCGAGAGCGTTCCGCCAGAATCCCATCCCGCCTGAGGAATCGCGGTGGCGCCGAGGCCGAAGGGGGTGTCGAGGAAAAACTTCTTCTTGGCCGGCCTGGGGACCGCCAACCGAAGTTCCGCCTGGGGTATCGCGAGGCGCGTTCACAGTCGCACCAAGCTTGCACGAGGTTCCGGTCTTAGTCACACGTCCGCATAGCGCGAATCGTTGCCGCGAGATTGGGCCCAGGCTTCAGCGTGTTATAATCCGCCGCTCACGATGGCTTCCGTCTACGACCTCAAATCCCGGTTTCAACACCTACTCAGACCGCTGATGAAGCTGCTCGCGCGAATGGGCGTGACCCCGAACGCCGTCACGTTGCTGGCTGTCGCAGGATCGATAATCGCCGGCGCTGCAATCTCTCAGTCCTGGCGATGGCGCGCGTGCCTTCTCCTACTGCCCGGATGGTTGTTCGTCCGCATGGCGCTCAACGCGATAGACGGGATGATGGCGCGGGAGCTTGGGATGGCGACGACGCTCGGCGGCGTGCTCAACGAGGTGGGCGACGTGATCTCGGACCTCAGCCTCTATTTGCCGCTGGCTTTCGCGCATGAGGGAACGACCTGGCCGGCGGTGGCATTCTCAATCGGAGCCGTGCTGACCGAGTTCTGCGGCGTGATGGCTAAAGCGCTTGGAGCGAGCCGCCGCTATGAAGGGCCGATGGGCAAGAGCGATCGCGCGTTCGTTATCGGCGCGTTTGCGGTTGTCGCGTTCGCTCTCCCGCGGGCGGCGTGGCTTTGGCCGTGGGTCTTATGGGCCGGCGCGATTCTCACGCTTCTCACTTGCTGGAATCGCGTATCGAAGGCGCTCGCGGAGTTGAAGTCGGTTTAGCGATGATGATCGCGGCTGGTCGACCGGTCCGCGACCAATTGACGAAAGGCTGGCTGGACAAAATCGCGATGAACCCTATCGTACCAGGTCCCTTTGAGCTATCGCCGACAATGGCGCGAATGGCGCTCATCGTCCTTGCGGTGCTCGCAGTTTCATCGGCGGCCGTCGTGATGTTGCGTCTCGTTTGGCCGAGGAAGGATTTCCGCGAGCTCTCGGCGCGAGTGTGGGCGTGGTGGCTCATGGCCGGTGTGTTCTTCGGCGCGCTTGCGATCCCGGGCCGTCTGCCGCTGGTGCTGTTCGCGTTCCTGAGCTTCTGGGCGCTGAAGGAGTACATCACGCTGCTCAAAACTCGGCCGGCCGACCATCGAACGCTGGTGCTGATGTTTCTGTCGGTGCCCGTTCAGTACGTGTGGATCGCGATCCCCTGGTACGGGATGTTCATCATCTTCATCCCGGTTTACATGTTCCTTATCCTGCCGGTTCGTATGGTGCTGTCGAAGGAGACATCGGGCTTCGTAGGGTCGGCGTCGCAGATTCAATGGGGATTGATGGCTTTCGTGTTCGGCCTCAGTCACCTTGGATACCTGCTGACTCTGAGAAGTCCTGCGCTTGAGGCGGCGGGCGCTCAAGCCGACGGCAGAACTCTGTTGCTGTTTTTGGTATTCGTGGTCGAGATTAGTGACGTACTTCAGTACGTTTGGGGCAAGACCGCCGGCCGACACAAGATCATCCCGTCGGTCAGTCCCAACAAGACGTGGGAGGGGTTCGTCGGCGGAATCGCAAGCGCGACCGCGTTGAGCCTCGCGATCAGGTTCCTCACGCCGTTTTCAGTGGTCGAGACGCTGCTTGTGACGCTGCTGATCACTGTCGCGGGATTCTGCGGCGGGGCGGTGATGAGCGCGGTCAAGCGGGACTTCGGCGTGAAGGACTTCGGCAGCGTGATTCCCGGTCACGGAGGAATGCTCGATCGCGTGGATTCGCTCTGCTACGCGGCGCCAATCTTCTTCCACGTCGTACGCTATTATCACTACGTCTGAGGCGCGAGGGGAATGAGCGCGACGAAAAGCGGCAGCAATCGAAGGGGCACACTCACGCTGCGCGATGTAGTCCAGATGATCTTTTTCGCGCTCGTGGTCAGGCCGTTCATGGCGCTGTTCATCGGCCTTCGAGTGCGGGGGCGCGAGCACCTTCCGGCGTCGCAGCCGTTCATTCTGATTGCGAATCATTCAAGCCACCTCGACACGATCTCGCTCCTGAGCCTGTTCCCGCTCACTCGGCTTCGGCGCGTGCGGCCGGTCGCTGCGGCGGACTACTTCGAGCGCAACGCGGTTGTGTCTTTCTTGGCCCGCACGCTGTTCAACATCCTTCCGATCGCGCGGAAGAACATCACGCCCGAGAACAATCCGCTGCGCGTGATGAGTGACGCGCTCGAGGCCGGCTGCTCCCTGATACTATTTCCCGAAGGGACGCGGGGGTCAGGGGAGGAGATGGGACAATTTCGAGCAGGAGTAGCGCACCTGCTGGAGAGAAAACCCGACGTGGTTGTGGTGCCGGCTTACCTTGTGAACATGGGAAGGAGCCTTCCGAAGGGCGAGTTCATTCCGGTCCCGTTCTTCTGCGAAGTGCGGCTTGGCGCTCCGAGAGTCGTCAGCGGGAGCAGGCGGGAGATGATCGCGTCGCTTGCTGATGCTGTGCGCGAGTTGAAGGACGCGAAGTGAGCGTCGAGGTTGTAT
Organism: Blastocatellia bacterium; assembly: GCA_035293105.1. Lineage (GTDB taxonomy): Bacteria > Acidobacteriota > Blastocatellia > UBA7656 > UBA7656 > DATDOV01. The sequence continues at coordinate 128,279 of DATDOV010000002.1, forward strand.
TCGAGTTCCATGCCGAGTCTCAAGCGGGGCCGGCAACCCGAACCAGCAGTCCAGTCTCAACCATGCCAACACCAGCTTCATCGTCTCTTGATCGCTTCGTCTCAACCCGCGCCGCCCTGGCGCTGGCTTTCGCGTGGGGCTTCGCCGAAGCCACATTCTTCTTTCTCGTGCCCGATGTCTTGTTGACGACGCTCGCGTGCAGGTCATTGCGCCCGGCTTTGAAAGGATCTCTTGCGGCGCTCGCAGGCGCATTGATCGGAGGCGCAGTCATGTATGGAATTGGAGCGCGAGCACCCGGCGCCGCGCGAGGTTTCCTCGATCACGTGCCGGCGATAAACGCGACTCTCATTGCTACGGTCGAGTCCGAGGTGGACAATCGCGGGCTTGGCGCGGTGATGATCGGACCGCTGCGAGGAATACCCTACAAGGTCTACGCCGTCGAGTGGGGCGCGCGGCGCGGCGGCCTGATCGCGTTTCTATTGATCTCGGTTCCCGCCCGCGTAATTCGATTCGTGCTGGCCGCGGTCGCGGCTCGCGGAATTGCGCGGGCGATCAAGCCGTGGACCCGCGCTCGAGCGCGAATTGAGTTGCTGCTGCTGACGGCGTTCTGGGTCGTGTTTTACAGCTTCTACTTCGCGCACTTTGGATGGTAGCTGCGATCAGCGCTCGGCGAGGTTCGGGACCGTCACATAAGCGATCCGACTCGTTCGACCTTCACGCGCAGCCACACACGCGAACGCAAGCAAACGAGGCGCAGGCGTCGCCGACGGCCCAGAGGATTACGCCCAAGCCGACCGTCCGAGTGCGGAGTTCAGCTCGTGGGCCGCCTCAACAGACTTCCGTAGGCCTACTCATTTGCCGAAGGCTTCTCTTCGGACTTCTTCTCATCTTTATCAGGTTTCGGCTCGGGCACCTCTATTCCGAGCACGTGCCTGGAGAACCACGCGTACTCGCGGCGCATCTTGTCCAACTGGTGCCGCGGCTCCTGAAGCCCGTGCGGCTCGCGCGGATAGAAGACCAACTCGACCGGCACGCCGTTCTTGCGAAGCCCCATGTACAACTCCTGAGCCTGACCCGGCGGCACTCGCGTGTCGGCCGCGCCGTGCTGGATCAACGTTGGAGTCTTCGCTTTCTTGATGTGGGCCATCGCCGAGCGGCTCCAGTAGAACTCGGTGTTGTCCCACGGCTCGCCGCCGAAGTAACCGTCCAACACGCGCTGCAAGTCGTTCGTCGAGTACATCGAGTACATATTCGTCAGCCCGGCGCCGACCATCACCGCCTTGAAGCGATTCGTCTGAGTCAGCGTCCACGCCGTCATGTATCCGCCGTAGCTCCATCCGGACTGCGCGAGCTTCTCGGGATCAGCGACTCCCTTGGCGATTAAATGGTCGAGGCCGCTTTGAATGTCCTGGTAGTCGCCGCCGCCCCAGTCGCGAACATTGGACAAGAGAAACTTCTCGCCGTAGCCCGATGAACCGCGAACGTTCGGATAGAACGAGACCCAGCCCTTGCTCGCCCACACGTGGCCGAAGTTGCCCCACGACGATGGAAAACTCTGCGTCCACACCCCGGAAGGACCGCCGTGGATGAACGCAACCGTTGGGTACCGCTTGCCTGCCTGATAGCCCACGGGGTAGATCACGAGGCCTTCGATTTCCATCCCGTCCTTGCTCTTCCAGCGGATGACCTCGCTTGTTCCGAGCGCGAGGTCACCGATCTGCGGATTCTGATCGATGAGCTTGACCGTTTCGCGAAAGTCCGGCGCGGCGGCGATGAACACGGCGGCCGGATGCTGCGTGTCGGCCCTAGTGAATGCGGCTCGCGAGCGGTCGCGAGAGAACGTCACCGCCCCCATCACGCCTGCGACGTTAGACAGTTGCTTTGGCTCGCCGCCCGCGGCAGCAACGGCGAAGAGCTGCGAAGTCGTGCGCACGGAGGCGGTGAAGTAGATCGTCTTGCCGTCCGAAGACCATGTAGCGGGTCCGGGTTGATACTCGAAAGCGGGCGCGACCGCACGAGACGGGCCGCCCTCGGGAGCGATGACGGTCAGCCTCATTTGACCGAGCACGCCGTTCTTGGCGTCGCGCGACAGGTAAGCGATCTGCTTCCCGTCGGGTGACCATCGCGGCGCGGTGTCGGGGCCTTCGTTATCACTGAGCTTGCTCTGTTTGCCGGAGTCCACGTCGACGATCCGGATGTCGGAGAGGCCGCCATCGTCCGCCTTCGGAGTCGGCGTCGTCGTGTAAGCGATCTGCTTCCCGTCGGGCGACCACTGCGGATCGCTTGCGACGTAGTCCGCTTTGACGATCTCCCGAGCCTTCTTCGATTCGACGTCGATCACCCAGATGCGAGCGAACTTGAAGTTCTTGTCGACGACCTGCGCGTCATCCTTGTCCTTTTGCTTCTTCTCTTCTTCGGACGTCGGTTCCTGTTGCGCGACGTAAGCGATGCTTCGGCCGCTGGGCGACCACTGAAACGACTGCACTCCGCTCTTGGAATCGGTGAGGCGCTCAGCTTCACCGCCGAACGGCGAGATGATGAATATCTGCGGCTTCTCGTCGCGGGCAGAAACGAACGCGATGCGCTTAGCGTCGGGAGACCAGCGCGGCTGGTTGTCGTTCTTCTTGCTTGTGGTGAGCCTGACCGGCGCGCCGCCTGACGTCGCGACGAGCCAGAGGTCGGCGTCTGACGCGTTCTCCTTCATATCGGCTCGCGACACGACGTAGGCGATCCATTTGCCGTCGGGCGAGATCTGGGCATCGAAGACGTTCTTGACGGCGAGCACGTCATCGAAGGTCATCGCGCGCTTTTGCTGGGCCGAGAACGGAACTACTGCAAAGAATAATAGACAGAGAGAAAAAAGCGGCCTTCTCATTACAGAGCTCCTTTCATTCCTCAAGTGGCTTGGCTTGTCTCGCGACTTCCACGACGATGTCAAGCACCTCCGAGATCTCGGGCGCTATTTGATCTGCCGAGACGTGCCGAACCAGCACATGGTAGTCAGTTTTCCGCATCAGGTTGCGCAATCCAAGTTTCTGGAAGAACGACTCAAACAATGGATCCAGAAAGTCATCACTGACCTTGGTATCGTGCCACCACCGATGGTTGCGGTCTCGCAACGCCGCCCGTGGCACAAGGTCTTCAATACACTCCGTCATAATAGCTCGCGTCGCCTGCCCGAAGAGCGGACCGCGATCGTCGATGGCTTCAGCGTAGGCTTCGAGCGTTTCCGGCTGGCATAGGTAGTTCTCGAACTCGCGCCTGCTCCACATCCGCTCGCGGAGCCCCGGGGGCGGCTGCAGTTCGGAGATAAGTCTGTCAAACAAGGCTTGTAGTGCGGCCGTCTTGCCCGAGTTGTTGGGTCCAATCAGCACGACCGGACTGCCAAGTTCGATGTCAACATAATCGAACCTCCGGAAGTTTCGAATTGTGAGCCTTGTTAGCATGGAGGACCGTCACGACATCCGCTATTGAAGTTGACGACAGTGCGTTTTGCAGCGTCAGCATTACAACACGGGCCACTTGACGCGTCAACATCGACGCCCCACAGCCCGTGAGTCTGTTCCTGCATAGTTCCTACAGATCGGCGCCGGTCGCTTACTTCCTCGTTGAATTGAGTTGATTGAGTTGACGTTCCTGTTCGCTGCTCAATCTGTTCCGTGTTAGTATCCTCCGGGACCGATCCCGCATTTGTAATGGAGGACTGCGATATGCCCGTCGCGAGCGCTGACTTCGTTGCCGCCGTCGCTCATCTTCCGCACGGGGCCTGCCTGCGAATCAACGACGTTCCCTGGGAAGAGTACGAGCAACTGCTCGCCGATCTGGGAGAGGGATACTCGGCGCGCATCTACTATGATGAGGGGAGGCTCGAGATCATGTCGCCGGACTCGGTTCACGAAAAGCATAAGGGCATAATCCACCGCCTCATTGGAGCCGTCAGCGATGAATTGGACCTTGACATTGAGTCGTTCGGCTCAACGACCTTCAAAGCGGAGCGGAAGGGCGCTGAACCAGACGAATGCTTTTATGTGCAGAATGCCTCAAGTGTGATTGGGAGGCACGGCGATTTGGATTTGAATTGCGATCCGCCGCCGGACATCGTAGTTGAAGTAGACCGCACAAGCACGTCGCTCGATAAGTTCCCGATCTATGCCGCGCTCGGCGTGCCGGAAATCTGGCGGATCACGGGCGGCGGCGTCGAGATTCACCGGCTGTCGGAGCATCACTATATCCAATCGAACGAGAGCCGCGCGTTTCCCGTCCTCACCGCCGAGGCGCTGTCGCGGTTCCTCGCACTCGGGCTCGCTGAGGGCGAGCGAAAAGCCGCCCAGGCTCTCCGCGCGTGGCTGCGCGGGATTCGGAAGAGGGAGTCGTGATCCCCTGGAACAGCCAACGACCGCCGCTCAAACCACCGAGACACCAGCACCGTAACCGGAGAGACCAGGATGACAACGCGTCGATTGGCCGTAGTGCTCGCGCTAACACTGATCGCCGGATTGCCCGGCCTTGGCGGGCAGAACCGTTCGCGAGAACAACGAATCGCAGCCGCCGCCGAGGCCCTGCGACAGCAACTCGTCGCCACGCGCCGTGACTTTCACATGCATCCGGAGCTCTCGAACCGCGAAGAGCGGACCTCTCGCGTCGTAGCCGAACGGCTGCGAGCGCTCGGGCTTGAAGTCAAAACCGGGATTGCGCACCATGGCGTCGTCGCGCTTCTGCGAGGAGCCCAGCCCGGTCCGGTGGTCGCGGTGCGCGCGGATATGGACGCGCTGCCGATTCAAGAGACCCTCGACGTGCCTTACAAGTCGCAAACACCCGGCGTCAAACACGCCTGCGGCCACGACGTTCACACGACGGTTCAGCTTGGCGTCGCCGAGGTCCTCTCGAAGATGCGCGATCAGATTCACGGCACGATCAAATTCATCTTCCAGCCGGCCGAAGAGGGCGCGCCTGCCGGTGAAGAAGGCGGCGCGGAGTTGATGGTCAAAGAAGGATCCCTCGAAAACCCGCGTCCGCAAGCCATCTTCGGACTCCACACGATGCCCAGCATCGAAGCCGGCCAGATTGCTTATCACTCGGGCGCGGCGATGGCTTCATCGGACCGCATTCGAATCGCGATTCGCGGCAAGCGGTCTCACGGCGCGCAACCCCACCTCGGTGTCGATGCCATAGTCGTCGCCGCCGAGTGCATTACCGCCATTCAAACCATTCGCAGCCGCCGAATCGATCCGCTCGAGCCGCTGGTCATCACGATCGGCACGATTCAGGGAGGCGACCGCAACAACATCATCGCCGATGAAGTGAAGATGGAAGGCACCATGCGCGCCTTGAGCGAAGACGTGCGCAAGCGCGCTCAGGGGTTGATTCGCGAGACGCTTGCCAGCGTGACTTCCGCTTATGGGGCGACGTTCGAGTTGAAGTTTGACGGGGGAAACCCGGTGACCTACAACGAGCCGTCGCTTGTCGAGGAGACCCTTCCCACCTTCCGTCGCGTAGTCGGAGAAGCGAACGTCCTGACGCCCAAGCCGTTCATGCCTGCCGAAGACTTCTCGTATTACCAGAAAGTGATTCCCGGCTTCTATTATTTCCTGGGCGTCGGAAACAAGAGTCGTGGCATCACCGCCGGGTGGCACACTGCGGAGTTCGACGTCGACGAAGAGAGCCTCGTGGTGGGCGTGAGGGTCATGACTAACGTATTGTTGGACTTCCTTGATAGCCGCGCGGGCAGGTAAACAGAACGCGCTCTGTTACTGGCTGTCGCCGATTGGCGAGATGTCGTCAAGCGGTACGATTTGATATATCCGTCCGAAGCGGACCCGAGCTTCTGCCGTCTCCTCACCCCAAACGTCAGTATGAGCCCGGTTATTCCGCTTGCGATCAGGAGTGTGCTCGATCCACCGACCCGGGACCCTGCGGACCTGGCCGGCAATGAATCTGATCACGATGTTGTCTTCAGGAACGCGAGCGCGCCGCCACGCGTCCTCCGGCGTCGAGTACTTGGCCCAGTCGGTTGACATCCCACCACCGACTTTCGGGCGATTGCGAAAGGCTCCCGGAATCGGCTTGTCTTCCGAATCAAGGAAACTTCGGTGAACCCGCATGAATAGGAAATCGTCATCCGGGATCTCTTCCTTCTCCCAGCCGTCGCTAGGGACCTCTATCTGGTCAACCACAGGAGAATCCACTCATTGTCTTCGGAGGTATCGAGTTTGCCCTTGATAACGTTACAAGAGCCGTTATCCCCGTAGAAGTCAGCAGGCTCACTTAAGCTCGCCGGTATGTTGACGAGCAATTCACGTCCGCCGGTTCTCCAGTGAAGGTCGATGCTGCCTTGAGGCCCGGGGAGGATTCTGGGCGCACACACCCAGACTGCGCGATGACGCCAGAGCGTTATGGCATTCAGCGTAAGAAAGTCGAGGGCGCGAGCCCAAGTTGATTCTTCATAGGCGGGACTTCCCTCGTCGTCCCAATTGTCTTTCAAATCAAGTATGCGCCGGGATTCCTCGATCGCCTGTCTGATGCTCTCGCTCAGGTAAGTTGGGAGTTGTAGTGAAGCCATTGGCTCTACCGATGTTAGTCGAACATCTCGTGTGTTACTTGGGCAGTATATCACGAGACGGGCTTTGCTTCATCGACGTTAGGCGGAGTCTTGCGAAACGAACCCTGTTCTCTTTTGGCCCCTTCAGCCTCAGGCCCTGTAACAAAGCAGGTCAAAACATGCCTTATGTCCACTGTGTCAGCTACGACTGCAGGAGTACGATCACCCCGTTCGCAAATTGCCGCCTCCACGATATTGTCACTCAACGGCTGAAATTTTGTATCCTGATACATCGCTAGCAGTGAATACACCTTCTTTTGTATAGATTAAAATGTAGGATTCTTTCGTATGGTGTCGCATTCTTACTACCTGTTCGGAAAGATCAGGGACAGTGTTAAGAGAAATCGGCTCTTCTTCAGCTATCTTCGCTTGATACCAGATGGCCTTTATAAGTCTTTTGCCAAGGTAAACCACATCAAAGATTATTCCCAAGTCAAGGCCTAGCAGCTTTTCTTTCGGGTTACGATCATATGTCCAGGCTCTCATCGAGATTCTCCAGCCATCTCGTTCTACAACTATTCCGTGTAGCTTTCCCTTAAAATAACCTGTTATGTCTGGTTCATCAGCAAAGGTATCCCATTGTTTTAAAGCAGACGAAATTACATTATTGAGCCCTGCGCGGAACTCCTCTCTAATGGCTATAGGCATAGAACCGGTGTAGTCCAACGTTGAATCATCTACGAGCACCCGTTTATACGAACGTACACTATCCACCAGGCGTTCTGGCGTTGCTGCACCTCCTTCGAGTAGAAAAAACGATCTATTCCTCGGCTCGACTGTGGCAACAAGGGTTGAAGTTTTACGGTTGAATCTCCAAGCCTTCGTGCCGACAGGGCGTGTCAACCGTCTTTGAACCAAACGGTTTTCTATCCAATGATATTCAATTCTTTCTTCAGCAGCCATTGCTTGCCATTAATCATCGACGGAGCCAGTTTCTCAGCCTAACGCGTATCCGGCATTCGACGGTGAGACAGCTAGTGGAAAAGCACTCGAAGCAACCGAAGCATATCAAAGCGAAGGCGAAGTTCCTGAAGCACTATCGCGGCTGAATCGCCAGGATCGGTTATTGGATCGGTTCGCCGTTAGTGGGAACGCGGTCCCGTGCCGTCGCGGTTGGCGGTTCGCCTCCTTCGCCCTCGTATAAGACCATCGTCTCATTCATGTAGAACGCGCGGTTGCCGGTCCCGAACTTTCCAACTGTCACCGGCCGCGCAGTAACGTCGAACATCGCGGACATCCCCTCGGCGATCACCGGTTCCGATGTGAACACGTACCCGCCCTTCTCTCCAGAGGCCAGCCTTGCGTCGATCAGACCCATCGCTCCTAATGTGCGAAGGTCCGTGAACCGACCAAGTCCGTTCTCGATCGAATAAAGCAACTGTGCATTGCCGATAGTCCTGACGTCAGCCATCGCGGCTGCCTCTCGGGCGGCCTGTTGCGACTTGATGAGGTTCGGTATCGCCACGGCGGCGATCACTCCAGGAATCGCGAGAAGCAAAGAGAAGCTGCTCGTGATGATTCCGGCAATGGCCAGACCTCTTCCCGCGTACTGGGCGGGATCCGCCTTGACCTTGTTCAGCGCAACGACGCCGAGAATAATGCCTACGATTCCTCCGGCACACAGCAACCCTGCCGTTGGAATACTAATGATGCCCAGCACGAGCGAGGTTATGGCCAGCCCTTTGCGCTGCGGGCTTGGGAACGTGGGATTGGTTTGGTCCTCCATACGGTCTCCTTTCACAGCTCACGAGAACGTAAGGTGTGTTTCGATGGGTTCGGCCGGAGACGCCGGCATTGTGAACGAGCCAATCTTATGCTGATTAAAATGGCCGATCAAGCTGACTGCGACTTGCCTATCCTCGGGCTGGAATCTCAGTGACGGCCTTGCGTCTGCGTCGGTGTTGACTTTCGTAGCGAAACCCGAAGCCTCTATAATACCGGCCTCAGAGCGATCTCGACGGCTTGAGGTATAATCTCCCGGAGCCAATGCGGATTGCGATTCGTCTGGACATCGCATTGCTGAAAGCTCTTGCACCGCGACGGTGATGACCGACTTTCACAACCTCACGTGGAAAGAAGCTCGCGAGCGGGTCGCGCGAGGTGTAGTTGTGATCCTCCCGGTCGGCTCCACCGAAGCGCACGGGCCGCACTTGCCGCTCTCGACCGACGTCATCATCTCGGAAGAGATGTCGCGGCGCGCCGCAATCAAACTCCGCGGTCACGGGATCGACTCGCTGGTCTTGCCCGCGATTGCTTACAGTGTGACTGACTTCAGCGCTGACTTCGCGGGCACGATCTCGATCGAGAAAGAAACCGCGACCTCATTGATCCGCGACATCTGCGTATCGCTCTACCGGCAGGGTGCGCGGCTGGTTGTGATTGCCAACTCGCACCTCGAACCCCAGCACGTGGCGTCGATCAATGAAGCGATTGAGCGCGTCAGAGAAGCCACCGGCCGCCCGGTCGCATTTCCCGACAAGCGTCGCCGCCGCTGGGCGGAGACGCTGACCGAAGAGTTTCGCCGCGGCGATTGCCACGCGGGTTCTTATGAGACTTCGCTCGTAATGGCCGCCGATCCCGGCCTGGTCCGCGACGAGATAAGGGAAAAGCTTGATCCGGTGCCGATCTCGATCGCAGACAAGATTCGCGAGGGCGCCAGGACGTTCACAGAAGCCGGCGGCGAGGAGGCATACTTCGGGGACCCTCGCGCAGCATCACGAGAGGAAGGCGAGAGGATATATGAGGCGCTTGCCGACATGCTGGTCGCGTCAGCGTTGGAGTCGCTGGAGAGAATAACCACGGGGGACACGGGGAGCACGGGGACGATCTAGCGCCAAAACTCCCCAAGACCTACATGGAGATGCTCTTCCCCGACGTGTACGCGCCCAGGACGAGGGAAGGGCCATGAGATTGTCTTCTTTGCTTCTTCGCGTCGCTGCGGCTTTGCGTTAAGAAGCGCCGCTCCATTGAATAATCCCGATCTCTTCGATTTAATTGGCGCGTGAAGCGTAAAATCCGCCGCCAGTCACCTGAGACCCGACCGCTCTTCGAGGCGGTATCTCCACACGAAGCCGCCGTCGCACTGGACAAAGACGATCTCACGCGGAGTCTCCACGCCATCGAAGCTGAGAAAGATCTCGCCGCGATCAAAAACGGCATCGCGCGGATTCGACAAACGATCAACTCGTCGAACGGTGACCAATGCGATCCGCCGAACGCCAGCGGCGAGACTGTCTCACTTCGCCGGGACGTTCTGATTTCGGACCTCGATCAGATTCTCGACGCGCAGACCGTCGAACGCGCCCGCTACTACGTGAAGCGGCTCACTCGCGCGATCGGCGAAGCAAAGACCAGCAAGATAAACGACATCAACCTTCGGCGGTGGAAAGAGTATACCGAAGTCATCACCGACAGCTTGTGGGTGCTGCCCAGGCGCGACACCTCAGGTGCGCATCTCGGCTGGTACTGGGGTAATTTCATTCCGCAGATCCCGCATCAACTGATGCTGCGCTACACAAAGCGGGGCGATTGGGTGCTCGACCCGTTTCTCGGCAGCGGGACGACCTTGATCGAATGTCGTCGGCTCGGCCGCAACGGGATCGGCATCGAGTTGAACCCCGAGATCGCAGAGCGATCTCGGCAGCTTGTCGGTCAACAGCCGGCCCGTCACGGGTCGATCACCGACGTTCTTTCGGGCGACGCGCGTAGCTTCGATGTCGGACAAGCATTGGACGCACGCGGCGTCGAGACGGTCCAGCTTCTGGTCCTGCACCCGCCCTACCATGACATCATCGAGTTCTCCGAGGACGAGAGGGATCTCTCACGGGCGGCGACACCCGAGGTGTATCTGAAGATGTTTGCTGAGGTGCTCGACAACCTGGCGCCGGTCTTGGAGAAGGGCCGCTATCTTGCGCTCGTGATCGGAGACAAGTACGCGAAAGGCGAGTGGATACCGCTGGGCTTTCAGTGTATGAACGAAGTTCTCAATCGCGGGTTTTCGTTGAAGAGCATCGTGGTGAAGAACTTCGATGAGACTCGAGCGAAGCGGGATCAAAAGCAGCTCTGGCGATACCGGGCGCTGGTCGGAGGGTTCTACATCTTCAAGCACGAATACGTATTTATTTTCAAGAAAAACTAATCAAAGACTTCAGCCACAAGAAGACACAAGAAGCACAAGACAAGACAGACAAGACAAACCGGGTGAAGAATGAGTTCGCATCTAGCAGCAACTTGAGCGTCTGCCCGTTGTCTTTTCTAATCTGTGACTTCTGTGTCTTTTTGTGGGTTACTCTCCTCCCCGTCCTTTCGAGCCGATTGGGTCGCCGGGCGGCGTCGCGAGCGGGCGCGTTGATTTGCGCTCGCCGTAAGGCCGAGCCAGAAACCGCTCGATGTCGTCGCGCGTCGCTCGGCGATGAGGCGCATCCGTCCCAGTCGCCGCGGTCACTTTCAAACGTACGCTCAGCTCTCGTAGCGCCTCGGTCGCGACACTGCGAATCTCCGCCGACGCGTTCTCTTCTGCAGCCAGTTCCATCAATCGCGTGACGGTCAGGCTCTGCACCGCGCGAAGTATCGCTGCGTGATAAGCGTCCTTGGGCGCCGTCTGCTTCCACGTTCTGGAAATCAGGGCCCCAACCACGTCCTTGAAGTCCGGGTTCGCATAGTCCTGAGCGTGATGTTGAACCAGCCGTGCCGCCCGATGTTCTTCAAGTAGTCCTGAAACGGCGAGGTCAGCCGCGATCGTCGCCGCAGCAATCGGGTCGAAAGCCGGCTGGGTCTGTTTGCTGAAGACCTCGGTCGTCCCGCCGCCGTAACCGAATGCGTTCGGCGGAATCAGCTCGAGGATGCGCTGGGGGATCGCAAGCTCCTCGACGTTGATCGTATCAAGCACCGCGTCGAGCGCTTCCTTCTGCCGCGCCGCCGGAACCACCTCTCGAAACCGCGCGGGACTCGGACCCGAAGCGGTTCTCACCGAGTAGGTGTAGGAGACGCCGCCCAGCGACTTGACCGCCGCTTGAAGCTGATATCGATGATGCAGGTAGAGGGGCAGCAGCTTGGCTTCGAGCATCGACAGCGGCATGCCCGGCTTTATGCTCGCGAGGCCAAACTGTGACAACCCGATCCGCCTCACTTCCATTTCGTGGCGCAGCATCGCGACCGGATCGCCGCCGTTGTCCCAAAGACTCGCGAGCGGATGGGCCGCGCCTGCGGGCCTCGCGTCGGCGTCGGTGATGAACAGCATTCCCTTTGCGACGCCGTCGGTGAGAATGCGATCGAGCTCCGCCGCCTCGTCGGCCCCAGGTGGAATCTCAGAGTACGCGTACTTGATCGCGAACTTATCGTACTCGCCGATGCCTTGCGCGTAGGCATTCGACAGATCGAGCTTGCCGTTCTTGATCTCGACCATCGGCGCCGGATAATCCATCACCGACGCGCGGCCGTAAGTGCTTGCCGCGAAATTGTGCGCCAGCCCGAGCGTATGGCCGACTTCGTGGGCCGACAACTGACGTATGCGGGCTATTGACATCGCGCGCGAGTCCGCCGACGGGTCCATGTCGGCAAGGTAATCCAGGTCCGGCGCTTCGGCCAGTTCGCACTCGTCGTTATTCCCGCCGCCGCTGCTCGCGTAAGGAGGTATCAGCCCCGAGCCAATCGTGTAATCCTGTCGCACGCGCAGGCTGCCAAGCGTGACGTTGCCTTTGATTATCTCGCCGGTGCGCGGATCGCGAATGCTTCCGCCGTATGACCAGCCGCGAGTAGACCGGTGCACCCAGTTGATCATGTTGTAGCGTACGTCCATCGGGTCGGCGCCTTCGGGAAGGACCTTGACCTGAAAGCCGTTCTTGAAGCCGGCTGCCTCGAACGCCTGATTCCACCACGATGCGCCTTCGACGAGCGCACTGCGAATCGGCTCGGGCGCGCCGTTGTCGACGTAGTAGATGATGGGCTTGATTGGCTCAGAGACCGCGGCGCTCGGATCCTTCTTCTGAATGCGATGGCGCGAGATCCAGCGCTTCTCGACCGGCTCGGTTATCGGCGTGGCATAGTCGTAGAAAGCGATGCCGTTGACTCCGACGCGCGGATCAAACCGGCGCGGCTTGTACCCGTCATCAGGAAGCTCGACGAGGGAGTGATGCTCGCGCACGGTGACGGCTTGCGGCGTAGGCACGGTGCTGCGAACGAGCGGCCCTGGGTCTTCATCGGAAGCGAAGGTCAGCAAGGTCTCGACTTCGGTGTTCTTGGGAAACGACTTCGTCCTCGGAAGGTAGAACGCGCTGCGTGAGTCATCAAGCCGGTAACGGCCCTGCCGGGACTGGCGCAAGCGATCAGTGACGCCGTGGGCATCGCGAAGGAAGAACGCCGTCGCATCAACCAGCACACGTTCGCCCTCGGACGCTTCGACCTTGAAGCCCCACAGCACCGACCGCGCGAACGATTCCTCGACCGCCCGCCGCTCATTCGCGTCACTGGAGATCGCACGATAATCGTAATTGGGCTCAATCATCAGCACCTTCGGCCCGATGCGTTCGAAGAAGACCACGTGAGTGCCGCCAAGCTGGCCGCGGTCGAGCCCGATCGGATTCGATCCAACTCCGGTCGCGAGCGATACCTGATAGAGGAACTCCGTGTTGAAGCGCGAGATCTCCATCCACAACCGCCCGTTCGGCTCGTCCCAGTAGAGCGGAACATAGCCTTCGAGCTTCCGCATCGTTGCGGTCCTTGCGGCGATCGACCGGTCGGACGGCTTCTCTTGAGGTTTCTCTTGCGCGGCAGCCGGCAGGGCCAGTAGCGCGATCAGAAGTGCGGTGATTAGACGCTGCATTGGCGACCTCTCTGTCGGTGAATGAGTGTGTGATGGCGGCAGTGTCCACTGAGCGCGAGCGGAATGCTATGGCCGCGCGATTGGCAAGTCAAGTAGCGCAAGCGGCCGGCTTGCGCTCCACGAATTCACTAAACCCGGCGCGGGCGTTCGCGTATAATTGGAGCACTCTTGACGCACAGAGAATAAGGCTGATGACACGCTCGCAAACGACTCTCGTTTTGTGCCTGATCGCGTGGGCGACGTGGGGCTGCGGCGGCAGCGGCCGCAGTCCGGTCATCGCGAGGATCAACGGCGGGGCGGTCTACCGCTCGGATTTCGACCGTTTCCTCGCGCTCAAACTGGGCGAGTTCACCGGCCCGGAGGTCCCCGATGCGCTCCAAAGCCAGATGCTGGATGAGTACGTCCGGCGCCGGCTGGTGCTCGACGAAGCAGCGGAAGCGGGGCTCGCGATCAGCGACGCCGAAATCGAGCAGGCGGCGGCCGAGAACCCGCAATTGAAGTCGGCCGCCGCTTCGCCCGATATGCGCGAGGAGCTGGCCGATCACTTGCTCGTCGAGAAGTACTACTCGCAGGTCGTGCTCCGCGAGGTCCAAATCACCACCGAAGAGGTTCAGAAGTACATCGAACAAAACCAGTCGCGATTGACCGAGCGGCCTGGGTTTTACGTTCGCGAGATTCGCGCTCAGAGCCGCGAAGAAGCGGAACGGCTTCGCGAGGAAGTGACCACGGGCGGGGGCGACTTCGCGGCCGTCGCCCGGTTGCACTCCGATGCTCCGAGCGCCGAACAGGGCGGGCTCGCACGCTATGATGAGGGGCAGCTCCCGGAGGTGCTCGAGAAGGCCATCCGCCCGCTTCAACCCGGCGACGTGAGCGCGGTCATCAAGTCGAGTTACGGCTTTCACGTTTTCAAACTCGAGCGGCGCATTCAACCCTATCCCGGCGATTCGCGCCGCTCTCAACTTGATGAGCGCCGCGCGCAACTCGCCGAGGAATTCGCCGCGCGCAAGAACCAGCAGATTGTCGACGAAGCACTCGACCGGCTCGTCAAATCGGCGGCCATCAAGATCAACCAGTCCGCGCTGGGCTTCACATACACGGGCGAGTTGGGGCAGAATTGAGTCTCGAATTCGCCGGTGACCGGCCCGCAACATGTCGCCGAGCGGCCGTTCAATGATTAGTCACCGTGATAAGGGAACCTTAAGTTCAGAAAGAGGATGTGGATATGAAGTCTGTAGCCGTAGTTCTCGCGCTCGCCTTGATGATTCCACTGGCGGGGGTCGCGCGCGCGCAGGAGCCGGAGCTGGTCAGCGAAATAGTCGTGCGGGTAAACAACGACATCATCACCCGCCACGATTACATGGCTGCGCTGAAGGATTTCAAAGCCGCTCTCGCGCGTGAGATGCAACAGCAGGGCAAGGGCGAGGCTGAGATAAACGCCGAGTTCGAGAAGTTGAGGCCGACCGTGCTCGACATGATGATCGACGACCTGCTGCTCGAACAGAAGGCCAAGGAACTCAGCATCGACGTCGAAGCCGAGGTGAACCAGGAGATGGCCGTCATCGCCAAGGAGAACGGCTTCAAGGACCAGCTTTCATTTGAACGGGCGCTTCGCGATCAGGGCATAGAGCCGGACGCCGCCCGAGCTTCGATTCGCAAGCGGCTCCAACAGCAGTTCGTCGTCCAACGCGAAGTCATACAACCGATCTTCCAGAGCGTCGGCGACAAGGACCGCCGCGAGTTCTACGACAAGCACAAAGACGGATTCACCAGTCAGGGAGAAGTGACGATCTCGGAGATCTTCGTGCCGCTGGAGGGTTACACCGCAACCGACATCGAGCAACGCGCGCACCGCATCGTCGCCGAACTGCGCGCCGGCCAGGACTTCGCCCAGGCGGTGCAACGGTACTCGCCCGCGAGCCGCGCCTCGCGCGCTCAAGGCGGCAAGGTTGGGACCTTCAGGCCGGACGAACTGAAGGGAGACATCGCTGCGGCGATCCAGGACCTCAAACCCGGCGACGTCACCGAGCCGATAAGGCTCCAGGACGGCTACCAGATAATCCGCGTCGATGATCGCAAACCCCCAGTGCTTCATGCTTACGACGACCCCAAAGTGCAGGAGGCGCTCAACAGGGCCATCACAATGGAGCGGGCCGAGGGGGCGCGCAAGAAGTACCTCACGAAACTCCGCGAGGATGCCTACATCAAGATAACGCCCGGCTATTCGAGCGCCTGGGCCGAAGCGCAAGCCGCGAAGAAGAGCTGACAAAAAAGCGCCGACGGATTCTGAGAAGAGCCATGACACTCACGCTGGCATCGCTTTTACTCGCCGCCATCGCGGCTTACTCTCCGCAAGCGGCGCCCGCCGGTGGGCCTTCGATTGATCAGGAATTCAGCCTGAGGATCGGCCGGACGGTGACCATCACGGGCGAAAAGCTCAAGATCACATTCGCCTCAGTAGCGGAAGACTCTCGTTGCCCGAAGGGGGTCGACTGCATTTGGGCGGGCAACGGGAGAATAGTCCTGGAAGTGCGGAAGAAATCGAAGAAGCCGGCGCGGCTCTCGCTCAACACGCTACAAGCTCCGACGGAAGGAAACTACCGCCAGTATAGGATCAGACTGGTGCGTCTCGATCCACATCCGGTCTACGGCGTAACCCCCGACCCTGCCGGCTACGAAGCGACGCTGGTGGTGTCCAAGCAGTGAACGTCGGATGAATTCTTCCCCCTGCTAACCATGCGTCTGGACATCTTTTTGAAACAGAGCCGGCTCGTGCCGCGTCGCACACTCGCTCAGGAATTGTGCGAAGCCGGCAAGGTGAAGGTGAACGGAAGGCGGGCAAAGAGCGCCGGCGAGGTACGAAAAGGCGATCTGCTTGAAATCCGCGAGCGCTGGCGGATTACAACCGTTCGCGTTCTCGAAGTCCCGGAGAAGCCGCCCTCAAAGCGCGAGGCCTCGTCGCTCTACGCGACAATCTGCGTTGAATCCCTGGATGAGTTGCGGTGAGGCGCCTTCTCCGGGTTATGGATGACGAACTTCTCTTAATGACCTGCGACATTTACTCGGCTACTTGAACCCTAGCGTTACCCTGCCGCTCAACTGTCTGCTCGGCCCGACGTGCGTGCCCGAGAAGACGCTCTCGAAGTTGTACACGAACAACTTGTCCATGAGGTTTTGAATGTCCAGCGCCAGCGACACCGACGTCCGCTCCTTCTGAAACAAATCCACGCCGGTCGAAAGGTTGAGAACCGTGCGCGGCTTGACGCGGCCCCGCTTGAAATCGATCAACCGGAACAGCCGCGGATCGAAGCCTTCGCTAATGAAGTCCGCGAGCGTCGTGTCCGGTTCCACGTCCACCGGAACTCCGGAATCGTAACGTCCTCCCAGCGTCGCCCACCAACCGCTCTTCTTGTTCGTGTAGTTCACCTGAAACTGAGCCGAGTTGCGCTGGTCGTGATCGTTCGGAAATCGCAAGCCGGGATTCTCGAGCGTCGATACCGCTTCGCCCAAGAACAAGCCGCCGTTGATCGGGGTGATCCCGAACGAGCGCGAGTTCGCATAGCTGAAATAGCCCGACAGCCCGCGCCACTCGGCCGTGTCGATTCGCGCCTCAACTCCGTTGACCCGTCCGGCGAAGATCGAGATGGGAAAGATTACGCCGGTGTCGAAGAACTGGTCCTTGTCGGCGAAATTCCTGATCTGCTTGTTGTAGACGGAAAGAGTCAGCCGCGCGAATGTCGTGATCTGCTGTTGGGCGCCGGCTTCGAATACGTGTTCCTTGTCGGGCTGGATCGGCTTCACGCCTACAACGCCGGTCGTCACCGCGAGCGGAGACAAACGCGCTGCCTCGAGCGAGCTTGCAAGCAGGAGGTTCTCGAGAGGCGGAGGCTGGAACAGCCGGTTGTAAGAAAGGCGGATCACGGTTTGCGTCGCCGGGATCAAGTACGCCACTCCGATTCGCGGGCTGAACGCGTTCTGATGGACGAGCAGCCGGTAATCATCGAAGCGCAGGCCGAGATCGAGCGTGAGGTTCTTGAGCGGCGAGAACCGGTCTTGGACGAACGCCGACGACGTACGTCCCGTTTTGCGGGCGCGAAAGACGAAGGGCCGCGCCGACGAGAACCCAAGCACGGGATTAGGAAACTCGTTGCCGTTCTCATCGATGATGGGACCGAAGGCGCCCGGATCGGTCGGGTAAAAGCTGAAGTTCTCGCGCACCGGAGTGGCCGTGTAGCTGAGCCCGGCCTTCAACGTGTGGCCGTGAGCAGCCGCAGACACAGAGCCGATGAACCCGTAACTCGTGAGGCTGCGGTCCTGCTGCGCGGCGACCGGAGTCGAGAGCGTGTTCGATACCAACTCAGCGGTCGAGCCGCGATGAAAGAGCGAAAAGTTTCCGACGACAGTTGGCGAGAACAAATGCTGCCAGGACAGGAACTCGGAGTTGCTGCGCTGCTGCTGGCGCTGGTCCTGTCCGGCAAGCTGCTGATCGAGGCGGTTGGGAACCAGCAGATTCGCCCCGCCGAAGATCAGAGTCACCTTGAGAAAGTCGTTGGGCGACGGATTGAAGTCGAAGGTGGTCAGGTTGCTCGCGGTGCGCCCGACGTTGTGAAGGTTTCCGATCGTCGGCGGGTCGAGGTAGCGCCTGGAGGTCGTGGCGGAGAACGCGGTGAACCAGCCGAACTTCTTCACGTGTCCGGCGAAGTTGCCCGAAAGATCGCCCGTGGAAAAACTGCCGCCGCTTCCGGTGATCTCGCCCGAGATCGGCAGATCGAGGCCCGATTTTGTGTTGACGTTGACCACGGCGCCCAGCTTGTCGCCGAACTCCGCGGGAATCCCGCCGGTGATGACCTCGACGTGAGACGCAGTGCGCGGGTCGATCGAGGTCGAGAAGATCGCCGACATATTGTCGGTCACCGGAACGCCGTTGATGACCGTCTGAACGTTTGACTCCGAGCCGCGAGGGTGAATGCGGCCGTTGTCGTCGGCGACCACGCCCTGCACAGACTCGACCATCTTCTGAAGTCCGCGCGAGGGAGCGGGTCCGAGCGTCTTTGCGAGCAGGGGCGTGTTCAAATCCGTGTCGGCGCTGACGCGGTCGGGCTCGATCAGGTGGGTATCGTCGGCGGTGACGTTGACTTGTTCGCTCACGGAAGCGACCTCGACCTGAATCGTCACCTGCAAGGGCACGGCGGAATGGATATCGACGGTTTCTTGCGCGGCCTTGAAGCCCGAGGCTTCGACTCTGACCTTGTAGGTGTTGAAAGGGACGCTGAAGAACTTAAAAGCGCCCGTTTCATCCGACCGTGTAGTGGTCTTGTAGCTGGTGATCGAGTTCGAGAGTGTGATGCTGGCCCCGGGCACGCCGGCGCCGACGGGGTCGTTGACTTGTCCCTGAACGCTGCCGGTTGTCGCTTGCGATTCGTCGCTGTGACTGGCGGCGAGAGCTGGGACAGCGGAGCTGAACGCAAGGCTGAAACTGACTATGAGTGCGAGAGTATAGCTTCTGATCATGAATCTCTTTCTGACATCCACTCGTGGTTGAAAACTACGCGACCGTTCCGGCAGACGTAAACCAAAACACGGCGACGAAACGAATCTGGAAGCGGTCAGCGGCGGCTAAGGGGGGTTCAAACCAGCGGCGGCGCGCGATCCGATGGAGCGAGCCAAAGATCGTTGCGGAAAGAGAGCGGGGGGCGCATCTCAAAGCGAACGGGTTCAGATGGGAGCACCAGCGCCATCGAAGGGGTGCGGACATCAGACGCGAAGGTCCGCTGCATTCGACACGAGACACAGCCGGAATCAGGACCCGGGGTCGTTCGGTTGCTCGAGTGACTCTCGTCATCACCGAACAGCCGGAGACCAGTCGCGCTTTCGGCCTTCGCCTGCGGGCCGTGGCGATGGAGCGCGCAGACGACGAGCCCGTGAGCCATTAGGAAGAGCATCGCGAGCGGAACCGCACGCCTTGCAATAGTCATTCGATGTGCCTGTTTGCCGTTCACTTGAGGACCTGCACGATCATCCGAGCCTTTAATATAGCACCCATCGGTTGAGCGGTGTCAATTGCGCTGGTCTCAGGGGGTGGGGGAACCTCTGTGGTGGTGGTGCCTCTATTGACACGGCGGCCATAGTGCTGATAGAAACACCCTGAGCCGGTAGCCTCAGGACCGGCGATTCCTACAACCGAGACGGCATCAGCCCTTCCTAAATGAACGGCTATTGATCCGATCTCCCCGCGTTAGGGCAGATGCCTGATCGCAGTGGATCAAACACAAGAAGGTAAGTGAGCGAGGTGTAGATGCATAACGCCGCCGCTCCCAGCGCTGAATCGGACCCGTCGGAGAATACCTCTCGACACAAGCGACGGTCGCTCGCCCCCCGCTAGCCGACCGTCCGGATGCCGACCGGGTGGGACCCGATAATTCCGTCAGTGCTCCCGTGCGAGCAGTTTTAACTGCCCCTAATGGAGGTAAGAAGATGAGAACGCAAAGCAACCAACTTAGAATCCTAACCTTGGCCGCGCTTCTAATCGTCGGCGCGGCCTTACTGATCCCAGTACAGTCAACCGGTTCGGCGCCCCGCGCAATGGCGCCGCAAGACGAGCTCGACAAGGAAGCGATGCATGCTCGAATGAAGGAACTGCAAAGCCGCATCGACGACCTTTTGAAGCAGTACGGGCAGAGCCAAAGCCCGGATGTTCGCGCCGAACTGGACGCCGCGCAACAGGAGTTCGACTCGATCTCCGCACAATTAGGCGGCGACCGGCCAGTACCCGAAGGCGCGGACGATCGTGAAGCGCAACCCCTTGAGGCGCCCGCCGAACCCCAGGTTGTTGCAACGGCCCCGGTCGGCTGCCCGATGACGACGTCTAATTTCTCGGCGGCGCCCAACATCAGGATCCCGACCAGCGGGACCTCCGGGACCCGAACAACCACGATCTCAGTGTCCGGCATCGGCACGAGCATTTGGGACGTCGACGCGATTACGACCCTAACTCACACCGCTTGCGCGGACCTCGACATCACTTTGAAGTCTCCCGCCGGGACAATCGTGACGCTCACGACCGACAACGGCGGGACCAACGACAACGTGTTCAACGGCACGCTCTGGGACGACCAGGCCAACCCCGGCGGGCAGGTGCCCTACTCTTCGAATAACGGCGTAGCATCCGATCACGCCTACACCAACAACACTCTGGCCTCTCCCATTGTGCCTGAAGAATCGCTGGGGGCCTTCATCGGCGAAGACCCCAACGGAACGTGGACGCTGACTATCACCGACGACTCAAGCGGCGACATCGGGAACCTGGCGAGTTGGTCGATTAACATCACGACTCTGGGTGCGGGCACATTCACAACGCAGGCCGTCTTTCCGTCGAGCGATCCCAATCTGCCCTCCTTGGTCTCGAATAGTTGCTTGAGCGGACCGGTCACGTCGGCGGTCATGGTCTCTGGCCTGGGACTGCACGTCGGCAGAATCCGGCTGACGACCCAGATCACCCATTTCAATCCCGGCGACCTGGACATCACGCTCACCTCGCCCCAGGGGACGGTCACGACGCTGACGACCGACAACGGCACAATACTCGCTCCCACCGCTTTCGACGGAACGACCTTCGACAGCCGCGCCAACCTTGGCGGGCAGGTACCGTACGGCAACTGCCTGATCTTCTTCCCGTGCAACCAGGGATTGGCTACGGACCGGATCTACTCATTTGCGGGCACCGCGTCGGCGCTCGTGCCGGAAGAATCGATGGGCTCATTCCTCGGCGAGAATCCAAACGGTGTGTGGACGCTCAAGGTAGTCGATGATTCCTGCAATCTTCTTGTGGGATCGCTCAAGGCGTGGTCGCTCGACATAACGACTACCACTTGCTGCGCGATCACCTGTCCGGCGAACATCACTCAGGGCAACGATCCGGGGATGTGCGGAGCGAACGTCTCGTTCTCGCCGATGGACAACGGGTACTGCGGGATGGTCGCTTGCTCGCCCGCATCCGGGACCTTCTTCCCGAAGGGGACGACCACCGTAAATTGCACGACGAGCGCGGGTCCCGGCTGCTCCTTCACCGTGACCGTCAACGACACCGAGCCGCCTATGATCACCTGCCCTGCTAACGTCACGGCAGTGACGCCGCGACCGTGCAACACCACTGGCGTCGTCACCTACGCCGCGCCGATGGTTACGGATAATTGTCCCGGCGCTACGGTGATGTGCGTGCCTCCTTCCGGATCGAGCTTCGCCGTCGGCGTTACAACTGTCACCTGCACGGCGACGGACACCTCGGGGAACACCGCGAATTGTAGCTTCACCGTGACTCTCTTCGACGTGCGCCTGCAAGACGACAGCAGCCCCAGCAAGGTAATTCTGTTCAACTCGTTCACCGGCGACTATCGAATCTGCTGCGGAACGATGCTGGCCGGAAAAGGCACGATCGAGAAGAAGGGCTGCCTGACCACCCTGACTCACAACGCTGTGGACCGCCGGGTCAAGGCGATAGTAGATCCATCGAGTCAAAACAAGGGGAACGCGTCGTGGCAGTCGCCCCCTGGTACGATGAAGTGCACCATCTACGACAGAGACATCCGGAACGACACGATGCTCTGTCAGTGAGAACGGACCTTCGTGCTTGCCACTCACATGAACGTGAGTCGAGGGCTGGTTGCTTTTCGCAGCCAGCCCTCGTTTACTGTCGCTCGAAGTGCTCACCGTGAAAACTCGGGGGAGTCTCACGCTGTTTTTTAGGTGTGATCGAAGCCCGCACTTTCAACTCTTCGCGCGCAATCCGGCGACGAGGTTCGATGCCCGGTGCAGGCTCTCAAACGTCCCGGCGTCGGTCCACCAACCTTCCACAACGTCCCAGGTCAGATCGCCCGACTCGATGTACGCGTTGTTCACGTCCGTGATCTCAAGCTCGCCCCGATTGCTCGGCTCGAGCCGCTTGATTATGTCGAAGACCGTGTTGTCGTACATGTAGACCCCGATTACTGCGTAAGGCGATTTCGGGGCGGCAGGCTTCTCTTCTATGCGGATTATGCGATCGCCTTCGATCACCGGCACCCCGAATCGCTCGGGGTCGGGAACCTCGCTCAGCAGTATCTTCGCGCCCGAGCCCTGATGCCGGAACTTGCGAACGAAGGCGGCGATGCCCTTCTCCAGAATGTTATCGCCGAGGACCACGCACACCGGCCCGCCGTCGGCGAATTCCTCAGCCAGCCCGAGCGCCGCCGCGATCCCGCCTTCGCCTTCCTGGTAGGCGTAGTTCAAGCGCCGCAATCCGAACTCGACGCCGTTGCGCAGCAGCTTCAAGAAGTCGCCGGCGCTGTTGCCGCCGGTCACGATCAGTATGTCTTCGATGCCCGCCTCGACCAGCGTGCGAATCGGGTAGTAGACCATCGGTTGATCGTAAACCGGCAACAGATGTTTGTTCGTTATTCTGGTCAACGGAGCGAGCCTCGTGCCGAGCCCGCCTGCAAGGACTACTCCCTTCATTCGCCGCACCTCAACGCTGGACTAAGCAGACGTGAATCATATTCGACGGACGTGATTCGGGCAATGAGTCATCCGGACTTCAGAAGACCGAGCAGATCAGCGACGGATTGCATTCGAAGGAAGGAGTGTTCCTCGCGTGACGCCGTGAATTCACTGACGACGCAAACGAACCCAACATCAGCCGCGCGCGCCATCTCGTAATCGGCCAGCGCATCTCTCGGCATGGTCCGATCGGGGTCGCGTTTCGCGGCTTCTTCCAACCAAGAACCTACCACTGCCCACGCTTCTTGCGGCAGTCCCATCGCCTCGTAGTATCAATCCTAGGAAAGGAGGAACGCGTCTCGGGTAAGCTGAATGCCAAGAAGATTCCTGGGCTTGGTAGTGGGCGGAGAAGGAGTCGAACGGCACCCTAGTCGAACACGAGGCCTTTGACGTAGCGCAGTGCGTCGGACGCTTGAAGATTTCGGGATGCGCTCGATGGAGGTGAGAACGAAATGTTTACGGAAGAATTGAACTTCTTCATCGCGAACCAAGACCGACTCGTCAACGAGCATAGAGGGAAGGTTCTAGCAATAAGAGGCAACGAAATCATCGGCGTCTATGGTACCCCCCTTGAAGCTTACCTTGAATCACAGAAGCGCTTCCCGGTCGGGACGTTTATGATTCAACCCTGTGAACCCGGGCCGGAAGCCTATACTGTTTCACTCGTCTAAAACCTTGTCACCCTCATGGCGGCACTCGAATGATGATCGTCTCATCACCGATTTGAATCGTGATGATCGTGAATCCGTTCTCACGTTGAACCCTATAGTTTGACAGCCCGCGCAACACTGCGCCGCGGTTGTTCTTCGTGGGCGGCAGGTCTATGTGTATTTCTGCCACGGATTCCCCAATCAATATACTTTTAGCGGTCCGCCAAAAATGGACGGAGAGTGCTTTACAGAATATGGTTGCGGGCGATGCCCGTGGCGTGATACCTTGGCGGGGTAATCGCCCATTTATGCTCGTCAAGCTTATGGGTTTTCAGCAAACGCCGCCGGTTGCTCGGTGGCGTTTTGCTATGTACCCATCTTTGCTGGTGACATCGCTGTGCCTCCTCTTTCCTCTTGTTCTTTTTTTGGCATCGCAAGTTCCCACTTTTTGGAAGCTCCGCGTCGCTTTACTTTTTCCTCTTTCCGAAGAATCTCTACATCATCTTGTACTAGCTCTTTGTTGATCGGGGCTCGCACCCATGACGAACAATTACGAAGCTGTTCAAGAAGTTGGCTGGTCTGAAGCCCCGACTCATAGAATTTCAGGATATGCAGAATTGCATCACGCCGATGCGCTGCCAATTCTTGTTTAGTGAAGATTGAAGGAGGTCCCCAGAATAGCCCATCGCGAAGTATTCCGGCCCGTTCCTGTTTTATCAATTCCCATCCGTCCTTCGTCCTTCGGATAATATCACCCTCAAGTCTATTGCCTATATTCGCAATAGTGCCGCCGCGCACGCTGGGCAATATTGCTGTAACGTCTCTGACGAGGTCTCTCGCTCGGACGGGCTCGTCAGCCGCTCTTAGAATCGCCAACGCAATGTTGGTAGCCCCTGCCTTAGCACTATCAATGCAAACCCAATCAGGTTCGGCATCGAGGGGCGGTTCGGGCCTTTGCGGCGGCGGAATGCCAGCAGGCGTTGTTGCTTTTTCCTTAGTTCCGTTCATTCCGAAAAAGCCGCGCAGAGAGGTTGGGAGTTCCATATGGGCTCGCTCATATGCCGCCTGACATTTCTTGACCATCTCGATTAAATCGACATAGGTTCTCGCGGCTTCTTGCTCAGCATCTATTCTGTCATAGTTCATTACGCCTCCCCTTATATCATACTTCCTCCCCTCGTGCAAGCAGATTGAACATAGCCTCGCAACTATCCGCAGGGGTGCCAGAATGAGTAGTGTGCGGCATGGCGAAAGGCCGGGCAGCATTGACGCTACCCGGCCTTTCGCTTACCTCTGCGCTGGCGCTTTAGTGCGCCATCATTGGTTCCCGGTCTTTGCCGGTCACTTCTTTGTAGGTGAGACGCTTGCCGACGATTGACTGAAGCGCGAGAACGAATCTCTCGGCATCGTTCATCTTGCGCATGTTGTAGCGGTAGGTCTCTTCATCAAGGTAGCGGAATAGGTGAAACGGTTCGATGCTCACATACGTTCCTCGAATGCAACGCTTCAAGAGCGACCAGAAGTTTTCCATTCCGTTCGTGTGAATCTGGCCGTCAACATAAGCGCAGCCGAAACGACGCGGTCATGCGGGGCCGCGTGTTCCTCAGGCCGGTCGAGCAAGTTTCGTAGCCTGTTCTCTGCCGCCGTCTGAGGTCTCTTTGAGGATGTCTTCAAGTTTACTGCCTGACACGGGTAGCGTACCTTTCCGGCTCGTTTGCTCGGTAATGCGACCTCAAAGCTGCGACTTTTGCACCTGAGGGGCAGAGTTGCTCTCTAATCAAAGGCGCCGAAACAGGGCTAAACAACTCGTTGGACCTAAAGCACTCAAGGAGCAATCATGGCCGGGATCATAACACAAAAGTACATAAGACGGTTGCGAAGCGGCGCAACAACGGATCGTCTCCGCCGATCGGGAGCCTTCACTTCAGGTTCAAGAGCTGGCTTATCCGATCTCGCATCGCCCGTACGTAGATCGCCGTCTCGGCCTCATCGAAGCCGCCCGCCCGGAATGCGTCCGAAAGCTGCTTATCTGAAAGCCGGTTCAGCACGCCTCCCATCCAGCGCGCATTCTCGACCTTCACTCCCGCGAGGTCCCGACCCGAACGCCGGCGCTTGTTGTGAAACGTCACTTCGCCGTTTGCTACGCGCTCGATGAACGGATGAGCCGCGAAATGATGAGGATTCCCTTTCGTCCCGGCCGGCATCTCTCCGAACAACGGAATCTGAGTCAGAAAGAATCCCGTCGAGCCGAGCGTCGCGCCCAGGTCGCCGACATAGTAGATGAGCTTCGCCGGATCGTCTCCGCTCTTCTTGCCGGGCCGCACGACTCGGTTGTTCTCCGCTTTGACGTCGAAGTTGTTCAGCAGCGCCATCAGCGTCTTCAGCCCGTCCAGCTCGCGGGTCCCCTGAAACGGGTTCGATCGCCACGCCCACGGCCCGACTTTTTTGTAGCCATCGTCATCGCGTTCGAACCTCACGTCCCATACATCGAAGCCGCCGCGACCCTCGATATGAGTTCGCTTGACGAAGTAGTCCTGATCGACGTGATAGCCGGCGGCCCACACGATGCGCGAAGCCGAGGTTTCGGGTCTCGCTTCGGCGCCAAACTTCACCTTCCACTTTCGTCCTTTGTCGTCTTCGACGACGATCTTCTCGGACGTGCCTCCCGGATCGCGCTCGATGAAGGTGAACTTTCCCGCCGGATCGGGAGCGCCCTTTTGGCCGCCGAGTCCGTAAAAGAGATCGCGGCCCTCCAGATCGCCAGGCTCCTCCCACATCACCGGCCGGCCGCCTGCTTCGGCTTCCTGCGGGAAAGTTCTCTTTTTGGCGTCCTTCTTGCCGTCGTCCGTCTTCGCCTTCGCGCCCGCTTCCTTCTCTTTCCCTTTTACCTTCTCCTGTTGTGACGCCGGAATGTCCTGACTCGAGCCGGCTCCGCTGAACCCGCACAGGCAGGCGATTACGGTTGCGACGATGATCGAAGCTGTCGAGTTCATCTTGATTCTCCTTCCGCACGGGCTTTGGGCTACTTGTCTCCCTCGCCGGCGCCGGCTGCAATTGTTCCGCTGTCCACGACGTCACCCTTGGCGTTGACCGCTTGAAACCGAAGCGAGTCAGCCCTCACGTCGAACACCATGAAGTGGCAGTCCTCATCGTAGCCCGCCGCGTAATCCGGGTGGCTGCGACGGCTGTCGCCGTTTCGAACGTAACCTGCCGCGCCCGAGATGAAGTAGTGTACGCCCTGGTGCGGCTTCAACCGCTCGTAGACATGCTCGTGGCCGGCCAGCACGACGTTGACCTTGTATTTGATGAGCAACGGCTCGATCGCGCGCCGCAGTCTCGTATTGGGTCCGTGCTTGCGAGCCGACGAGTAGATCGGGTGATGAAGCATCGCGATCTTCCACTTCGCGGTCGATGCCGCCAGTTCCTTCTCAAGCCACTCGATCTGTGCGGCGTCCATACGACTGGAATGCAGGGCGAAGAACTGCAGGAGGCCGTCGCCGCGGGTGAAGGTGTAATAGCGGCGGCCTTCCATGTTGAACCCCTCGTAGTTGAGCTCCGCCTTGCTGTTCCCGTGGTTGCCGAGCACGGCATAGAACTTCACGCCCTGGTCGAGCAGTGTCCTGTATGGCTTTTCGAACCGCTGCTCGAATGACCGACGCCCTTTGATACCGCCATAGATGTTGTCGCCGAGCATGACGACGAACTCGAAAGGGTCCCGCTCTTTGTGCGCGGCCATCGCATTGGCAATCGCAAGCTGGGTCGGTTTTCCGGTTCCGCTGTCGCCAATCACCGCGAAGCTGACGCCGCCCGATGCGCGAGGCCCGTCCGCAAGCGCGAAGATTCCTGCCGACGCCGCGACAGCAAGGACGCACCCGACGGCGAGGCGCCGGCGTGCCGCTGGCGGCTTCCAGGGCTGACCGCACGTCCGGGTTGACAGCATCGATCCCATCCTACACCTCGTCATTTGCTCGGCGCCCAGTAGCCGGCCCGCGCCCGCACCTTCGCATCTCGCCTGCGCGTTTCGACGGTTATCTTCCGCCACCGGCCGTCGGGCGTTTCGTTCGCCGGGTAATAACTCAAGGTGTACTGCGAGCGCAAGTCGTCGGCGACCTGCTTGTACACCGCGGCAAGATCGGTCAGCGCGCTCACCGGATAAACGCGGCCCCCGCTCCGTTCGGCGAGCTGCCGAAGCTCGCGCATGCTGATTTCGTAGAGGCCGGTGTTGATCTCGCGCAGAACGAGCGGCGAAATCGTTCTCGGGTGTTTGTAGCGGTCGAGAGACTCGCGATCGTATTGATCGTAGTACCGATCGATCTGACGCGGGGACAGGTTTACGTAGCCCGGGTCCGTGGGCGGTTTGAGCAGCCCCGCAAGCACGGTCTCCTCGGTGTCAAGCTCGAGGAAATACGCGGAGGCGTCGCTGCTCTCAACTTCCCTGGCGGCATTCGAATCAGCCGTCCTGCTAGCCGAGTCTACGCCGTCCGACATGCAGACGATCGCCTTCCGGCCTTCAACGCCCCTTATTCTCTTCCCGGCCATATCGAGGGCGTCGTAGAAGGCGGTGCCGGTCGTCGAGGAGAACCGGCCTGCTGCGGGAGCGGCAACCGCATCAATGGCGGCCTCCAGCCTCGCCCGATCCTGCGTGAATTCAGCGATCACCTCGACCCCGCCGCTGAAGACGATGAGGCCTACGCCGTCGCGTGCGCGCAACTCGCCCAGGAACCCCTTCGCGGCGCGCTTGATCAGGGAGAGCTCGTCTCGCGTCGAACCCGAGACGTCGAGCAGCAAGAGGACTGTGAAGGGCTCTTCCGTGCGACCGAAGTGAGTGATCCTCTGTTTCACGCCGTCCTCGTAGACGATGAAGTCGGCTTCCCTGAGCGACTTGATCACGCGGCCGCGGGAATCGGTCACCGCAGCCGTGACCGTGACCAGGTTCGTCCTCAACTTGATCGGCTCATCTTGTTTGCGGAGAGGTTCTTGTTGCGCAATCAGAGCCGCAGAAGCCGATAACGTCAGAACCACGGCGCACGCCACGATTGCTTTGCGCTTTTTCATTCCGGGACTCACACCTCGGTCAGCACTCAAACCGGCATGAATCCTAGCCCTGCGCACGCCGCCTTGCCAACATCGACTTGAGATGAAGGCGGGAAGCCAAGAACAAAGATGTTCTCTCCTCCCCAGGCATGCCGCCAGCGGAACATTACTTGCCACCGTGCGTTTATCAGATTATGGCATTAGATGAAAAATTCTTATGGAACGCAGATTGCCTACTTGACATGGGGCATATAATCAGTACGCAGTTGACCGTTTGAACATGCAACCTACTCCCCAAGTTGGTGCATCCTGATACAATAAGATAGCAGTTTTGCCATAGTCAGAAAGCAAGGAACCAATGTTCTCGAAAAAGCACAAACCGACAACGGTCGCTAGCAAGCCGTCTATTTATACCACGGATACCGGCGGAATAGGCATCGACGCCAGGGAGCTGTTTACTACAGATGCGGGCAGAGCCGCGATTAAACATTTGCTGGAATCCGAACCGCCGGCAACGGGTAATGCCTCCGCATCGGAAAACGCAGACGAACGACAGGACGAGCTCCTTCAACAACAGCGGCTTGTGCGATAAAAGCCGAAAATGCCCTACAATCTTCTTCTGCTGCCTCTGCTTGGCGGATTCTTATTCATCAGTCTGTGTAATCACTATAGGTTTTCCGCGATGCGGGGAGATAGCTACCGGCTCTTGTTACAGTCGTCCGTAGCTGGGGCTATTCTGCTCATGGCTTCGCTTCTACTAGTGTACCTTTTTGGCGATACTCTGAGGCAAGTCGATATTTGGTGGCATAGGGTCGTACCTTTAGAACACTCTGGGGTTACGTTCTTGTCGTTCTTCTTAGGACTGCTCTTAGGACCGCTAGCAAACATCGGATTCTCAAAACACCGCGCTGCGGAGCGTGCGGCCAAGGAAAAAGGTGACCCGCTTGAATTGCTTTTGCGTAGTGCGGTGAGTAGCTATCGACCAGTGCTCATTACCGTCAGAAATGGCAAAGTATATTATGGACTAGTCACCTTTAGTTCGAGTCCTGCTGTTTCCGTAGAATCGGTTACGATTTTGCCTCGAATGAGTGGTTACAGACGTCCGAAAAGTAGAACCGTTCGTTTTACAACGGACTACCAACCTGTACTCAACGCGATTCTGACAAGCGATAGAAGGGCTGTTGGTCTGAATCCCAATGATCTTGCGGTTGTACTTCCCGTTCGAGAGATAGAGTCGGCTTGCTTCTTTGAAAAACGGATTCACGATCGCTTTTTTGCCGATAGTCCCCCCTTAATGCGTGTCGTCAAACGACGGCGGTCATAAGGCATCAACACATCACGCGGGCCAGCAACATGGTTCTCCCGTCGCCGTCTCGGTACATCACCACCCGACTTGACTCGTGCTGGTTCCGAGGGCCGCCGATGCCGTACAATCGCGCTTCACCCGCGGCACCAACGGAGATCATCGCTTGATTCCAACGATCAGGATCGGCATCGACTCGGGCGGCACGTTCACCGACTTCGTCGTCGCCCACGGCTCGCGAATAACGAGCTTCAAGCTGCCATCGACTCCGCACAACCCGGCCGAAGCCATCCTCTCGGGTGTAGCGCGAGCCATAGCGGGAGCCCGGGCTCTCCCGTCTGAGATCGTGCACGGCACGACCGTCGCAACCAACGCGCTGCTTGAACGAAAAGGCGCGCGAACCGCGCTGATTACCACCGAAGGCTTCGAGGATGTGATCGAGATCGGCCGACAGGCCCGTCCCGATATTTACAACTTGATGGTTGTGCGGCCGGCTCCCCTCGTTCCCCGTGAGTTGCGATTCGGTGTGCGCGAACGGGTCGGCCCCGGCGGCGAGGTCATCACCGCGCTCGATCAGAATCTCTCTATCGCGGATCGGCTCGCCGAACTGAAGGTCGAATCCATCGCCGTCTGCCTCCTCTTCTCATTCGCGAATCCGGCGCACGAGCAGGCAGTGGCCGCCTCACTCGACGCTCTCGGCCTTCCGGTTTCGCTGTCGCATAAGATATTGCCTGAGTACCGGGAGTACGAGCGGACTTCGACAGTCGTCATAAACGCGTACCTCACACCGCTGATGTCGGGATACCTGTCATCGCTGTCGCACAAGATATTGCTTGTCAGTAGAGCCTACATCCCGCCGACCGCCAGTAAGCGGCGGGCTTCTCCGCTCCGAAGCAAGAAAGCCTTCGTCCTCCCATTACGAGTCATGCAATCAAACGGGGGTTCGGTTTCCGCGGAGACTGCGGCGCGCGAGCCGGCGCGCGCGATTCTGTCGGGTCCGGCGGGCGGCGTGGTCGGCGCGCTTCGCGTGTGCGCTCTTGCGGGAATCCGCGACATCATCACCTTCGACATGGGAGGAACCTCGACCGACGTAGCGTTGTGCCGCGGAGAAGCCCGAACCACAAATGAGGCTCTGGTAGCCGGATTGCCGGTTGCCGTGCCGATGATCGACATTCACACTGTCGGCGCGGGCGGCGGCTCGATCGCGCGGGTCGACGAGGCCGGGGCGCTGCGAGTCGGACCCGAATCGGCCGGTGCGGACCCGGGACCGGCCTGCTATGGGCGCGGCGAAGACGTGACGATCACCGATGCGAACCTGGTGCTCGGGCGATTCGGCGATTCAAGCCTCCTCGGGGGCGAGTTGCGGCTCGACGCCGCGCGCGCGCGGCTTTGTTTGTCCCGGCTCGCCGACGAGATGTCGCGTTTCACCGAGCGCCGGCTGACTCCGGAACAAGCGGCGCTGGGCGTCATCCGCGTAGCGAACGCCAACATGGAGCGGGCGCTGCGCGTGGTGTCGGTCGAGCGCGGGCACGACCCGAGGCTGTTCACGCTGGTGAGCTTCGGCGGCGCCGGCGGATTGCACGCGTGCGAGTTGGCGTCGGCGTTGAGGATCGGCCGGGTCGTCATCCCGCGCTCGCCCGGCACGCTTTCGGCGCTCGGCGTGTTGCTTGGGGACGTCGTGAGGGACTATTCGCGGACGGTGATGATGAAATCCGGCGAATTGAATCTTCGATCAGTCGAGCGCGAGTACGCGGCGCTCGAGCGCGAAGCGAAACGCGACCTCGCACACGAAGGTTTTCGCGGCGAGAGAGTGAAGCTCGCGCGCTCGGTTGCGATGCGGTACGTCGGCCAGTCATTCGAGATCGACGTGCCCTGGAGCCCGCGCTTCGATTCAGCGTTTCATCGTGGGCACCGCGAGCGCTACGGATATGCCGACGCAAGTCGCCCATCGGAGGTCGTCTCGTTGCGAGTGCGCGCGACGGGCATCACCGAAAAGCCCCGCTTGTCTCGCTCGCGAGTGCGCGCGAGGCCCGCGGCTCGACCGGTGACGGCCGCGATGGTGAATCTGAGCCGCCGCCCGGAGCGAGTGCCCGTCTACTCTCGCGATCAACTCGGCGCAGGGGCTGAGCTCACGGGTCCGGCGATAGTGACGGAGTACAGCTCGACGACCTTGATCCCGCCCGGCCGCCGAGCCGAAGTTGACCCCTGGCTGAATCTCATCATCACCTGAACCGCTCATTCACGGCATGAGGTGCCTGAGGTGCAAAACCGCCGTCTTTGACAGCCTGCTGCACCTAACCTATCATCGCGACTATGAAAGTCCTCTCCGCGGCCGAGATGCGCGAGGTCGACCGCATTACCACCGAGCGTTACGGCGTGCCGAGCCTCCAGTTGATGGAGAATGCCGCCCTCCGCACGGTGGAAGCGATTGAGAGCCGCTTTGCCCCCATCGAACGCAAGCGCATCCTCATCGTCTGCGGAAAGGGCAACAACGGCGGGGACGGCGCGGCGATCGCCCGGCTGCTGCACGCCAGGGGCGCAACAGCCGACGTGCTGCTGCTCGGCCGCGTCGACGAGACAACCGGCGACGCACGAACCAACTTCGAGAAAGCCCGAGTGAGAATGTTGCCCACCTTTCGCCTCGTCGAGGTCGAAGGCGCCCAGCAACTCCGCAAGGAGATCTTCTCGACCCCTCACGACCTCATCATCGACGCGATCTTCGGAACGGGATTGAAACGCCCGGCGACCGATCTGTTCGCGCTGGCAATCGAGCTGATAAACGAACAGGCCGCAATATCCACCGTCGTCGCCGTCGATGTGCCATCGGGCATCGCATCCGATTCCCAGAACGTGATCGGGCCGGCCGTGCGCGCGCACCTGACGGTCACGTTCACCGCGCCAAAGGTGGGCAACATTCTCCCCCCTGCTGCGGACTGGAGCGGCGAGCTGGTCATCGCGAACATCGGCTCGCCCGACGAGTTGATTGATTCTGCGGGCTCGCGCCTGAACCTAGTAGAGCGCGCGATGGTGGAGCGATGGCTTTCGGGGTCGCGGCGCGGGCGGCTGGCGAACAAAGGCGACGCGGGAAAGGTGCTGGTGATTGCCGGCTCGCGCGGCAAGACGGGCGCGGCTTGTTTGGTTGGCGAGGGCGCGTTGCGGGCCGGCTGCGGGCTGGTGACAGTCGCGACGCCGGTGTCGTGTCAGCCGGTCGTCGCCGCGCGCATCATCCCGGAGTGCATGACCGAAGGGCTTGCAGAAACCCCGGCTGGCGCCGTGGCTCGCGAGGCGGCCGATCGCGCGCTCGAGCTTGCGGCGGAGCGTGACGTTGTTGCGATGGGGCCGGGACTCGGATCCGCCGAAGACTCGACTCGCGCGTTCGTCCGGTCGGTTGCGGTGAGAAGGCAGCGGCCGATGGTGCTGGACGCCGACGGGTTGAACTCACTTGCGCCGTGGGCTGAGAGCTTTCGAGCGCGGCCCGAGCTCCCGATGATCCTGACGCCGCATCCGGGCGAGATGGCACGCCTGGTGGGGAAACCGATTCCCGACGTACTCGCCGACCGGGTGAAGGTCGCCGGAGACTTCGCAAGATCGCACGCATTGATCCTCGTCTTGAAGGGCAGCCGCACTTTGATAGCCGCGCCTGATGGCGAGGTCTACGTGAATCCAACGGGCAATGCTGGGATGGCGACGGGCGGGACGGGTGACGTGCTGACTGGGATCATTGCAGGCTTGCTCGCGCAGAAACCTGACGACCCGCTCGGTGCCGCAATCGCAGCGGTGTATTTGCACGGGCTGGCTGGCGACATCGCAGCGTCCCGCGTCGGGATTCGCGCGATGATCGCAACGGACATAACCGCTTACTTGGGGGACGCCTTCATCGAGGTTGGCGGCGAGCTGGAGAGAGTGATCTTTGGAGTGCGGTGACGTGGCTGAAGGGCAAACATCGGTAGTCACATCTCCCGTCGCGGGTGAGTTCATTACTCGTTCGGCGGAAGATACCTTTGCGCTCGCTCGGAGAATCGGGGAGCGGCTCGAGGGCCGCGCGATCTTTCTGTTGACGGGAGACCTCGGCGCCGGCAAGACCGTCTTCGCAAAAGGCCTCGCCGCCGGCCTCGGAATCGATCCTGCCGAAGTCACGAGTCCCTCATACACGTTGACAAACATCCACGAGGGCCGGCGTCGAATGTATCACGTCGATCTCTACAGACTGGAGTCAGCCGACGGTATCGGGCTCGACGAAATTCTTGAAGAGGAGAACGCGGTCGTCGTCGTCGAATGGGCGGAGCGATTGGACCGCGCGCCCCCTGATTCGATACGGGTGAAGCTCGAGTACCTTTCCAACAGCGAGCGACGGATCAGCATACAACAGTCGGACTAGAGATACGTTGAGAGCCGCTTCTTCTCCGCAATCACTTCGGGGATGATCTCATCGCGGAGATGGCGAAGACCTCCGCGCACAACAACAAAGACTCGGCCCGGCGTTGTGCCGGATGCGTCCTGGCGATAGTCTTGACGTCCTCGAATGGCTACACGATTCACAATCGAAGAGCACGTGCGGTGGTCGGACACCGATCGCGCGGGGATCATCTACTACGGCCAGTTCTTGCGCTTCTTCGAGATCGCCGAGACCGAGCTCTTTCGCGAAGTGGGCTTGCCGTACTCGGAGGTCTTCGACCGATTCGACATCTGGCTCCCGCGCGTTCAGATTCACTTCGACTTTCGCAAGCCGCTGCTTCTCGACGACGCGATAGAGGTTTCTGCCTGCGTCGCCCGCTTCGGCACGAGGTCGCTGACGCTTCGCTTCGAGGTGATGAGGAAAGGCGACAGCGGTCTGGTTGCGGAAGGCCACGTTGTGCTGGCTTGCGTCAGCCGGTCGACGTTCAAATCGGTTCCGGTGCCGGACGAGATAAAAGAACGTCTCAAGCTTTATCTGGCCGGCGAGGATTTCCCCGCCAGTCGCGCCAATGAATGATTGATTGAACACCTGCATGATTGAACAACTGCATTGCCCCTCAACAAAACTTGACCTAGACTGTTCGACTTCGTGACTTCATTATCAAAGGTAGCGATGGGAAACCGGCAAAATTTCCTTGGCGGGACTCCAATTGACCCTCAACCCGTGACGGGATCGATGACCGTTGCTGAGCTGGTCGAGTCGGCGTTCCTCGCCTACAACGCCGCGCGATTGCGCGAAGCATGCCAGCTCTTCGTCGAGAAGATGCTCGATGACGACGTGACGATAGGCATGAGCTTGACCGGCGCGCTCACGCCGGCGGGGCTTGGCATGTCGGCGATCATTCCGCTGATCGAAAACGGCTTCGTCGATTGGATCGTCTCGACCGGGGCGAACCTCTATCACGATACTCACTTCGGGATCGGACTGCGCATGCATCGCGGCAATCCGCAGACCTCCGACGTCGTCCTGCGAGAAGAAGGAGTCGTCCGAATCTACGACATCTTCTTCGATTATGAGGTACTGCTCTCGACCGACGCGTTCTATCGCAAGATGATCGAGGGACCGGAGTTCCAACGCGACATGGGCACCGCCGAGTTCCATTACCTCGCGGGCCGCTACGTCGCCGAGCGCGAGCGAGTGCTGGGCCTCGGCCGCAAGAGCTTGCTGGCGGCGGCTTATGACGCAGCCGTGCCGATCTACACTTCTTCACCCGGCGACAGCTCGATCGGGATGAACGTCGCGGCCAAGGCGCTCACCGGCAACAAGCTGAGGTTTGACGTCAACGCCGACGTCAATGAGACGGCGGCGATCGTGCTCGCGGCGAAGCGCTCCGGCGGCAAATCGGCCGTCTTCATTCTCGGCGGCGGCAGCCCAAAGAACTTCTTGCTTCAGACCGAGCCGCAGATTCAAGAGGTCCTCAAGATCGAAGAGAAGGGCCACGACTACTTCTTGCAGGTGACCGACGCCCGGCCCGACACTGGGGGTCTTTCGGGCGCGACTCCGTCCGAGGCCGTGAGCTGGGGCAAGATCGATCCCGACCGCCTCCCGGACACCGTCGTCTGTTATCTCGACTCGACCATCGCGCTTCCGATCATCACATCGTATGCGCTGGCCCGCCACGCTCCGCGAAAGCTGAAGCGCCTCTATGACCGCCGCGCCGAGTTGATGAAGCTGCTGCTGGATGAGCACGCGCGCGCGGTCGCAAGCGAGCGAGCTTCGGATGATTGATCACCGCACGATATAAAGACGCCGGAAGCGGACTCAAAAAAACTCCACTCGTTCCGCGGCTCCGGCGTTCTAGAACGTTGCAGGCTCACAAATCCCACAGGAGAGAGGCAATGATCAGAGCTTTAATCTTCACCTCCGTGTTGCTGGGGCTTTCCGTTATAGCGGGACCGGCGTTGGCGCAAGGGGGCAAAGCGCCGGGCGCCGTCGTCAAGGGAGAACTCGGCGCGAGACTCGATGATTATATGACCCGGCTCGAAGGCTTCGGCTTCTCGGGCACGCTGCTCGTCGCGAAGGACGGCGACATCGTGCTCTCCAAGGGTTATGGCGTCGCCGACAAATCGCGCGGCACTCCGATGACCGCCGAGACAGTGATCAGCATCGGCTCGATCACAAAGCAGTTCACCGCCGCCGCGATTCTCAAACTCGAGATGCAGGGCAAGCTCAACGTCGATGATCCGATCACGAAGTACTTTCCGATTGTCCCGCCGGACAAAGCCGGTATCACGCTTCATCATCTGCTCACGCACACCGCCGGACTCGATGAAGACTACGGCGGCACGGACTACGAAGAAGTGTCGCGCGACGAGATTCTAAAACGCGTGTTCTCGAGGCCGCTGAAATGGGAACCGGGGAAGCGGCATCTGTACTCGAATGCCGGTTACAGCCTGCTCGGCGCGATTGTGGAAATCGTGTCCGGCCAAACTACGAGCGATACCTTCACGACAACGTGTTGAAGCCGGCCGGAATGCTGAAGACCGGCTACAAGATCCCAAGCTGGACCCGCGACGAGATTGCTCGCGGTTACATTCGCGGTCAGGACTGGGGAACGATTCTCGAGCGGCCGTGGGCGGCGGATGGTCCGTACTGGAATTTGCGCGCGAACGGCGGCATACACTCGACCATCGGCGACATGTACAAATGGCACGTTGCTCTGGCGGGCGAAGCAATACTCTCGAAAGCCGCGAAGAAGAAATACTACGAGCCGTACGTCGCCGAGGGCCCGCGAGCCTTGTCGTTTTACGGCTACGGTTGGTCCATCGAGAATACGCCGCACGGCAAGTTGATCACGCACAACGGAGGCAACGGAGTATTCGCGGCCGACTTCCTGCGGTTCGCCGATTCGGGCGTCGTGATCTACATCGCGTCGAATACGGCGGAGATGAAGTCGACGAGCGCAAGCCGTCCCATCGCGAGGATCGTCTTCGGCGAGGAAGTGGCGATGCCGCACAAGCCACTGAAACTCGATCCGCAGGCCCTCGCGCGTTATGCGGGGACATACTCGCTGCCCGGCGGTTCGACGTTCAAGGTCTCGATAGCCGACGGCCGTCTGACGATCGCTCCCGGCGGTCAGGAAGCGTTTGCGCTGCTGATGTCCGCGGAGGGCGAACGGCCGAGGCTGGCTGAGCCTACGTCTCGCACGGCGGCCATTGTAGAGAGCGCCGCGAAGGGAGACTTCGGGCCGATGAAAGAAGCGCTGAGTCCGATGATGCCGCGCGAGCGAGTCGAGAAGATGCAGGCGGAACGGTGGAAAGAACGAACCGAAAAATACGGACCCTTCAAGCGCGCGACAGTGATCGGCACGGCGCTTGACGAGGAGGGCGACGCGACTACGTACGTCCGCCTCGATTTCGAGCGCGGTTCGGAGTCCGTCGAGTACGTCTGGGGCCCAAGGGGGCTGGCAGGCTTCCGCGCTTCGCCGGGCATTCGTGGAAACGTCTTCGTTGCCGAGTCGCCCGCCAACTTCGCGTCGTTCGATCTTGATACGGGAAAGATCGTGCGCATCAGCTTCAGAGTGGACGCGAAGGGTTCAGCCACCGGCCTGGTCGTGCATTCCAAGACCGGCGATGTTGCAGCGAGCAAGGGAAGTAGTTGATGCCATAGTTGCACGCCGATGGACAATTATCTCGCAACGCACATTTCACTGACCCTTCTTCCGCCACACGGCGTAGTCCGGGCCATCCAGTGCAACTTCCCATCCGTCGCCAGGCGACCACGGAGCCGGGCCGATCTTCATCGCGATCTTGCCGTCAATAATAGCCGCGTACTTGCCACGGGTGTCGGGATCGATGGACACGACGCTCCTGCTCGTTATGTCGGCTTGCTTGCGGATCGCGATCAACTTGATGATCTGCGCTCTCTGCTGCTCGCCCTGGTCGAAGAAGTGCCGCCAGAAGACGCAGGGGATGCCGGGATGAGTCAGGATGTAGACATATCCCTGCATGATCCTGGCATCCGGGAATCGCTTGGCGCCTCCATCACGCACCGGCTCGGTGTCGTGGTTTTCGATGAACGTCACGCTCATCTCCGGCCACAGTCCGATCAGACCGGGCGGCTTGCCCGCGGGGGTCTTCAGCCGGCCATAATCCTGGTTCAGCGTAGCGGCGGAGAGCGCGGCCCTCGTGGGAAAGTCGAAGGCCATTGACTTGCCTCCCGTCTCGTCGACCCAGTTCACTACGTTTTGAGCGCTGTCGTCCCAGAACTCGCCGACGGAGAGCACCGGCTTCGAGGCGTCGTTGTACAGTCCCACAAAGACGCCGTTGTAGCCGCGGACTTGATCGTAGCGCCATCCGGCGAAGCCGATCTCATTCTTCAACTTCTTCTGGAACGCCTTTACCCTCGCCTGCACAAGGGTGTTGGTATGGTCGAGATCGCGCGCGGCGTCATTGCCTTCAGAGGAGCTGCCGTCGCGGTGATGTTCTTCGGGCCGGCCCTTGCCGCACTTGCAATCGTCGCCGGTGACGACGGCGGTCTTGTTCTGCGCGGCATTGCCGAACGCCGGTTTTGTAAAGTCGGCCCCGCCGGTCGCGGTGCCGCAGCGGTGATTGATCACGATGTCACACAGCGCCAGGGTCGGCTTCAATGCTTTCACCGCTCGCTTGAGATCGTCCTTGTCACCGTACCCGTTCTCCAGCGTGTACCACTCAGTCGGCAGGTAGCTGTTGTCGGTGGCGGCGCTCCGAGAGGGCGGCGGGAACCAGACGTAGTCGAAGCCTGAGTCTTTGATGACTTTGGCATTCTCTTCGATGATCCGATACCAGCGCTTGTTGCCGTTCTTGGCGGGGTCGTAGGATGTCCAATGAAAGCCTTGGAGCATCACCTCCTTGCCCGTTCCGTTGAAGCGCTGCGGGTCGGCGGCGCGAGTGGACGGCTCGCCCGGCAGGTACGCCAACACGAGCAAGGAGATCAGAAGGCTTTGGAGAATAGGGAGCCTACTCGGCCGAGTGCGAGAGAAGATCATATTTGCTCCTGGTGATCAGGATGTGCGCAAAGCGCCTGCCATGAGAACCGCAGCTAAGTTTTTGATTAACCCTCGCCGGGCCGAAGCCGCTCTTGGTCTTGTTTACCATATGAAGTCTGCGCGCGAGGCTCCGGTCGAGAGCTTGCTCGACAGCGCGTTTTTTATTCTTCTATTACGGCAGTTGCATCATCAGGTGCTGGTCTGTCACAAAGAAAGCCCTGATCATATTTGAATGCTCTCATTTGCTGAATATATACTCTCGGCTCCATCTTCAACCCGCTAAGATCTGGCATCCACGGTGTTTTGCTATGCAGGGTAATAAGTAAATGACTTACTAGCATTCTCAAAGGCGTTTCTTCATTCCCCACGTATGCCAAGCACGTTTGCTTTTCTGGGTCATAAGGCACTTCAAACGGAGCGGCATTTCTAAAAGCAACACACCCTTCGGTTGCAATGACTGATGGGACGTGGCGCATTGCTAACGCTCTGCCTTTACCTCGCCGAGTAGTCCACCAACACTGAATCGCTCGCGCCAAGTGGTCATAGCTTTTTTTGTAGCCCGTAAACCCGAAAATATACGTAGAGGGAAGCCCATTTAATTGGTAGCGATGTCCCTTTAAATCCATGAGCGACGCAGGCTCACTTTTCTTTTGAATCAACCCCTCCTTTAAGGGCGCTAGTGATTTGGCGTCAACCTGAGGCACTAGATCAGCTATTGACGCGCAATTATCTAACGCCTCATATAAAGTTCCATCAGCATCACCAACCAAGCTACTCTTGACCTCAATCGTGGCAAGCACAGACTCGATTAGGTAGACTTTAGCACCGCTGAGAAGAGAGAGTGAGGGGCTGTCGCGTCTCGCGATAACAATATCAATCTGCTTTGATCGGTTCCCTAGCGAGTCTACAACTTGCCCTCTACCTATCTCATAGGCGCTTGGAAGAATACGTGAAAGGACGATTTGAATAAGTGCCTCTCTTGCGTCACCTATGAGAACGCCATGATCTGTCAGTCCTCCAGTATAGGAGGATTCAGCTTTTAGTATGTCAACCGCATACTGTGCCCACTCATCAAATATAGACATCTCTTTTACACCCTCCCCGTTCTGTCTTTCATCTTCGCGTACTGACATAACCACGTTGATCACCATAACGCTGGCGACCGCCTATTGATTCCATTTTGAAGTAGTCCATAGCCCGCGGTGATCATCATCGACAGAAGCTGAGAGCATTCGCTTGAAAAGAACTGAACCGCCGATCATTGCGTCTGCACGAAGCTGCTCAGAATTGGGCTCATAGCCATTGAAATCACACGATCTAATCTTATTATCCCATTGATCGGCCGGCTGTTCGATCAAGGCGGGATTATTCCGTCGCTCCTTCCAAACAGCAAGTAGTCGTTCGCAGGTATGCTCGTCAAGTTCTCTGCAACTCTTGAATATGCCGTTAAGCGTAACCTCAGCATCTTCGTTCAGAAGGACATCTTTGCTCTTGATGAGCGCTTCGATCTCTGACCTGTCTGGGTATTTCGCAAGATGCAGGGTAGACGTTGATCTCGGAATCACCTGTCCATTCGAATCGAACAAGACAACGTCTTGAGACACAATTTGGGGATATGCCATTCGTCGCCCGCGATGAACAAACATGTTGCGATACTGGTCGGTCCACTCTAACCAGTCCTGCACTCCGGTTGCTACTCTCACCTGCTCAAAGAAATCTCGAAAGTCTGCTTGTAACTGTGCTCCAGCAGTGGCTGAAGAGGTAACCTTTGATAAAGCCGTCCTGGCCTTACTAATATCACAGCGACGGAGTGAAGTTGGCAATCCCAGCACTCCGATTATCACCGCGCCCAGACAATCTAATGATGAACCAACGGCTCGAAAGAAGCCGCAGATGTGCAATGTCTGAAGCTTATTTGGCAAATCGTCAAGCGGCCTTGTAGCAGGCGGCATTTTGAAGCGCAACTCACCGGCTGCGTCCGTGGAAACGCTGTCAACGATCCGTTCGTTGCCTCTCTTTCGCGCGTCCAGCCATTCAAAATAATGAAGTTTGGCCTCCACCAAATTCGCTTCGATAGCATCGGCGCATTGATAAAGATAATCACTGATCAAAATCCTCTCTTCCGTTGGTAGAGACTTCCACCACGAGACCCCGAAGGAGTTTGTGTCAAGGTCGTCAACTATCTCCTTGGCCAATTTCGCCGCGCTCGGGACATCAGCGCCGATAGAAGAATGAAATCTGCGGTCGACTTTAGTACCTTTTGGAATTGTGTACGGTACATTCAGAGTATCGATTTCCTCTTGACGCATTTCTCACCTCGGATCTGGCTGAAGCGGCACCCACACTAGAACCAGCCGCCCAAACATGAATTCGGTTGGCGTCATTCACTTTCGGCGGCATACACATTAGCATACTCGATCGATGGCGCGCCCGCGACGCGTCC
Source organism: Blastocatellia bacterium (assembly GCA_035293105.1). Lineage (GTDB taxonomy): Bacteria > Acidobacteriota > Blastocatellia > UBA7656 > UBA7656 > DATDOV01. The sequence continues at coordinate 170,077 of DATDOV010000002.1, forward strand.
CCGGCACTGAAGTGCTGGGCCATTCTCGCCGCATCCGTGACGGGATGACAAAACCACCTCGTAGAGGTGGAATGTTCGTAGGCCCGGCGGCGAATACGCAACTCACCCCAGGGGGGTGATATGTGCGTACCCGCGATCCCTTGCGATCACGTGCGCGAATATCTTCTGCGCGGAGGACATTCAACCCCTGACGGGGTTGGTCGTGCCACTCGCTGTTCCTTCTACAAACATTCAACCCCTGACGGGGTTGGTCGTGCCACTCGCTGTTCCTTCTACAAACATTCCACCTCTACGAGGTGGTTGTGTCACCCCCTGAGGGGATGACGACGACCGCAGCCTGGAGAAGTCCAATCCCCAAGCCACAGCTAAACATCATTCGCACCGGAGGTCGAGCCCCGGCTTCATGGCTCGTTATGCGACGTTCAATGGCTTGATTCGGTCAATGTTTTTCTTGGCCGCTCGAGTCGCTTCCCAAAGGTCCACTGCGCGCTGGGCATTGAGCCAGAATTCGGGCGAATTGCCGAACAACCGCGAGAGGCGCAGGGCCATCTCCGGGCTGACTGCCCGCCGCTCGCGAAGCAACTCGTTGATTGTCTGGCGAGAGACGCCCAGTGCTTCAGCAAGGGCGGACACCGTCAGTCCGAAGTCCGGCAGGAAGTCCTCACGAAGCATCTCGCCCGGATGCGTCGGACGAACCTGCCTCTCTCCAGAGTTCACAATGCTCATCTCACACCTCGTCTCAGTGGTAGTCTGTCAGTTCCACGTCGTAAGCATCGCCGTCGACGAACCGAAAGCAGATGCGCCACTGGTCGTTGACCGCGATGGAGTGTTGTCCCTTCCGCTCCCGCGCAAGTTCATGAAGACGGTTGCTAGGAGGGACCTTCAAGTCCCCCAAGTCCGTCGCGAGGTCAAGGTATTCGAGCTTGCGCGTCGCCCGCCTCGCGATGTCCGGCGGAAACCGTCGCGACTTGCCTGTTGCATACAACTCCTGAGTATGGCGGTTTGCGAACGTCTTGATCACTTGCCAACTCTGATCTGTCACGTGATGCGCGTCAAGCCGGGAGGCATCAAGGCGGCATAACATGAATGCGGTTGCCGTCAGGCATCTTCGCGGCATGGACATTAGCATACTCGAGCGGTGAAACGCCCGCGCCGCGTCACCAAGACTATAGGTGCAGGGCTATTCTCGTGGCATCCCTGACGGGATGACAAAACCACCTCGTTAGAGGTGGAATGTTGTAGGACGAACAGCGAGTGGCACGACCAACCCCGTCAGGGGTTGAATGTCCTCCGCGCAGAAGATATTCACGTCGGTAGGCGCAACGGATGGCAGGTACGCACATATCACCCCCCTGGGGTGAGTGCGTATTCCCCGCCAGGCCTACGCATTCCGCCTCTACGAGGTGGTTGTGTCATCCACTGACGGGATGCCGACGTCCGCAGCCTGGAGAAGGCCAACCCCGCCATATCTAAAAGTCTGCGCATCGCGGGCCGCCGAAGCTGATATAGTTGCACGCCAATGGACAGTCACCTCGCGCAGTTGGTCGTCGCGTTCGTTGCGGCGTTCTTAGCAGGTATGGTCAACTCGGTAGCCGGCGGCGGCACCCTCATCTCGTTTCCGGTGCTGGTTTGGATCGGCGTCGAGCCACAAGCCGCAAACGTTACCAATACCGTAGCGTTGTGGCCGGGCTCGCTCGGCGGCATGATCGGATTCCGCCGCGAGCTTGCCGGTAGTCGCCGTTGGATGCTGTTGCTCGGCGCTCCTTCGGTGGCCGGAGGCTTGCTCGGCGCGTTTTGGCTGCTCAAGACCAATCCTCGCACCTTCGCCGCGATCGTTCCTTACTTGATTCTGTTCGCTACTATTCTCTTTGCGCTGCAAGAACCGCTCACCCGACGACTGCGCCGATCAGACGACGAAACACCCGGCCCCGTCCAATCTCCGCGTCCTCCCCCGCACGCATTGTGGATAGGGGCCGCGATGTTTCAGTTTGTCGTCGCGGTCTATGGCGGCTACTTCGGGGCGGGCATCGGCATTCTGATGCTCGCGACGCTCGGCGTCCTCGGCTTGACGGACATCCATCAGATGAACGGGCTGAAGAATTGTTTCGCCGTCTGCATCAACGTCATCGCGGCGGCTTACTTCATGCTGTGGGGACCAGTGCGGTGGAACTTCGCGGCGGTGATGGCTGTGGGCGCGATTGCAGGCGGCTATGGTGGGGCCGGGCTGGGGCGCAAGCTCGGGCGCGTTTTCGTCAGGCGGTTCGTGATCGTGATTGGACTGGCCATGGCGATCTCGCTGCTGCTGCGCGGAGGGTAGACCGAAGCGGGCGGAGGCAGGTGAAGTCCCCCGCCCACCTTCAGCAAGAACGCTGGCTACGGCGCAGGATCGCCCAGCTTGACCGTCGTTCCCTCTTCCGACCACGTACCGGTTTCTGTTCCAGACCGGTACTTGCCGTGACCCTTGAGGAGGACCGTGCCGACACCGACGCACCTCAAGCGATTGACTGCACCCGTCAGCCTAAGCGCTATGTCTCTTCCTCTCACCGATGCATAGCCCTGGCCTTGATAAAAGAACATATCGCCTTCCTGCCGGACGAGAGTAAAGCCCTCCACTTCGATCTTTGTCGCGTCCGACGATTTGATGACGAGGGAGCCCGCGCCGGCCGTTCCGAATACACCTGCGCCATGCGCGGCTGCGGTCCCGATCCCACGAGCGATGAGCTTGCCTTTGCCTTGCAAGGCGGCCTCTGCGTCTTGCGCATTTGCCACTGACACTGCACATATGATTGCGGAAAGTGCTACTAGTATCCTAACCGTGGTTCGTTTCATTAGCGTGTTACCTCCATGCCATTTGTGTGGTCGCTTCAAACTGGAGAGAGCGTTGCGAAGAGAGAGGTTGGTCGACCGGCCCTTTCCTCCTCTCGTTCCGTTACTTCATATCCGTTGTTTCATGCCTTGAGACGGCGCCCGTCGTCCGAAGGTCTGAAAAAAACCGGCTACCCGAGCCGGAGTCGTCAGCGCCGCCACGGTGTCTATACGCGCAGCGTGTCGTGCTTTCCAGACCTTTTCCCGGTACTAGTTGTCTTACGAGGCAACCGGACCTGCCTTGATGAAGGAATCACGACGGAGGAAGTATGAAGAAGTTAGTTGGAGTGATTATGGTCGCCACGTTCGTTGTGGGTCTGAGCGGAACCGCGCTCGGGGGCCCGCGTTGGGGGATCAACCGACGCGAGCGCTCTCAGCAGCAGCGAATCTTCCGTGGCATTCGCAGCGGGGAGCTCACGCGCTTCGAAGCGGCGCGACTCGAAGCTGAGCAAGCGAGAATAAGGATCCATGAACGGATCGCGAGGTCCGACGGCACTCTCACGCCGCGAGAGCGCGCACGGCTTGAGCGGGAGTTGAACCGCGCCCGCCGCGATATCCACCGCCAGACGCACGATAATGACCACCGCTTGCGGTGATCGCCTGACGCGCGAATCGTGCGCTGCAATCCGAGGGACAATCCGGCCGCTCGCAGCCTCCGCAGCTCGGCATTCAGGAGAACACGGTTCCTGGATTCGCGCACGAAAGCCGGCTAGGGGCCTGTCGGAATAATGCTGCGGGCGTATGCCCGTAGTCACTTGCTACGAGCCTGACTTTAGGTTGGTGGCAAGCTGCTCCGGGCTGACGCCCGAGAGCGTTGAGTGGGTTAGTATCGCGCCCGTTAGGTCGATGGCAATCTACTACGGGCTGACGCCCGCAGCATTTTACCGACAGGCTCCTAGCGGTTCCGGCCATTCCGAATGGTGAACGCGGCTTCGCGGGGTGGGTCGCTTGACGCGGCCACAGTAGCCCGCGCCCTCTTCAGCTTCAGCGACAACCCGCTGCTGTCGATCCAGCCCGTCGCCTTCGACAGGCCCGCCTCAGACAGCGGCAGCCTGAACGTGATCGCGTGTTTGTACTCGTGAACCAAAGTGTCCAGGTTGGTTGAGGGATCATTTACGATTCCGATGACGACCTCGGGGTCGCGCCCCAGCATACACGAGCCGTAAACATCCTGGTCGATGTCATCGTCGTGAAATACCCCGGCGCGAAACGCGAGGGTTGGCGGACGCATTGTGTAGACCTGCTGTCGAAACTGCGGATAGCGGCGCGCGACCTGCTGTTGCGCTTCCTGCCACGAATGAGTCTGAAACAAGATGAGGCCGCTGATGACTATGCTGCTGAGCATTTGAAGCTGACCTTGTACGGGGGGCGTCTTGGCGGGGCTCGTTGCCTAAGGAGCAAGGTTGTAGCGGGAAAGCTTCGAAGGAGGACAGAACGATTCTATACGACGGCAGTCCGCGGTCAATAGTTTTGGTTTTCAGGACTGATTTCCGGCGCCGCGTTTTGGCGTCAGCGAGCCATTCAACCGCTCGGCCATCACCAGCCCGATCTCTGCGAGCAGTTCATCCCGGCTGACGCTTCCTTTTTGAAGGACCCGCGCAGTTCCGATGTCGAGCGCGCGGCGTTCTTCATAAGAGAGGTCGCGCGCCGTCAACAGTATTACCGGTATCTCACGCCACTCGGGATTCAAACTCAGCCGCTGCACGACCTCGAAGCCGTCCATCTCGGGCAGCATCAAATCGAGCACGATTGCATCGGGCCGCGCCCGCTCGATCTCGTCGAGCGCCTCCCGCCCGGTTGTCGCGATTCGAGTCTCGTACGTGCCCTCGATCATCGCCTGGACCAAATCGAGCGTGTCCGGGTCATCGTCGACAACCAGCACGCTTCCGGCGGCGGCGCCCGCAGCACGCTCGAGCGCCTTCAGCAGAAGCTCGCGATCGACTGGCTTGCGCAGAAAGACGTGAGCGCCCGCGCTCATCGCGCGTTGTTCGGCGGAGGCATCAGACGACGAGGCGATCACCAGTTTGGCGGCGGGCACGAATCCGGCGAGCAGGCCGATTCCATCCTCGATCGTATCCAGATCGACGGCAACGAGCGCCGGCCTGGCCATCTTCGCGATGTCGATCCCGCGCGAGACGTTATCAGTCGCCGCGACCGAGTAGCCCGCGTCGGTGAGATACTTTTTGGTCAAGAACATCGACGCCGGGTCGGCGTCGATCACGAGCGCCGTCTTCTCCGGATCGGCCGGCGAAACCTCGGCGTCGAGGGCCGCAGCCGCGCGCCCTTCGATCGCGACCGGTAACGTCACCGCGAAGACCGACCCCTCACCCGGCCGACTCGAGACCGTAATCTCTCCGCTCAGCAATCCGATCAGCCGGCTTGTGATCGCAAGTCCGAGCCCGGTCCCCGCGCGCGAGCCACGTCCGGCGCCTACCTGGTGAAACTCCTGGAAGATCTTCGGGATGTCCTGTTCGGCGATGCCGACGCCGGTGTCGCTGACCGCGATTCGGATCCTGTCGCCCGCGCGGGCGGCGGCGACCTTGACCTGGCCCTGAGTGGTGAACTTGATCGCGTTGGACAGCAGGTTGATCAGAATCTGTTGGAGCTTCGTCCGGTCGGTGCGCATCGCCGGCAGCCCGGCCTCGACGTCGGTTTCAAGCGTGATCGCGCGGCCGTCCTTCAGCGGCTCGACGACGGCTAATGCCCGTTCGACCAGGTCGCCAACATCGACCGGCTCGGAGAAGACGTCCATTCGGCCGGCTTCGATCTTCGAGAGGTCGAGCACGTTGTTGATCAGCTCCAGCAGGTCGCGCGCATTTCGCGACACGCGTTCGAGGCTGCGGCGATGGCGGTCCGAGAGTTGAAGCGACCGGTCTTCGTACAACAGCGACGTGAATCCGATGATGGCGTTCATCGGAGTCCGCAACTCGTGCGATATGTTCGCCAGAAATCGCGCACGCGACAGGCCTTCCGCGCTGAGCCGCCGATTCTCTTCAGCGAGGGTCCGGGCGCGATGCTCGAGTTCCGCCCGCACGCGTTCGCCTGCCAGCACGCGATCGCCGAGCTTGCCGGCGCTGTCTTCCAACCGCGCGGTCAGCGTCTCGAACTTGCCGACGGCCTGCTCGAGCTCGGCGTTCGCCGCGGTCAAGGCGTCGTTCTTCGCTTCCGTCTCAGTGGCGCGAGCTTCCGCGCGACCGAGCGATTCGGTCAACTCCCGGTTCAGCGCTCTCAAGTGCTCGTTTTCAAGACTGAGCGGACCGACCGACGATTCGAGCTGGCCGATCGCGCGCGTTAACCGTTCGACCTCGGCAACGAGTTGCTCATTCTCGCCGGCCACCCTCCCGCTCTCGCGTCGCACGCGATCGAGGGTGTCGGCCTGCTCGGACACTTTCGCTGCAAGGCCGCTGCGGGCTTTCTCTTGTCTTGCGCGGGCATCCTCGGCGATGACCAGTGACCGTTCTAATTCGTCGGCGCTCTCGGAGATCGCGCGGTTGTGCTCTCGAAGCGCGGTATTCGCCTCCTCAAGTTTGGCTAGCGAGCGCCGCGTGGAAGCCAGCCCGGCCCTAGAATCATCGAGCTCCGTCTTGAGTTGAGCTGATTCCTGCTCGCTCCTGCCCTCGGCGAGCTGCCGGGCGCGGATCAAGGCGTCGCGCTCTTCTTGAATTCCGGCGAACTGATTGGTGAGATCGGCGAGCGACGATTCAAGTTCGGCCTCCCGCTTCCGCGCGGCATCCTCAGCAGCAGCCCGCACGGCGGCGCCCTGGGTGAGGCGGTGGCGGAGCGAGTCGCAGCGCGATTGAAGCTCGGCCACGCGAATCGCCGTGACCGCGAGCGGCGCCAGCTTCGAGAGTGTCTGAAGCTCGGTCTTCTCGATCCGCCGCTGGTTGTAGGCGCCGATCAGCCCCACGATTCCCGACGCGCCTCGCAGCGGATACCACGCATACGAGTCGGCGCCGCTATCGTGCGCGGCGTGCTGCACGCCGAACAGCTTTTCGGAGACGCCGGCCGGCTCGTCGAACGTCGATGTTCCTCCCCGCGCCATGACCGACGCGTTGAAGACCGACAGCGGTATTCGAGGGTACTCCTTATCGACGAGCGCGCCGCTCGCCGAGACAAGGTGCATGCACATCGCGCGATTGTTGCAAATCTCGGCCAACGGGCAGCGTTCGCAGATGTCGCCGCGCTTGACGACCCATACCTTGCAGGTGGGCGCGCCGAGGTCTGCGGCAACCTGGTCCGCGATCAGGCCAAGTGTCCTGTCCAGGCTGGAGCCGCGCGCGACTTCGTAGAGAATCTTCTTTGTGCCGTCGTCCCTCAACTTGTGCGCCTTCTCGGTCCGGGGGGAAGTGATACGTGCCGAATGAATGAAGCCAGGGGGTCTTCCAGCCAGCCTGATTCTAATCCGTCGTCCATTGAGCGTCAATTATCTTGTTTTTCTGGTTTTGTTTTTCTGGCGACGTGTTGATTCCGAACGTCGGTCTTGACCGGCACCTATCGACCGACGCCGCGCCGCTTGACGCCCGGAGTACTTCAGGCTGGCCTTGATCGCTTCGAGCTTCCCCGGCCGGATCAACTGGAACAGGAAGGGGGAGATGGTAGAATACTCGTCCGCAAAACCGGCTGATGATGCCAACATCTGGAGCCGGCTACTCGTAAGGAGGAGGGCGTAGATGCTGGCACTCGTCGCTGAAGAGATTGAGAAGTTCGCACACGATCACACCGACCCTGAAGCCGAGCTGTTTCGCCGCTTGCGCGATGAGACCTACGCGCAGATGGACTGCCCGCAGATGCAGGTCGGGCGGCTCGAGGGGCGATTCTTGAAGATGCTCGTTCGCTTGACGCGCGCGCGGCTGGTGCTCGAGATCGGGATGTTCACCGGCTACAGCGCGCTGATGATGGCCGAAGGTCTTCCCGACGACGGCCGCCTGATAACCTGCGACGTTGACCCGAAGGCGGAAGCCATCGCACGCCGATACTTCGCCGAGAGCCCCAACGGTCACAAGATCGAGATACGCATGGGCCCTGCGCTTGAGACAGTGGCGAGTCTCTCGGGTCTAAGCGGGCAGATCGACATGGTCTTCATTGACGCGGACAAGGGGAACTACTCGAACTATTACGAGGCGTCTGTGCCGCTGCTGCGCGCGGGAGGCCTGATCGTCGCCGACAACGTTTTGTGGAGCGGGCGGGTGTTGAATCCTCAGGACGCGGACAGCCGGGCGATCGTCGAGTTCGATAAGCGGGTACAAGCCGACCCGCGAGTCGAGAACGTATGCCTGACGGTTCGGGATGGGATGACGCTCGCTTGGAAGATACCGGCCGCTACCTGATATTGAACTCGATGTCGACCGGGACCCACACTGAAACGCTGCGACCATTTTTCATCGCCGGCGTGAACCGCATCTGAGAGGCCGCGCGGATTGCTTCTTCATTCAAACCCTGTGGCAGCCCCCTCAGGACCACTACCTGCCTGACGACGCCATCGCTTCCGACGAGCACGCGAACGCGGACCGTGCCCTCGATCTTGTTTTGCCGAGCTTCTTCAGTGTAGTTGGGGCGGGGGCGATTCAACGGGACTGGCCGTGAATCGACCTGTTCCGCGCTCATCGCGTCGGGCCTACCGCCGCGACTGGGCGAACCTCCGCCTGTTCCGTGGTCGCTACCGGGACCCACGCCCTTACCCTTGCCTGGCCCAATGCCCCCGCCTTCACCCGACCCGATCCCGCGTTGCGTGCCTGGTCCGTCGGATGGCGGCGCCATAGGCGCATTGGGAAGACCTGTCACGGCCAAGTCATCGCGTTTGGGCTGAAGACTCGGATCGACCATTACGACCTCACGAATCCCGAGAAGAGGCGGTGTGAGCTGAGGCTTTGTCGTCGGCGCGATGATAGCGTTGTCGTCTGTGTAAAGCGGGATTTCGCCGCCTGACGGAAGCGTGAATGACCTGTTGCCCCCGCCGCCCCCGCCGCCCGCTTCGTCTTTGTTTTTCGGAAGTCGAGATTTGTCAATCCGAAAGCCAGGGAGCTTGACCCAGATCGCTCGGTGTTGTTCCCGCGCTTTGTCTCCGTGATCTCCCAAGGTCCAAAACAGAAGTATGGCCCCGAAGATTACAGCGTAAATGCCGAGAGCGATCGCGAATCCCAATCGCATGAGGTCCTTGAGATGACGGGCGGCAGGGATGTCGCCGCTCAGGGCTGATTTGATGAAAGCAAGCGGGTCACGCCGGACTTCCCGAACCGCTCGCGATAATTCATCAACCAGCCTTTTGAGTAGCGAGGGGTAATCGAAAGTTACGGTGAAGACGGGAGTGTGGTTGCGCATATGGCCCTCCATTGCCGGCGGCCTATGCACGGGTTGGCCCCTGCTGCCTGCGTAGGTTATTAGCGAAGAGGGACTTGCCCTCTACCATTCACTGCGGAGCCCTCGGTGCGAATTGCCGAGGTCGTGTTAGTGGGTTGCTTTCAGCGCTACGGCGACCCGCTTTTGTCTCCGCTAGTTCTTAGAGTGTCTGTAGAATGACTGGCGACGGAGAACTTGCCGAGTACTTTTGATGAAGGGAAAAACCCCGAGCGAAATCGTTGATTGGGGAAATGGTAGCGGCGGTTGGACTCGAACCAACGACCTTGGGGTTATGAATCCCACGCTCTAACCACCTGAGCTACGCCGCCACACGACCGCTCAAAACTGCCTTATGTTAGCACCCGTGTTTTTCGGACGGCAACTCTAACGCAAACTCGTCCTCTCCTATTCGTGGCGGAGCCTCCGGTGTGAAGTCCCGAAGCAGGAACATCAGGGCCACATCACGATTCTCACCTCGAGACCTTTTGGAATCTGCCGCCCGACCAACTCGCCGAGTTTGCGCTCGGCGTCCGCTGCAAGCGCCCGCGCGTACTCCGGCACCTCGAAAACAAAGTTCGGGTCAGGCGGAAGCGGTGGAACGACCGGCACGACATGGACCAGGCACAATCTGGCTCCAAACTGCCCGGCCAGGTCGACGGCGTACTTGAGCCCCTGTAGCGACCGGTCGCTGAAATCAGTGGGGCACAGAATCTACTTGATAGCTATCATATGTGGGTGTGACTGCGTCAGTCCCTGACTAAATCGAATGACCACCTCTACTGGGCGTTCCTCTTCCTGCCACGACCTGAGTACCTGCTCAGCGCGATCCCTATCAATCTCTGTCTCTCTAATAACTCACCCCCCGGCTCTGGCGAGCCTGTCGGAATAACGAGGCGCTTCAACGTAGTAACGAATTCATTCGTTCGGTTTGCTGAGGAATACGCGTCTCGCCAACGTGGAAACGAATGAATTCGTTACTACGAGGGATTACTCCGACAGGCTCCTAGCGAGCCAACGAAACTTCCACTAGCAAACCGGCTCGGTCCGCGTCTGGGCGAGGCACCCTTCACAGGCGGCACGCGCCGGGGTCGCACTTAGTAAAGTGCTCTCGCTCATACGCCGCTTCGCCGACTCCAAGCTCCAACACTCGATCCGATTTCGAACCGTAGCGAAAGACAGTCACACCTTTGCACCCGAGCTCGTGTGCAAGGGTATAAACGCGGCCGATATCTTCCGGGGTAGCAGACCCCGGCAGGTTGACTGTCTTGGACACGGCGTTGTCGACGTGGCGTTGGAATGCGGCTTGAACCCTCACGTGTTGCTCAGGCGCTATCTCGATCGCCGTGATGAAAAGATCACGCAGGTTCTTTGGAACGCCCTCCTCTTTTGGAAGTCTCCCGCGCCGCAAGATCGAGTCAAGCAACTCGCTCGAATCAAGGTGATTGCGCTCGAGGTATCTTTGCAAGAGCGGATTGAACTCGGTCAGCGTCTGCTCGCCCAGCACGTTCCTACGGCGATAAGCAAGCGCAAAGAGCGGCTCGATGCTAGAACTTGTGTCCGCGATGATGCTGATGGTTCCAGTCGGGGCAATGGAGGTCCGGGTAGCGTTGCGGACGCGCAGCCCCTGCTCTCGGAAGATACTGCGTTCCCAGTTTGGGAAAACGCCTCGCTTCTCGGCCAGCCGCTCGGACATGGCGCTGGCCTCGCGCGCGATGAAGCTCATTACATTTGAGGCCAGTGCCAGCGCCGCCTCGCTCGCATAAGAGACGCCCAGCAGGATGCAGAATTCGGCGAACCCCATCACGCCGAGCCCCGCCTTCCTGTTTGCCAGCGTCGCCTCCGCGATGGCGTCCACCGGGAATCTGTTGACCGATATGACGTCGTCGAGGAATCTGGTCGCGGCTCGCACAACGCCAGCCAGCCGCTCCCAGTCAATCGTCGCTTCATTCTCGCCATCACTTTTGCCGCTACGGACGAAGTGCGAGAGATTGACCGACCCGAGATTGCATGCTTCGTAGGGCAAGAGCGGGACTTCACCGCAGGGATTTGTGCTCTCGATGCGTCCCGCCAGCGGTGTCGGGTTATCACGCTCGATCGCGTCGATAAACAACAGGCCCGGATCCCCGCTTTCCCAGGCTGCTTCACAGATGGCCGAGAAAAGCGCGCGAGCGGAGAGGCTTCGAACCGTGCGCCCATCGGACGGGTGGCGGAGTTGACAGGCTCCGTTCGCGCTGGCGGCCCGCATGAACTCGTCGGTCGCCCCAACCGAGACGTTGAAGTTTCGAAGCGACACGCCGCCGCGTTTCGCGTTGATGAACTCTTCGACGTCGGGGTGATCGCATCGCAGCACTGCCATGTTTGCGCCGCGGCGCTTGCCGCCTTGCTTGATGTTGTCGGTGACGCAGTCGTAGATCCTCATGAAGGAGACCGGGCCCGAGGATGTGCCGCCGGTGGAGCCGATGAAATCGCCCGCCGGCCGCAGTCGCGAGAACGAGAACCCCGTTCCGCCCCCCGTCCGTTGAATGAGCGCCGCGTCCCGAAGCGTCCCGAAGATCGACTCCATGGAGTCCTCGATTGGCAGCACAAAACAAGCTGAAAGCTGACCGAGCGGCGTACCGGCATTCATCAAAGTCGGCGAGTTAGGGAGAAAGTCGAGCGCGCTCAACAACTCGTAGAAGCGCTCCTCCCATCTGCTCGCTTCGCTCGACGGGCCGTACACAAGCTCGGCTTCTGAAATCGCCCGCGCGACCCGGCGGAATAACTCGTCGGGAGTTTCGAGGGTCTCGCCCCGATCATTGCGCCGCAGGTATCGAGCTTCCAGTACGCGCACTGCGTTCTCGCTGAGTTGCAACTTCGTGGTCCTCCCGTGTCGTGGCTGGCGGCCGTCTCTAACTACGGTGCAACCGGGGTGCCGTTTTCAATGTTCGCCGGGATTAGCGCGGCAGGCGGAAAGCTCGCACGCGGTGCGAAAAGCTGCGCAACTTGCTGGGCGAAAGCTCGCACTATGGCTTGACCTTCGGACGGTTACTCCGTTGCACCTCACTGGAACCACGGAGCAGGTGTTGCATACGAAACAAGGATAGGCGTGGCTATCGGTCTTGCCCGGCCCAAACCCCGTTGCGGCTTGCCGGGTGCCGAGGTCAGGAGGTCAACCGTGAGAGGCAAAAAACGATATTCGAACGTGACGTTCTCGAAACGAGTTGATCACGACGCGGGCCGCCATCGCACAGCGCGTGCGCCCTCCGAGCCGGAAGTATGCAAGGAGTGCGGCGCCGTTTACGTGAAGCGCCGCTGGGTCTCCGCTGCTGCGGCGCAAAAGGCGCGCACGCCAGTGCGATGGCGGCCGCCTAAAGAAAGTGTGTGTCCGGGGTGCAAACGACGGGAGGAAGGGGTTCCGAGCGGATTCGTGTACCTCGATGGGACATTCCTGGCGGCCCACCGAGACGAGATAGAGCATTTTGTTCGTAAAGAGGCAGAGCGAGCGAGGGAGGACAATCCGCTGGCGCAGGTGATGGGACAGGAGATGGGGAAAGACGGTGTGCTCACCGTCACAACGACGGCCGAACATTTGGCCGAGCGGCTCGGCCGCGCGCTACAGCAAGCGTTTGGCGGAACAGCACGATACGACTTCTCGCACGAGAACAAACTGGCGCGAGTCTACTGGCATCGGGATGTTGGCGACGAGTCGTGAAGTGGGGAGATTTGACGCAAACTGTTGCGTACCTTTTCGCACAAAATACTCTCAGGATTCGTCGGAACTGCTGAAACGGCGACGCGGTGCCGGGAATGGTTTTTGCAACAGGTTCGTTCAGAGTAGGCTTGGAGCCCGCCTAGAAGCGGCGAGAATCGCACCTACTGAACAACGGCGGACAAGTGGGAGGACCAGGGCGAGCACGGAGACGCACCAGGTTTCGCACGGCGGAGTGGACTCGGACGCGGACGCCCGCCGCCGCCGCAAATATAGCGCGATTAGCGCGAGTCGAGCGAGGGAAGCGATGTTGCTGCTGCCCCTGAAAAAGATCCTCTGGCCAACTGACTTCAGCGACTGCTCATACGCGGCGCTCAGAAACGCTGTCGAGTTGGCTGTCCAGTTCGATGCCGAGTTGTTCCTCCTTCACGTCATACCTCCGATACCCAAACCGATCACGGCTGCTTCCACTGTGGGCCTTGAAGCCGCCTATGAGCCTTATATTGCAGAATACGAAAGAGGGCTACATGCCGGGGCCGAGCAGAAACTCCGTGAAGTGATCGAAAGAAACGCCCCACGAGGTGTAAAGGCCAGACCGCTGGTTGGCCGGGGTGACGCAGCCGGCGAGATAGCCCGCATGGCCGAAGACGAGCGCGTCGGGCTTATCGTCATGGCGACCCACGGGATGACAGGATGGCGCAATCTGGAACTGGGCTCGGTCGCCGAAAGGGTGGCGCGGTTGTCGACGAGGCCCGTGCTCACGATCCGCGTCCCCTCCGGAACGACTTAACGGGTTGTGCTTCGATTCGAGAGAGGAGAAACGAACATGTTAGTCGAACTCAGCATCAGTCCCCTCGGGCGGGGCACACATATCAGCGGCGACCTGGCCGAAATCCTGAAGACCGTCGATGACAGCGGCCTTCGATACAAGCTGACGCCCTCCGGGACCTGCATTGAAGGCGACTGGGACGACGTGATGGGCCTGATCAAGCTCTGCCACGAAAAGGCGCGATCCATGTCGGATCACGTTTTGACTACGCTTCGCATAGAAGACGAAGCGGGCGCGTCGGACAAACTGAACGAGAACATAAAATCGGTGGAGCGCGCTGCCGGCCGGAAGCTTCAACGCTGCTGAGCCGCCGCGGGCGCCGCTTTTGCAAACTAACCGGCTCTGCCAAAGAAAGGAACTCGAGATGAAAGTCGAAGATGTTATGACCGAGACCGTGATCTGCTGCGGGCCTGACTCCAATCTGGCTGAAGCAGTAGCGCTAATGTGGAAGTCCGATTGCGGAGCGCTGCCGATAGTGGGTGACGGCGGAAAGGTGATCGGCATCGTCACTGACAGGGACATCGCAGTCGCCGCCGGCACGAGCAATCGCCGCCCCTCGGAGATCATAGTTAGCGAGGTGATGTCAAAGAGCGTGTACGATTGCTCGCCTGAAGACGACATCCACACTGCTCTCAAGACGATGCGCAAAGACCGAGTTCGCAGGCTCCCCGTAATCGATCGGGACGGCGCGCTGCGCGGGATTGTCTCAATGAACGACATTGTGCTGCACGCCGAGAAGTTCGAAGGCCGCAAGACCATCGATCTCTCTTACGACGACGCGGTCAACACGCTCAAGGCAATCTGCGAGCACCAGCACCCCAAGGCGGCGGAGCAACGGGCGGTGGCGGTCTAGGGCGCCGGCGGTCGCGCAAACGTTGGGGCCGCTAAGTTCTGTTCGAGTCGGGTGTCTCAAAGGTGAAAGCGGAACTGCCTGAGGTCAAGAGAGAGGACGTCAAAGTCGCCATCGACGGCAACACGCTCGATATCTAGAGGTCAAGGTCAAATAGCCGCGTTGTCCTTCGCGATGACGTGTCGCAGGGCGGAATGACAGGAAATCGAGCGAGCCTGGGTTGCGCCCGGGCCTCGAAGGCCGAAGACCGTATCACCGTGGTTGTCTAGCGGCCTTCTCACAAGGCGCGGCCCGGATGGCTCCCAGGTTGAGGCGTGCTTTGCTGCCACTTCTGTGAAGAGGACGATGACCGAGAATCTTCACCACGAGCCTGACATTGGGAGTGGCTGCATTTGACGCTGACAACCGAGGTGGCATCGCGATGAAACTTCCGATCCAGATCGTGTTCCACAACCAGCCTCACTCTGATCCCATCGAGGCGATGATCCGCAAGGAGGCAGCGAAACTCGATTCCTTCTACGACCGGATCATGAGATGCAAGGTGGTTGTGGACATTCCTCACCGCCATCACACCGCAGGCAACCCGTACAGCGTGAGGATCGACATCACGGTTCCTGGCGAAGAAATAGCGGTGAACCGCGAGCCGAGCCTCCGCTCCGCACAGCAGAATGTTGACGCCGAGGACTGGTCCAAGGCCGTGGAGGCCGGCACAGCACGCAAACACGCAGGCGTCGCCGTCCGCGAAGCCTTCGCTACCGCCCGGCGACTGCTCCAGGATTATGCGCGTCGCCACCGCGGCCAGGTTAAGCTGCACGCACGCGAGCCTCACGCCCGCGTGAGCCGGCTCTTCCCCGACAAACGCTATGGCCTGCTGCTGACGCCCGACGGCCGCGAGATCTATTTTCACAAGAGCAGCGTGTTGAACAAGGGATTCAATCGACTGGAGGTCGGAACCGAAGTCAGCTTCGTTGAGGAACAGGGCGAGAAGGGGCCGCAAGCCAGCACGGTCAGGCGCCTGGCGTAGCAGCCCTTCTTGCGGCGGAGGTGTTTTATGACACGGCTGAGAGAGACTCTGAATCCGGAGGAGACGCACTACGCCTTCGGAGCACCAACCAGGACGAAGACGGCCGAGAATCAGCACCCGCTGCCTTGCTGGGCCTGCGGTGAAACGTACTACGTCGACGAGCGCACCCATCGGGAATTCATGCACGCCGTTGAGTACGATGTTTCCGACAACCCGTTCCTTTGCGAGCGATGCATCGAAGAACAGGCCGAAGACGAACACTCGCGCGCGTGACCGCTGGCTCGAGGAGGCGAAGGATGGCTTACAAACAACTCAGGTTCAGGGCGGCGGCGCGCGAGAAGATCCTGCGAGGCGCTACCGAGCTTGCCGACGCCGTGCGGGTTACGCTTGGTCCGAAGTCCAAGTGCGTGCTGATAGAGAAGAAGTTCGGCAGCCCGATCGTCTGCAACGAGGATGCCGGCCTTGCCGAAATGGAATCGGCCGTCGCGGCAGAGATCGAAGAGGCGGTGAGATTCGCAGAAACCGGACCCTGGGAACCGATTGAGGACCTGTTGAAGGGTGTCTACTCGGCCGGCGTTTCGTCCCGGATAGGAGATCAATGAAGTCGTACCAGGATGTCTAAGATGACCTATCGCGAAGCCGTGCGTTCTGCGCTGCGTGATGCGCTGCGCGGCGATCCTCGCGTGTTTTTGATGGGCGAAGACGTTGGGCGCTACGGCGAGGCCGTGCAGTTCAGCCTCTTCGGGTGTATACTGGCGCCTGATCAATTCGACGAGATGAGACGAGAAGTGGCCGCCATTCTGGATCACGAAGACCTGTGGCGAGTTCGGTACTACGAGGTGTGCGGCGAATGCCAGCGCAAGACCGTGACGTTGGGGAAGGCGTTCACGACGAAGCTTAAGCGCGTTTATATCGTGTAGTTGGCGGGAGGCGGCGAAAAGTGTTACCGGTTTGGCGCTAACCCTCGAGAACCTCAAAATGGGGGGAGGTTAGCGCCAAGTCCGCAACGCTTGGAAAAGATGACGCTTCGGCCACTTTTTCAGTTGATTCGGACCACAAGAAAAGGTATGATTCGAGCCATCAAATTGGGGTTAGCGCAAAGGCGGTCTAAGTCGTTGACACCCAAGAGCCAAAAACGGCCAGAGGCTGAATCGAAGACGCGACTCTTAGCGG
>DATDOV010000003.1:0-64996 GCA_035293105.1 Blastocatellia bacterium
ATTAGATGGAAAGTTTCCGCTCACTTAACGGTTATACGGCACACTTCATGACCACCCGACGAAATAGGACTCGCCGATGACCAAGATTGCGAGCAAATCACAAGCTCACTTGTTTTCTGGATGGCAAGGGCACCAACGGGAACCGGCGGTTGGCGATCTGTACACCCGCGGCCAAGTATCCATTCACTTTGACCACGCGGAGAACTTGTATACGGATTGGCCAACTCCGACTTGCATTATCTCGGATGGTCCGTATGGCGTGAGTGGTTTTCCTGGCGACAACCATAAGGCCGAATCTCTTGCTGAATGGTACGAACCACACATCAAAGCTTGGAGCAAATACTCCACACCGGAAACGACTCTTTGGTTTTGGAACACCGAAGTGGGCTGGGCCACGGTGCATCCAGTGTTGGTAGCAAACGGTTGGGAGTATCGCTGCTGTAACATTTGGGACAAAGGGCTGGGCCATGTTGCCGGCAACGCGAACACCCAAACTCTACGCAAATTCCCCGTCGTCACCGAGGTTTGCGTGCATTACGTCAAGGCGGCGACGTTTCAAGTGGCCAACCAGTCGTTGACCATGCAAGAATGGCTTCGCCACGAGTGGAGACGAACACGATTGCCATTTCGGTTGGCCAACGAGGCGTGCGGAGTTCTCAACGCGGCAACCCGAAAATACCTCACGGGAGATCATCTCTGGTATTACCCGCCCGTGGACGCCTTCGTGAAACTGGCCCAGTACGCCAACGAGCATGGCGACCCCGCTGGACGGCCTTACTTCAGTACTGATGGCAAGCGCCCTATTTCCGGCCACCAGTGGGCCAAGTTGCGAGCCAAATTCGACTGCGATGTCGGCGTCACTAATGTTTGGCGTGAACCGCAAGTCAGCGGAACAGAGCGCATTCAGGGGACGCGAAACGGAATGAAGTACAAGTTCAGCAGCCTTCACGGCAGCCAGAAACCGCTGAAGTTCATTGAGTTGACCATTCGAGCTTCGACGGACGAACGCGACGTGGTGTGGGAGCCTTTCGGTGGACTGTGTCCCGGCGCGGTTGTTTCCTATCATTTTTGTCGCAGATACTACGGTGCGGAGATCATCCCGGAGTTTTATTCTGCGGCTGTAGAGAGACTGGCCACGTCATGACGAAAAAGGACAATCCACTCGCGCCATCCAAAGAATTACCGGCAACGGAGTGGGAGCATTTTCAACTCTACAAAGATGTGCGCGAGGCCATATCGTGCCTGCCGGTTTACTTTCGCACGGAAACGCATATTTCCGGCATCATGGCGACCGATCTGCACACGCTCAATACTGTGCTCGGCGCGACGATTGAAGAGCAGGTCGTTCGCACCTTGAACTTGATCCGCAACACGTGGGATCCGGACGAGAAGTACGCTCTTTACAGCTTTGTGAGGCAGGCACAAACCTTCCCCGATGTCCTTTTGCGCAAGACTTCAAGTGAGGAGATTCTCTTGGGCGTCGAACTCAAAGGATGGTACTTACTGGCGAAAGAAGCCGAGCCCAGCTTGAGATTTCAAGCCACCTCCGCCGCGTGTGCCAAGCCTGATTTGATAGTCGTGGTTCCGTGGGTCTTGGGAAATGTGATCAGCGGGTCTCCGATCCTATTCGAACCATTCATTGAGTCAGCAAAGTACGCCGCCGATTATCGCAACTACCATTGGCAGTACATTCGCGAAACCAAGCAGGGCACCGGCATCGAGATTCAAAAAGGAGTCGGCCCGTACCCGTCGAAATCTGAACAGATTCTGGATAAACCGCATTCCGATGGTGGCGGAAATTTTGGCCGGCTGGCGCGCACAGGAATGATGGACTCTTACATTGCAGAAACTCGACCACGTGCAACTATGCGGCATCAAGACCGTCTACTGGCGGCAGTTCCTGAAGGCATTTCAGGAAAGCACGACCGACGCGGAGGCCCGTACCGCCTTGGAGCGTTTGAAGCAGCGAGTGCAGCAGGCGACGGATATCCCTTCACCGAAGGCTCAATCGGCACTTGCGATCATCGGGGAACTTGAGCGTCTACTTGACATCACGGACTAGGCCGGGCAGCGGCTTCGCGGCCAATCGTAGAATCCGTTGCCGCCGCGCCGGCCCGCTTGGAGTTCGAGGTGCGCTTTGGCGGATGGCCGGCGTATTGATAATGGGCGGACCTGACTTAATCACAACTATGTAAGAGCGTCGAAGTTCAATAGAAGTTCTATATAAGACCGATGCTGCTGCTTCTGAAGAATCTCCTTTTTACGTTGATCCTGCCCGGGACGATCGGCGTCTACGTTCCGCTGCTTCTCGCCGGGGATCGTATCGCCGCAAGCGGCCCAGTGTTTCTTATCGCGCTCGTGCTTCTCGCCACCGGCGGCGGCATCTACGCCTGGTGCGTGTGGGATTTCGCGACCTTCGGGCGCGGGACGCCGGCGCCGATCGACGCGCCGAAGAAGCTCGTCGTTCGCGGCCTCTACCGCTACGTGCGAAACCCGATGTACGTCGGCGTGCTGACGGTGATCGGTGGCTGGGCCACGATGTTCCTCTCAACGACATTGCTCATCTACGCAGTCTGCGTCGGGACCGGTTTCCATTTGTTCGTCGTGCTGTATGAAGAGCGAAGGCTGGCTCGACAGTTCGGCGGCGAGTACAGCGACTACTGCGCGAAAGTCCCGCGCTGGCTGCCGCGCTTTCGCTAGGCACGTTGGGGGATTGCGGCGCGGTTGGCGGCCCGCTCTGGAGGAAGTGAACGAACCCCAACTTGCTGCCGGTTGGGGATTGCTCTTGGGCCGTCGCTCACTTCGTTGATACCGCCAGCGTGAAATCCGCGTTCAGGCCCGGCAGGGCGTACGGGTTCTGATGAAAGCCCGTCTCCGCGCGCACCCGATCCCGTACGTACGCGAACAACTCGCCGGCCGTCACGTAGCGGTCGCCATTTGCGTCAGCCTCTCCGCTCAGCCCTTCCAGCAGCGCCAGCGTGAAGATGCCGTGGCCGCCTCCCCACAACGCGCTTTCCTGCGAAAGCTCGTTCACGTCCGATGAAGTCAGAACGGCGCGGCCCGTCTCTTTGAAGAGCTTCGCCGCGTACAGATTGATCAGGTTGTTCTCAAGCCCGCGCGTCGCGACCAGCTTGTCCCCGCTCAACCCCGCCGCGTGGCACGCATCGACGAAGACAACCGCGCGCTGAGCACGAACAACGTCGAGCGCTTCCTGCAGCTCTCTCATCGGAAGCGCGGTTGTGGCCATGTCCGCCACTTTCGTGTCGTGCATCAGAAAGTAGAGGTTCTGCGGCGCGTAGGGATCGGGCGCGCCATGGCCCGCGATGAACACCAGTACCAGATCGCCCGGCGCGGCCTTCGGCAGGAAGCGATACAGCCCATCGCGGACCGCACCAATAGTCGCGTTCTCATTCTCGAGGTAAAAGACGTCCGCGCTTGCGAAGCCGCCGCCTTCGGCGCGTTGCAAGTAGTCGCGCATCGCCCGCGCATCGGCGTCCGCGTAACCGAGATCGACGAGGCCGCCGTCGTGATACTTGTAGCGCGAGATTCCGATGATCACGGCGAACTTCCGGCCCTTGAACTCGGACGAGACAGCGGCTTGCCGGCCGCGCAGCGGAATCGCCACGCGTGTGGTGCTGCCTGCGCCGTCCCTCGCCTCGACCAGCACTGATGACGCATTCGAGCTCAGCGTGACGGTGCTCTCGAACGCGAACACAGCCGTCGCCGTTCCGGGCGCGGCAGCATCGGCGGGCTTGACGATGAGTCCTCGCGTGGCCGGTGCGAGAGAGAGACTCGCCGGCTTTCCGTCGATCAGCACCGAAACGCCCTTGCCCGAACTTTCCGTCACCAACCCCGATACTCTGATCTTGAGTGAGTTGATCGAAAGTGCGCGGACGGCGCCTTTCGGCTCGGTCAGATAAATCTCCGGCGGTTGCTGCCCGGCTCCCCCGGGGACGTAGTCGATGGCAGCGCCCGAGGCAAGTGTCGGATCATCGGCGCGGCGGCCGCCGGCAATCAGCACGTACGACGCGTAGTACGAGTTCTTCTCTTGATCCTCGGCGGTGATCTCGACGACGTTCTTGCCTTGCCGCAGCTTGAGCCGCGGTTTCTTTTCGAGATCACAGGTTATGACGTGTCCCTGGAGGCTTGCGTTGAAAGTCAGGACGGTGCCGGCAGCTTCGCCGTTGATGCTCGCCCAGATCTTCCCGATGTTGATCGAGTCCGAGAAGGGCTTGCGAACCAGGAACCTCAGCGTGCGAACTTCGGCGGTTGGAATGTGGGCTTCGGGTTCGGTGATCGTGCGGCCGAATTCGGGCAGCTCCAGCACGAACGGCGCGCGCGGATTATCCGGTCCCGCCGCGCCGGCCGAGAACAAGGGCACGGTGAGACTCGCGAGCACCGCGAGCAAGATCTGCGAGTTGTGTGAGCGCATCGCTTGAAAGCTACACCCACCGCGCTTTGTCAGACAGCCGGCGTGGAACGGACGCTCCAACCCGGCGGCGTGACACCGGACGATGCGAATGAGTCCGAGACCTCAGGGCTTCTTATTGGTGCGCGGCCGTTGTTGTGTCGCCGGAGGCGTCTCGCGAACGGGCGCGGGCGCGGCGTCAACCGGGCGCGCGGAATTCCCGTTCGTCGTGACGGCGGTCTCCGCGGTTCTGGTCGCGACGTTCATCACTGGACTCGCCGCCCAACTCAACTCCTCGGCTTCCTGCATATAGTCGTAGATCACCTCCATGTTGGGTGGAAGCGCCCCGGCGTGCTCGCGCTGGTAGATCGCAACGTACTCCTGGAGACTCGTGACGATCTCGCGGGTTCGAGACGTGTCCTTCGTCTCGATCATCGCCAGCGCGAGGTAGAGATGGGGTTCGGGCAGGACTTTGCGTTTGTCGAGATCGATCGCGGTGACAAACTCCCGAAGAGCTCGCGATTTTTCGGCGGGCGTACGCGCGGTCAGCTTGAGGACCTTTCCATAATAGAAGTGAGCGTAGGGATCGTTCGACCGGATTCGCAGCGACTCTTCGAGGTTTTCGCGCGCTACTTGGAACATGTCGTAGTAGTAAGCCCGAACGCCATTGTCCCGCCTCAGCTCGGCCATCACGGCCTGAAACTCGGGTCCGCTCCCTATCAACTCGCCGGTCGCGAGTTTTGAGTTGATGTCGGTCGCGAGCTTGCCGACTACGGCGTCTTCGGCGCGCTTCATGCGCTTCTCGGCGTCGCGCGATGGGTCGAGCTGCTTACCCGGATCGGCTGGCCGGCTCAACGGCGGCAAAGAAGCGGCGATGTCGGCGTCGATGCGCTGGCGAAGCGCGGCCATGTCGGCGTTAGCCCGCTCCTGTGTACGGAGATTCATCGCCCCCAACATCAGCCCCTCTTTTGACATCAGGCTGCCCAGACCTCCGACCGCTTCGTCTATTTTTTGGACTCGTTCGACGACGCGGCTGGTGTCTGCCATGAAGCCCATCCCAGCCCGCTTGTCACGTTGCGAGACGCGATAGAGGCTGGCGTAGAACTTAGGCACTTCGCGCGGGTCGTAGCTGCGGGCGAGCAGGTACTCGAGGGCCTTCTGATCGGCTTCGTCTTCCTGGACCTTGTCCCAGGTCGCGACGGCGTTCGGAATCATGAGCTTGAGCAACGTCGGCGATTGAGCCAGCGACGCTACCATATAGGAAGTGAACGCATCTGCGCCCATCGCGCGGGTGACCGGCGCGGCGAATATGCCCGCGAGGCCGCCGAAAATCTTACGCTTTTGTTCCTGCTTCTCGTTGTGGCGCTCGAGACCTTGCCCGACGAGGACATCCTGGAACCAGTGGCCTCCTTCGACGTGAGCGATCTCGTGGCCGAGCACGTAGGCAAGCTGGGCTTCGTTGTCGATGAGCGAGATCAATCCCGAAGACACATAGACAGTGCCGGTCGAAAGCGAACGGGCTTCGGGTATCGGGTTGAGCGTCACCTTGAATGCAAAGAGGTTGGTTGAGTTGGCGGGGACGAGGGACTGGCCGAGGCGATTGACGTAGTCCTGCACCATCGGATTGTCGTACAGCGAATCGTCCACCTTCAGCTTGTCGCCGGTGCGGGTAATCTGTTCGTCACTCTCGTCGCGAGTGTTGAACCAGTAGGCATACTCGCTGTGCTCGCGCTGTTTTTGGCGCCACGCCTCATCCACTTCATCCCTGAAGGCGGCGTCCTTTTGGTACTCCTGCTCGCTGAAGCGCTTGATCTTTATGTACTCGCGCTCCTGCTTTGACTCGCCCTTGTCCTTCTTGTCTTTGTCCTTGTCTTTGTCTTTGTCCTTATCCTTGCCCTGGGCAGTTGGGATGGCGCGACTGGAGCCGGCGACGGCTTGCGATGAGACACTTGCCAGCAACGTCACGGCGACGATCAACGCGATCAATGGGCGGCGAATTCTTCCTGACATTGGGGACCTCCTGCTCGACGGTTTGGAATCGGTGAGAGACTCTCTCTTTCTTTGATTAGAGCGTTATTACGTGCCGGCCCGGATCGGAGTAATGAAGTATCCGCGACCCTCACCGCAACCTGGTTCCCAAAATCTGGTGCGCAAGAATTAACACGAACCTGGAATGGAAGTCAATCAGCACACGGCCATCCGGCCATCAGTCAACAGCCTCAAGCCCTGCTCGTGCCCCGCGCGTCGAAGACCGACATGGCAGTGGCTGCTCCTGATTCAACCCATCAGCGCGACGTACCTGTCGAGCAACGGCAGCACCGTGTCGCGTTCGGCCGGCGGGACCCCGAAAACCGCCCGATCAACGCCCAGACTCTCGAGCTCGTCCAACGCCTCGCGTTTGGGGTTCGCGCCGAAGATTGAAATCGAGATCGACTTGGGATCACGGCCCGCAGCTTCCGCGCGGCGGTGAAGCTCGGCGATCTTCTCAGGGAGGCCCTCCATTCGATAACCGATCGGCGACCAGCCATCGCAGAATTCAACCACGCGGTCAAAAGTCGTCGGGCCATCGCCTCCCATGATGATAGGCGGGTGAGGCTTCTGAACGGGCTTGGGATAGGCCCACAGCTTATCGAAGTTCACGAACTCGCCGTGATACTCGGGCTCGTCTTTGGTCCAGATTTCCTTCATTGCCAATACCCGCTCGCGCAGCACACGCCATCGCTTCTTGAAGTTCGTGCCGTGGTTTTCCATCTCTTCGGCGTTCCAGCCGCCGCCGATGCCGAAGATGAACCGCCCGCCCGACAGCATATCGACGCTGGCGACCTCTTTGGCGGTCGTGATGGGGTCGCGTTCGATGATCAGACAGATCCCGGTCGCCAGGCGCAGCTTCGTCGTCGCCGCGGCGGCTGCCATCAACGCGACGAACGGGTCGTAGGTGTGCCAGTACTCTTCGGGAAGCGGCGCGCCGCCCGGCCACGGGCTCCTGCGACAAGTAGGAATGTGAGTGTGTTCAGGAAGCCAGAGCGACTCGAACCCGCGGTCTTCCAGTTCCCGCGCGAGATTATCGGGACGTATCGCGTAGTCGGTTGAAAACATCGTGACGCCGTAGAGCATAAGAGCCTCCTCTGATGGTGTAAACGAAGCACCGAATGATAACCCCGTGCCGGGGGAACATCCAGTTGAGGCACAGAGCGGAAGTCGCCGCGCCACACGCGGTCTCGTTAGCCCTGCCCAAACGTCGCCTTGATCCACACCCCGACGAAGTTCGTCAACGCGACGACAATGATGGCTATGAGCACGTGCTCCAGGATCACTGGCGCTGACCTCACCTTCTGCTGGCGCGCCATGAAGAAACTCAGAATCGCAAGCAGCGTCAGGCCGTACACGATGCTC
Source organism: Blastocatellia bacterium (assembly GCA_035293105.1). Taxonomy (GTDB): domain Bacteria; phylum Acidobacteriota; class Blastocatellia; order UBA7656; family UBA7656; genus DATDOV01. Next base: position 7,802 of record DATDOV010000003.1, read on the forward strand.
ACGATCACCGCGGTCCTTAGCGGGAACAACAGCACTGGCACGACGAAGGTCAGCGCGAAGAAGAACTTCGCCACAAACGTCGACACCGTCGACTCCCAGATGTGCCGCGTAGTGTGCCTGTTCAGCGCCTCTTGAGAAATGTGAATCCCCAACGCGTCGGAAAACGCATCGGCGATCGCTATCGTGAGAATCCCGCCGATGACCGCGAGCTTCAAGCCCGTGCCGGAATTGAGACCCACGATCAATCCGAGCGTCGTTATTATTGCCGACGTAAACCCGAAGCTGAGGCCTGTCTTCCACGATTCTTTGACCATCTCCACACCTCGCTTACGAAGAAAGGGACGGGTTGCAAGCCGGCCCCGGCTTACTCTTTGACCGCCGCCACGCGAATGCGCCGGTAGTCCGCGCGCCACGCGCCGTCCCGGTAGAGCTCCGGCCGCAATGCCGCTTCGACGTCTCTGATAACTCCCTCGCGCGCGCCGGCCGGAACCGAGGCAACGTAGCTGTCCGCGAAGACTCCCATCCAATTCCGCAAACCGTTCTCTCCTCCTTCAAGCGGCGTCGGCCTGTCGAAGAGGCATGCGAACGTTACCTCGAACCCGCGGCCCTCAAGCAACGCCGCATACTCGCCTACAGACGGGTAGAAGCGGAACGACGCTTCTTCGCTCACCTGGTAACCTGCGCGCGTGACGCTATCGCGAATGGCTCCGTGGAGTCTCGCGAGGTTTCCCCGTCCGCCGAACTCCGCAACGAAGCGGCCCCGCCGTTTGAGCGCCCTCGATATGCAATCGACCACGCGAGCCGGACCGCGCATCCAGTGGATCGCCGCGTTCGAGAAGACGGCGTCGAACGGCTCGTCGAAGTGAAAGTCCGTGCCGTCTCCAAGCTCGAATCTCAAGTCAGGGTAGTTCCGCCGCGCGGAGTCAATCATCGCTGGGGACACATCGAGGCCGACGACCTTGGCGCCTCGCGCGGCGATGGCTTGGGTGAGATGGCCCGTACCGCATCCCAAGTCTAGAATGCGCTCGCCGGGCTCGGGTGACAGCAACTCGATGACGTCAGTCGCGAGTTTCCAAACGAAGGAGCTTTTGCCGTCATAGCCGGCCGGATCCCATTGCTTTGCGGTTCTGTCGTCGGGCATCTCGCTCTCCTGCGTCGAGCTTCGTCAAAGATAACGCAGTCTCGGTGCTTCCGATAGCGCTGCTCGGAGTTTTCTCCCGCGCATGCGATGCTGCTCACGCGGAGCGAAGGTTCGGGCGGGTATAAAAATTACTGTTGCGTCTTGGACCCGCTTGTCCTACACTGCGGCAAGTTTTTGCCTGGGTGGTTGCCCCTCTATTGCCGAAACCAACGAGGTTCTATTCGATCAGCGAAATCATAGGACCGTCAGAATGGCCGCTCCATCAAGGCCCGAGGAGGCTGGATTATGTTCACCCAAAGACTGCCCAATCTGCTTCTAGCGCTGCTCATAGCGGCGCAAGCTGCCCCGCTCACGGCCCAAACGCAACCCATCGCGAAGAGCGTTACCCCTTCCGACACAAGGGCTTCCGACAAGCCCCAACCGCAACCGCCCGCCGCTCAAGAAGAGAACAAGAATGCGACCGACGCGGCGGCGAATATGCGGCAGAATCTTCCGGTCCTGCCGTCGGTGACTCGCGGCCGTGATGGTTTGTTGAACACCAACGGCCAGCGCGCGACGCAAAACCTGTTGGTCACGAGCTCGAATGTGAAAGACCCGGTGACCGACACTTTCATTTTCGCAGGCGCGCTCCCACTCGAAGCCGCTGAAGCGGTACAGATACCGAGCGAGCAGTTTACGGTCTCGCTCCCGAAGTTCTATGCGACCGTGCCGGTGCTCGACCAGATCAGCAAGGGCAAGTGGCACTTCTCGGCGGTGAATCCATTGTTTGCGGTGAAGCGTGACTCCGGGAGCTGGAAGGGACTTCGTTCGGCCACCCCCACTGTTTCGGCCACAGGCCCGTTGTTCGGAGGAAGACTCGACCTGTTTCAATCGTTCGGGTACCGGTTATCCAAGAGCACGGTTGAAAGCCTGGAAAACGGGCACCTCGATTCGACGCTCCGGAGCTACGATTGGAACACTCACGCCGACTTCAAGCCCTGGCGCGGACATACACTGTCGGCGCGGCTGGCGCTCTTTTCCCAGGGAATCGACGCGGCGACCCTCAACGCGTTGATGGAGTTCAAGACTACGCCGAACTTCCTTACACGCGGCGGCCAGATGTTCCTCTCCGATTCCTACGGGACAGCGCGGGGGGCCATCCTTGACAGCTCAATCAGCGTCAAGAAGGTCCGCGTGCGGATCTTGCCGCGCGGCAACGAACCAATGGAGTTTGAGGAGCAAGGCGAGCTGTACGGCAACTACTTCGATACGGTGCGGCGGTCGAGCAGCCGCATTGAATGGAAAGAGACGCTGCGACTGCCTGAGCGAACGGCGTGGGGCCGTCATCAACTCAGTTTCGGGGGCGGGCTGGCTCGCGCGGCGTTCCATTCGGCTCGCTTCGGCAACACCATAGTCTTCATTGGTGAGGAAGAGGGCGAGGAGGAAGGCGAGAGGAACGGCGAAGAAGGGGAAGAAGAAGCGGTGGTTTCCACCACGACGTTCACGGGCTCGCCATTCGAGTCGCTCTCGGCGAGCGAGCTGACGGGTTGGGCCGAAGACCGATGGGCGCCATCGCGCCGGGTCTCGCTCACGCTGGGTCTCAGGTACGACTGGGGGACCATTTCGCGAAAGAACCAGTGGGCTCCGCGCCTGGGGTTCGCAGTTCTACCCTTTTCGGGCGGGCATACAGTTATCCGAGGGGGGGCCGGACTCTTCTACGACGTAATGCCGTTGACGGTTGGAACGTTCACTCGCAGCCGTCAGCGAGTAATCCAGTTCTTCCACGAGGGGAAGCCGGTATTGGAGCCTAACGTCCTCGGCAATCTGCTGGCGAGGCCGCGGCTGACGACTCCTCACGTTCTGGGCTGGAACCTCGAGGTCGACCGGCAAGTAACCTCCCGCTTGTTGGTGCGGGTCAAGGCCGAGGAGCGGCGAGGCTTGAATCAGCTACTGATCGCGCTGGATCCATCGACGCCATCGGGCGCGGCGCTCGTGCTCTCAGACAGCGGGACATCGCGCTACCGCGAGCTCGAGGCGACGGCCAGCTTCAAGCCGGCGCGGTGGTCCAACCTGAACGTCTCCTACATCCGGTCTGCAGGGGCAGGCGACCTGAATGGGTTCGTCGCGAGCACCGGCACATTCGAGAAGTTGTTCATATCCCCGAATCGTTATGGCCGGTCGCGGTCAGACTCGCCCAATCGGTGGCTTGCATGGGGCGACGTTCGCGGGCCGCTTGGCGTGCTGATCACGCCTGCGCTCGACGTGCATACGGGCTTTCCCTTCGCGTTCGTCGACGCGAGTGGGACGGTCCCGTCCGAAACCGACTTCGGCCGCTTTCCTCGAACCGTCACTCTGGACATTGGTCTGTTCAGGGACGTGAGCTTCAAGACATTGGACCGTCACGCAACGCTGCGGCTGGGGCTGAAGGTCTTTAACGTGACCAACCACTTCAATCCGAATGACGCCTACCTCGGAGAGGCCGAGGCCGAAGCGGGACGAGTGCCGGTTCTCAAGGGATTCCTTGACGGGTCGGGCCGCAGCTATCGCGTCAGCGCGGTGTTCAACTTCTGAGAGTACGGAATAAGCCCTCGACGGCGTCGCGACGATGCCGATAACCCCACGAACGCAGAGCCTGAATAGGAATACTCAGGCTCTGCGTTGGGATTTACTCCCGCGACACAGGTGACCGCAACAACGTGACGCACACCGCGGCGCTTGCACCTTGACTCCCGCCTGACCCGGTGATAATTTCCACGCGCAAAAAAGGCGCATCCTTTCCTCCACCAGTGGAAACACACAACACTCATAGTCGAGGACCGACCTTATGAAAGCGACACTAAACACCCTGTGGAAACCGAGCAGGGCGGCGTGGCTTCGCCTCGCTGTTCTGTTGCTGTCCGCCGTTCTTGTCGCGGCCAATGTTGCCAGCGGCCAGAATGGAAAAGGCAAACCGGAAGAAACGACGTTCAAGAGCCTGCAATGGCGGGCGATTGGCCCCGCCAACATGGGAGGCCGCATCGACGACATCGCCGCGGTCGAAAGCAATCCAAGCATCTTCTACGTTGGCGCGGCGACCGGCGGCTTATGGAAGACGACCAATGCCGGAATCACCTTCGAGCCCATCTTCGACGACCAAAGCTCGGTTTCGATCGGCGACATATGCATCGCGCCTTCCGATCCCAACATCGTCTGGGTGGGCACTGGCGAGCCTAACAACCGCCAGAGCTCATCGTGGGGCGATGGCGTTTACCGCTCGCTCGACGGCGGCAAGACCTGGCAGAACATGGGACTCAAGGACTCGAAGCATATCGCCCGCGTGGTCATCGACCCACGCGATCCGAATACCGTCTACGTCGCCGCACTCGGGCACCTGTGGGGACCGAACAGAGAGCGCGGGGTATTCAAGACGACCGACGGCGGCAAGACCTGGAATAACGTGTTGTTTATCAATGAAGACACCGGCGCGACCGATATCGCAATGGACCCGCAGAGCGCGATGACGCTCTACGCGGCCGTTTATCAGCGGCGGCGCACGGCGTGGGGATTCAACGGCGGCGGCCCGCACAGCGGCTTGTACAAGACGATCGACGGGGGCGCGACATGGGCCAAGCTGACTAACGGATTGCCCGACGGGGTGACCGGCCGCATCGGCGTCGATATCTACAGGAGCAATCCGAACATCGTCTACGCGATCATCGAGAATGCCAAAGGCGGCGTGTTCAGATCAGACGACCGGGGGCTGACGTGGCGCAAGACGAGCGACACCAACTCGCGCCCGATGTACTACAGCCAGATTCGGATCGACCCCAACAACGACCAGCGTGTCTGGCAACTCGCCGCGAACATGTTCAACTCAGAGGATGGCGGCAAGACGTGGGTCACCAACTTCGTCAGCCGAATTCACGGCGACTATCACGGGTTGTGGATCAATCCTGCCAACTCGAATCACATTCTGACCGGCTCCGACGGGGGGATACATCAGTCGTTCGATCGCGGCCGCTCATGGGACTTCATCAACACCATTCCACTCGGTCAGTTTTACGAGGTCTCGCTCGACAACCAGAAGCCCTACTGGGTCTATGGCGGGCTCCAGGACAACGGGAGTTGGTCCGGCCCGAGCGGCACGCTGAATCAAGATGGCATAACCAGCGACGAGTGGTTTCGCACCGGCGGGGGCGACGGGTTCTACTCAGTGCCTGACCCAAGCGACCCCAGCATCATTTATGTCGAGTCGCAGAACGGCAACGTCTCGCGACTCGAAATGAAGACGACCGAGCGCCGCAACATCAGGCCCGAAGCGAAAACGGGTGAGAAGCCCTATCGCTTTGACTGGAACTCGCCGATCGTGATCTCGCCTCACAACAATCGCACGATTTACTTCGGCGGGAACCGCGTCTTCAGATCGACCGATCGTGGCGACACGTGGACCGCAAGCGATGAGATCAGCAAAGATCAGGACCGCGACAAGCTCCCAATAATGGGAGCGCTGCCCGACAAGGACACGCTCTCGCGTCACGATGGCCAGGAGACGTTCGGCCAGGTCGTCACCCTCGCCGAATCGACCATCAAGGAAGGCTTGCTGTGGGCCGGAACCGACGACGGCAATCTTCAAATCTCCCGCGACGCCGGCAAGACCTGGAAGAACGTCAACTCGAAAGTGCCCGGCGTGCCGGCTAATGCTTACGTCAGCCGCGTGGTGCCGTCGCGCTTCGCCGAGGGGACAGCGTACTTGACATTCGACAACCATCGCTCGGATGACTACAACACCTACGTGTTTGTGACGACCGACTTCGGCGAGACCTGGAAGCCGATCAAAGGCGACCTCCCCGCGGGTGTGACCTGCCGCGTGATTCGCGAGCATCCGCGCAATCAGAACCTGCTGTTCCTCGGCTCCGAGCTCGGCGCTTACGTGTCATGGAACCGGGGCGGAAGCTGGATGCGATTGAAAGGAAACCTTCCACTGGTCCGCGTAGACGATATACAGATTCACCCGCGCGACAATGATCTGGTGCTCGCGACGCATGGCCGGTCGGTGTGGGTGCTGGATGACCTCACCCCGATCGAGCAGATGTCGGACGCGGTGATGGCCGCCGAGCTTCACGTGTTCGACGTCGAGCCGGCGACGCACTTCCGCGTCTACAACCGCAAAGGCAACACCGGGCACAAACATTTCTCGGCGCCCAATCCTGCTTACGGCGCGGTCGTGAGCTACTACCTGAAAACAAAACCGACAGGGCCGGTGAGGATTGCGATCACCGACAGCAGCGGCAAGGTCGTGCGCGAGATGACCGGTCCCGCCGAGGCAGGGCTTAACCGCGCGGTGTGGGACCTCAGGTACGGACTGCCCGGGGTTGGCGGAGGAGGACCCGGGGGCTTCGGACGCGGCGGTGGAGGTGGAGGCGGCGGCGGCGGTGGAGCCGGCGGGGGGCAGGGACGGCCTCAAGGACCAGCGCAGGCTACACCTGGCCAAGCCGCGCCTGCCACCACGATAGGTGAAGCAGGTCAGCAAGCGCAGCCGGCCCCATTGTTCGGAGGAGGTGGCGGCGGGGGCGGCTTCGGCGGCGGGCGCGGGCCTCGCGTCGCACCGGGCGACTACACCATCAAGGTCTCGGCGGCGGGTAAGGAGCAGACCAAGACCGTAGGGGTCGGCGATGACCCGCGCATACAAATATCCGACGCGGACCGCGCGAAGTGGAACGACGCCCTGATGAAGGCATTCGACTTGCAGAAGTCGGCAATTGCGGCGCAGCGCTCGGTCCAGAACCTTCAGACTCAGATGGCCGCGCTTCAGGAGTCGCTGCGGAGAACTGCGAACGTCTCGAGGGAGATAAACGCGGCGGTAAATAGCGTCGCCGATCAAATCGAAGACGTTCGCCGTAAGCTGCTTCCCACGCCCGGCCAATTGGGCGGCGCGGGGCCGCCGCTTCCGGGCGCGCCTCGTCCGTTGTTGGGAAGGATTGGTCAGCTTTTCGGCTCGCTTGACGGCTACACTGCTGCGCCGACCGCGGATCAGACGGCGAGATTGGGCGAGCTGGCGATTGAGCTCAAGTCGCTGATAGATCAGTTGAACAAGGTGATTGATGAGTCGGTGCCGAACCTCAACAAGCAGATGCGCGACGCGAGCGTTCAATTCATGAACGCCGGCCCACGCGTAGCGTCGCCGCAGTAGTTGGCTTGCGGGAAACCACTCGGGCGCGGCGCGTGTCTCTGCAGCCCGAGTGGTTAGTTAGTTTGAGGAGTCGTCGAACAGTCGGTGGGGTTATCTGAGAGTCAGATCGGCGGTTAAGCCACCAGCATCGTCCCCCGCAGCCAAGAGCAAGGCGACTGAGTTCTCTTTGTATAGCGACAGCGGTGTCTAATCAGACACGGTTGCGAATTGTTCGCTGACGAAACGAGATGAGGAGGTCGCGATGGCCATCCCGGGGTTTCAGAGTCTCATGCTTCCGATGCTGCGAGAAGTCAGTGACGGAGGAGAACACACGGAGCGTGAGATGCGTGATGTACTGGCGGATAGTTTGAACCTGACTGCTGAAGAAAGAACCGAACTGCTTCCCACAGGGCGGCAGCGGAGATTCGACGACCGTGTTCACTGGGCACGGGTGCACCTGACTATGGCAGTTCTTCTTGAAAACACCGAGCCTCGAAGGTTCCGAATAACCGAACGAGGTCTCGAAGTTCTCAACGGCAATCACGATCAGATAAACATCAGGTTCTTGAGGCGGTACGCAGAATACCTACAGCGTACGCGTCCCCCCGGTGCGGCCGATACACCTGAGCCGGGAGGCGTGCAGCAAGAACTCGATCAAACACCGGAAGAGTTGTTGGAGTCGAGCTATCAAACTCTAAGGCGGAGTCTGGCGGAAGAACTATTGGAGCGAGTGAAGAAGTGTTCGCCGGGCTTCTTCTCGAAAGCCTCGTCGTTGACCTCCTGGTGTCAATGGGCTACGGGGGTTCGCGGCGAGATGCGGCGGCAGTTGGACGGAGCGGCGACGGTGGAATCGACGGGATAATCAACGAGGACAGGCTCGGGCTGGACGTTGTCTATATTCAGGCCAAAAGATGGGAAGGGACTGTTGGCACACCTGTTGTAAGAGCCTTCGCAGGAAGTCTAGACGGTGAGCATGCTAGGAAAGGCGTAATGATCACGACTTCACACTTTTCGAGCGGTGCCAAGGAGTTTGTGGGCACGATTGGTAAGAAGATAGTCCTGATTGAGGGCGAGCGGCTTGCCCAATTGATGATCGATCACGGCATCGGGGTGAGCGAGGTGGCCAGCTACACGGTAAACAGAATCGACTTGGATTATTTTGGAGAAGAGTAGGACAATGGCCATGTCGTAGCTGACGCGGTACTCACGCACTGTTTCACGTATGGGGTTGGGGGTTGACGTTATGCCTAGCACACAAGCAACGGCGGAGGTTGTTTGGACAGCCTTTCGTGCTCTTTCCAAGAAAGAAAAACAAGCGGTCATCGAAAAGCTCTTGAAGGACGACCAATTCATCGAGGACCTCATTGACACAGTAATCATAGAGCAGCGCCAAGGAGAGCCGTCGCGTTCTCTCGATGCCTATCTCGCCGACAGAAAAACCATGAGGCGTTGATGGCTTACGTAGTCCATCTAAAGAGGTCGGCAGAAAAGGAACTAGCGAGCCTCCCCACAAAAATACATGACAAAGTGGTCAAGGGCCTTACGATGCTCAAGCAGAACCCGCGACCGGTTGGCGCAAAGAAGCTTCAAGCACGCGAAGGATACAGAATACGTATCGGCGACTATCGAGTTCTTTACGTCGTGGATGATGAGCAGTCAAAGGTGGACGTGTTTTCCATCGCCCATCGCAAAGAAGTTTATCGGCTTCGATGAGTCGCTCATCGAGCGCCCGCCGGCCCGTCCCTTCCCTCCTTTTCAACGATCCGCCCGTTCCGCTAGTATCGTCTCTCGTTTTTGATTCCGGCTGCCAGGTGAATTGTCCAATGAGATTGAAAACTACTGCGCTGCTCCTGTTCTTCTGCTGCGTTGCCGTCACACGCGCGGGGGCTCAAGACAAGTTCGACTTCTACGCTCGCGGGCCCTATCGCTCGTCGGTGCCGCGTCCGTCGGCAATCACCGGCTACGAGCCCGGCCGCTTCCAGACCCCGCATGGCCCGATAGTCCGCGTGATCGAGAAGATCGCCGCCGCCGCGCCCGACCGCGTCCGCTTGATCGAAAACGGCGAGACCTGGGAACATCGCAAGCTCTACCTCGCCGTCGTATCCGCGCCTGAAAACCTCGCGCGGCTCGATGAGATCAAAGCAAACGCCGCCAGACTGGCCGACCCGCGAAAGATCACCGCCGAAGCCGAAGCCAATCAGGTCGCCCGTAACACGCCGATCATCGTGTGGTTGAACTACGGCATCCACGGCAACGAGTCCGCAAGCTACGAAGCCGTTCAGCAGACGCTCTATCAACTGGCCGCATCCGATGAGCCGCACACTCTGGAGATACTCAAGAACATCGTCACCGTGATCAACGTCATGCACAACCCGGACGGTCACGAACGGTTTGCGGTCTGGGAGAACTCGGTCGCAGTGGGCAATCCCGAACGCGTAAGCCTCGAACACCGCGAGCCCTATCAGATTTACGGGAGGGTCAACCATTACCGCTTCGACTTGAACCGGGACCTGCTGGCGATGTCGCAACCCGAGAGCCAGGCGTTTCTGCGCGGCGTGCGCGAGTGGCGCCCTCAAGTCGTCATTGACCATCACGGCCAGGTCTCGAATTACTTCTTCCCGCCCTCCGCCGAACCGATCAACAAGAACCTGCCGCTAGACAAATCGAAGTTCTGGTACGACAAGTTCGGCCGCGGCAATGCCGCCGCGTTCGACCGCCATGGTTGGAATTATTTCGTGCGTCACACGTTCGATGTGTACTACGCGGGCTACATAGATTCGTGGTCGTCGCTCGTAGGCGCGACCGGGATGACATACGAGACCGATGCCGGCGGGCCAAGCTCGCTCGCCGTCAAGCTCGACGACGACACGATACTGTCCTTCCGCCAGGGCATCGCCAAGCACTTCACGGCGTCGATGGCCTCGCTTGAGACCGCGGCGGACAATCGCGAAGCGCGGCTGAAGGACTACTACCAGTTCTTCAAGACCGCGATGGACGAAGGCCGGAGCGGCCAGATGAAGCGGGTAGTGTTGCTGCCCGGCAAAGACCCCGGACGCACCGCAGCGCTCGTGCGCAACCTCGTCTTCGAAGGCATTGAAGTGACGGTTGCTCGCGAGGCGTTTCGGTCGTCGGCCGCTCGAGATTACGTTGGCTCGAAGCCGGCCGCTCGCGAGTTTCCCGCCGGCGCATACGTCATAGACTTCAATCAGCCTCAGAAGCGGCTCGCGAAGGCGCACCTCGAGCCGAATCCCGAGCTGGACCAGAGCTTCATCAAGAACGAGCTCGAGCGGCGCGCGCGAAACGAGAAGCGGGGCAAGAACGTCCAGAAAGAAGGCTACGAGTTTTACGACATCACGTCGTGGTCGCTGCCGCTCGCGTTCGGAGTCGATGCGTACTGGACCGAGGACGCGCCGGCGGTCAAGGGCGCGCAGGTCACGCTGAATACCGACGCGATGCTGAAGGCGCCGCTCGAAGACAAGACGGCGCTCGACCTCTCGGCGCTGGCAGCGTCAGACGCTCAGCCGCTGCCGGGGCTCGGCGGCGGTGTAGAGGGCGGACGGGCGAATACTGCTTACGTCATTCCGTACGGCACGGACGCTGCGGCGAAACTGACGATCGCGTTGCTGGCCGAAGGCTTCAAAGTTGCGGTGACGACTCGCCAGATGAACGCGGGAGGCCGCAACTGGCCCGCGGGCACTCTGTTCGCGCGCGTGCATCGGAACCCCGAGTCGCTTCACGATCGAATCGCCCAGCTCGCGCGCGAGACGGGCGCTCCGGCTTACGCGGTGAACTCGGCATTCACCGAAGAAGGCGACACGGGCGTCGGTTCGGGGAATACGGCGAGCCTGAAAGCGCCGCGAGTCGCCGTCGTATGGGATGAGGCCTCGAGCCCGACCGGCTACGGCTGGATGTGGTTCGCCTTCGAGCGAGCGTATGGATTGAAGTTCACGCCGGTGACCATCGCGGGGTTGAAGTCAGCCGACCTGTCCGCGTTCAACGTCATCGTCTTTCCCGATGGGCGAGGCGCCGCTTATCAATCGGCGCTTGGAAAAGACGGCGTGGATAAGCTGAAGGGGTGGGTGAACAACGGAGGCGTGTTGATCGGCATCGGCGGCGGCGCGGCTATGTTCACACGCAAGGACGTCGAGCTGACTTCGTCGAAGGTCGTGGGCGCAGACGAAGCGGCCCCGCCCGCCCAGCCTGCCGAGACGCCCTCGACTACGGCGGCTCCCAAACCTCCCGCCGCGGCCGGCGAAGCGAAGCCGCAAGAAAAACCATCTGCCGCTGCCGCCAAACCCGAACCACCCAAGGACGCCGCCCCGGAGGCCAAGCCTGCCGGGAAGAAGAAACCGACTGAACCCTTGCCGGTGCCGGGCGCGTCGTTCCGCGCGCGGATCGACCGCGACCACTTCCTGTCGTACGGCTATGATTCGGACGGCGTTGTAGTGCTGCTCGACACCGACACATTCTTCCGCACGTCGAAGGACGGGGCCAATGTGGTGACCTTCAGTGCCGATGGTCCGCTGACGGTTGCGGGTTTCATCTGGCCCGACAACACGGAAGAACTGTTGCGAGGGACGGCTTATTTGATCGACGAGCCGACTGGCCGCGGGCACGTGATCCTGTTCGCCGACGATCCGAACTACCGATTCCTGTGGCGCACGACGACGCAGTTCTTCCTGAACTCGATATTGCTTGCGCCGGTGTTGAGGTGAACCGTGCCGAAGAAGGTCGCGAGGATCAAGATCGAGAAGGAGAAGCTCAGGCCGCGTGAGCGCGCGCCGATTCTCCCCTCGAAGAAGTTCGAAGTGAAACGCCGCAGTAACGATCGCCGCGTTAAGCACAAGAAGAACTTGCGCCGCTTGATCGACCAGGAGTGATCGCGGCCGGTCAACACGGAGTAGAGCGCGCTCGGGGAGCAGTCGCCCAACCGAGTAGTCGATAAACCCGGGACAGGTTCGGGTCCTTTAATTCCTACTACAACACGGAGGCGAGCGCTCGCCCCAATCCGCCAACTGAGTTGTTGGGATTAATGGGACGAAGGCGCGCGCTCTTCGTGGTGGGAATTGAACTACTCGGTAATTGGAGTTGGCCGGATTTATAAAGTCAGTGCTTACTTTTGCCTTGGTGTGTGCCTGGCTTGAAAAGCAGCGGGGGCTTCGAGCAGAATGGACCGTCTTAATCACAACCTTGAAATGCCAAAGCGAAGATATCTCCTCCTGCTGCTGTTGCTCTGGTCCTTCATCTACCTGTTGAGCGCCGTCAATTCGCCCCCGCTGCTCGATGACGCCGACAGCGTTCACGCCGAAGCCGCGCGAGAGATGGCCGAAACCAGTGATTGGATCACGCTTCACGCCAATCGAATTCGCTACCTCGAGAAAGCTCCGTTGATGTACTGGTCGGTCGCGGCGTCATACAAGATTTTCGGAGTGAGCGAGTTCTCATCGCGGCTGCCAATAGCTCTCGCAACGTTCGGCTTGATGCTGGCTACGTGGCTGATCGGAAGTCACGCGTTCGGTGCGCGGGCCGGCTTCTATTCGGCGGCGATCATCGCGAGCTGCGTCGGGATATTTCTGTTCACGCGAGTGCTATGGCCGGACGTTCTGCTGACGATGCTGATCTCGCTGGCGTTCTATTGCTTCATTCGAGCGCGAGAGGGCCGGCCTGCGACGCCCCGATACGTGTACGGCATTTACGTATTCGGCGCGCTGGGAATTCTGACCAAAGGACTGATCGGCGCGGTCTTCCCTGCTGCGATCATCGGCGGCTACCTTGTGATCAACGGGGAGCTTCGACGGCTTCGCGAGTTCAAGCTGGTGACCGGGCCGCTCCTGTTTTTGCTGGTCGCGGCGCCGTGGCACATTCTCGCGGGCCTCAGCAACAAGACCTTCCTCTGGTTCTATTTCGTCAACGAGCAATTCAAGCGCTACATCGGCACCCGGTATCCGGCTGACTACGACACGGTACCGTTAGGCTTGTTTCTCGCCCTGCACCTCGTGTGGCTCTTCCCGTGGAGTTTCTTTCTGCCGCTCGCGGTGAAGGAGGTCCCGCGGCGAATAAGACAGCTCGATAGTGAAGGAAGTGTTGCGCTGTTCTGCTGGGTCTGGGTCGCAATGATCATCCTGTTCTTTTCGTTCTCGACGACCCAGGAGTACTACACGATGCCCGCGTATCCGGCGATGGCGCTTCTCATCGCGCGCGCGCTGACTCGCGCGGAGGGGTACGCAGGCGAACGCGCGAGCACGAAGTTGCTGCCGTCAATGCAAGCGGCGCTAACAGTGCTCAGCGTTGCCGTCTTTGGCGGCAGCGTCGTTGCGTACTACCTGACGCGGCATGCGGTAGTCGAGGGCGACATATCGGCTACGCTGACGCGCAACCCCGAGGCGTACGCCCTGTCGCTTGGGCACATTCTCGACCTGACCCCTCAGTCGGTGGCGGCGCTTCGATTCCCGATAATCGGAACGGGAGTCGTGTTTCTAGCGGGATCCGTTGCGGCTCTCTATTTCAGGTTGAAGCGAAGACACGGCGCGGCGAATGTATCGCTCGCGTTGATGATGGCGGCGTTCTTCTTCTTTGCCAATTCAGCTCTGGCGACGTTCGGCCCGTATCTCTCATCGAAGGCGCTTGCCGAGGCGATCATGCGTGAGTATAAACAGGGCGAGGTCATCGTTATCAACGGCGAGTACGAAGGCGGGTCGTCGATCAACTTCTACACTCGCGAGATGGTCTACATCTTGAACGGGCGGACGGCAAATCTGGAGTACGGGTCCCACTTTGAAGACGCGCCGAAGATTTTTCTGGGCGACGACGACATTGCGAGAATGTGGAGCGCCTCAAACCGCGTCTACCTGTTCACCGATGGAGCGGCGGTTGAGACGCTGACTGCAAAGCTCGACGGGCCCGTCTTCCGATTCGCGGAGAGCGGCGGCAAAGTAATTCTGACCAATAAGCTTCCGACTGGCACACCATGACCCGCTTGATTCTCATCTGCGCTTTGTCCGTGTTCTGCGCGCCCTCTCCCGCGCAGGAGAACGAGATCGCGTCGGCCGACAGGCTGTTCGGCGGCCGCGACAACGTCGAGAGCTTGAAGCAGGCGGTCGCGACACTCGAAGGACTGCTGCCGCGCCAAGGGAAGAACTACGAGGTGATGTGGCGGCTCGCGAAGTACAGGTACTACCTGGCCGACCGGGAGAAGGCCGAGGCCAACAGGATCAAGCTGCTCGAAGGCGGGATGGACGCAGCTAAGAAAGCGATCGCACTCAATGAAAAACGCGTAGAGGGCCATTTCTGGCTTGGGGCGAACACCGGTGAGTACGCCGATATGAAGGGCGCGTTCACGAGCCTCGGATTGATAAGCACGATCCGGAAGGAATTCGAGAAGGCTTTTCAGATTGACGCGGCGTACGAGAACGGCTCGGTATACGTAGCGCTGGGTGAGATGGACCTGAGCTTGCCGAGATTGTTGGGGGGCAACGACCGCCGAGGGTTGGAGATGCTGGAGAAGGGGCTTCTGGCGGCGCCGGCGAATGTCGAGTTGAAGGTGACGCTCGCGGGACGATACATCAAGAAGGGCCGCAACAGTGAGGCTAAACGTCTACTGGAGGCCGTTGCGAATCTAATCGATCCCCTGCGAACGCCGAAGGAGTTGGAAGAGTTGAGAAGCAAAGCTCGCGCGATGCTCGACGAGTTGAAGTAGCAGCCGCGGTATCCGTCTATTCGTAGAAGGCCGTCTGATCAGTTCGATCCGCAGGTGCACGCGCTGTTAAAGACGTTACGATCCGCGAAGCTGCAAAAGACTCGTCCCGGCGGCGACTGCAGCGTAGCGGTCGCCGTTCCCGTCGAGCGGTCGACTTTGATCAGCACTCGCCGGGTCCCGCTCAGGTCGGTCAGGACCAGCAGCCCGCCCTGAGTCGTGATCACGCCCTTACCTGAGACCGTCGGTCCGCCGCAGCAAAAAGTATAGTCGCCAGTCTGCGAGTTGAACGCGACCGACCCGCTCCCGCCGTCGGCCTTCACGCACAGGTCCGGCGCCGCCGCGGGCACCGAACTCGCGCCGGTGGACGCGAACAGAATATCGGTCACCAGCAGCGCGCCGGTGACGTTCTGATCGAACTTGAACTGGATGGTTCTTAGATCGGCCAAGTTCACCCCCGCGAACGACGACAGCGGAATACGAACCGTGTTCAGGACCACCTTGGGCAAGACGCTCAACGTCCCCGGCGGGAAAAACAGCGCGCGCGATGAATCGCTGACTCGCACGGTCACGCTGACGCCGTTTCCATCGGTCAGCATCACGCGGAAGTCTTTAGATACGCCGGCCGTGTTACGCACGTCTTGAAAGTTGACGCTGGCGCGGAACTGAAGCGCTTGATAGGCGCTGACGTTATGCTGGCCTGAGGGTATGTCGTGAGTCAGCGTAGCGGCCGTGTTGTCCCAGCCCGTTGTGAGCTGGCTTGCACCGGGCGTCAGCAGGCCGAAGATGCCCGGCGTCGTGTGCGGCTGCCTCGACGTACTCCCGGACAAGCACTGAGGCGGTTGAGGCGCCGGTCCGCCGCACAGAGAGAAGGGAGTGAGGCCGGACTGGGTGACTGCCCCGCCTATCGTGCTGGTAGTGAGATTGGTGGCATCCAGAAGACGGTTGACGTCGCGGCGCTCGACCGGCAAATCGGCCGGGTGAAACGCGGGGAAGATCTGGGTCGTGAGAGCCGAGGCCGGGGGCGACGCCCCAGCCGTCAGTAGCGGCAGAAACTGTCCCTGTCCTCCTACATACACTCTGAGAAACGCCGCGATGTAGACCAATCCCGTCGCGCGCTGTTGCGTATGGGTCAAACGATGATCCACAGAGAGCACGTTGCAATGCGGGTCTCCGAGAAGGGTGGGCCAGTCGTCGCCGGCAGGTAGAAACAGCGCCGGCGTCCAGATCGAGTTGAAGAAATTGTGATTCGCGCCCAGCACCAGAATCGTGTGCTTGTTAGTCGGGTCGCCCGGCACGTTGTACCGCGCGTCGTCGTAATAGCGCGCGCCTTCCAGGTCGCTCACATCGCCATCGCAGTATGGCAACAACACGGCAAGCGGGACGTTGTTGATGATCTCTCTGTTGAAGTCGATCGG
Organism: Blastocatellia bacterium; assembly: GCA_035293105.1. Taxonomy (GTDB): domain Bacteria; phylum Acidobacteriota; class Blastocatellia; order UBA7656; family UBA7656; genus DATDOV01. The sequence continues at coordinate 24,181 of DATDOV010000003.1, forward strand.
CGCGAGCGCAAACACGGCCCTGATGCCATAGGGCGAACCCAGCGACTGGTTCAGTTGGAAGTGACGCACCGCGCCTTCGCCCCCGCGCGAGTGTCCCATCACCCCGACTCGTTGCATGTTGAGCCGGCCGACGAACTTGTTTCCGAACGGCGCACCGCCCACCGTGTTGAACCCGTTCCACAAGTCGAGGTGTTTCTGAATCAGCTCGGCGCGGGCGAGCGCTCCGCCCTCAGCACCGGCAGCCAACCCGTCGGTAGCGTTGATCCCGTTCGCGCTGATCGAAACGACGACGTAGCCGTGGCTGGCGAGCACCTCCGCGATGTAGTCGTATCCGGCGAAGCTGGGTATCGGGGTTTGGCCTATGGGGCACGGCCACTGAAACGCCCCGAAGCTCACGCCATTCGCGCAAACCGAGTGTCGTCCATGCAGGAAGATGATCAGCGGATACGTCGGCCCGCTCAGGTCGGACGGATAATGTACCGAACCTCGCAGCTCGACCGCCTGCGGCCACCCGGTAGGCGTGAACGCCAGGTCGCCCAGGTTGTATTCTTCGCGGGTCACCAAATGTACCCCGGTCGTGGCGGGATCGGGCGATTGCGCGAGAGCGCGCGGCGCCGCTCCGAGTGCCAACGCGAACAGAGAAATGATCAAGCAGCATCTTGTCGAGTTCTTCATTGCAGCTCCTCCCGTCAGCGTGCGTTGCCCGTTCTGAGTTTGTCTGGCACGTCGGTCAGGCTGTCGTCGCCCGAGCCGTAGCTAACAGAAATCGTCCCGCCTTCGTGGAGCAATGCGCGGTCGAACGTAATGACCGTGAGTCGCCTCAGGTCGGGGCTTTCGACGCCGATGCCGACGGGAACGCCGTCGATCGAGATGACGGCGGGCGCGTTGCGGACGGTGAACGGGCCACCGGTCACCGTGAGCCGCCACGCGCGTGCGACTTCGACCATCTGACCCTCGACTTGCGTCTTAATCGTCAGAGGAAGCGGGACCTCCTCGAGGCGATAGGTGCGGAGCCTGAGCTGTCCAGCCGGCGTGTTGTTCCTGCCCTGAGACAAGAGCTGGCCAGGGAGCTTGTGAATCTCGTGAAGCGACAGCCCGCCCTCGATGACCGTTCGCGGAATCTCGGCCACGCCCTCCTGGCGACGTTGTGCGCTCGCCAGAACGCAGCATGAAAGCGCGATCAAGCCCGCGACTGAAAGCGATCGTCTTATGGCGGCGAAGCCGTTATAGCTTCGGACGAGAGTGAGATTAGGCATGATCAGTCCTCCTTAACTTTGCGCGGCGTCGTCTTCGGCGGTGCGCGACAGACCGGTTCGATTGTGGTGAGGCAGACGGCGTCAAGGGAGGAGCCCGCTTTCGCGACGGAAAGCACCGCCTGCCAAACTTCAGGCTTCGGGGCGGACGCCATAATAGTGAAGAGAGGGTCGCGGGTCAATCGAATTGGGATTGGGGATACGCGTCAAGATTTCGCACTGATCGCCCGGCCCGATTGATACGTGCTTTCATCAAGCAAATCGGTGATGGGGCAAGGCGTCGGGAGCAGGCGTTCAGAGTACCGACTTTAGTCGGGTTTTTCTTGATGCGCGGACAAAGGCCCGACTAAAGTCGGTACTCTGAACGCCTCTCCTCTGTGCTAGTGTCTTGCCGAAAGCTCCGATCCCGGAGATTCCGTCGCGTAGCGCGAGACGTGACGCAAAGCCTCGGTTGGGCGAGCAGTCTGCATTATGGCCGAGCGGGCCGTCTGATTCTTGAGACATCGGTCGGCGGGATTCGCCTAAGAGTGGTGAGGCTGCTCGCTCACGAGATAAACCACTGGAGAACAGATATGGCGAATAAGAAACACCTGGCGATTCTCAGGCAGGGCGTGCGTGTATGGAATAAGTGGCTAAATGAGCACCCTAAGATCAGACCAGACCTCAGCGAGTCGGACCTCCAAAGGGCAAACCTCTCCCACGCGCACCTAAATCTCGCCGACCTTTCGTACGCCGACCTTTCCCACGCAAACCTCTCCCACGCGCAACTCAATTTCGCCGACCTTTCGTACGCCGACCTCTTCGGCGCGGACCTCCGTGAATCCGCACTCGCTCATGCCGACCTTACGATGGCTATTCTCTCTTCCGCGCGTCTCGGTGGGGCACAACTAATGCGTACAAATCTGTACACCACACGGCTCGAAGGCACGGACTTTGCCGGTTCTGACTGCATCGAAACGCTCTTTGTGGAAGTTGACCTCAGTACGGCTGTTGGGCTGGATACGATCTTGCACGGTGGGCCTTCCGACATCAGCATTGGAACGCTCTGCAGATCAGCCGGCAAGATCCCTGAAGCCTTCCTTCGCGGATGCGGTGTGCCGGATGACTTCATCACATTCATTCCCTCACTCTTTACCGCAGAGAAAGCAATTCAGTTCTACTCGTGCTTCATCAGCTACTCGAGCAAGAACCAGGACTTCGCCGAACGGCTTCACTCAGACTTGCGGGGCAAGCACATCAGGGTTTGGTTCGCGCCGGAGGACCTGAAGATCGGCGATCGCTTCCCCGATCGAATCGAAGAATCAATCCGCCTCTACGACAAGCTGCTGCTGATCCTCTCCGCGGATTCGATCGAGAGTTCTTGGGTTGAACGCGAAGTAAGGGCCGCGCTCGAAAAGGAAGAGTCGAAGTGTCCGGTCCTCTTCCCGATTCGCCTTGACGACGCGGTGATGGACTGTAACAACGCGTGGGCTGCCGACATCCGACGCACGCGCCACATCGGAGACTTCACCCGGTGGAAAGACTACGACGCGTATCAGAAGTCGTTCGAGCGGCTCCTGCGCGACCTGCAGCCGGAGCCGGTTGGGTGAGGTGGGGAGCCAAATAGTGCGAGAGGCTCCATCAGTTGGATGCTCCGTCTCCTGTCTGGTGGCCAATATCGAGGAACTCAAGACCACGAATGCGCTGGCTCCATCAGTTGGATGCTCCGTCTCCTGTCTGGTGGGGCCGACTTGGTTGAACTGGTCGAGTCCACATCGAGATCCCCCGATTTCGCGAGATCAACCCGCCGGCATGCGTTCGCTTGCGCTTATCGGCGTTTCGTCAATTGACGACCGTGTCTCCGTCTGGTGTCGCGAGAGGGGGATCGCTTCGCAACGTAACACTTGAATCCCTCGTTCCTTTGAACGGGTTCGCATGGTACGATGACGCGATGTATGAAGGTAGGTTTGAACTGAATAGGGGATTCTATGAGGAGCTAGCTCAGCGTCTTGAGCGGGAGCGACAGAGGTCAAATGCAATGAGGCGCGAATGTAGAGAGCGCTCCTCCGCGAAATATGGGCTGCTGGCGAACCTCTTGGGTCAGAGCCCACTTGCGTCGACCACTATTCCGCCGAGCGATCAGCTAGAAGACCTGATAGAGACAGCATTTTGGGCAAGCTTGCAAAAGGAGGAGGGGCGTTCGCTTGCGTTCACTCTGTCATATAAGGACTCTTCCACCATCCGCACAAGCATCATGGGTCGGAGCATTGGGTTTGACGAGAAGTTTGACGTGCGTGCCATCGGAAAACTAGCACCGGCCGTCCCCCGCGATGCGGCGATTGTCGTGGCCCCGGCGTCAAATGGGAAGCTGAGCATATGCGGCCTCGACCTTATGGATGCGGCTCCGTTTCAATTAAAGATCATCGATCCCGGCCGAGTCGTCGTCACTTATCTCGGAACCAGAGTCGCCTTAACTTCGGCAGAGGGAGCCGCTAACATAAGCGACCCACTCGGAGAACAACCGTCACTCTGGTCGGCGTTGCCATCCATTAGCGATACTTCTGACGTTGCTGCTTTCCTCGCCTCCCACGACTTTGTTTACAATACAGTTCGAGCCGTCCGTTACTTGGGGCATGGCGGCATCGTTGTTATTGTTCCGGACAATGGGGCGTGGAACTATCCAGGATACCGAGGGAATGCCAGACTTACCTTCATTGGCGAGAATATCAAGTCACTCAAAGAAAACGCGAACGATCAGGAACGGTACGTTCTAAATGATTCACTGGAGAGGGCGGCCAGAGATGTCGCCCAGTTGACTGCGGTTGATGGCGCAGTTCTCCTGACACGTGATCTTGATGTTGTGGGGTTTGGAATAAAGCTTGAACCTAGGTGCAAAAGTTCGGATATCCCCCGGATGCGGAGTGTTGATCCAACTGAGCATGGCGGCCAGCCGTCTTGGACCACACTAAGAGAACTCCGCGTTGGAATGCGCCACCATTCGGCAGCTCGCTCCGTTTTTGAAGAAAAGAGTGGGATCGCTTTTGTAGTGTCTGAAGATGGCGGCGTTACCGCATTCGAGTGGAAAGACGATGAGAATGATCCCAGCGAGTCGTCTCTTTGGGCCTACAAACGACTGGAACTCACCCTGCTTTGACGGTTGTGTCGCGGTGGTAGCAACGAAAGAGAAGCTCTGCGGTTGATTCACGAAGCTGTCGAGCTGCATCTGGAAGCCATGCTAGAGAAAGGCCTTCCAATCCCAGAACCAAAATCAAGCATCGCGTACGTCCAGGTTTCATGACCGCGCCGCCAATCCCAAGCCGCAACCCGAAGCCCCGACTGTCAAGCCTTAGAACCGCTTTCCACCTTCAATGAGACCGATCTTCGGCTCACCGTTGCTTGACTTGCCCGAACCCTCAATGTCAATCTGTCTCTCCGAAACGACAGTGGAGACCACATGAAAACACTTCTCCTCAACCCTCTTCCTTTCCCAACTTCGATGGTCGAGCAAACTCGCGCCGGCCGAGGCGATGGTTCTCAATCAATCTTCGAAGGGTCGTCCAGCACTAGACTGTTTTGACTTGTGACCGGACGGGGCGGACATGCTAAGCTAGCCTCGTCAAATTCAGTGCAGATTTAGCAACGGAGCAAACTTATGAAACTTACCCGTGACATTCACAGCCTCAGCACATTCAAGCGCGACACCGCGAAGCTTGTGCGCCAAATGAAGAAGACGAAGGCGCCTGTCATCTTGACCGTAAATGGAAAAGCTGAGTTGGTTGTGCAAGATGCCGAGAGCTACCAGCAACTATTGGACGCGAAAGAGAGAATGGATGCCATCGAAGGAATAAAGCACGGGTTGCAAAGCATGAAAAGTAATGCCGGCAAACCGGCGGCGGCGTTCTTCCGGGAATTCTTTGCTGAGAATAGCATAGCAGAAGAAGAATGAAGCGATCTGCGGCTCACCGTTGCTTGACTTGCTCGAACCCTCAATGTAAATCTGTTTGCTCCGAAACGACAGTGGAGGCTCGATGAAAACACTTCTCCTCAACCCCCCTTCCTTTCCAAACTTCGATGGCGGTGCAAGCTCGCGGTGGCCGGCGTCGCGTGAGATCGCGTCGTTCTGGTATCCGGTCTGGCTCTCTTATCCGGCCGGGCTCATCAAAGACAGCCGCTTGCTCGACGCGCCGCCGCACGGCGTCACTCCCGACGAGACTGTCGAAATCTCGAAGCAGTACGATTTCGTCACGCTCTACACCAGCACGCCGGGGTTCAAGAACGACGTGCGGCTCGCTGAGATGATGAAGGCGGCCAAGCCCGATCTGAAGCTCGCGTTCGTCGGGCTTCAATACGCCAACAACCGTCTCGCGGCGTCCGAAATCTTGTCCACCGAAGGCAGCATCGCCATCTCGAGCGGCGGGCTGAAGGGGACCGGCACATCCAGCGAAGCCACTCGCATCACCGGCGCGTCGAGATGCTCGAATGCCTCCTCGGAAATCAGAGCCGCGATCTCGGCGCCAAACCCAGCCGTCATGTTTGCCTCGTGAACGATCAGCGCGCGGCTCGTCTTTCTGACGCTGTCGAGCACCGTCTGGCGATCGAGCGGCACAAGCGAGCGCAGATCGACGACTTCAATCGACGCGCCCTCTTTTTCGAGCATATTCGCGACCGCGACACAGTGGTGCACCGCCGCGCCGTAGCTGATGATCGACAGGTCGCTGCCAAGGGTCCTCAGCGCCGCGACGCCTATCGGCACGACGTATTCGCCTTCGGGCACCTCTTCGCGGTAGTGGCGGTAGAGGAATTTGTTTTCGAGGTAGACGACCGGGTTGTTGTCGCGAATCGCGGCGATCAGGAGTCCCTTCGCGTCGCGTGCGGTCGCGGGAAGCACGACCTTCAAGCCGGGAGTGTGCGCGAACCAGGCCTCGGGGTTCTGCGAGTGATACGGTCCGGCGTGAATGCCGCCGCCGGTCGGCCCGCGAAACACGACCGGCATTTGAATCCCCCAGCGGTAATGACACTTCGCGGCGTAGTTAACGATCTGGTCGAACGCGCACGCGATGAAGTCTATGAATTGAAACTCGACGACGGGCCTGAACCCGACGGTTGCGGCGCCGCATGCCGCGCCTACGAAGCCCGACTCCGAGATCGGCGTATCGATCACGCGGTCCGGGCCGAATTCGTCGAGGAAGCCCTGAGTGATCTTGAATGCGCCGCCGAAGACGCCGATGTCTTCGCCGAGGATGAAGACGTTCGAGTCGCGCCGCATCTCATAGCGCAGAGCGTCGGTGATCGCTTGGAGATAAGTTAATCGTCCCATCTCTCGTCAACGAACCGCCGCAAGAAGTCGCAGACGGCACAAAAGAGTCAAGCGCCGACTTCTAGAGATCCCGGGGTGCAGGGTCTCCTTTCTTTCTGTGTCTCTTGTGACTCCTTGCGGCTCAGAAGTGTTCCCCTGTTCCCCTCTCCTGCGTCGCGGTCAGCGCGGGGATTGCCGGTTTATCTATCGGCTCGAAGATGTTCTTTCGATCTTCCGCGGTCGGGTCGTGCGGAGACGGCGCAAACAACCGTTCAGTCACCGTCTCCCCTTTCGGAAACGGCAGCGACTCGGCGAACTCGACCGCAGCTTCAACGCGGCGGCCGCAGTCGGACTCGATCTCGGCGACAACGGCTTCGTCCAGGCTCGCGCGGCCGATGAGCCACCGTCGGAACATCGCTATAGGATCGCGTTGTTCCCAAAACTCACGCAGCTCCGCCGGCACGTAAGCCATATCATCGTGCTCTCCGTGCCCGCGCTGCCGGAACGTCCTGAGCTCGACGAGCGCCGGACCGTTCCCCGCGCGCGCGTGCTCGATCCCTCGCCGCGCCGCCTCGATCACCGTGAAGATGTCGTTGCCGAACGCCGTCTCCGCATAGATGTTGAAAGCGGGCGCGCGGTCGGCGACGTTCTTGACCGGCATCTGAGACTCCTGCGCGGTCGAGTACGCGAACTGATTCACCTCGACGATGATCACCAGCGGCAGCTTGTGTATCGAAGCGAAGTTCACCCCTTCATAGAAGTCACCCGGACTGGTCGCCCCGTCTCCGGTGAACGCGAGCATGACGTTCGGCTGCCTCCGCATCTTGAACGCAAGCGCGAACCCCGCGCCGGCCGGTATCCACGAGGCCATCGAGCCGTTGTGATAGGGAATGATGCCATACTCCCTGAGGTCGGCGAGAAACAACCCCAGCTCGCGCCCGTGCGAAGGCGGCTGATCCTTTCCGAACCAGCGAGCCATCACGTGCTCGGGCTTTACGCCGCGATAAAACCATGCCGACAGATTCCGCGCGACGGTCGAGAACAGGTCGCCGTCTTGCAGCAAGCTCGCGCACCCGACCGAAGTCGCTTCCTGCCCCATGCCCAGATACACCGCGCCGAAGATCTTGCCCTGCCGGTAGAGCGCAGCGAGTTTCTCTTCGAAGGTGCGAGCGAGCCGCATCGCCGAGTACATCCGCAGGTACTCTTCTTGGGTAAAGGACAACTCGCGCGGGTCGGCCTCGATCTCCGACGGATAATCGGGCAACTCGATCTTTGGTGAACTCTGCGCCACTCGGCCTTGTCCTCGACTCACTGGATTGTCGGGCCGCGCGTGGGGTCGTCGACGTAAACGCCCAGTTGAAGGCTTTCGAGGACCTCATCCCACACCGGCGCGAAGCGTGCGCGCTGGTCTTCCCAAAACTCCATCGTTATCAGCGGCTGGATATTCGAGCCGCGCGCGATGCATATCCGCGAGCGAGCGTCGCGGTTCTCGGCCGGATCGATGAAAGCCAGCTCCGCCCACGCCAGCTCGAGGTCGGGCCGCTTAACAACGTGTGTCTCGCCCCGCGAATAGATCGGCCGGGTGTCGTCCTTCATCGCGACCTCCAACAACTCGGAGAGCGGCAGCCCGCTCCAATCGATCGGCGGCAGACGAATATAAGACACCGCCAGACAAGTGTCGTCATCAGGGGGCTGTTTGTCGTGAAACTTGATCGAGTCATCGCCGGGGATGACAACCCAGTCCTGCGGAAACTCGATGCGAACAGCGCCGCTATCTGCCACGAAGATCCGATGGCCGGGCCCGGCTCGCCAGGTGTGCTTCGGATCCAGTTTCAGTTCCTCTTTGTCCCAATTCGCCATCGCGGGTCACCCCTTCGCGGCTGTCTTGTCCGGAGTCGCGATCATACCGCTTGAGGTCAGCGCGCGGCGCATCTCTTCGGGAATGGGCGCGGACTTCAGCGTGCCGTCTTCGTTGATGCGCGCATAGACTCGGACGGCCGTGCCTTCGGTGACCGGCTCACCTGTCAGCGTTCGTTTTGCCGTGCAGTGCCAGTGCAGAGTGCGCTCGCGAATCTCGGTCAGAACGAGCTTGAGCGTCACGCGATCGCCGTAAGCCGCCGGGCCGATGAATCGGAAGTGAATCTCGCCCATCACGAACGTCGTCCGGTCGTTTTGAATCATCTTCTCGATGGGGTAGCCCAGTGTTCTGAACAGCTCGTGCTCGGTGTCGTTGAACCACGACAGCATTCTCGGATAGTAAACGAGGCCGAAGGGGTCGGACTCGCCCCAGTTGACCGAGATTTCTCGCCAATACATCATCGTCTTTTGATCCTCGCTTGGTTTATGACTCGCCGGCCGGATTCTCGGAACCTGAGGCGTTGCCCGGTCGCGACGCTTGCGACGGTCAATCTTAATACCAAGCGGCGGCCTGCGTCACATCTTTTATCGCGAAGTCGTGAAGGGCGCACTCCGCCGCAGTCATTCCCTATTGGATCGTCGCCAGCAACTCGTCGCACGCAACGGTCGCGGTGCCCACCTTGCCGACCACGACACCGGCGGCGTGGTTTGCCAGCACCGCCGCTTCGAGAAACGAGGCGCCCGCCGTCAGCGCCGCTCCGAGCGTAGCGATCACCGTGTCGCCTGCGCCCGTCACGTCGTAGACCTCGCGTGCCACGGTCGGAATATGCGTCACGCCGCCGTCGTCGGTGAACAACGTCATTCCTTCTTCGCCTCGGGTGATGAGCACCGCGCGGCAGTTCGCCGACGCGAGTATCTTCCGGCCCGCTGCCGCAAGGCTCTCGTCGCCTTCTATCGCGATGCCGGCCGCTTCAGCCGCTTCTTGATTATTCGGCGTTATCACCGTCACCGGCTGGTAAAGATCGAAGCTCCGCATCTTCGGATCGAGGCATACGATCAGGCCGCGTGCACGAGATCGGTCAAGCGCACGCGCGAGCACCCTCCTGGTCAGCAGTCCTTTGTTGTAGTCGGATACGACAACCGCGTCCGCGTGCTCGATCTGGACGGTGAACATCTCGACGACCCGGTCTTCGACTTCCTCGGATATGCGAACGCGGCTCTCGCGGTCGGCACGCACAACCTGCTGGCTGTGAGCGATGATGCGAGTCTTCAGCGTCGTCGGCCGGCCCGGGTCGATGACGAGGCCGCCGGTGTCGACTCCAAGCGAGCGGAACGCGGACACAAGCCGCTCAGCGTCGGCGTCGTCGCCCACCACGCCGACCGGCGACGGGCTGGCGCCCAGGGCCACGAGATTCGCGACGACGTTGCCGGCGCCGCCGAGCGCGACCGTGTGTCGCTCGACTTCGACGACGGGAACCGGGGCCTCGGGCGAGATGCGCCGCACCCGGCCCCAAATGAACTCGTCGAGCATCAGATCGCCCAGCACGACGATCCGTTTGTCCGCAAAAGCCTCGGTCAGCGTCCGGGCTCTATCATGAGTAATCTGGTTCATGTCGACCTTCGCCTAGCACCTCGCCGTGAGAGCCGCTTCGAGTACGGCGTCGATAGCCGCAATCACTTCGCGCTCCGGGATCGACTTGATCGAGCCGCCGCTGTTCGCGACGACGCGATACGGAGCATCGGTCCACGGATGCCAGACCGATTGATCCGAGGATCCGAACACCGCTACGACCGCCCGCCCGAGCGCGGCCGCGATGTGCATTGGTCCGCTGTCGTTCCCAACGAACAGCACCGCGAGCCCGAGCAGCGCGGTAAGCTCCGGCAACGCGAGTCCGGTCATCACGCGCGGGTTCGTTCGCGACATTGCGGCTACTTCATCGGCGATCGCGTCCTGGCCGGGTCCGGCGATTATCACGGGCCAAAGCTTCCATCTCTCGGACAGGTGATCGGCGATCGCGGCGAACCGGGCGGCGGGCCACGTCTTTGACTGTAGAGCCGCGCCCGGCGCAATGACGGCGATTCCGGTTTGCCGCAGACCGGCTCCGGCTCGAAGCGCTTGAAGCCGCTCTTGAACCCGGGCAATCGCCGCTTCGGGAACCGCGAGATTCAATCGAGGCCGTCCCTCCGGCCAGGGGACTCCCGACCAATTGAGCAGCGCCAATTGTTGCTCGACGCTGTGCACGGCCGCGCGGCCCAGAATGGCGTCCGGGTCCGGAGCGCGGTCGGTCAACAGCCACGAAGAACGATAACCGCGATACCCGATGGTTCGTCCGGAACCCGACAACGCGGCGAGGATCGTCGCCGTCGTTCCGCCGTGCATGTTGAACGCGACGTCGAAGCGCGACCGGCGCAATCGTCGGACCAGCTTCGCTCGCGGCCAGACGCCCGGCTGACAGGTGATCACCTCATCAACGAGCGGGTGGCCTTCGAGGAGCGGCGCCGACAGCGGCTCCATTAACACTGACAGTTTGATGTCCGGTCGCCAGGACTTGAGAGCGGAGAGGCAGGGCGTCAGCAGGACCGTGTCGCCGATCGACCTCAGCCGGATGAACAGCACGCGCCTTGCCCCTGGCCAATCTAGCGAGCTGCGGCGGTCGGAATCATGGGCGGGGAGTTCACTCCTCAATCACGGCCTCGTCGATGAGCATGACCGGAATGTCGTCGCGGATCGGATAGACGCGTTTGCACTCCGGGCACTTGAGCCCGCTTTGGTCCGGCCTCAACTCGACCTTAACCTTGCACGCGGGGCACGCGAGTATCTCGAGCAGTTTCTCGCTTACCGGCACTTTCAACCTCCCGTTATCGAGCGGTCAAGTCTAGCACCCGCCCTCAACCCGTGCAAATTAGCGCGATTCATTAGTGGTGTTCTGATTCCCTGTTGTCCGCCGGACCGGTAACCGATTAACCGCCGAGCGGCAAAGAACGCCAAGGCAATGCTCCGCTTCCGGTGACACGCAATCAAGACCTCGCGGGTTCATCACCCAGCCAATCGCGCGGGCGGAAGAACTCCCACGTTGCGGCCTCGCGAGTGCCCGGCTCGGGCCTGTAGTCGTAGACCCATCGCACCGACGGCGGGAGCGACATCAGAATCGACTCCGTCCGCCCCCCAGTCGCCAGCCCGAAGTGAGTCCCGCGATCGTAGACCAGATTGAACTCGGCGTACCTCCCGCGGCGAATCAACTGAAACTCGCGTTCCCGCTCGCTGTACGACTCATTGCGGCGCCGCTCGGCGATCGGCGCGTACGCAGGCAGGAAAGCCCCGCCCACTCCCTGAACGAACTCGAAGACGAACTCCAGGCCGCGATCCTCGCCGGTCAGATAGTCAAAGAAGACACCGCCAACACCGCGCGCCTCGCCGCGATGCTTGATGAAGAAGTACTCGTCGCACCATTTCTTGAATCGCGGGTAGAACGCCGCGTCGAATCTGTCGCAAGCTCGCTTCAGCGTTCGGTGAAAGTGAACGGCGTCTTCCAGGTAGGGATAGTAAGGCGTCAGATCGCTGCCGCCGCCAAACCAGCCGCCAGAGCCTCGCTCGAGGTATCGAAAGTTGGCGTGCACGGTCGGAACCATCGGCGTCAGCGGATGCAGCACGAGCGATACGCCCGTCGCGAAGAACCGCCTGCCCTCGCCGACCGGGAGTTTCTCCGCGAAGGATGCGTCAAGCTCGCCGTGAACTTCGGAGAAGTTGACGCCGGCCTTTTCAAACAACGCGCCGCCCTCGATCACTCTGGTGCGTCCGCCGCCGCCGCCTTCGCGCTCCCAGGAGTCCTCGCGGAATCGGGCAGCGCCGTCCAGGCGTTCGATCGCGCGGCATATCTCGTCCTGCAAGCCGGCAAAGAACTCGCTCGCTCGTTCTCGGATGGGTCGTTTCTGATTCACGTGACCTCCCGTGGCGCGCCGTTGCAACTCCTTCCCGGCCCAGCGTATCATAATCACCGGAGCCTGACACGCGGAAGCAACATCAGGCTCGATCTTCCATTTTCAGGAGTTCAATGCCAGTGATCCGACGATACTTCCAGGCGGCCAAAACGGCGGCCGTTCTGATCGCGCTGCTCATTGTGTCCGCGCAAGCCCGGCAACAGCCCGACAAGCCTGCGATTCAAATTCAAAACTTCGGCTGCGTGAACGAGAAGCTCTATCGCGGCGCCCAGCCTAAAGCCACGGATTACGCGAGCCTCGCGGCGCTGGGCATCAAGACGGTGATCGACCTTCAACGCGAGGGCGAAGCCGACGAGCAGCAACTCGTGGAAGACGCCGGCATGAAGTTCTTTCGCATCGGCATGAGCGACCGCTCGCGGCCCGCTCCTGGTCAGGCGGACGAGTTTTTCTCGATCATCAGTGACCCGGCCAATCAACCCGTCTTCGTCCACTGTCACGGCGGCCGGCATCGCACGGGAGTCCTGATCGCGTTGTATCGAATCACGCGCGAAGGCTGGACTGCCGAGCGCGCGTACGAGGAGATGAAGCAGTACCAGTTCGCCAAGGGTATCGGCCACGGGGCGCTGAAGCAGTACGTTTTCGATTACTACGCTCAGATGGAGCAGAAGAACTCGGCGGATCGCAGCGCTCGCTGACCGCCCCTCGCAATCCATAACCGAAGCCCCAAACCAGAGACCTACGTGCGTCCGCTTCCTATCCGGCTGGATTCTCGGCTATGCTTCCGCACTGACGCCAGATTCCAAGGGGAACCTAGACACGATGAAAAGAGCAACTCGAAAACTGCGTTACCAGGATGTTGTTATTACGCTGCTGGCGACCGCCGCCATGATCTGCATCCAGCCGGCGGCGATGCTGCGCGCGTCGGCGATAGAGGACGGCAAACTTGCCAATCAGCCCAAGTCGGAATACAGCGCGCGGCGGCAGAAGCTGCTCGAGCGGATCAAGGATGGCGTGATCGTACTTGTCGGCGCGCGCGAAGAGGACTTCGGCGAGGTCGGCCGTTTCAGGCAGCGGAACGACCTGATGTACCTGAGCGGAGTTGAGACCCCCGCCGCGTATCTGATGCTCGTGCCTGCGAACCTCTCCGCCGACGCCGCGGCCCGCGAAGCCGCGTTCATCCCGCGGCGAAACCTCCAGCAAGAGCGATGGACCGGCGTTCAGATCGGTCCGGGTTCGGACGCCCAGCAAGCCTTCGGCATCCAGGAAGTCGCGGGCGCCGACAAATTCAACGACCGACTGCGTGCAGTGCTCAACCCCGGGACCGGCAGCAACGGTTCGCGCGCGCAGCCGGTGAAGATATACACGATAGTTCCGAAGGGTCCGGGTTCGCAGCTCACACGCGAGTATCTGTTCGTCGAATCGCTCAAGCGCCTCGCGCCGGGCGTCGAGATAGTCGACCTCTCACCCATCATCGGCGAGATGAGAAAGGTCAAATCGCCCGCCGAAATCGCACTACTGCAGAAAGCGATCGACATCAGCGGAGAGGGACATAGGGAGGCTGCTCGCACGATCAAGCCGGGCGCCTTCGAATACGAAGTCCAGGCCGCGCTCGAGTACGCCTTCGCGCGCAACGGGTCGGAGCGGCCAGGCTACCCGTCGATCGTCGGATCGGGCATCAACTCGACAATCCTTCATTACAATCAGAACCGCAAGCGAATCGAGGCGGGCGATCTCATCGTGGTCGACGTTGGCGCGGAGTACAGTTACTACACAGCGGACATCACCCGGACGTTCCCGGCGAGCGGCAAGTTCACTCCGCGACAGCGCGAGGTTTATCAACTCGTGCTCGAGGCTCAGCGCGCGGCGGAGAGGGCTTTCAAGCCGGGACAGTCGACGATGGGCGAACTCAATCAAGCGGCGCGGGCGGCGATGAAAGCGAGTTCCGTGCGCGACAAGGCTGGGAACACACTGGAAAAGTACTTCATTCACGGCCTCGGGCATTTCATCGGTATGGACGTGCATGACGTTGGCGACTACGCGAAGCCGTTGCCGGTAGGTTCGGTGATCACGATCGAGCCGGGGATATACATACCTGAGGAGAAGCTCGGCGTTCGGATTGAAGATGATTATTTGGTAACGGAGACCGGGCTGGTGAAGCTGTCGGCCAAGATTCCATCGGAGGCGAGCGAGATAGAACGCGTGATGTCTGGGGCGGGCGCCGGAAGTGTCCGGCGGTAGTTGGATGCCTCCGAGCCGACACTAGTCTGCGGGAGATCTTCTATGGCGAGTTCGACGGCCGACGTAAGAAGCGAGTGCTGGTGAAAACCATCGGCGAGTAGAGCTCACTGCGGCACGTTGTGGAATGGCGGCCAGTCAGCCAGAAATAACGCGATGTCCCAAGGAGACTACCGGCTATGACCTTCCCCGAGGAAGATGACACTGTGGATTACGACGAGGACAAAGTTGACGATGTAGTGCTCGCCTTGATGTATCTGACCATTCATGATGAAGCACGCGCCTGGAAAGGGTTCGATTGGGACGCTCTGAATCGGCTGCACGAGAAGGGGTTCATTGCTGGCCCAGGAACAAAGCAAAGTCGGTTGTGCTGACCCAGGAGGGTTTGGCCAGGTCAGAGGAACTCTTCTGGCGATTGTTCGGGAAGCGCGGTTGATCAGAGCTCAAAACTGAATGTGATCGTTCCGATTACCTTCACCGGTTTGCCGGCCACCTTCGTGGGTGTGAACTTCCACCGGCGCGCTGCATCTTCGGCTGCTTCCTGGAGGTAGGGGTGGCCGCTGACCGCTTTGGCTTCAACCACGTTGCCTTCTAGTCTCCGGCGAGGGGTACTACCTCAGTCGCTGCCACCAATTCGGCCGCGTAAGCCAACGCCGCCTCAACATCATCCTTCGAGAGATCGTACTCTTCCATCACCTCTTCCTTTGACATGCCGTCGGCCAGTGATCCAATGACAATCGACACGGGAACGCGGGTGCCGGAAATGACTGGAGTACCGTGGTGTATGTTGGCGTCAACGCTGATGCGTGACGATATCTTCATTGAGGCGCCTCCTCGCGGGATTCTACGCCAATCTGTGCTCGCGGGTAAGTCCCCTCCAACAACGGCAACAACGGTTCCGCCCAACAACTGAGTGCGCTGATCAATGTTCAAGCCGACTACTTCGCTCTCGACGCCGCGGCTTCGATGGCGCGGCGAGTGTATACCCGGGCGAGGTGGCGGCGGTATTCAGCGGACGCGTACAAATCGCCGTTCGCGTCTATCCCATCAGCCGCGTGAGCCGCAGCGTCGGCGATTGCTCCCGCGTCGAGCGCGCTTCCTTTCAGCGCTGTCTCGACTCCGGTTGCGCGATATGCCTTCGATGCCACACCCGTGATGCTGACACTGGCCGAAGCGCACGCGCCCTTTTGATCGCGGGTCAGGCTGACGGCGACTCCGACGACTGCAAAACCCGAAGCCGGCTGCGGGGCTTTAAGGTAAGTCTGCCCGAATCGCCCCTGCGGCGCGGGGATTCTGATCTCGCGTAGAATCTCGCCGGCCGCGAGTGCGCTGGTCAGCATATCGACGAAGAAGTCATCGGCCTTTATCACCCGCTCACCCTTCGAGCCGACCGCCACCATCTCAGCGCCTAGCGCGAGGATCGCAGCAGGCCAATCGGCCGCGGGATCAGCGTGAACGATGCTCCCGCCGATAGTCCCTTTGTTCCGGACCTGAACGTCGCCGATCTGCGCGGCAGTTTCGGGCAAGAGCGGGCAGGCAGTCTTGAGCCGGTCCGAAGACTCTATCTGATAATGAGTCGTCATCGCGCCGATGAGAATCTGGCCGCCCTGTTCGCGAATGTAAGAGAGCCCCTTGATCCGGCTGATGTCGATCAGCATTTGCGGCATCGCGAGGCGCAGCTTCATCGCAGGGATCAGGCTGTGTCCGCCGGCCAAAATCTTCGCGTCGTCCGTGTGATCGGACAGGAGCTTGACCGCTTCATCCAGAGTCGCGGGAGCGACGTAATCAAACTGTGCTGGGATCATTATTCTCTCCTCAACAAGCCGTGTGTTATCATCCAGCAGACCCTTTCTGGGAGGCTGTATGACCACACCGCTCGATCAACAATTGCCGAAGTTGTCGCACCTGCCGGTGACACTGCCCCGTGTGGGTGGCATCGACCTGCAGCTCGAGCAGGGGGTGCTCATCTTTCGCGTCTCCGAAGAGGTTCAAACACGGATTGAAGAGCTGGTCCATAAGCAACAGCAATCAGGACTGAGCCCGGCAGAAGAACAAGAGTTGAGTCAGTACGAAGAAGTCGACGACTACCTGAGCTACATCAATCGCCTCGTCCGCAATCTGGCCCAACGGCAACAAGCCGAGAGTATGATCAGTGCCTCCTAAGCTGCCGAAGCCGATCCAAGAGCTGGTTCGCGAGCGCGCCAAACACCTGTGCGAATACTGTCACACCGACGAGCAGTGGCAGGCCGTTCGCTTCACTATCGACCACGTCGTACCCTTGGACCTCGGCGGCGAAACGGCCGTTGAGAATCTGGCGCTCGCGTGCTTCCACTGCAACCGCCGAAAATCAAACAAGCAAGTTGTTCTCGACCCCGCGACCGGCCAGACCGTTCCGTTGTTCAATCCGCGGCTTCACCATTGGAATCACCACTTTTGGTGGTCCGCCGACGGTCTACTCATCGTGCATCAAACATCAATCGGAGCAGCCACGATCAGTCTACTCGAACTCAATCGAGACCGAATCATTCACATTCGCGCCGCCGATGTGAGTGCCGGCCGGCACCCACCAACGGGCGACATGATTCTCATCGACTGACAATTCGCCAAACCGCCTCCGGCCTCATCGGCATATCGATGTGCCGGACGCCGAACGGAGCCAACGCATCCACGACCGCGCCGACGATCGCCGGAGTCGCGCCGATCGTTCCGGCCTCGCCGACGCCCTTCACGCCGAGCGGGTTCACCGGCGAGGGAGTCTCCGTGCGATCAAGCTCCAATCGCGGGACCATCGCCGCTTTAGGCAGCGCGTAATCCATCAGCGTGCCCGTCACGAGCTGGCCTTGTTCGTCATACACCGCCTCTTCGTAAAGCGCCTGGCCTATCGACTGGACGATGCCGCCGTGTATTTGACCTTCGACCAGCATCGGGTTGATCACCTTGCCGCAGTCGTCGACCGCCACGTAGCGCAGGAACTTCACGTCGCCGGTCTCGCGATCTACCTCGACCACGACGATGTGAGTCCCGAACGGGAACGTGAAATTCTTCGGCTCGAAGAAGTGAGTCGCCGCAAGCCCGGGCTCCATATCGGCCGGGATGTTGCGCGCGAGGTGGGCCGCAAGAGCGACTTCCTGAATCGTGACGCTCTTTCCGTCGGCCGAAAACTTTCCACCCTCGAAGGTCACCTGCGACGGATCGGCCTTCAGCAAGTGCGCGGCGAACTTGGTTGCCTTTGCCTTGACGGTGTCGAGCGCCATCACGAGCGCGGTCCCGCCTACCGCCGTGCCGCGGCTGCCGAAGGTCCCGATGCCGTACTGGACGATCGCCGTGTCGCCGTGGATTACGATCACGTCGTTGAGGTCTACGCCGAGCGCGTCGGCTGCGATCTGCGCGAACGAGGTCTCCTGGCCCTGACCGTGCGGTGAGATCCCGGTCAGCACGGTGACCTTTCCGGTCGGCTCGACCCTGACCGTCGCGCTCTCCCATCCACCGGCGGGTGTCGCCTGCGACGGACCGATCGCGCATATCTCGACGTAGGTAGAAACGCCAATGCCGATGAGCTTGCCGTCCGCGCGAGCCTTCTTCTGTTCGTCGCGCAGCTTCTTGTAGCCGGCGATCTCCATCGCTTTGTCCAACGCGGCCTCGTAGTTTCCGCTGTCGTAGAAGAGACCTGTCGCGGTTTGAAACGGGAACTCGTCGGGCTTGGGAAAGTTCTTGCGGCGAACGTCGAGCGGATCCATTCCCAACTCGGCGGCTACAAGGTCCATCGCCCGCTCGATCACTTGAGTCGCCTCGGGGCGGCCGGCTCCGCGATACGCATCCGTCGACATCTTGTTCGTGAAGACCGCTGTGACGTTCATCTGAATCGCAGGAATCTTGTACGCGCCCGACAACATCAAGCCGGTCAACGTCGGAATGGCCGGCGTCAACAACTGAAGATACGATCCCATATCCGCAAACACGTTGTATCGAAGGCCGGTGATCGTCCCGTCTTTCTTGCAGCCGATCTCGATGTAGCCGATTTGGCCGCGCCCGTGAATCGTCGCCTGCATGTTCTCGCGGCGGGTCTCCATCCACTTCACGGGTTTGCCGAGCTGCATCGCGATCCATCCGAGCAGCGCTTCTTCGGCGTAAACGTTGAGCTTCGACCCGAAGCCGCCACCCACTTCGGGCGTGATGACCCGAAGCTTATTCTCGGGGACGCCGAGCATCACGGCGACCTGGGTTCTCATCAAGTGTGGTATCTGAGTCGAGGACCAGATTGTCAGCTCTTGCTCGCCGGGAAGGTAGCGCGCCAATACTCCGCGCGGCTCCATCGCCACAGGCGCGAGGCGCTGATGAACGATTCGCTGTTCGACGACCTTATCCGCCGACTTGAGCGCCGCCTCGATGTCACCTGACCCGGACGTGAGGGTATAGGCGATGTTGTCGCCGAATGCTTCGTGAATGACCGGGCCGCCTTTGGCTGCGGCTTCGACGTCGACAACGACGGGAAGCTCTTCGTAATCGACCATCACCAGGTCGCACGCGTCGCGCGCCGCGTAGCGATCGGCTGCGACTATGGCGGCGATGGGATGCCCGACGAAGTAGACCTTGTCGGTCGCGAGCACCCAATGCTGCGGGACTTTCAAGCCGGGCAGCGCGCCCCCGCATGGCACCTGGCCGATCTTACCGGCGACGTCCTTGCCGGTGTAGACGGCGACCACACCGGGCGCGGCTGCGGCTTCGCTGGTGTCGACGTTCGAGATGCGCGCGTGAGCATGGATCGATCGCACGAATGAAACGTAGAGCGTGTCCGCGAGCTTCACATCATCGACATAATGGCCGAGACCCTGAATCAATCGTGGGTCTTCGGTGCGCTTAACTCTTTGTCCGACGTATTTGTTCGACATGGCTCTAATCTCCCGTTGCCGCTTGTCCCTTCATCTTGCGAGCCGCGTATTGAACGGCGTCGACGATGTTCTGGTAGCCCGTGCAGCGGCAAAGATTCCCGTCCAGTCCGTGGCGAATTTCGTCCTCGCTCGGGTCGGGATTGCGGTCGAGTATCTGTTTCGCCGCGACGATCATCCCTGGAGTGCAGTAGCCGCATTGCAACCCGTGATGCTCCCAGAATCCCTCTTGAACGGGATGCAACTGTCCGTTCGCAGCGAGGCCCTCGATCGTGGTGATGTCTGAGCCGTCGGCTTGCACTGCCAGCACGGTGCACGATTTTACGGCCTGGCCGTCGAGCATAACTGTGCACGCGCCGCAGATCGAAGTTTCGCAGCCGATGTGGGTGCCGGTCAGGCCGAGAACATCGCGGAGGTAGTGGACGAGCAGCAGTCTCGGCTCGACGTCGTCCTCGCGGGCGACACCATTCACGCTGACTTTGATAGCCTTCTTCATCGAAGCCACCTCGTTTGACTTAGCTGAACGTTGAGGATCGATTCACAGAACCAAGCCCGGATTTTATACAACCTGACGCGGGAGGTTACAAGCTGAAATTCGACTGGTGGGGATTAGCTCAGGCGCGGTGACGATGTGCAGTCACTGTCCCAGAAGCCTGAGGATGTCTGGCTTGTCCTTGACCAACAGGTAGAGCACGCTGCGCAGCCGGCTGACTTCGGTCTCTATTTGATTGAGCCGAGTCGATACCGTCCGCTCGACGTTCGCAGTACGAAGGTCGACGCGTTCGATGTCGCCGCGAATCGCCGTTGTATCGGCATCCATTTTCGTCGCGAGTCTTATTTCCATGTGCGCGAGATCATCCTTCGTCGCCATCGACGCAACGTCCTCCTTCGTCACCATCTGGCCTTGGATGGTCTCGACCTTATCGCGCAAAGTCTCGACCGTCGTAGCGACGAACTGCAGTAAGCCGTTATCGTCTGACTCCTGATTGGCCATAATGTCGGTCCTATCTTACCACGCTTTGGTTTCAAGCCGCTGCCTAAGACCAATCCTTCACTACATCTTGTTGAATCGGGCGGCTGAACGCAGCGGCGTCAGTCCCCCGGCTGAGCGACCGGCTCCTTCACGATCGCCGGACCCCTCAGCCTTCGCCGCCAGTGCAGCAACGAATCGACAAGAACTATCAGGACGCACGTCATCATGATCGCCGTCAGACTCGCGTTGAGGTATCCCCGAAACGCCGTCTCCGGCTTCAACGTATCCTTGAGGAAGTTGTCGAAGATCGAACGCCACCCCGCTATCAACGTCGTCGTCGCCACGAACGCGAGCGGCGTGATCGTCACCCACGCGTACTTGGCCCGGCCCGAGTTGATGATCACCGTGGTCCCCACGCACAACGCCACCGCGGCCAACAGTTGATTGGCGATCCCGAACATCGGCCAGATCGTCGAGACAGAACCGGTACGAATGAAATACGTGAAGCCAAGGACTACCAGCGCGGAGGTCGCGATCGCGCCCGGAAGCCAGTTGGGCCGCTCGAACGGTTTGTACACCCGCCCGAGAAACTCCCCAAGCATGAATCTGGCCACACGAGTCCCGGTGTCGATCGTAGTCAGGATGAACAACGCTTCGAACATTATCGCGAAGTGATACCAGTACTTCATCAAGCCACCCAAGCCCGGTATCCCTTCGAATATCTGCGCGATTCCAACCGCGAGCGTGACCGCGCCGCCAGTCCGGCCCCTCAAGTTCTTCTCCCCGGTCTGCTCGGTGATCTCCTGAAGCTTCTGCTCGTGAAGATCGAAGCCTTCGGCGCTGTGGGTCTCGACGAACTGCACGTAAGCGGCTTGCTTCTCGGGCGTCGCCTGATCGATGTTGATCGAGAAGTAGTCACCCGGTATGAGCGAGGTCGCCGCGACCAGCGCCACGACGCCGACCAGTCCCTCCATCAGCATCCCGCCGTAGCCGATCATTCGCGCGTCGGTCTCGCGATTGAGCATCTTCGGAGTCGTGCCCGAACTGATCAGCGAATGAAAGCCCGAAATCGCGCCGCAGGCAATGGTGATGAAGACGAACGGATAGAGCTTGCCGGGGATGATCGGTCCGCCGCCCGATACGAACGGCGTCGTCGCGGGCATCTTGAGGTGAGGCGCCACGACCAGCACCCCGATGATCAGGAAGGCGACCGTGCCGATTTTCATGTAAGAGCTGAGGTAGTCGCGCGGACAGAGCAAAAGCCACACCGGCAACACCGACGCGATGAATCCGTAGGCTGCCATCATGTAGGTGATCGTCGCTTCGGAGAAGGTGAAGCTCGGGGCCAGCGCCGACTCGGCTATGCGTCCGCCAAGCACAACGGCGATGAAAAGCCCGATCACACCCAGGATCGTAGCTTCGCGGATCTTGCCCTTGCGAATGCGATACATGTAAAGACCCATGAAGAGCGCAAGCGGAATCGTGAATCCAACAGTGAATGTTCCCCACGGACTCTCGCCCAGCGCCTTCACGACAACCAGGCCGAGGCCCGAAAGCGCGATGACCACGATGAAGAGAATCGCCAGTCCGGTAACGAACCCTGAAAGCGGGCTTACTTCAGTGCGGGCGATCTCCGCGAGCGATTTCCCCTTCCGTCTCACCGACGAGCCGAGCGCGATGAAATCATGGACCGCTCCGCCAAGCGTCACGCCGATCACGAGCCATAACAAACCGGGAAGAAAGCCGAACTGCGCAGCGAGGACCGGACCTACGAGCGGGCCCGCGCCGGATATCGCGGCGAAGTGATGGCCGAAAAGGACCCACTTGTTCGTCGGGTAGTAGTTCTGGCCGTCATTCATCGTGTGAGCGGGCGTCTGACGTGAATCGTCGAGCGCCAGGACTTTTGCTGCGATGAATGCGCTGTAGTAGCGATAGGCTATGACCAGCAAGCAAAGCACACCGATCATTATTGGCAAGGCGCTCATGTCCGACTCCTCCTGGGTTGATCTTCTTGTTGCTGAGTGCTGCCGGTCTCGCCTGGTTTGGCAGTTCGGAATTTACAAGATGTCGGGTATTGGGGCAAGTTTGGAGTGCGACGACCTCGCGTCGCTTTGGTAGTCCCCCTTGTCAGCGCGGGCCCCGGCGGGCCAACGCAGGCCAGGATGACTACCAAAGGGGCGCCAGGTCGCCGCACTGCTACTCGACTTTGATGATCGAAACAGTCAGGTCATCCTCAGGGCCGCCGACCTCGGAGGAGTGCTCGTCAACGGCGTTCGTGACCGCGTGGCATATTTCACTGGCGGGTTTGCCTGCTGCTTCCCTGACCACGCGCTCCAGCCGCTGCAACCCGAAAGCCTCGTCGCGCTCGTTACGCGCTTCGGTCACCCCGTCGGTATACATCACGAGCACGTCTCCCGATCGAAAGTCGACCACCGATTCCGAGTAGCGTGAGTCCTCGAAAACTCCGAGCGGCAGTCCGCTGTTGGAAAGCAGCTCGCGCGAGCCGTCCGCGCGCAACAGCATCGGCGGATTGTGGCCCGCGTTGATGTAAAGGAAGCGCTTGTTTTCAGGATCGACCAGCCCATAAAACGTCGTGATGAACCGGTCTCCCGCCGTGCTGTCGTGCACGAGTCGATTCACTCGGGCCATCACGATGCGCATTGCAAGCTCATTGATCACCGTCGCGTGAAGGTACGCGCGAAATGAAACCATGATCAACGCCGCAGGCAGCCCCTTGCCCGACACGTCGGCGACGAGAACGCCGAGCCGGTCAGTGATCGATTCAATGAAGTCGAAGTAGTCGCCGCCGACCTCGCGGACCGGTATCGTTGTGCCATAGATGTCGAAGCCCTTGACCACGGGGAACGATCGCGGCAGCAGGCTCTCGACGACCTTGCGCGCGAGCTCGAGTTCGCTCTCGACTCGCTTCTGGCGCATAACCTGCCGGTAGAGCAGGGTGTGGTCTATCGCCGACGCGGCCAGCGAAGCGAACATAGTCAGCATCTCGAGGTCGCGCTCATCGTAACCGTTGATCCAGTCGGCCTCCAGATTGATCGCGCCGAGAATCTTGCGGTCGGCCCGGATTATGGGCGCAGCAATCTCGGAGCGAGTATCGGGCCGGGCTTTGACGTAGCGAGCATCGGCCTTCACGTCGTTGACTATCTGTCCGCGGCCATGCTTGATGACCCAGCCGATGATGCCGCTCCCGGAGGCGAGAAAATCCTCGCCGATCGCGTCGGGCGCGTAGCCGCGCGCTTTCATCTCGAATACGGCCCCGCTTCGCAGGTCCACGACGCAGACGACCGCCGCTGAATAGTTGATCAGTTCTTTCAGCGAATCGA
The DNA here is from genome assembly GCA_035293105.1 of Blastocatellia bacterium. GTDB lineage: Bacteria > Acidobacteriota > Blastocatellia > UBA7656 > UBA7656 > DATDOV01. The sequence goes on from DATDOV010000003.1 coordinate 47,940, forward strand.
ATATCGTGTCCATGACCTCGTCGAGGTCCAGCGAGCTGCTCACCTTTCGCACCGCCTCGATCATTGTCTCGATTGTTTCTTCGTGTACCGCCATATCGCCTCAAACCAAGCGAATATGCTAGAGGGTGGGTCCGACGAATGGCAAGCGATCCCAACTCAGCAAGCCCAACTCACTCGCCTCTGGGCGGCGAAAGTAACCACGCGGCGCACACGGACGGGGCTGGGCGCGTCTAATCGGCGGGCGGCGCGGTCCCCACTTTTTCCGGTTATTTTGTTTCGCTTCGCCGGTTCACGCGAGTATAATGCGGTCAGCGGGTCCGTTAGGAGCACGATCTGCCGTTCTGGTGGGACCACCGCTTCCGAGCAGATGGGGCGCGAAGGCTCGAATACGACGCCTTCGATTAAGGAGGTTTCCATGAGCCTCAGAAGAATCTCCGCAGCAACATTGGTTCTGTTGATGGTTGCCGGTTCGACGTTCACCCAGGGACGCAAGCCGCTTCCCAAACAGGAAGAGAGCACTTACCTCGTCACGGTGAAGGCCGGCATAGTCAACTTCATCGAGGGTACCGTCACACACAAACGCGGCGACGGCGAGTGGGATACACTGCTCGACGGCGATGAGTTGAAGCCCGGCGATCGGATCGAGACCGCCGCCGATAGCCGTGTTGAGATCCTGCTCAACCCCGGCTCCTATCTCAGGGTTGGCGAGAACTCCAGACTCGAGTTGGTCGACCCGTCCGTTGAGAACATCAAGCTCCACCTCTCTCACGGTTCAATCATCATCGAAGCATCGGTGATAAACAACCTGATCTCGCTGACAACCCCCCAGGCAGACTACTCGATTTCGCTCGGCGGGATCTATCGCTTCAACGTTACCCCCGGCGCAAGAGACGAGGTCATCGTCCGCCAGGGCGCGGTTGTCGTTGGCTCGGCGACGGTTGTGATCGCCGGTGGGAAGGTACCGCTCAGAGGTACACGGATAACCGGGAAACAGTGGGCGCTGGTGGGAACCGACGGCGTTACAGGAAAGCCGGTGATCGCCAAACTGGAGAAGCGGCCCAACGATGCACTCGATGACTGGAGCAAGGACCGGGCAAAGACGCTCGTCGCCGTGAACAACAAGATCAAGATGAGGGCGCTCAATGGTTCACTGGCGTCGATGACGGGATCAAATATCTGGTCGAGCCTCGGCTTCTGGGTCTATGATCCGTTCTTCGGGTACAGCACTTTTCTTCCCTTCTCCTATTACTCCATCTGGTCACCATATGGGCGCTGTTACTGGAAATACGTCGCCCCCGGTGATTGCGTGACGTGGAGCGGCGGGAGACGGTGCTGGCAGCCGGGACCGCATTACCCCAGCCCCGTCGGACCGACAGTGGGCGGAGGGATTGTACGCCCCGGCGGACAGATAGTCAGCGATGGCGGCTCGCGGAGCAGTGACGTGTCGGGTGGAGGCCGGGGTGGCGGCGCGATCGGGCCCGTTATCATCGGCGGCAGCGGAACCGGGAGCACGGGATCCTCAGGCAGTTCGGGGCGGGCGAGTGAAGGCGCGACGCCTACAAGCCGCGGCTCTGGCCCACGGCGGCCGTAGTGGACCGTATGGTGCGTTCGCACGCGGGCTGCGGCTCACGGCCGCGGCTTCGATAACAGATGGGGCGCCATAGAGGCTCGACCGCGATGCCTCGATCAAGTTAGGAGGATGCATGAACGCCACGAAGTTCTCCATTGCGACATTGGCTCTGTTGATTGTTGCGGCTTCGGGATCAGCCCAGGGCCGGAGACCGCTCTCCCACCAGGAGAAAAGCGACTATCTCGTGTCGGCGAAGGCCGGCATAGTCAACGCCGTTGAAGGCACGGTCACCTTCAAGCGCGGCGAAACCCCACCCGACACGCTGCTCGAAGGCGACGAATTGCAGTCGGGTGATGTGATAGAAACCCAGGCCGGCAGCCGCGTCGAGGTGCTACTGAACCCGGGCTCGTACTTGAGGCTCTCCGAGAATTCGGCCTTCGTCTTCACCAATACATCGGTAGACGACATCAAGCTGCATCTCACCAACGGTTCGGCCATCCTCGAAGCATCGATCGTGAACCAGCTCATCTCGGTGACGACCGCACAGGCGCGCTACTCGGTTCTGTTTGGCGGGCTGTATCGGTTCAATGTCAGTCCAAACGCGAAGGACGAGGTCATCGTGCGCAAGGGCGAGGTCAAAGTCGGCGCGGCAATCACCGCGAACGACGGAAGGGGCCCGCTTAAGGGTGCGACAATCCCGGACGGCAAGCGAGCGCTGGTCGGCCCCGACAAACCTGGCGGGGATCCTGTGATCGCCAAACTGGACAAACGGTCCGACGACAGTTTGGACAAATGGAGCAAGAACCGGGCTAAGACGATAGTTGCCTCGAATCGAAAGATTCACAGGGATGTGCTGAGGGGCGGTGTCGTATCGCTGCTCGGAGCGGGCATGCGGTCGCCCGGAGGATTCTGGATATTCAACCCCTACACCGGCGGCTATACGTTCGTGCCTTCGGGGTTTTGGGACCTCTGGTCACCTTACGGGTACTGCTACATCAACTATGCTGTTCCCGGCTATTACGGCAGCGGGATTCGATCGTGCTGCTACGGCGGAGGCGGCTACTCCGGTTCGCGGCCGGGCGGCGGCGGTGGGAATCCGGGTAGCGGCGGAGGTGGCGGTGGTAGCCCGACGGGCGGCGGCGGTGGAGGCGGCGGCACCGTCGGACCCGGGCCGGCTGGCGGAGGTGGCGGCGGAGGATCCACGGGCGGGGGCGGTGTCGGGCGAGGGGGCGAAGGCGCAGCACCATCATCGCCACGCGGCGGCGGATCACGTCCCCCGCAGTGAACGGCTCGGCTTCGCGAGCGAGATCAAAAAGCGGGCGTCTTGGTCACGAACCGAGGCTCCCGCTTTTTTCGCTCTATCGTCTGGAGAACACCACCAAGACGGTGGCTTCAGTGTTTTGGTGGAGCTAAGGGGGATCGAACCCCTGACCTCTTGAATGCCATTCAAGCGCTCTCCCAGCTGAGCTATAGCCCCATACTTTCAAGCTCTTGCATCGTCGCAAAAATGCTAGTGAATAGTAGCAATCGCGAATCCGCGCGTCAACGCAACGTTCATTCATGTCAACGCAACATTCATATCACCCCATCCACCCATCCACAATCTCCCCTTAATCAAACGCGAAACAATCTGCTATGATGCGCACCCAGTTGGGGTCGCAGAGCAGGGGACGATGATCGGACCGCATAAATCGCAACGTTTCTGCCTCGTGCTAATCAAGCCGTCGCACTACGACGATGACGGCTACGTAATCCAATGGTTTCGATCCGCCATTCCCTCGAATTCCCTGGCCGTGCTGTATGGACTCGCGCTCGAGTGCGGCCAACAGCGAGTGCTCGGCGAAGACGTCGAAATAGAGATCCACGCCTTCGACGAAACCAATACGCGCATCCGGCCGGGGCGTCTCGCGTCGCTAGTGGAAAGAGCCGACGCCGGGATGGTGATGCTCGTCGGCGTCCAATCCAATCAGTTTCCGCGAGCGCTCGACATCGCCGCCCCGTTGCGCAAACGCGGTATTCAGGTTGCCATCGGCGGCTTCCATGTCTCGGGCACCATCGCGATGCTCAAAGAGCGCGACCCCGACGTTCGCCGCGCCGAAGCGATGGGGGTTTCGCTTTTCGCAGGCGAGGCCGAAGGCCGACTGAGCCAGGTGTTGCGCGACGCCTGGGACGGAAGACTTCAGCCGCTCTACAACTTCATGAACGATCTGCCGCATATGGAGGGGGCGGCGATGCCGCTCTTGCCCGCGGAGCGAGTCAAGAGGACCGCAGGCGCGAATACGAGCCTCGACGCAGGCCGAGGCTGCCCGTACCAATGTTCGTTCTGCACCATCATCAACGTTCAAGGGCGCAAATCGCGTCACCGTTCGCCCGATGACGTGGAGCGGATCGTGCGGACCAACGTCGCTCAAGGGCTTCATCGGTTCTTCATCACCGATGACAATTTCGCTCGCAATAAGAATTGGGAAGCCATCCTGGATCGGCTTATTCAACTCCGCGAAGTCGAAAAGCTGGAGATGAGTTTCATCATTCAGGTCGACACGTTGTGTCATCGAATACCGAACTTCATCGAGAAATCCGCCCGCGCCGGGGTCAAACGGGTCTTCATCGGGCTTGAGAACATCAACCCTGACAATCTGATCGGCGCGAAGAAACGGCAGAACAAGATCACCGAATACCGCAAGATGCTGCTCGCATGGAAGCAGGCGAGGATCGTGACTTATTGCGGCTACATTCTCGGCTTTCCCAACGACACGCCCGAGGCTATTCTGCACGACATCAAGGTCATCCAGAAGGAGCTGCCGGTCGATCTCCTGGAGTTCTTCTACCTCACGCCGCTGCCGGGATCCGAAGATCACCTGCGCTTGCACGAGGCCGGCGCATGGATGGACCCGGACATGAACAAGTACGACCTCAACCACGCTGTCGCCGGGCATTCGCGAATGTCGCGCGAAGAGTGGGAGCAAGTCTACCGGTCGGCGTGGCAGACCTACTACACGACGAGGCACATTGAGACCGTGCTAAGGCGGGCAATCGCGACGGGGACCAGTCCGGGGAAGACGTTGTTTTTTATCGTGTGGTTCAAGGGCTGCATCGACATCGAGAAGATTCATCCGCTCGAGGGTGGATTCCTGCGCCTCAAGTTCCGCCGCGACCGCCGGCCGAGTCTGGGGCTCGAGCCAATCTGGCTGTTCTACCCCCGGCACATTGTCGGGACCGTGTGGAAGCAAGTGAGGTGGATTTCGTTGTATATCCGGCTGCGGCTGATCTACATGAAGATCAAACGTGATCCGCTGCGCTACGAGTACATGGATATGGCGCTGGAACCCGTCGCGGATGACGAGGTGGAGGCGAGAGAGTTATTCCAATCCGAGGTCGCTCAATCTTACGTGGGTCGTCTGCAGCAGCTCGACCGAATCCGCCGAGGCGAAGCGGTCTGACGTCTGCGGCTGGCTGCTACGAACCGTCGACCCCGTACATGAGCTGACGTTGATACTCCGCACTGCCGAAGTGGCCTCTCGATTCCGCTATGAGTCCATCGCCGTCAAGCTGCCACAATTCGTACCCACTGATTCGAACGCGGTTACTCACACCAACGCTCTCAGGGTCCCGGCTATTCCACGCCTGTGTGTAACTTCTTGCCAGCTCGTTCAACTCGACGAGATCGATCAGTAGTCTCCCCTCTGCACATTTTACTCGCGTGCTCTCCTAGCGTTGGACCGTGCTTGGCTACCTCGTTCCCTGAGGGATCAGGAGTTCAAAGTAGACGAGTGGATTGCCCTTGTACACAACCCGCCCACACTCACGGAACCCAAGCTGCGCATAGAACAGCCCTGCCCCGCTTCGGCGTCGTACGCATCCAGGCGGATGGCATCCGCGGGCCAGCCAGCAGCGACCCCACGGGCATCTTCCAGGGCCAGCCGCCCCATTCCCTCGCCTTGTTGGCAGCGGATTTGTCACGGATACGCCAGCAGGTTCAAACCGGTGATAAAACGAAAATCACGCTGATTCTTTGTGATGAACGGAGCGCCACGCTCAAGTGCAGTCGCTGCAATCAAGCCATCGGGAATAAGCAAGCCGTGACTCAAGCGATACTGCTGCAATAGACCAACAGCCGTGTCGGAAATAGGAACGGTGAGCTTCTCAATCTGAAACCGCTGCAGAAACAGCCCAAGGCTGTCCAACTCCGCCTTGTTGCGGCATCCTATGAGCAATTCCATCTGGGTGACGACGCTGATCGCCAATATCGAGTGCTGCTCGATCCGTTGGACGCAGTCAATCGCCTCGTTCACGCCGCGGCCCATATCTATCAAGATGTCAGTGTCTATGAGGGTGAAGCTCAAGTTACTTTACCCACTCGGATTCACGCAGGTTCCGGACCCATGCTGTGCTGTCCCGCATGTCGTCGCGATCTTGCCACATCCCTATGAACCGTTCAGCGCGTAATCCAGAGCCCGCCGGTTGCGCGCCGGGCTGGCGCCCACCATACCGCTGATGCAAGTAAGCAACAAATCCTTCGACCTCCCGTTGGGCTTCTAGTGGCAAAGAACGTATCTCGCGCAATATCTCATCAGGTGTCATGGTTCCTCCACCGACATTCTCTCTCATCCGAAAGAGATGTCAACCTAAGCACGCCAACGTATCAGAATTGAGCCGCGAAGCCGTGTAGCGGCTTCGTCGGCTCCAATTCTATGTTGGGCGGCATCAGGACCTCTGACCGTGCGGATCCCGATGACCTTTCTTCGAGGCACAGCTCCGGATTGCTCAACATAGGGCGAGATAGTCAACGAGAATGCATCCTCCGCCACACCCGCGCCAATAGCGGTGAACTTGGAGGAACTAAGCGCCCGCGAGCCCAGCGTGGACGTGTTGCTCCCACTTCTCTGCCCTCACGCCCTTTACGAGAAGCCACAGAGCGAGCGACAGCTCGGCTATCAACGATGGGATGAGAATCGCGGGAAACAACCGACTCGAAAGCGGCGGCGACAGTAACAGGGCGAAGCTGTTGATGACATAACAGACGCCGGCGATCTGCATGAGGACACCGATGGATCTCGGCATGTAGCCCGACCGGGAGATGAGGTAGCCAAGTATGACGCACTCGACGCCGAAGAAGATGAGCGCGATTCCGAAGCCGGCGCTGTGGGACCGGACCGACAGCATCGCCATGACGTTGAGATGTTCCGGGGTGAACGCATTGACGTACGCGGCGTTTGTCATGGGAAGAAGTGCTGCCGCGAGAGAAACGGCGGCGACTCCTTCGATTGCGATGCAGACGAGATTGAAGAAGACGGCCCCCAGCGCGAGATCGCGGCTAACGGGGCGCAACAGAACGTAGAGGATGAGCGCCAGGGCAGTCGCGCACGTCAGGAGGACGATTTCTCCTGCAACCCCAAGACGCCAGAGCCACTCCATTGATCGCAGGTTGGCGGCTGTGGCTGCCGCATTGCCCGGCACGACGATGCTGCCCCTGACCACGACCTCGCCCAGCGCGCCGAGGACAATAATGATGAGGTACAAGACTCCGCCGACCCTGGCGACGAGCCGGGCGCGCTTCGCATCCACCAGGTGCATCATTGTTTTTCCCCTTCTATGGCCCCCATGAATGGCTGTCGGATAGGGTCCTGCGTCCGCCGAACGATTCGATTGACCGTGCGCGCATTGATAGCGGGCGACTCGAAGGCACCGAGCGCACTGCGAACCGCCAGATTGCGCGCTACGGTCGAATCGGGAGTTGGGCGCGCTGAATGCAACCGCCACACTTCGCGGCCAACGCAGCCCGCGAGCGAGATTCTCAATGTCACCGCAACGCGCCGCCGCCTTCCCTACAGTAAGACTTCGAGCCGACGGTGCCTCAGTCATCGGTGAGCCACGATGGTACCACAGCCCCGCAAGAGCGAACTCTCGAAACAGGCGCGCTGCGATGTAGCCCGGATACTCGGCTGTGTGCTGGCAAAAACCGCGCAACGCACGCCCCCATTGCTCTTTCTCCTCCTCAGATGAAATGTCAACGAAGTCAAGCCTGACCCCTCCTGACCTCTGACCCCTCCTGACCTCCTGAATTAAAACGCTGCAACGCTCTCAGGGTCCCGGCTATTCCACGCCTGTGTGTAACGCCTTGCCAGATCGTTCAACTCAACGAGATCCATCAGTAGTCTCCCGTCTATACATGACTCGCGTGCTCTCTCACGAAGAATTCATCTCAAGACGACTGCGCGCGCCCAGCCGCGCGATGCCAAGTGTGACGTCATATCGAGCCCGCGTTGTGTGGTAATGGGGTCACGATTCATTCAGGGCACAAGCCTCCTCGGCTCTCAGGCGCTCAGCTTCCGAATTCTTTGGCGAGCCGCGCACGAGGCCGAACGCTTTGTTAACGCACTACGGTTGCCTCGCGGGTTTCATTTCCATCTATACTCACGGATGATGTAAGTCAGCTTGTACCTGTTTGCTTCCACCCGCCCTGCTACGACCTCTATCGCTCCGTGGATGCTCCCTTCGTTGTACTCACAGTGAAAGTTCTCCCCGCTCGCTCCACCACCTGACAGCCTTGCCCCGCTCTTCGTTATCTCCTGCTCAATCTCTCTCCTCAGTTTATCGGTGAACCCCTTTGCATCGAATTCCTGGCCGATGATTTCACAATCAAGCGAGGAGTCTTTTCTATAGAATACTCTGTCTCCCCCGCCACCTGACATGCCGGTCGAGAATGATCCGGAGCATTGCAAATGTGCGGGATTCATCCTGCTGGTGGTGTTGTACAGAGAGAAATTGTCGAAGAACTGGGTCGTGCCTTGCTGATGAGCAGTGGACGATTGACAACCATTAACTGGCACGAGACAAAGAAGAATGACTGGATACAGCCTCTTCATATCCTTCCTCCAGAGTTGACGGCCTTCGGCATCGTGCGTCTAGCGGAAGCGGGCAGAACGCTGGAAGGCATTGTGGATCGCGCGCTTCGGTTCGTCCGCTTGTTAAAGTTGACTCGAATCGCCGACTCACATGTATCAATGCCTTAGCCGGACGCCGTCCGAGATAGCCCATTTGGAAGTTGCTCCCAATGAACCAGCCGAAACTCATCCATCATGTCCACAACGCAATACGGGTCAACAACTATAGCCCCAGTTCCCAAGAAGCATATTGGCCTGGATCAAAAAGTTCATCTTCTTGCATAACAAACGCCATCCGAATGTAATGAGCGGACCTGAAGTCGGCGCTTTTCTATCACACCTCACGGTCAAAAGAAAGTCTAGCGTCCACTCAGAACCAATCCCGTTCAGGAGGGTGCGTTGGAGCGCGCGTCACTCTCTAATGACCTCCACGAAGCGCGGGTCGTCTCGGATCAAATCGAAATCCGGGTCTGTTCTCGCCCGAAGCGTATTGAGCGCCTTCAAGTGCACCAGCGATTCTCGAAGGTACTTCACCGCGTTGTCGGCATCACCCCGTAGCCCGTACACACACGCCACGTAATACTTGGTGAACGGATCGTCGGCGCCCCTTGCGAGTCTCTCCTGAAACCCCCTGATCGCTCGGCTGAAGTATTGCTCGGCCTCCTCCGCCCGGCCCTTTCTCAGATTGGCCGCGCCGAGTTTCTGACTCAGCTCGATCAGCGTTCGATCGCGAAGCGCGTGGTCGCTGGCGGTGAGAAATCCTAATTCGAGTTGATACTGCGCGATCGCGTCGTCATACCGTCCCTGGCGATAATAAACGTACCCAAGCCGGCCGTGCGCGCCGACGACCCGCAAGCCCTCTTTGCCCGAGAGCGACTGTTCCTGCATCGAGATTGCTTCCAGTGCCGCCGCCTCAGCTCGCGGGTAGTTGCCCCGCAGCGTGTACAAGAGCGCCAATTGCAGGTGCGCGTAGCCCTGCTGCGGGTTGATACCAACCGCGTGCTCGAGCTCCGTGATGCCTTCGTCGATCATACCCTTGCCGATCCAGTACGCGCGGGCGAGCGAGGCATGAGCGCCGGCGTTGGTCGCCTCGAGCTTGATCGCTTCTCGTATTTCCTCGATCGCTTCATCGTAGTGGCCGATGCTGACAAACGCCGAGCCCAGCCACTGGTGCGCGTACTGAAGCCGCGGGTTGAGCGAGATGGCCTTGCGCTCGAACTCGATCGCCTTGTACGAGAGCTCGGGAATGCTCAAGAAACTGCCCTTCAAGTCGTATGCTGCGCCGAGCGCGGCCCACGCGCGCGCGTAACCCGGATCGAGTTCGGTTGCTTTTTCAAAGAAGTGGATCGCGCGGTCGAGCGTTTCGCGGCTGCCCGTGCGCAGGTTCATCATCCCGCGCGAGAAGTGCTCGTAGGCCTCAACCGACTGGGTTTCGTCGCGCTCGATTTCGGTGATCTCGGAGGTGCGGAGCTTGAGGTTCAATCCCTGGCTCAACTCGTAGACGATCTTGTCTTGAAGGACGAATATCTCGGCCATCTTGCCGTCGATCTTGACGCTCTTGAGCAGCGCGCCGGTTTCGACCTCGATGAACCGCGCCGTTATTCGAATCATCTCGCCGATGCGCTGGTAGCCGCCGCCGATTATCCACGAGGCCGCGAGATTCCGGCCTATTTGAATGGCGAACGTCTCATCGAATTCGCCTAGCGCGCTCGTGCCGAGGTTCTTCAACACCTCGAATATTCGCTCGCGGCCGATGACTGACAGACCCTGGATGCTCTTGAGATCAGCGGTCACAGTCTCGGCGATTCCCGAGCCTATCCAGTCGTCGGAGGGTTCCTTGGTGATGTTCGAGAAGGTTATAACCGCGACGGCGTTTTCAAGCTTTGGCGGCGCGGGAGTGACCGAACGGGTCGTGGGCGCGCTGAGGACGGCGGTCGGGCTGAACTCCGACGTGTGCGGCTCGATGCTGCCGGTCCGGCCGGGCATTTCAAGATCGCGGCGAAGGCTTCGCAGGTCGATGTAAAGCTCGCGCGCCGTCTGGTACCGGTAGTTCGGGTCCTTATCCAGCGTCTTGCGCAGGATGCGCTCCAACTCCTGCGGCACGCTGTAGTTGAATCGCGCAACCGCCGGCGGTTCGTGGTTGACGATCTTGTCGATGATCTCAGTCGAGCTGTCGCCATCGAAGGGCAGCCGTCCGGTCAGCATCTCGTAACACACGACGCCGAGCGAGAAGATGTCCGAGCGATGATCTACCGCGCGGCCCAGCGCCTGCTCGGGCGACATGTAAGAGACGGTGCCGAGCACGACGCCAACGGCGGTTTCTCCGCCGAGTTTTGCCGTCGGTTCACTGCTCGTCGGGTCCTCCGATGTGCGGCCATCGCCTGCGGCCGACGTCACCTTGGCCAGCCCGAAGTCCAGCACCTTGACCATCCCGCGATCGGTCAGCATGAGGTTCGAAGTCTTGATGTCGCGGTGAACGATGCCGGCGGCGTGGGCTTCGTCGAGCGCGTCCGCAATCTGCATCGTCACGTCGATGACCTCGCAGACGGGAAGCGGGCCTCGCTCGACGACGCGTGAGAGCACTTCGCCTTCGACCATCTCCATCACGATGAAGCTCGCGCCCTCGTGTTCGCCGATGTCATAGATGGCCGCGACGTTGGCGGAGCGAAGCGACGAGGCCGCGCGAGCTTCGCGGTAGAACCTCTCGCGGCGCTCGGGGTCGTACTGATATGAAGCGGGCAGGAACTTGACGGCGACCTGCCGGCCCAAGCGAGTGTCTTCGGCGCGATATACCTCGCCCATTCCGCCGGCCCCGAGCCGTTCTCCCAAGCGATAGTGAAGTATCGTCGTTCCCGTCATCACATGAGCGGGCCGCGGCTGGGGGCCCGATTAAGTAACATTAGATTGAAGGTGCCTTGTGCGCAAGCGGGTCTTGGATGGAGGTGTGTCTCGGCCGACACGCCGACAGAAGTACCATTGACAGCGGAATCGGGTAGATATAAAAGAGACTCATCCGAATCGAAGACAGGCTCATTGAAGTCTCACAGAATAAGGGCGGCCCTTCGCTCGCGGCGGGCATTCTCGACTTCCTGTACTCCTGCCGTTGGGCGGCTACCAGACTGGATCGGCCGACCTGGAGGGGAAATCATGACCAGACACCCGGCACCAAAGATGGCTCCCGGAGCGTTCGTTCTACTGCTAGTTCTGATTCCTCTGACGGTTTTCGGACAAGACGTGAACGCCGACCTCCGAGTTGCGGCGAAGAAGGGCGACGTCGATGCGGTCAACGGCTTGCTCGCCCGTGGCGCCGATGCGAACGCAAAGGACCAGGACAGCGGCGGCACTGTGCTGATGGAGGCGGCGTACTGGGGTCACATCGAAGTTGTGAAGGTCCTCCTCGATAAGGGCGCCGACGTCAACGCGAAGGACAAGGACGATCGCACCGCGTTGATGCAAGCGGCGGGAACCGGCTACACCCAGATTGTTCTCGCCTTGCTCGAAAAGGGCGCCGCGATGAACGCCAAGAACAAGGACGGCGACACCGCCTTGATGGAAGCGGCGTCAAACGGGAGGACCGAAACCGTGAAAGCCCTCCTCGAAAAAGGCGCCGAGGCTAACGCGAAAGACAAAGAAGGCCGCACGGCATTGATACTCGCTGCGAACTGGGGCCACACCAGCACCGTGCAGGCCCTGATCGAGAAAGGCGCCGACATTAACCTCAAGGACAAGTATGCCTACACGGCGATCATGTACGCCAAGCGCGAGGGCCACAAGGAGATTGTCGAGTTGCTGAAGAACGCGGGAGCCAAGGAGTAGCAGCAGCAACGTCACGCTAACGATGACGAAATCCGGCGGGCGGTTCAACTGATATTGGAGCAATTGAAGCACTGATCATGGGAGGAAACGATGAAGAGAGTTGGTGCGGTTGTCGTTGTTGCGATATGTGTCTTGGGGGCGTCGGCGCAACAGCAGGGCGAGTTGCCGCCGATCTACAACTTTTTCCGCGTGAACGAGCAATTCTGCACCGGTGGCCAGCCGCGACTCGAACACCTGGCTCGCCTGAAAGCCGACGGCGTGAAGGTCATCCTCAATCTGCGCACTCCGGGTGAGTATCGGGCCGATGAAGAAGAGGCAAAGGCGAAAGAGCTTGGCCTCAAGTACCTCAACATTCCGGTCGTGTATCGCGACCCGAAAGAAGAGCAGGCTGACGAGTTCCTCAAGGTCCTCGACGACCCGGCGAACCGCCCCGTCTTCATTCACTGCACAGCGGCCATTCGCGTCGGAGCCTTCTGGATGATAAGGCGGGTCCTGCGTGACGGGTGGACGGTTGAAGCAGCCGAAGAAGAAGCCGGCAAGATAGGTCTTCGAGGCGCGCCGCATCTTGTCGAGTTCGCGCGCGCTTACATCGAGAAACACCGGAAGAAGTGAACGCAGGGATAGAGTGATACGATCCGAGAACTCGTCACCGCAAGTGTAGTGCGAACGGCCTAGCTGCCATTGTTGGAGTAGAAGCGCCGCAGCAGTTCGTCCACGTCGCTCTTTCCGATCGCATCGAAGACAACGCTGGGCGGCAGGTTCATGCCTTCCGCGAGCTTGAGCGCGGTCTCAACGTTCAGCGTATTGACCACCGACGAGAGGATCTTCGACAGCAACCCTTGATCGAAGCCGGTCTGGCGGCAGAAATCGACTTGTCTCAGACCCCGCGACCGAAGATGGTTGCTGACCAGATCTGCCAGCGGACTCAGCCGATGATTGCCGATTGATTTGACCTCTCCGACGGCTGCGCTTGACCCTGAATCACTCGCGAGTTGGAGGATCGGCTTGGACATTTCAGTTTCCCTCTCTAATCGGATTGAACCCATTCACATTTAATCACCGCCACTCAGGCGGCGAGCGCTAACGCCCTCCACGAGTCAGAAAAGAAACGAAGCTCGTGATCCCGACCACGGACGTCACTTTTCCAATAGACTTGAACAGATTGCCGTGAACGACCACCGTGTCGCCCGCTCGCAAATAGACGTTCTCTTCGGGGCTCGCCTTCCCGCTGAGAATCTTCTTGACGTTGACAGTGAAGACCTGCACGCGGCCGTCTTCGTACTGCCGGAGGATCGAGACATTCGATGCGCTGCCGGTGTCGGTTATTCCGCCCGACGCCGTGATCGCATCCAGCAACCGAGTCGGCCGGGTCATTATCTGAACTCCCGGATTGCGCACGTCGCCCAGCACGCCGTACTTGGCGCTGTTGGCCTCGAGCAGCGCAACGGTGACGCGCGGATCTCTGATGTACTCGGCGATCGCAGTGCTGAAATACTCCTGAAGCTGCGGCAACGTCTTGCCGACGACCGATACGTTGCCCAGCAGCGGGAAGTACACTTGTCCAACCGGGGAGACTGTTACTCGCGGAACGGTGTCTTCGGGGTGTTTGTCGACGTAGATCGCCAGAATGTCTCCTGGTCCGAGCCGGTACGCGTTGTAGAAGCTCTGATAAACGGAGTTGATCTGCGATTGAATCGCGGCTTCTTCTCCCGGATTCAACGCGTCGGCGACTCCCCCGGTGCTTGCTGCCACTTGAGCGCCTTCGCCGGCCGGCCGGGACTTGTTGCCGTCGAGCTTCGATTCGTTCGCGCGCGAGGTACTTTGCTGGCCGGCGGCCGGGGTCGCGGCGAATACCGAGAGCGCGGCCACTACCAGCAAGCTCAAGGCTCCTTTGATTACCTTCGACATATTCACGTCTCCGCTGCTATCTTCCGCCCTTCCCAAACAAGACGGTCTTGATCGTCTCAAAGACTATGGCCGCGTCCAGGACGAGCGAGTAGTTCTTTATGTAGTACAGGTCGAAGCGCAGTTTCTCGATCGCGTCCTCAACCGACGAGCCGTATGGGTACTTGATCTGCGCCCAGCCCGTCAGTCCCGGCTTCACCAGGTGCCGCTGCGAGTAATACGGAATGATCTGGGTCAGTTGATCGACGAAGACCGGTCTCTCGGGCCGCGGGCCGACGAAATTCATGTCGCCTCGCAGGATGTTGATGAACTGCGGCAGCTCATCGAGCCTGAGCTTGCGAATGATCCGGCCCACGCGGGTCGTGCGCGGATCATGCTTTTCGGCCCACACCGGACCCGATCCCTCTTCGGCGCCTACCGACATCGAGCGGAACTTGATTATCTTGAACCGGCGTCCGTTCTTGCCGACGCGCTCCTGTGTGTAGAAGACCGGGCCGGGCGAGTCAAGTTTCACCGCTATCGCAACCAGCAGCATTATCGGCAGGGCGATGACAAATCCGGCGGCCGCCAGTGCAGTATTCACGATTCGGCGGACGTGATGGGTGAAGTTCGAGTACCGCGTGTTGCGCGAGAAGATCAGCCACGACGGCCTCAACATCTCAGTTGCTATCTTTCCGGTCAGCCGCTCGTAGTAGCAGGCCGATTCCTCGACCGCGACCCGGCCGCTGAGACTGAGATTCAGCAGGACTTCAGTTGGAAAGTTGCCGCGGCGGTCCTCCTCGGCGACGACGATTCGATCGACTCCGTGCAGCTCGACCAGTTTCGGCAAGTCTTCAGTCAGGCCGATGACCGACGGGTTGATCAGGCTCTTACCGACCAGCTCCGGTTTACCGTCGACGAATCCGACAATGTGAAACCCCGCGTTGCGGCGCTCCAGCGTCGCGCGTGCGAGCTCCACCGCCTCATTGCCCGACCCCAGGATCAACACGCGTTCACGAACGCCCAGTTGAGGATGTCCCGCGCTCCAGGCAACCAACGTCCGCCACGCTGCGATGATTACGAAATTGACCGCGAGGTTTGCAAGAAACACGCCGCGTCCGTGCTCGAGTGCCGGCACAACGTAGAACAGGACGGTCAGCACTACTGTCGCCGTTCCCATCGCCTTCAGCATGTTGAAGACGACGCGACGATAGGAACGCGTCGCAGGCAGGTCGTACAGGTCAAAAAGGTAGAAGGCAATTTGGATGACGAGGGTCACCATCACCAGCTTCATCCACCCGCGTCGCTGGAACAACTGCCACGATGCGTCATCTGCGAATCTAATGTAAGCGGCGACAAGCCCGCCCAACATCAGAAGCGCCATTTCGGACGTGACCAAGAACAGGCGTCTCATAAGCGCTCCTTTCCGGAGGCCGATGAGAAGTTATTTTCATTGTGTCGAACGAACAACATATCGTCTCGCTTCTTTTGCTACCCTTTGCGCCCGAAGCTCCCCGCCTTGCCTGACCCTTTGTGACGGCTGTAATAGGCCATCTCCGCGTCAACCTGTGCCTCGTTGAGAACGACGCCGAGCCGGTGCTCCTTCGGGACCAGCTTCAGCGCATCGGTGACTAGGTTGAACCTGGTCTGCCCGGCGCGCACGACGAGCAGCGTCCCATCGACTATTGACGAAAGTCGCTGGGCGTCGGCGAATTCCAGTATCGGCGGCGCGTCGATGACGATGAAGTCGAACTGGTTCTCGAGTTCCTTGATCAACGCATCGACCCGCGACGAGGTGATTGCGTCGGTCGGCGTCAGTGCCGACGAGGCGCCGGGCCTGACCGGACCCGCGTACGCGTCAAGCGAAGAACGCGGCGCCAGAACATAGAGCCCGTTGGGATCGAGCCGGACGAGGGCATCAGGCAGTTCCGAATTGCGGTCAATCAAATCGAGCCATCCGCGGCGCGGGCTCAAACCGAGTTTCCGGCATACCGTCGGGATGCGCAGGTCCGCGTCCATCAGCAGCACTCGCCGCTCGGATGCCTTCGACATCACCCAGGCGAGGTTCGCGGCGACGGTTGTCTTGCCTTCTTGCGGCCGGGCGCTGGTCACGAGAATCGTCCTCAGTTTTCGGCGTGATCCGAGGTTGAGCAGCCGGACCGCCAGGGTACGGTAGCGCTCGGACGCGAGCTCGTCGTTCCCGGTGAGCGCGGGCAGATGCGGATCGAGCCTCAAATCCCTGATGCTCGCCGACGCGCGCGGCTCGATAAAAACTGGTGGGGGCGGGGGCTCGGGGGCAACTCGAAGCAACGCAGCCGGGTGCTCGGTGAACAGGCTGCTCGATCGCGACACACGGTAGTCGTCCTCGCGAGCCGCCGCCCGGTATTCGTTCCACGGCGCTCCGGCCTGGTAGGCCGCCTCTGCGCCTTCGCTGCGATCACCATTCTGGTGCGGCGCTCCGGCAGGATCGTTCGGACCGCCGACCATGCGCGAGTGGTCCTTCCACCTGTCCGCTTTTACCAGTGCGTTGTAAACTCTGCCCACTTTTCTTCACTCCTCATCGAACGCTTCGGCTAAAAGCGCCTGTCAACCCGCACGCGCGAAAAGAAGACCGCCGGATCCAACGCCTCACCCTCAGCCGACGCCTCGATCACGAACTTCGCGCTGGGACTCACGACTTTTTTCGAATTGCCGTTCGGTGCTTCCGAAGACTGCGGTCGGTTGTAAGGCATGTTTGAGACCGGCTGGCCGCGACCGGCGCTCGCGGCGCGGGCTTTCGGGTCAGGCGTTGCGCCGTTGCCGTTTCGACCGCCATTGGGATGAGTCCCGTTCCCATCATTTCGGTACCGTGCAATCTCGGCGACCGTACTGGGAGAGGCAACTTCGATCGGGGTGAGGTCAAG
>DATDOV010000004.1:0-17009 GCA_035293105.1 Blastocatellia bacterium
GGCGACGTTGGCGGAGGGAGTTGAGATGGTGATGCCTGGGGACAACTCGGCGCTGGAGGTAGAGTTGATCACGCCGATCGCGATGGAGAAGGGATTGAGGTTTGCGATCCGGGAAGGTGGCAGGACGGTGGGCGCCGGGACGATCTCGGAGATCATCGAGTAGCCGGTGGGGTAGGCAGATCAAGAGTGTTGCTGCTATACTGCCGAGTTTGCGGTTGAGGGAAATATGGCGAGAGACAACATTACTCTTCAATGCACGGAGTGCAAAGAGCGCAATTACGTCACCACTAAGAACAAGAAGAAGACTCCGGACCGGCTGGAATTCAAGAAGTTTTGCAGACGCTGCAGAGCGCACAAGCCGCACAAGGAGACGAAGTGACGAGCGTGGCGCGCATTCGTCGCCAGGCATTGCGGGTTGCAGGGGTATAGTGTTAGCGGCTAGCACGGCGGTCTCCAAAACCGTAAGGCCGGGTTCGAATCCTGGTACCCCTGCCAGGAGATCCCCAGCAGGCCACAATCGCGGGTTGCACACGTGACGAAAGGCGGATGCCGAAATCCCGATCTGAAGGTCAGGTGGTTTGATGAGTCGAGTGACAGAGTTATCAGAGGATGAAGAACCAGCAGAACGCGACGCAGCGGAGGACACTGAGGCTGAAGAATCGGCAGAGCGAGGCGGAATAGAGACGCCGGTCGAAAGGCCGGGGGTGCGATTGCCGCAGCTTCCGTTAATCCCACGCATCCGCGAGTTCTATCACAGCATCAAGCTGGAGATGGCCCGGACCACCTGGCCCACGCGCACAGAGGTCTGGAGCACGACGCTCGTCGTCCTCATCGCGGTGGTATTCTTCGGCTTTTACCTCTGGGGCGTGGACCGGCTGGTAACGGTTGGATTCGAGTATTTGGAAAAGTCGATCAAGTAGACAGGACGGCTGATGCCAAGGAACTGGTACATAATCCACACCTACTCGGGATACGAGAAGAAAGTGCGCGAATCGCTTCTCTCGCGGATACAGGCCTACGAGATGCAGGACCAGATCACGCAGGTGCTGGTCCCGACAGAGACCGTGGTCGAGATGCGCGGCTCAAAGCGCGTGGAGACGTCCCGGATGTTTTTTCCCGGTTACGTTCTGGTCGAGATCGAGACTGATGACAAGGGCGAAGTGACGGAGAAAGTCTGGCACATGATCAAGTCGACCCCAAAAGTCACCGGCTTCGTCGGGGGACAAAAACCAACGCCTTTGACTGGCGAAGAGGTCGATCAAATCGTCCATCACGTAACCGAAGCGGCAGAGAAACCGAAGCCGAAACATACCTTCGCGCACGGGGAACACGTTCGAATCCTGTCGGGCCCCTTCAGCGGGTTTACGGGGCAGGTCGAGGAGATCAACCCGGACAAGGGCGTCCTCAAAGTGATGGTGACTATTTTCGGCCGCTCGACACCCGTGGAGTTGAATTTTTTGGACGTTGAGAAGCTGACCTTCTCCGAAGAAGAGTGAGGGTGGAATTAAGGCGATGAACGGTGAACGACGACCGGAACGTCAGGCACGAATCCACCGTCAATCATTTGAGGATCTGAAACTTAAAGGAAGGGGAGAGTGGCGACGTTGTAGCTCCAGCTAGCCGCTCGCCAAACCCATAAGATGGCCAAGAAGATAACCGCGTACATCAAGCTTCAAGTTCCCGCCGGAAAGGCCAACCCCGCGCCCCCGATAGGTCCCGCGCTGGGTCAACACGGCGTCAACATCATGGAATTCTGCAAGGCGTTCAATGCGAAGACCGCCACGCTTGGTGAGTTGAACATACCGGTAGTTATCACCGTGTTTGCGGACCGCTCGTTTACGTTCATAACGAAGACCCCGCCGGCCGCCGACCTGTTGAAGAAGGCGGCGGGTATCGAGAAGGGTTCGGGACGCCCGAATCGCGATCACGTCGGGAAGGTCACGCGAAAGCAGGTGGAAGAGATCGCTCGAACCAAGCTTCCCGACCTGAACACTACATCTGTTGAGGCGGCGATGCGGACGATCGAAGGGACGGCTCGGAACATGGGGCTCGAAGTCGTCGATTAGTTGTATTGAGACAAGGGAGTGGCACGGTAACCTTGCCACGCTAGTCACCTGGGAGAAAACAGATGGCAGGAAAGAAATACGAGGCGGCGGCGGCGCAGGTAGACCGTTCTCGCACCTACTCGGTCGCCGAAGCCGTCGAGTTGACGAAGAAAGTCGCATACGCGAAGTTTGACGAAACGGTCGAACTCGGAATGACGCTTGGCGTTGATCCTCGCAAGGCGGACCAGATGGTGAGAGGAACCGTCGTATTGCCGCACGGCCTGGGGAAATCGAAACGAGTCGTCGTGATCGCGTCGGCCGACAAGGTCAACGAAGCGCGCGAAGCCGGCGCGGATGAGGTTGGAGGCGACGACATCGTCGAGCGAATCAAGGGCGGCTGGCTGGAGTTCGATGCGCTGGTCGCGACGCCCGATATGATGAAGTCCGTTGGCCAGCTTGGAAAAATACTGGGGCCGCGAGGGCTGATGCCCAATCCGAAGACCGGTACGGTCACGTTCGACGTTGGCCGGGCCGTGCGAGAGACCAAAGCGGGTAAGGTCGAGTTTCGAGTCGACAAAACAGGCGTCATCCACGTGCCGGTTGGCAAGGTGAGCTTCGATCAGCAGCGTCTGGTGGAGAACACTCAATCCCTGATCGACGCCGTTGTGCGTGCCAAACCGGCCACCGCGAAGGGCAAGTACGTCAAGAACGCCACGATTTCTTCGACGATGGGGCCGGGCATTCGGCTGAATGTCGGCGATTTTTAGGTTTGGATTTTGGATTGCGGGTTCTCGCGCGAAGCTGTTAATGCAGACTTCGAATCCGGGGAACCGGAAATCCCTGAGGGGTTAACGTGAAGACAAGGCAACAGAGAGATCAGGAAGTTGAAAACTTGAAGCGCGAGTTTCAGGAGGCCCCTAATGCGTTGCTGGTCGGCTTTCAGGGCATAAAGGTGGCCGATGACGAGCGCTTGCGCCGCGAGTTGCGACAAGCGAATTTGAAGTACCGCGTCGTCAAGAACACCCTCGCGATTCGCGCCGCCGAAGGAACGCCGCTGGAACAAGTGAAGCAGAGTTTCATCGGCGCGACGGCGGTTGCGACGTCGAAGAGCGACCCGGTGACCCTGGCAAAGGTGTTATCAAAGTGGGCGAAGGAGAGCCCGGTGTTTTCCTTCAAGGCGGGCGTAGTTGAGGGCCGGGCCATCGACGTGAAAGACGTCGAAGCGCTCGCCAGCATGCCGTCAAAGGAAGAGCTGATTTCGAAGGTCATGTTTCTGATCAACAGCAGCGCGCAGAGAATGGCGGTCGTAACATCCGGCGTAGCCAGAAACCTCGCTCTCGTGCTCGATCAGGTGCGCGCGCAGAAGGAAAGCGCTTAGTGGAATTGGGCCGTGCGAGGGTTTGTGGAGGCCCGCGCTCGGTTCGCGTTCGGAACGCCGCTTTGCTCGATGTCGGTGAAGCGGTTTGGTGGGGACACTCAGCCGGAGATGCACCGGCGGCGTGACCGGTTTAAGGGACGAAGAATCGTAAAGTTCAGGAGGACTGAGTAAGTCATGTCAACGGACAAACTTCAAAACATAGTCGATCAGATCAAGGAACTCACGCTGCTCGAGGCGTCGAATCTGGTGAAGATGATGGAGGATACCTTCGGAGTGTCGGCGGCCGCGGCGGCAGTCGCGGCCGCTCCTGCAGCGGGGGCAGGCGCAGCCGCAGCTCCCGCCGTCGAGGAAAAGGACGAGTTCGACGTCGTGCTGACCGGAATGAGCGACCCGGCCAAGAAGATAGGCGTCATCAAGGTCGTTCGCGAGATCACCAACCTGGGCCTGAAAGAGGCAAAGGACCTGGTCGAAGCTGCGCCCAAAGCGGTGAAGGAGGGCGTGCCCAAAGACGAGGCCGAAGCGCTCAAGAAGAAGCTAACCGACGCCGGCGCGACAGTCGAGTTGAAATAGAGGTTTCGATGGGAGGCAGTGTCCTGTTTGTGGCCTCTGATCATCGCCCCCGGACGCGAACTTGACGGGGCAGGTTGATTCGACAGCGGAGCTTGACCCGTCCGCTGGTTCTGAGTATCATCACGGCCAAGGACGATTAGTAGGGACGACGACGATCGTAAAGTTTTATTGGTGCTCACAACAACGCGAAGATCGCGGCTCGGTGGAGTGTGACCGGCCGCGCTTCGCATTCGTGTTTTCGTACGTCCGCTTGCCCGGCGTAGGCCGACAACACCGGGTTCGGCGAGAAGTCGGCGCATGACGGCCTTCCCGAGGGCCGCGGGCGCCGTGCGAACTTTGTTCACGTCTTTTCATAGAGGAGAGCCATGTCAGCACATGCGAGTATCGGTAGAGGCAACGGCAAGCAGCGGTACGATTTTTCGAGAATCAAGACTGCGATTAGAATACCGAACCTGATCGAGGTACAGAGGCAATCCTACAACCGCTTCCTCCAGATGGATCTGCTTCCGGCCGAGCGCGAAAACACGGGGTTGCAGGCGGTGTTCCGGTCGGTCTTCCCGATAACCGATTTCCGCGAGACCTCTCAGCTCGAGTTCGTCGAGTATTCGATCGGTAACTGGCAGTGTAAGTGCGGTCAGCTTGAAGGGCTTTACCACCTCAGAACGAACTGCCGCTCTTGCGGCGCGATCCTGAGGGTTAATCCATATGCGGCTGAAGACATCACGTGTTCCCAGTGCGGCACCTTGAACACCGTCTCGCCCGGATTGTGCGATAACTGCGGCGAGCCCGTGACCCTCCAGCACAAGCACTCCGAGAAGGAGTGCCAGGAAAAGTCGATGACCTACGCCGTGCCGCTCAAGGTCAAGATCCGGTTGACGGTATGGGACACTGACGAGGATACCGGCCAGAAATCGATCCGCGACATTAAAGAAGAAGAGGTGTTCTTCGGCGAAATCCCACTGATGACCGACAATGGCACGTTTATCATCAACGGCACCGAGCGCGTCATTGTCAGCCAGCTTCACCGCTCGCCGGGCATCTTCTTCGAGCGAGCCAACAACAACACATACTTCCTGGCCAAGGTGATTCCTTATCGAGGCTCGTGGGTCGAGTTCGAGTACGACGCCAAGAACCTGCTCTACGTTCGCATCGACCGAAAGCGCAAGTTCCTCGGCACGGTCTTCCTTAGGGCGCTCGGGCTGATGAACAAGATTGATCTTGACCGCATCGGTTCGGATTCTCAGCTGGAGGACGAGATCAAGCGCGCCAGCTTCGGCGATGCCGACGTGCTGCGGATGTTCTACACCTCGCAGAAGGCGGCGATCAAAGACGGTTCCGTGCATTTCGAGCCCAGCGAGGCTCTGATTGGCGTGCGAGTCGCGGAGACGGTCGAGGACCGGTCGGGCGAGGTGATCGCCCGAAGCGGAGCAAGCGCCAAGAAGCTCACGCGCCGCGAAATAGATGCGATGATCAAAGCTAAGATCAAGTCGGTCGTCGTCGACCCGCAGGAGATGGAAGGAGCTTTCCTGATCGACGACGTCGTCAACACTGAAACGGGTGAAGTCGTAGCAGAGGCCAACAACGAGCTCAGCGCCCGCGACTGGCAGCAGATCATAGAATCGGGGGTCCCGGGTGTCGAGATCTTCTTCCCGGAACGCGATGATGTTGGCACCGTCATCAGCCAGACTCTTAAGAAGGACAGCGTCAAGACGCCGCGCGACGCGATTCTGGAAATCTACCGCAAGATGAGGCCGGGGGACCCGCCGACGATCCTCACGGCCTGGAACCTGTTCCGCGGGATGTTCTTCGACGAGCGGAAGTTCGACTTCTCGCGTGTGGGCCGGCTCAAATTCAACATCAAACTCGGCAAGCCCGAGCGTGATCGCATCGAACACCAGACGCTCACAACCTCGGACTTCGTCGGCGTCATCGACTACGCCTTGAAGATGCGCAAAGGAATCGGCGAACCCGATGACATCGATCACCTCGGCAACCGGCGGGTGCGCGCCGTCGGCGAGCTTCTCGAAAACCAGTTCCGCATCGGGCTCGTCCGAATGGAGCGCGCGATCAAAGAGAAGATGTCGATCCACCAGGAGATGCAGACGGCGATGCCTCGCGACCTCATCAACGCGAAGCCGGTGACGGCAGCAGTCCGCGAGTTCTTCGGCTCGTCCCAGTTGTCCCAGTTCATGGACCAAACGAACCCGTTGTCAGAGATCACACACAAGCGCAGGCTATCGGCGCTCGGACCCGGGGGACTTTCGCGCGAGCGCGCGGGGTTCGAGGTGCGCGACGTCCACCCGACTCACTACGGCCGCATCTGTCCGATCGAGACGCCTGAAGGTCCGAACATCGGATTGATCTCGTCGCTCTCGTGCTTTGCGCGCATCAACGAATTCGGATTTATCGAGTCACCGTATCGAAAAGTCGAGAACGGCCGGGTCGTAGACTACGTTCGCATCACGTCGGCGGGCGACACGCAACTCGGCGTAGGCGAACACGTGCCGAAGGACCATGTTGATCGGGCCAACAAGAAACTCGAAGAGGGCCAGCAACCCGCCGAGTACGAGCCGTTTCCGTTTTACCTCTCGGCCTGGGAGGAAGACCGCTACACGATCGGACAGGCCTCCGTTGAAGTCGATCGACAGGGCCGGATTCTTCAGGAGCGCACCATTGCGCGCAAGGCGGGCGAATCCAAGACCACCGATCGTGAAGAGCTTGAATTCCTGGATGTGAGTCCGAAGCAGTTAGTCTCAGTCGCGGCATCGCTGATCCCGTTCCTCGAGAACGATGACGCGAACCGCGCCTTGATGGGCTCGAACATGCAGCGACAGTCAGTACCGCTGCTTCGCGCGGAAGCACCTCTGGTCGGCACCGGAATGGAAAAGGTCACCGCGCAGGATTCAGGTGCTGTCGTGATCGCCCGCCGGGACGGGACGGTCGACTCCGTCGATTCCGAGCGCATCATCATACGCGCCGAACACGGCATCGCCGGCGGAACGACCTCACGCGAGATCAACGCCGACATTTACCAGCTCACGAAGTTCAAGCGCTCGAACCAGAACACCTGCATCAACCAGAAGCCCATCGTTCATCAGGGCCAGGTGATCAAGAAGGGTGACGTGATCGCCGATGGCCCGTGCACCGAAGGCGGCGAGCTGGCGTTGGGCCGCAACGTGCTGGTCGCATTCATGCCATGGCGAGGTTACAACTTTGAGGACGCGATTCTCGTCTCCGAGAAACTCGTCAAGGAAGACTCGTTCACGTCGATCCACATCGAGGAGCTCGAAGTCGAGGCGCGCGATACGAAGCTGGGGCCGGAGGAGATCACTCGGGACATCCCGAACGTTTCCGAGTCGGCGCTGCGCGACCTCGACGAGTCGGGCATCATTCGCATCGGTGCGACGGTCAGACCCGGCTCGATTCTGGTGGGCAAGGTGACGCCGAAGGGTGAAACTCAGTTGACGGCTGAGGAGAAACTGCTGCGGGCCATCTTCGGCGAGAAAGCCGGCGATGTTCGCGACGCCAGCCTTACGTGCCCGCCCGGAATCGACGGAACCGTCGTTGACGTCAAGGTCTTCACGCGGAAAGGGGCCGAAAAGGACGAGCGCTCGCTCCAGATCGAACACGCCGAAGAGGAGAAGCTCCTCAAGAACCTCAACGACGAGATTCGAATCCTCGAGGACGAGCGCAACAAACGCATTTACGAGTTGCTTGAAGGCCACCGGCTCGCCGAGGACCTGAGTTATAAGAACAAGAAGCTGCACCCGAAGGGCACCAAGCTCACCCGCGAGTTGCTCGTGGAGCTTGAATTGGGGGCCATACGCAAGATCGAGATATCAAGCTCGCGACTGGACGTGCAAGGCGAGATCAGCGACATCGAGCGGCGCACCGAGCGTCAGATCAACGTCCAGCGGCAGCTTCATCATGAGAACACCGACAAGCTGAAGAAGGGCGACGAGCTGCCCCCGGGTGTCATCAAGATGGTCAAGGCATTCATCGCGATGAAGCGCAAGCTGTCGGTCGGCGACAAGATGGCCGGACGGCACGGCAACAAGGGCGTGATCGCTCGCATACTGCCCGAAGAAGACATGCCCTACTTGCCCGACGGCACTCCCGTCGAGATCGTTCTCAACCCGCTTGGCGTGCCGTCGCGAATGAACGTCGGGCAGATTCTGGAGACGCACCTCGGCTGGGCATCGAAGGCGATCGGCCGGCGAATCGGCGAGCTCGTTGCGGAATACCAGAAGGCGGACGGCGCGGTTTCGCAGTTAAGAAAGATACTCCGTGACGTATTGCCCTCGCCCGAGCACCAGGAACAACTCAACGCAATGACCGACGAGGAGTTTATCGAATACGCGCGGGGGCTCGAGGATGGAATCGCTTATGCCTCGCCCGTGTTTGACGGCGCGCGCGAGCAGGAGATACGGCGGCTGCTGGAGTACGCAGAGTTGCCGACCTCGGGGAAGACCGTGCTCTATGACGGCATGAGCGGCGAACCCTTCGAGCAAAAGGTCACGGTGGGCTACATATACATGATGAAGCTGTCACACCTGGTGGACGACAAGATTCACGCCCGGTCGATCGGTCCGTACTCGCTTATCACCCAGCAACCGTTGGGCGGCAAGGCGCAGTTTGGCGGCCAGCGGTTCGGCGAAATGGAGGTGTGGGCCCTCGAAGCGTACGGCGCCGCTCACATCCTGCAGGAGCTGCTGACTGCGAAATCGGACGACGTCGCAGGCCGGTCCAAGATATATGAAGCGATAGTGAAGGGCGAAGCCGATTTCGAGCCCGGTGTTCCCGAATCATTCAACGTTTTGATTCGCGAGCTCCAATCGCTGTGTCTCGACGTCGAATTGATGCGCCGGAGCGAAGAGGTGACGGAATAACCGATTCCAGATTTGGATCGCCGGTTTCGGATTGAAGATGACCGCTGCGCACCTTCAATCCAAAATCGAAAACCGAGAATCCAGAATCCAGAATCGCAAGCGGGGAAGGTATTCAGAACATGTTTAGAACACATCAAGAAAAGACAAATCTGGCGCCGGACTTTGAAGCGATCAGAATAAGCCTGGCTTCACCGGAAAAAATCCTGTCCTGGTCCCACGGCGAGGTCACGAAGCCTGAGACCATCAACTATCGCACATTCAAACCCGAGCGAGACGGGCTGTTTTGCGCGAAGATATTCGGGCCGGTGACCGATTGGGAATGTCTCTGCGGAAAGTACAAGCGGATGAAGCACCGCGGCGTCGTGTGCGATAAGTGCGGCGTTGAAGTCACCCAGTCGAAAGTCCGCCGCGAACGGCTCGGCCACATCAAGCTAGCCAGCCCGTGCTCGCACGTATGGTTCTTCAAGGGCCTGCCATCGCGCATCGGCCACTTGCTCGACATTCCCCTGCGCGAGCTCGAGAAGGTCCTCTACTTCGAGTCCTACATCGTCATCGATCCCGGCGACGTGCCCGAGCTGAAAGAGAAGGAACTGATCGCCGACGAGCGCTACCGCCAGTTGATGCAGGAATACCCGGGCAAGTTCACCGCGAAGATGGGGGCGGAGGCGATCAAGGAGCTGCTGCACAAGGTTGACGTCGAGGAGCTTGCAGGGGAAATGCGCGTGCGAATGAAGGAAGAATCGTCGCAGCAAAAGAAGCTCAAGTTCTCGAAGCGGCTCAAGGTCGTCGACGCGTTCCGGCGATCCGGGAACAGGCCGGCGTGGATGATTCTCGACGTGATCCCTGTCATTCCGCCGGAACTGCGGCCGCTTGTGCCGCTCGACGGCGGGCGCTTCGCAACCAGCGACCTGAATGACCTGTACCGCCGCGTGATCAACCGCAACAACCGGCTGTCGAAACTGATGGAGCTGAAAGCGCCCGAGGTGATCGTTCGCAACGAGAAGCGCATGCTTCAGGAGGCCGTTGACGCGCTGTTCGACAACGGCCGGCGAGGCCGCGTGCTCCGCGGCGCGAACAACCGCCCGCTGAAGTCGCTGTCGGACACTCTGAAAGGCAAGCAGGGCCGCTTCCGCCAGAACCTGCTCGGCAAACGCGTCGACTACTCCGGCCGTTCGGTCATCGTGGTCGGACCCGAACTCAAGCTGCACCAGTGCGGCTTGCCTAAGAAGATGGCGCTCGAGCTATTCAAGCCGTTCATCTACAACCTGCTCGAAAAGAAGCAGTACGCTGCGACGATCAAACAGGCCAAGGAGATGGTCGAACGACAGGAGTCGGTCGTTTGGGACATCCTCGAAGAAGTGATTCGTGAACACCCGGTGTTGCTCAATCGCGCGCCGACCCTTCACAGGCTCGGCATTCAAGCATTCGAGCCGGTTCTGGTCGAAGGCAAGGCGATCAAGATTCACCCGCTTGTTTGCACAGCGTTCAACGCCGACTTTGACGGCGACCAGATGGCGGTGCACATTCCGCTTTCGCCCGAGGCGCAGATCGAAGCGAGCGTGCTGATGCTTGCGTCGAACAATATTCTCTCGCCGGCCAACGGCCAGCCGATCGCGGTCCCGACGCAAGACATCGTGCTCGGCTGCTACTACCTGACGCGGAGCAACAAAGAGGACAAATTCGCCGGCCGTAAGTTTGCCGCGGCGGATGAGGTGCTGCTCGCGCTCGACGCGCGCGAAGTTCATACACAGACGCCGATCAAGCTGATGTTCTCGGGCGAGCTGCTGGACCTTGACCAGGAACGCGATGATCAGGACGTGCTGCGCGCCACTGTCCGAAGCTGCGAGAATCGTGTCATCGACACGACGGTCGGCCGGGTGATCTTCAATGAGCACATGCCGAAGATCATGCCCTACATCAATGGGACGCTCCGCAGGAAGGGCCTGCAGTCGCTCGTCAACTACTGCCACCTGCGATTGGGCCATCCGGAGACCGTCAGGATGCTCGACAAGGTTAAGGACCTCGGCTTCCTCTACGCGACAAAGGCCGGCATCTCGATAGGGATCGAAGATCTGGTTACGCCGCCCAGCAAGGCCGAGTTGGTGCAGCAGGCGGACAACGACGTGATCGAAGTCGAGAACCAGTACAAGGAGGGCATCATCACCAACGGCGAGCGCTACAACAAGGTCATCGCCATCTGGTCCGATGTGACCGAGCGCGTCGCCGAGGCGATGTTCGTAGAGATGAACCGCCAGGAGGCGGAATCGGGCGAGCTCAACCCCATCCTTATCATGGCCGACTCCGGTGCGAGGGGCTCCAAACAGCAGATCCGCCAGCTCGCCGGGATGCGCGGGTTGATGGCAAAACCCTCGGGCGAAATCATCGAGACCCCGATCCGTGCCAACTTCCGCGAGGGCCTCAACGTCCTTCAGTACTTCATCTCGACGCACGGCGCGCGCAAGGGACTGGCCGACACGGCGCTGAAGACGGCCGATTCCGGCTATTTGACTCGCCGGCTGGTTGACGTTGCTCAGGACGTTATCGTCAGCCAGGAGGACTGCGGAACGGTCAAGGGGATCTGGGCTACTGCAATCATCGAAGGCGGAGAGGAGATCGAATCGCTGCGGGACCGAATCATCGGCCGCGTGGCGCTCGACGACGTTCGCGACCCTATCACCGGCGAAGTGATCGTCGCGTCCAACGAAGAGATAACCGAGGACCTCGCCACTCAGATACAGCGCGCGGGTGGAATCGAGCGCGTCAGGATTCGATCGGTGCTGACTTGCGAATCGCGTCGCGGCATGTGCATCAAGTGCTACGGCAGAAATCTTGCAACCGGCCGCTTGGTCGAACTCGGTGAAGCGGTCGGGGTCATCGCCGCGCAATCGATCGGCGAGCCGGGCACCCAGCTCACCATGCGGACGTTCCACATCGGCGGCGTCGCAGGCGGGGTCAGCGAAATAACCAAGCACGAGGCCCGAACGTCGGGTACCGTGAGGTTCGAAGAACTCAAGACGGTTCGAAACCGCGAGGGCGACCTGGTCGCGATGAACCGAAACGGCCAGATCGTACTTATCGACGAGCGCGGCCGTGAGGCGGGCCGGTACCAGATTGTCTACGGCGCCACGCTGAAAGTCACTGACGGCCGGCGAGTGGAGGAAGGGCAGGAACTCGCCGAATGGGACCCCTACACGTTCGCGATCCTGACCGAGGATGCGGGCGTCATTCATTTCAGGGATTTGATTGATGGCGTAACGGTCCGCGAGGAGGTTGATGAGGTGACTGGCCTGTCGCATCTGGTCGTGGGTGAATCGGCCGATGAGAAGCGCCAGCCGAGAATCGAGATTCGTGACGACAGGAACAAGGTGCTTCGAGCTTACCAGATGCCGTACAAGGCCAACCTGCTGGTCGCCGATTACGAGGAATGGAAGAAGAAGCGCGGCGCGGGCGCAACCAAGGCTCATGAAGAGAAGGAGCATGTGCGTGTTGCTCCGGGCGACATCATTGCCAAAATCCCACGTGAGACCACCAAGACCAAGGACATCACCGGCGGTCTGCCTCGCGTAGTCGAGTTGTTCGAGGCCCGCAGGCCCCGCGAGACGGCGGTGATGACCGAGATCGATGGTGTAGTCAAGTTTGGCCCGATCACCAAGGGACTGCGTCGCGTGATCATCGAAGCGCTCGACGGCGAGAAGCGCGAATACGCCATCCCACGCGGCGTGCACATCAACGTCCAGGAAGGCGACATCGTCAAGGCCGGCGAGCCGCTGATGGACGGCCCGCTGAATCCGCACGATATTCTCGCGGTCCGCGGCATCGAAGAATTGCAACGGTATCTGGTCAACGAGATCCAGGAGGTCTACCGCCTGCAGGGTGTGAACATCAACGACAAGCACATCGAGGTGATCGTTCGCCAGATGCTGCGATGGGTTCGGGTCAAGGACGTGGGCGACACCGAGTTCCTGCTTGAGGACATGGTTGATCGCTTCCGGTTTCAGGATGAGAACGAGCGGGTGATAGCTGAAGATGGCCAGCCCGCACAGGCCGAACCGCTGTTGCTCGGGATCACAAAGGCCTCCCTGTCGACCGAGTCGTTCATCTCGGCCGCGTCATTCCAGGAGACCACGCGTGTGCTCACCGAGGCAGCCATCAGCGGGAAGGTCGACTACCTGCGCGGGCTCAAGGAGAACGTCATCATGGGGCGGTTGATCCCGGCGGGCACCGGCATGGAGTTCTATCGCAGCATCAGGCTCGAGCCGGATCAGACAATCGAAGAGGCGGAGTACCCGCACGAGGAAGGAGAGATCCCAGCGGTCTCGGATATCGCCGCCGCAGCGCAGGCGAAAGACGCCGGCGACTAACGCGAACGCGCAGGCCCGATGAGAGAAAAGAGGCTCGTTGGGCCTGCAGCATCATCTATGCCGGGGAAACCCGGTTCCAACTAACCAAGCAACCAACCCGGCGGGGTTGACAGCCACAACTCACATCTGTATAGTCTGACGTTTCGCACGGTGGCGCTTTTTGGTTCTGAGCATGCGGAGGCGCTGCTGTGGTTCAACCGGACGCGGAAAAACGTTATTGTGGCGTAAAGAGGATGCGGTTGACGCCGCCGTCCCGAATTCAAAAAGGAAGTTGACCTGAAGTCACGCCACAGAGAAGTTAGGCCCGGGGAGGCCGGATCCGCAGCAAACTTTCAGAACATCCCCACGAGTAGACCTAAACCCGTACTGGGTGCTGAGCGCGAGCCGAAGCGCGAGGTGGCGACTTGCGCTCTCGATGACGGCTTGTAGTCGCCTCGCGCAAACACAGCTCGGGCCGTTGCCCGGCTGAACCGAGAGGAGTTGAGCGTGCCGACACTGAGTCAGTTAGTTCGGAAGGGACGGCAGCAGGTCAAGTACAAAACGTCGAGCCCGGCCCTGAGCAGCAGCCCTCAGAAACGCGGAGTGTGTACTCGTGTTTACACGCAGACGCCCAAGAAACCGAACTCGGCCCTTCGCAAGGTCGCGCGCGTTCGGTTGACAAACGGCATAGAGGTGACGACCTACATACCGGGCATCGGCCACAACCTCCAGGAGCACTCCATCGTGCTCATCCGAGGCGGGCGCGTGAAGGATTTGCCGGGCGTGAGGTATCACGTTGTGCGGGGGACGCTCGATTCGGTCGGCGTCCAGAACCGCAAGCAGGGGCGCTCGAAATACGGCGCCAAGCGGCCGAAAGAAGCGGCGCCTGCGAAGAAGTAGGGGCTGAATAAGTCGAACCTCATAACTTAGGGACGTTATGCCAAGAAGAAGAGTAGCAGCGAGACGCGAGGTTCTGCCCGACCCCGTATACAACTCGACGATGGTCACCCGGTTTATCAATTCGTTGATGTGGGGGGGCAAAAAGTCCGTCGCGGAGTCGATTTTCTACGGGGCGATGAAACAGATTCAGGAGAAGACTCAGGAAGATCCGCTTAAGGTATTCAAAAAGGCGGTCGACAACGTGAAACCCCGTGTCGAGGTCAAGTCGCGCCGCGTCGGCGGGTCGACTTATCAAGTGCCCGTTGAGGTGGATCAAAAATCGCGCGGGAACAGCCTCGCCATACGCTGGCTGATCGCCTACTCTCGCGGGCGCGGCGAGAAGACAATGACCGACCGGCTGTCGGGCGAGTTGCTCGATGCGGCCAACAACCGCGGTAACGCGGTCAAGAAACGGGATGATACCCATCGAATGGCCGACGCCAACAAGGCGTTCGCACATTACAGGTGGTGAGGGGAAAACGATGCGTGATGCGACACGCGTGATTGAGAGTACCGCTCTCACGAATCACCCATCAACGATCACACGTCGCGTAGGAAGTATGTCGAAGCAGGCTCCATTACAGCGATTCCGGAACATCGGGATCATGGCCCACATCGACGCGGGCAAGACTACGACCACCGAGCGAGTGCTCTATTACACGGGTGTGTCGTACAAGATCGGTGAGGTACATGAGGGCACCGCGATCATGGACTGGATGGCCCAGGAACAGGAGCGCGGAATAACCATCACGTCCGCCGCGACTACGTGCTTCTGGCCGCGATTCGGTGATGACTACCGAATCAACATCATCGACACTCCGGGTCACGTGGATTTCACCATCGAGGTGGAACGGTCGCTTCGCGTGCTCGACGGGGCAGTCGCCGTGTTTGACGCGGTCGCGGGAGTCCAGCCGCAATCTGAGACAGTGTGGCGGCAGGCCGACAAGTACAACGTCCCCCGAATTGCCTTCATGAATAAGATGGACCGGCCCGGCGCGGACTTCGCGCACGCGGTTCAAACGATCAGGGACCGGCTGAGCGCCAACCCGGTGCCGATTCAACTGCCGATCGGGGCCGAGGACCAGTTCCGCGGCGTCATCGACCTGGTAGAGATGCGTGGAATCACCTACTCGGTTGAAGACAAAGGCGCCGAGCCCGACATCATCGATATTCCCTCCGATCTCAGGAACGAGGCGGAACAAGCCCGCGAGCGAATGGTCGAAGCGCTGGCCGACTGCGACGACGATATCGCCGCCAAGTATCTCGGCGGTGAGGCGATTTCAGATGACGAGATTCGCGCGGCGTTGCGTCGCGAGACGATCGCCATGAAGATCGTTCCGGTGATCGCAGGCTCGGCATTCAAGAACAAGGGCGTGCAACCACTTCTCGACGCCGTAGTTGATTACCTGCCGAGCCCGCTCGATGTCAGCGCCGTGATCGGCGTGAACCCAAAGACCGGCGCCGAAGAGGAACGGCCTCCGGATGCGAAGGCTCCCTTCTCGGCGCTCGTGTTCAAGATCATGGCCGACAAGCACGTCGGCCAACTCTCCTTCGTTCGGATATACTCAGGGACGCTCAAGGCGGGCTCTTACACGCTCAACTCCACAAGAGGATCCAAGGAACGCGTCGGGCGAATAATGCGAATGCATGCGAACAAACGCGAGGACCTCGATCAGGCCGCTGCGGGCGAGATCGTCGCAGTGGCCGGGCTGAAGCAGGTCACGACCGGCGATACGATCTGCACCGAATCCCACCCCGTTGTCCTCGAAGCTCTGGAATTCCCCGCCCCGGTCATCTCGCAGGCAATCGAACCCAAGACCAGACAAGATCAAGAAAAGCTGAGCATCGGCTTGCAGAGGCTTGCCGCGGAGGATCCGAGCTTCAAGGTCACGAGTGATCAGGAGACGGGACAGACGATCATCAGCGGGATGGGCGAGCTTCACCTCGAGATCATCGTCGACCGGCTCCGGCGCGAATTCGGCGTCGACGCAAACGTCGGGCGTCCGCAGGTCGCCTACCGGGAGACGATCCGCAAGGCCGCGGAAGGGATCGGCAGGTTCGTGCGCCAGACCGGCGGCCGAGGACAATACGGCCACGCTGAAGTTCGGATCGAACCGCTGAAGCCGGGCACCGGTTTCGAGTTTGTGAATGCGATTGTCGGCGGCGTCATCCCCCGCGAGTACATCAAGCCCGTCGAAGGGGGCATTAGAGAGGCGATGGAAGGCGGGGTGCTCGCCGGCTATGAGATGGTCGACGTGAAGGCAACTCTGCATTACGGAAGCTATCATGAAGTCGATTCGTCGGAGATGGCTTTCAAGATCGCGGGCTCAATGGCGTTCAAGGACGCAGCGAAACAGGCGGACGCCGTGCTGCTCGAGCCCATCATGAAAGTTGAAGTCGTCGCGCCCGAAGAGTACGTCGGCGCGATAACCGGCGACATCAATTCGCGGCGGGGGAGGATCGAGCGCATCGACTCGCGGCCTGGGACCCAGGTCATTACCACACTCGTTCCGCTGTCCGAGATGTTTGGTTACTCGACCGATCTGCGCTCGGCAACTCAGGGCCGCGCGACGTATACGATGCACTTCCATCGATATGAAGAAGCGCCCCGCAGCGTCAGGGAAGAAATAATAGCGAAGGTTCAGGGCACCGCCCGGTAGTTAATTCTCAGGCGGGCCACACTGATGCACCCGCCGACAAAGGAGCTGGAGACTTATGGCCAAGGAAAGATTCGACAGGACAAAGCCGCACGTGAACGTGGGGACGATCGGGCACATCGACCACGGGAAGACGACGCTGACGGCAGCGATAACGAAGGTGCTGGCCAAGCACAATCCGAAGATCCAGT
>DATDOV010000005.1:0-113790 GCA_035293105.1 Blastocatellia bacterium
CGTCACCTTCTCGACGTAGGGCACCGTGGTCTTGAGTTGTGTTATAGCGCCGGCCGGCTTGTTGCCGCGATCGCCGCCGCCGGTGCGGTACTCGGTCATCCGGATATTGCCCGATGCCGGAGGCGGAACCATCCCGTTGACGCCATCGCCGAATCGGACCTCGCCCGTCAGGCCTTCGATCACATAGTGGCGGTCGCGCGGGCCCGAAGCATAGAAGTCGGGAACCTGAGTCCACCGCACCCAGATCTCGCGACCGGCGGCCGCGGTCTGACCGACCGAGACTGCGCCCTCTCCCGCTTCGGTCTTCAGTTTTTCGTGCTCGGCGGCGGAGGGCAGTTCCGGCTCGCGAACGTCGAGCTGCGGGCCTTCGAGCACCGGCGCGCGCGCGGTGCGAAACGCCTGGCTCGCGTTGCCGTTGCTCGATCCAAGTATCTCGCCTCTAACCGTGGAGGCATGCGCCGCCACCACTGTGTTAAGCAGCAAGCTGCGCAACCTGGGCTCGACCGCTTCGGTCCCGCTGTCCCACACCGCGCGAAGCCAGTAGGCCTCGTTTGCAAACTCGGCGCGCGTGGAGAAGTCGGCCGGCGCGAGAAACTCGATCACGCCCGGTCGCGTCAGGCCGTTCGACTCGTCGCTCACTTGGAGATCCGACCAGCCTGCCGGGCTTGAATAGTCCCACGACAACCTGCGTCTCTCGGCAGGCTCGACCGTCTGACCCTTCGCAACGCCGTCACTGAGCTGATCGAAGCCGCAGTAGATGCTGACTGTCTTGTTGGGGAAGGTCTTTCGCTCGCGCGGCAGCACGAAGCCGAGGTAGAGCGTGGGCCGCAGGTCGCGGGTCGGGCGAAACGGCGCAAACTCCCCTTCTGCGAAATCATCGAAGCTCTCGAAAATGAAATCGTTGTGCGCAAGCACCGCATCCGGCCGCACGCCTGCGCGGGTGAGCGAGTAATCCACGATGATCGCGCTGATTGACGGCGCCGCGTACGTCTCGGGCACGAGTTGATACTTGACGTTCCCCTCGCTGTCCTTGACCGGGTTGCCGGCTGCGTCTTTCAGCGGCACGTACTGAGCGGCCTTGCCGTAATCGCCAGACACCAGCCGCACGCGAATCCAGAAACTCTCAATGCCGTTGATCGTGGTCGCAGCGGGCGCGGTCGGAAACTTGAAGCTCACGGCACCGTCGCCCCGTTTGGTGAATGAGCCGGTCTGGTCGCTGAAGGCCGTATCGGGCGGCGTGATGCCGGACCTCGCGTCGGGGTTGAGTTGAAACCAGGCGCTCCCATCCCAGTACTCCCATCTAAGTTTCGGCGAGCCATCCGATAGCGGAGCGTTCGCAATCGTCATCTGCAACGTCACCGTCGCGCCCTGCTCTGCGAACGCCTCGCCCGCAGCGATGTAGAAGGTGTCGCCCGGCCGGGGTCGCTCGCCAAGCGGGAAGAAGTCCTTGGTCACGTCAGCGGGCGCGCCGCCGGCAAACGCGGCGTCAACCGTGAGACCACTCCTGGCGGCCGATGCCTTGAAGCTGATCGACTTGATGAGCGGCGACTTCGTCGAAGCAGTGATCGGCGTCAGCAACCGGCAGCGAACCCATCTGCTCTTCTTGTTCCAAACCATCGAGCGCTCGAGCGGCGAGACCTTGTCGAATGAAACGTCGCCGCTTTGCGCGAGGTAACCGAGGCTTCCACCGATCATCTTCGACGTTTTGTCGCCGGCGATCGCGAGCGCGGTCCACCTTTCCCCGTTCCACCTCTCCCATCTCACGTCGAGCGCGTCGGGTTGACCACCCGCAAGCTCGATTGTCAGCGTCAGCGCGCTCAGCCCGGCGAGGCCAAACAGGTCGTCGCGCGCGACGTAAAGAACGTGCTCGATCGCGTGATCGGCCTCGAAGACCGCGCGCCCGCTCGTCGACTCCGAATCGATCGAAAAGCCGAGGTCGGCGTATTGGTCTTCGTCGGGAACGCGAACAAACGCGGCAGCGAGCTTCGCGGCAACGACCATCAGGTTGCGCCCGGTTTCGAAGATGACCGGCTCGGTCTCGCCCTCGGCCGCGGTGGCCGCCACCTGCGTCCCCGCGGGCACGAGCGCTTCGGCCGCGCTCCCGGCCGCAAGCGAAAACGTCAGCGGAGCAAGCGCGGGTTGAGGCGGCAACAGCGAGTTGCCCAGCATATCGAGATAAGCGAGCAGGTTCTTTTCCGGGACTTGATTGAGCCGCTCGATGATCAACTCGGCGAACCGGCCGAAGATGGCTATCAGCGCGGCGGCGACTCCAGACGCGTGACGAGTCGCCGGGTCGATCACCTCTGGCGCGTAGTCCACGCGCATCAACTCTTCCACCTCCCGCACGATGTCGGCGGCCGTTCGCGATTCGATCTTCGGGGCTTGCTCGGCCACTACTCGGCGCTCCTTTCGAGGTAAAACGGATAAACCAGGTTGAACGTGTTGTTGGTCGCGCGAACCTGGTAGTCGATGTTGATGAGCATGACTTCGCCGCCGCCTTCCGCCGTAACCTGAATGTCGAGCACGTCGATGCGCGGCTCGAAGTACAACAGCGCATCGCGAACCTCCTGCGCGACCTTGCCCGCGGTGCCTGCGGTGTTGGGCTCGAAGACCAGATCGTATATCCCACAGCCGAAACCCGGGCGCATAACGCGCTCGCCCTTCGCCGTGCCGAGAATGAGCCATATCGACTGGCGCACGCTCTCTTCGTGCATGGCGAGCTTGAGGGAGTGGTCCTCCGCTTCGAGCGGAAACGACCAGCCAACTCCCAGGAAGGGTTGATGCACAGCCAGCCTCCTTCAACCTATCATCACGGTCCCGACCGCGATGATTGTGCCCGAAGGCAAGTCGGCCGGGTCGTTGCAGGTCATCGCGGTGTCGCCGTTGCGCGCAGCCATCTTGCCGTTGAACTTGACCGTCGGACTCCCGACCTTGACCTGAGCTTTGTTCGACGGCGGCTTCTGAAACGTTGTGCCCGGCGGAGTCGGAATGTGCGGCGGAGTATTGTCAGCCGTGCTGTCGACGGTCGCCGCCGGCATACCCATGATGTTGACGTCACTGCTGAGCCCGCCGTTGAGCAGTCCCACAAACGGATGAGGCAGCGGCGTGGGCACGGGCGGACCGGGTGGGGCCGGCACCATCACTATGTGAGTGTCGGTCGCGACGACCTGGTCCCCTTGTTTGGCTGCCGGTTGTCCCACTGCGGATCGCTCCTTCAGTTGATATTCACCACCTGACCCTTGACGTTCATCGCCGCGGTAGCTTTCACGTCCATGCCCGCGCCCGATTCGATCTTCGTGTCGGCCGACGATTTGATATCGATCTTCTGCGCATCGAGCTTGATCGTGCCCTGTGCGGCCGAAAGGACGATGTCTTTGTCGGTCGTTATCGTGATCGTGTTCTTGGCGGTGTCGAACACGAGCGAGTTCTTTTCGCTCTTGTCGATTATTTCGATCTTCTCTTTGCCGTCTTCGTCCGTAAGCCTGACGACGTGACCGCTGCGCGATTTGATCACGCGGATGTTGTTCTTGCCGTCGTCGTTCTTGGCCGGCGGCGCGTCCTTGCCGTTCCACAGCGCCCCGACTACGTATGGGAATCGCACGTCACCGTGCTCGAATGCCACAAGCACTTCATCCTCGACTTCGGGCAGGAAGTAGATGCCGCGTTCCTTTCCGGCCATCGGCGAGGCGACGCGTGCCCAGAAGCTCTCATCGGCGTCGCTGAGCCACGGGAACTTCACCTTGACCCGGCCCATGCCGTCCGGGTCCTGATTATTCGTCACGACTCCGACAACGACGCCGGCGATTCGCGTCGCCGCGTCCACGCGGTCTTCGCCGACGAGCAGATCGAGCAGGCTCACGACGCGTTCCTCCTGACTGTGAAATGGGTGAGGTAGCCATCGGCCGGGCCATAACGATGGACGGCCGAGGTGACGTAGTACTGACCTCCGAAGCGCTTTCCAACGCCGTCGATCTTGATCACCTTTCCCGCGCGCAAGTCGGTGCGGCCCAGGCAAACACCTTCGCCGTCGATCAACTCGAGAGCGGCGTCATTCAAGTATGCCTTCGCGATCTGGTCCGCCTCGGCCTGGGTCATCACCGGCAGCGCGGTCAGCAATCCGGCTGCGGCGCCGAAGGCGGCCTCGGCGAGTTTGGGTCCGCTCTTCTGGCCGCCCATCGTCGAGGTCACGTCGCCCGACTTGGCTTGGCCCAGGATCTCTTTCTTCTCCTTAGGGCTCCAACCGCGGACCGTGACCTCGCTGAGCTGCTGAGCCGAAGTGAGCCGGGGATAGAACTCGACAAGGTGGTCGGCTGGCGTGACCGTGAATACTTCGCTCTCGGCGACGGGCGCCGGATGGAACAACAGCTTCTTGTCGTCGACAACCACTTCGTATTGAATCCGTCGCGCCCGCTCCTGCAAAAACTCCATGTTGGTCTGGTTGGCCTGGACTACATAGTCGTGGGTCACCTTGCTGTCTTCGGTCTCGGCAGTCAGCCCCGCTTCGCTTGCGATCTGCGAGGCGATGTCGCTGTCCTTCAACTTGAGAAACGTCCGCGTCTTGCGTCCGCGCATCAGGCGATGTCGCCGGTCGTAGCCGCGCACGGTCAGCACCGGCAGCCGGTCATACATGAACTCGGGTTCGAGGGCCGTGATTTCGCCCTTGAAGACGCTTTCGAGGTCTTCCGCGTAGCCGAGCTTCACTTCGACCGCGTTGCCGATTGCGAACGCGTCGTCGTCGATCCAGGGATTGTCCTCCTCCTCATCGTCGGTGCCCGCGATCTTCAACGTGAACATGCTAGGCAACTCGACGCTGTCGTCCACCGAGACCTCGACGATGTGCGCCTGAGCGTCGAGCGACAGCGGCGTTCCCGCGATCAGCACGTCGAAATCGGGGACCGATGGATCATCGAGACTGGCTATCGGCATAGGATCACTTCCTCATCCGGTCTTTGGAATGCGAAGCGCGACCCCTACATCGAGTCTGCGCGGATCGTCGAGGCGATTGGCGTCGGCGAGCAACCGCCAGCGCGACGGGTCCGAGTACATCTCGGCGGCGATGCTGCTCAACGTGTCGCCACGTTTCACTATTCGAGTCGTGAACTCCGGATCGGTGTCGCGCTGGTCCTTCTTGGGCGGGATGAATTCTTTGAACGACACGCCCAACTCGGCGCGCACTGGTCTGCCGTCGCTTTCAAACAGCGTGAACTTCTGGGTGAGGCTGGTGACGACGCCACAAAACGGGAAGTCGGAATTCTTGGGCGGCGCCGTGCCCCAGGTGATCAAGCAGACCGGCGGTCTGGGTTTCTTGCCGACGCGCTCGATGCGAGTGAGCTTGACGAACTCGTTGGTCAGGACGCGCACGTCGGTCACCTCCTGGCCGTTGACGGTCGGGTGTTCAGTGACGTCGAAGAATAGATCGAGCGAGAGAGTGCGGCTGTCGCCGCCGCCGAAGTCGAGCAGCGGCTCGTTGAGCTTCCGTGTGGTGGCGGCGCCCTTCTTGCCGCCTTCCGAGCCGGTCGCCGCCGCGCTCCAGGTGACCGACTTCGAGATCGAATAAGAAGCGGGGTTGAACATCACCTTGATCGGCTTCAGCTTTGACGGCGATTGCGGGGTGATCGTCAGCTTTTCCTGTTTCATCTCCCGTTCCCCCTTCGCTCGCGTTCAACGGCAAGCCTTCGATACAGCGCGCGGATCAGACGATCGAGATCGCCGCCGCTGCCCTCGCTGCTTGCGGAGTGCGCGGCGCCCGTATGAATTGACGGCGGCGACGCAACAGCGGATGGGGCGGAGATATCCTCTCCGTCCTGCCGCGCTACGACTGCCGCCCCGCCGACCATTGTTTGTGTTGATATGAGAGAGGCTGCGGGCGATGCGACGACGCTCTTGCGCCAGATGATTTCGGGTCTGCGAGCAAGGGACGCCCCGCTGATTTCCGATGCTATGCGAGGCTCAGCGGTCCGGACTGGCGCGTCGGCAGCCGACGTGGTTTGCCGAAAGACGCCGGGCGCGCGCGGTGTTTTGCGCTGTGCCGCCGTCGCCACTGCGAGCGGAGTCGCGAGAGTCAGGGTGTTCGTCAACGTACCGACTTTCCGCGCCTGTGGAGATGTTGACGAATCGGTCACGCCCAGCTCACTGACGATATGGCCGCCGCTGTGACGCTCGCTCAGCCTTTCACCTCCGACGAACGTGCGCTTCGCGGCAGGGTCGGCCGCTGGGCCGGGCAGACGCGCCATCAAACCGGATTCCTCGTGAGGCCCAGCGTCTTCCGCGTAGGACTTTCGCAGCAGCAACGGCTCCGCTGAGTGGGGAGCCGGTGCTTGAATCAACGGAAACACCGAATCGAGCGTTGGTGATGACGCCGTCGTCGGCTCAACGACACTACTTGTCGGCCGAGTGGACGGGGAATTCCGATGCTCGTCGGCCGTTCGAGGGTCGCCGACGGAAGAACTGCGCAGGAGCAACCGCTCTGCGTAAGAAGCGCTCGTTTCGATCGGGCGAGTTGCCACCAGGCCCTCACGCGGCGTCTCCTTCCTCCGATCGCTGCGCGGTATCGCTGTAGCTCGTTCATCGGGGCTGTCGTATCGGGTCTCGCCGGTGGCTTCTCCATGGAGGACCGCGCCGATCCTCAGCTCCTCAGTCACGTGGTCAACGGCCAAGTTTGACGACTCGCGCCGTTGGGAACGCGCTGCGGGCGGATCGGACGCCTTCAAGTAGATCATCTCCGCCGGCGGTCGCACCGCTTGCGCCTGTGCTGGTGAGGCAGTCGCGCGGGTATCGTCTCTCGCTTTCGAGTCGGCCGCTACCGTGTCACGCGATGGCATCCGGAATTTGGACGCGCGTTCGGTGTGCGCGGCCGGGGACCGTTCGTCAGTCTCCTTGGACGTGCTCCGGATAGATCTGTTCCCCGGTTCGCGCGCCCGCCTGATTCGCGCATCGATGGCTGTCTCGCCAACGTCCTTCTTTCTGTCGATGCTCAAGAGCCCCTTGCCGGCGTTGATCTCCGTGGTGGCAGAATCGGAGGGCTGAGCACGATTGGCCGCGAGATCGGCCCTGAGAGCCACGTACGGGGCCCGCCTGCTCACGCGGAACTTTTCCCCGCCGAGCGACAACGAGTCTGATGTTTCTCTACGGGCTCGCGAATCGGCAACTCTCCCAGGCAGCCGTGAGCTCGAAGGTGACGCTTGATCCAACTCCGGCGCCGCGATGTCACCGACGTCCACGGGCCGCTGCATCACTAGCGTCTGACCCTCAGCGCTCGCGCCGCCAGTGTCGTACCGAGCCATCATTCGGCCAAGCAACGGCAAGCGGCGCGCGATCCACCCAGAGTGACGCTCATAGAGTGCGGCGGGATGCACGGGGTCGACGACGCCAACCGGTCTCCGCGCGCGTTCGGCGAGCCGCGCTGCCAGCGGCGAAGCACTCACACCGGATTGATCTTGCGGCTCGTCCATTTCAGAGCAACTCTCCGGCGAGCGCCGCAGCTAAAGTGGCGTTCGTGGGCCGGCTCAGCCCGCGATGGGCCAGCTCGACGCTTTCAAAGGCGACGTCGCCCGAACTGGCGCGCAACTCGGGTCCGGTCCACTTGGTTGGGAACGCTTCCTTGAAGTCCCACCACAGCACCGGAATCCCCCGGCGATTCATCAGGTAGATCGTTCCATTCTTGCGCTCAAAATCTCCTTTGATCACGTCCTGATGCCAGCGCCACAACCCGTCGATCAACGTGAGCCCGTGCTTCAAGACAAGAGGCGGGTACTTGGTCCGGCCTCTGAAGCGGTGCACGTAGTCGTTCTGGCCGCCCTCGGCGTATTCGTGAACCTCGGTCTCGACCTGCAACCCGCTGCATTCGGAGAAGCCGCCGGCCAGCACTCCTTCAATCTCGATGAAGAAGTTGAAAACCTGGTAGGGGTCGGCGCGAACGCCGAGCAGATTGCTCGCCGCTGCGAACGCGGCGTTCATTCCGAGTGAAGGCATATAGTTCCTCCGTCAGGCGTCCCGCTCGTTCAGCCGCTGGTTGATCCTTGCGATCTCACGCACCCACGTCTGGCGTTCGCGATGCTCCAGCCCGAGAATCTGTTCGTGCGGCCAGTGAAAGTGATACGCGACGTACGCTACCTCTTCATAGAGCCGCTCTATGGGGTAGCGCCAGACCCCCCCAGGCTGCTGATCTCCACGTCGAATTGCTGCTCGCAGTGCGGGCATTGTGTCCGCACCCGGTTATGGCCGTTCTCGTTTATGCGGCGATAGAACTCCTGCAAGTAGGCCAGGTCGGCCGCGAACAGCGATTCGATCGTCTTCGGGTTGATGTATTCGAGCGTCCCGAGCCGAGTGACCACCCGCGACAGCAGAATGATCAGCAGGTAAGCCGGGTTGCTCTGCACGCGCGGATCACGCAGCGGCGCTATCTCGTCGAAGGCGGTCGCCAGCCGCATCACGCCTTCTTTGTGCGTCGTGCCGTCCGTGTCGACGTAGCCCATCGGCAGCGTGAAGGCAAATTCCGTCTGCAACATAAAACAACTCCTCGCCGCAAGAAGGCGCACAATGCACAAGGGTCAATCGGCGGCGCCGGCGCTGCCTGTCTTCTCTTGCCTCGAGCCCTATGCGAGTTTTCGCGGCTGTCCGTTTCTACGCTTTCTTGACTTCTTCGTGGGTCAACTCGAGCGTTTCGACGGCGACGGCGCTGCTGGTCGAATTGAACGAAGGGCCCGTCCATTTCGACGGCCACGCGTTGAAGAAATTCCAGCGAAGCTTCTCCTGCCCCGTTTCGTCCAGCATGATGATCGAGCCGTTCTTGCGCTCGACCTTGCCGTCGACAACAGTCGTTCGCCACTTCCACAACTCGTCCGAATCGGTGATGCCGCGCTTGAGCGTTATGGCTGAGAACTTGTTCAAGCCGGCCAGCTTTCGCACGTGGTTGGGGTCGGTGCCCTCGCGATAGTCCTGTGGGTCCGTGCTCGAATCCAGCCCGCTCACTTCCTGAAACCCGGCTTGCTGGATGCCGTCGATCTCCACTCTGAAATTGAAACCGCGATATGGATCAACTCGTTGTCCTGTAGGCATGCGAATTCTCCTTCAAGCTTAGTTGTTTGATTCTGTTTCCCGCCCTCGGCTCACCGCGGCTCGGCAGCCGTGTGGTGCACGATGCGCACCACGACGAACTCACCGGGCGAGCCGGGTGCGAGCCCCACTTCCGTGATGGCCTGCCCCGCCTCGCGAACTTCGGACGGATTTGCTTCGCTGTCGCACTTGACGTAATAGGCCTCCTCGCGCGTCTTCCCGGCGAGCGCACCGGCCCGCCACAACCCGTCGAGAAAGCCGGTCAACTCGCGCGTGATTCGAACCCACAACATCGACGTGTTGGGCTCGAAGCTCACCCACGCCATGTTGAGGTCTATCCAGCGGCCAAGCGTCAGGAACAGCCGTCGCACGTTGACGTAGCGCCAGTTTGGATCGCGGCTGATCGTGCGCGCGCCCCAAACACGAATGCCCCGTCCGGGAAACGCCCTCAGGCAATTCACCCCGCCCGGATTGAGCTTGTCCTGTTCGGTATTGCCGATAGGGACCTCCAGGTCGACGACTCCGTGGACCTCTTCGTTGGCCGGCGCTTTAAAGTAGCCCGCACTTGCGTCGGTCCGCGCATAGATGCCGGCTACGTGACCGCTCGGCGGCGCCAGGCGGCCCCCGTTCAGCTTCAGCCACGGGTAGTACAACGCGCCGTTAACCGGTTCTTCCATGCCTCGCACGAGCGCGCTTCGCTGATCGATCGCCTTCGAGGCTATGATCCCGCTACGCGCGTCGAGGATTGCGAAGCGTCCGCGATGCGCCGCGCAGTGCGAGAGCATCGCCCGCTGCACGCGAGTGATTCCGTCGTCCAGCATCTCGACGCCTTCGTCGTAGCGGCGCGGCAGCGTCATCGCGTCCGGGACCGCGACCAGGTCGATGTCGTCGAAAGGCCCAAGCGATTCCATGGCATCGACGAGCGCCCGCTCTGGCTCGACGTTCGGGTCGGCCCGGACCACGTAGCAGCGCACGCCGCCGTTGCTGAAGAACCCCGCGACCGCATCCGCGAGATAGCCGTCCGCCCCGCCGATGAACCTCGCGTCGAAGTCGGCCTGACGGTGCAAAAGGACCGGAGAGTTCGCGGCGGCGTCTTCACTGCGCGCGTCGGCGAATCCCACGAATCCGGGCACGCCCGTGGGCAGCGCGGGCCTGATCCGCTGAGTTACTTCCTGCCGGTAGACGCCGGGCACTCGATACTCGAACATCGCGAGGCTCCTCGGTT
The DNA here is from genome assembly GCA_035293105.1 of Blastocatellia bacterium. Classification (GTDB taxonomy): domain Bacteria; phylum Acidobacteriota; class Blastocatellia; order UBA7656; family UBA7656; genus DATDOV01. The sequence continues at coordinate 10,280 of DATDOV010000005.1, forward strand.
ACTTGCTCGGTTGCGCCATCTGGCTGATGCGGAAGATGACGAACTCGGCCGGCCGCACGATCGCCACGCCGATCTCGGTCACAACTTGTCCCACCTCGCGAAGCTCTGGCGGATTGGTCTCGGCGTCGCATTTGACGTAGAAGGCTTCCTGCGGCGTGTTGCCGAACAGCGCGCCCGAGCGCCACACGTTGGTCAAAAATGCCGAGACGTTGCGGGTGATCTTCTGCCATAACGCCTGCGAGTTAGGTTCGAACACGACCCACTGTGTCCCTTCGTCTATCGACTCGCGCAAGAACAGCAGGGTTCGCCGCACGTTGATGTACTTCAAGTCGGCGTTCGCGTCGCCCCCCGCCGTGCGCGCCCCCCACACTCGAATGTTGCCGTTCAAGTCGCGAATGCAGTTGACGCCTTGCGGATTCAATCCGTCTTGCTGCGCCTTGCTGAGCCGGTACTTCAGCCCCAGAGCGCCCATCACGACCTCGTTAGCCGGCGCCTTGTGCACGCCGCGGTCAGTGTCGACCCGCGCGTACACGCCGGCGAGGTGACCGCTGGGAGGAACGAAGATCGAGCCGTCGCCGCTGGGGTTGTTCTGCTTGGTCACCGGATCGAACACCTGAATCCAGGGAAAGTAGAACGCGGCGTAGTCGGAGTTCGGCGGCAGCACGTTACTGGTGTTCGACGACGTCAGCAGGGTCGTGTCGAGAGCGTTGCTGGTCTCGACTACTTCCGGAGAATCGAAGATCGCGAAGCGGTCCTGCGTCTTGATTCGGCAGTGAGTGTCGATCTCGCTGCGGTTGGCTTTGTCGGTTATGCCCGGCGCGGCAACGATAGCGATCTCGTCTATAGCCTCGAACTTGGGCAGGAACTTCGGGATGTCCGCGCTTTGGGCGACTCGCATGACGTAGCAGCGCGTCCCGCCGTTGTTGAAGAAGCCGTAGACGGCGTGGGCGAGATAGTTATGGTCCTTGTTGCCAGAAAAGTCGCCGAAGAACTTCTTGAACTCGCCGAAGTTCGTGCAGAGTTTCACGTCGCCGGCGGCGACGGGCGAAAACGCGGGCGTGTAGTCGCCGGTGATCACGCCTTTGTCCGCGGGGGCGGTGCCGAATGTCACCTTCGAGACCCCCTTAGCGGTGTCGTTGGAGAGCGTTACTCCCGAGGCCACCGCTACGCCATCGACTCTCATCTGGAAGCTTCCGGCGTCGGTGACGACGGGGAACACATCCAACTCGAATACCTTCACCTTTGCGTCGCCGGTGCCGATCGCCTCCTCGGTCACGCGGCTGAGAGGTTGAGGCAAGGTATCGGGCGCGACCCCGATTAAACCGGCTGTGCTTGTGCCGACTCCGGCGATTGCCTTCACCGCCGAAGGAACTTCTTCGACGTAGACTCCCGGTGATAAATAGGTTGCCATATTTTCCTCCTTGGAATGGTTGCGATCACGTTAGCTTCAAGTTGTAGTTGCTCCCGACAGGCGCCGGGACGGTCAGGCTGACGGTTTTTTTCTTCGAGCCCTTTTGCACCCGCGTGGAGTAAGTTCCAGGCGGAAGACCCGCGAAACTGTAGACGCCGCTCGCATCGGCGGTCACCGTGAGGCCGAGGCTTGCGATGGCTACGGTTGCGCCGGCTATCGGGGCGTTGGCGGCGTCCGTGACGTTGCCGACGACGCGGAATGGACCTTGCAGCGTAGCGGTCCGAATCTTGGTCTCGGTCGGCGAGGTGCGCACTCCAACGCGAACGTCTGACGCGGCGGCGAGCGTAGCCGTTTCGGGCGCGAACGGCTGCATCGAGATGGTGACGGTCAGGCTGATCGAAGGCCGCAGCTTGTTGCCGAGCGCGGTCCAGAACTCCGCAGGGTTCTTCAAGCCATCGGTCTGCGCCGTGATCATCGGCAGCGGCGGCTCCTGCCCGACGAGCTTCCCTTTCAAGTAGGGCGCGGTAATAGTCGGGAATTGTGAGAGCACCTGCAAGGCCTGGCTCAAGAGACGATGCTCTTGCAACGGGGGCTCCGGGCCGCCCACCGGCCACGCGGTGAGCAAGTACGAGCACAAGACGCGCATAGGGGCTCGATGAATGGTCGCCTGTCCGTTGTTGCGTTCGATGATCGGCTCGTTGCTTCTGAGTTCCATGTTCTCGCGCACATCGTACAAAAACAGGTTGATGGTGCTCTGCGCCGGGCTGAACTGTTCGACGGGGCGGTCGAAGAGAATCTGCGCGGCGGCAAGCTCGGGGAAAGACGCCGCCAGCGCCGGGTCGTCGAGAATCGCTCGCATTGTTTCGCTCAAGTCGCGGATCATCTCGCCAGCATCCCTCGCATCACCTGGAGCAGTCCCTTCTCAATGAGACGCTCGACTACAACGTAGGATTCGTTCTCACGTTCCATCATTCGCTGCGCTTTCAAGCGGCGGACTTTGCCGCTGGTTACGTCCGACCGTGCGCGAGCAGTTCGATTGCCGTGTTGCATTGACCGATAACTGCGTATTCCCATTCAGATTTCGCATCCATCGCCTGATATCTCAGCTTCAATTCACGCAGAGGGTCGATCGCTCGCGAATCCCCCAGCCTCCCCAGGACCAGGGCGACGTAAGCGACACGTCTTGGGGATTCCGACTTCATTTCTTCTATCAGGTAGGGGAGAACCTCCAAGCCCAACGCCACGAGTAGGTCCAACTCCTCAGTCTCGGCGAGATGGGGCGTGCCTAGCTCGCTAATGAACGATTCCTGCGCAGCCAATGCCGTCAGCAGCCGGTCAACCTCTTGCTGTAGGATTGGATCAGTCATAATCGCAGCGCTCAGGCAACGTCGTTACGCGTCACAGCGCCCCCAACAATCCTGATCGACGTCGACCACGCAACCGACTTTGTGCCAGTGGGCCCTTTCAACGAAGTAACGAAGCTGCGGTCCCACTCTGCGTTCGTTTTCGGTCCATAGATGAAACTTGGTGGGTCGGCCATCGAGATGTTATATCCTCCGCCTAACCAATCCAGCCGGAATGGGGGGCGCGAAGCGTCTCTACCGCTCTTTGCAATGTCGTCCTGAAGAACCCCTTCCTTTGGGTGATGGGTACCATCTCGGATGGCGCGCGTATAGGTGACGGTCTGCGCCAGTGAAAACAGCGAAGGCTTGCAAGGACTTGGAATGGTGCCGTAGAGCTGGACATTAGCACCGGCCCTCGCACCGGTGTCGAATGCTCCCGCGGTGCCGCCGTGCTGCCAGTATCCCTTTCCATCCAAATCCGGATAGTAGTCCTTCATTGTCAGTCCGCCCTCGAGCGCGCCGGCGACTACCTTTTTCATGCTCAACGGTTCGTCACAGCCACCTGGATTTCGCCTTATGGCAGCCCGTTCACCACCGGCGTCCCGCTCTAAGCTCGCCATTGGGCTGGAACCGATATCCGGCGCTTGCTCCTCTTCACCCGAAACAGGGATTGATGCATCGATCCTGCCCGATTGGTTCCGATCAGGTGCGGCTGATCGCTTCAGCAAGTTCTGAACTTGATGGTTTCCGTAGGTGCGCTGTAGCTCGAGCAATTGCGCGCCAACGCCTTCGCCCCCGGACCCGCGGATGTGAGCGGCCCGCGGCACCGGAGTTGCCGCTCGATCCCCGACATCTCGCCGAATTGACTTTGTTCGCATTACGCCCTCATCAATGTGCGGACGTGGATTGCGCGCCATGCCCACCTTCATTCCACGTTCGCCCAAGCTTCTGAAACTCCCGCCGCGCCGCGCGAGTCAGGTGCGGCATCCGAATCACCTTCCCATCGCTTGCCGCAAAGAACGCCGCCGCCAGCGCGATGTTCTTTATGTTCCCTCCCGCGAGCCTCACATCTCGCGCCAGTGAGTTGAAGTCCACATCGTCACCGACCGGCGCTTCGTGAGGGAAGACCACTTCCCATATCCGCCGGCGGTACTCCTCATCCGGAAACGGGAACTCGAGAATGAAATGCATGCGCCGCACGAATGCTTCATCCAGGTTCTGACGGAGGTTCGTCGCCAGCACCGCGATCCCGTCGTACTCTTCCATCTTCTGCAGCAGGTACCCGATCTCGATGTTTGCGTAGCGGTCGTGCGCGTCTTTTACTTCCGACCGCTTTCCAAACAACGCGTCCGCTTCGTCGAAGAACAAGATCGCGCCGCTCGCCTGCGCTTCGTGAAAAATGTTGTGAAGGTTCTTTTCCGTATCGCCGATGTATTTGCTCACCACTTGAGAGAGGTCGATCTTGAAGAGGTCGAGCTGCAACTCGCTTGCGATCACCTCGGCCGCCATCGTCTTCCCGGTGCCGGGCGGTCCCGAGAACAAAACGTTCAGTCCTTTTCCGAGCGAGAGCTTGCGGTCGAACCCCCACTCACCGTAAACGACGTGGCGGTAGCGGGCCTGATTGCATACCTCGCTGAGCTGGGCGAGTTGATCCTCGGGCAGCACGATGTCGGCCCACGCGTACCTGGGCTCCACCTTGCGCGCGAGCCGGCCGAGCTTCGGGCTCGATTGCGCCCGGCACGCCGTATGGAGGTCCTCCATCGTGATCGCTCCATCGTCGGGAGCGCGCCACGACGCGACGCTTTGAGCCAGATTCAACGCCTCGCCGATCTGACGCGACGTGAATCGGAACTTGCTCGCCAGCGCGCCGAAATCGACATCGGGCGAAATCCGGTAACGCCCTCGCGCGTGCTGCTCCCATAAGACCTTTCTTTCGCCATCGCCCGGCAGCGGGAACTCCAGGCTCACCAACACCTGGTCGATCAAGTCCTCGTGCGGTTTCCACGGACGGCCCCCGGCGAGGAAGGTGAGCCGCGAGAAGGACCGAATCGAATCGGCCATCGCCTTCAACTCAGAGTCGCGGCTTCCATCTTCGGCGGCCAGATGATCTAAGTTCTCCAGGCACAGCGCGGCCGGCTGCAATAGCGACTCGCGGCCCAGCAGCCAGACCGCTTCCTCGAACCCCAGCGATGCCGAGGTCATCTTTCGAAGGTCGGCCACCAACAGCCGGACTCCAAGTTCACCGCAGATCGCGGTAGCCAGCGCTCGGGCGTCCGACCCGTACGCCCCCGATAGGTGGAAGACGAGGTTGCGACCCGATGACTTTTCGTCGCTCAGATGCGAGCGGACGAAATTCGCCGCGCGCCGTTTGATCTCGGCAACCACCGCGGCGAATTCGTGGTCGCTGCGAGGAGCGATGACGCGCGTGAGCGGTTCGAGCCGGCTGTCAATCTGGTCGAGTCCTAGTAGGAAATTGACTATTCGATCGTCCAGCTTGACGGATCGCGAAAGGAGCGGCGCCGGCCCGTCGGTCGAGCCGTCGGCCATCTGCAAGAGCCGGAACTTGATCAGAGGCGCGGCGGGATCAAACGCTGCACGCGCGGCGAGCTTCTCTTCGGCCGTCTCGCAGAGCAAACCGAGTAACAGATCGACCGTCGGCTTCCGGCGAGTCACGTCGTCGTGCAGATAGCCGAATAGCTTTTCGTACTTTCGATCAAGCTCGGGTGCGAGGCAGACTAGAATGCAGCGCTCGTCGAATGGCGTCAGGGAAAACGTCTGTGAAAGGCGTGCCAGCGAGAGCCTGCGCCCCGATTGCAGCGTCGCGTGCCGCCGCTCGGTGATCAGTGAATCGAGCTCGGCCAGCTCATCGAGGAGCGGACGGCGGTCTGGTTTTGCCTGACTTGCGTCGAGTGGGCTGGTGGCCAGAAGGCTGCCGACCTCTTCCTCCGAAATGACCAACCCCTTGAGCTGATCGAGCGGCGAGGGCGGCCCCGATTGCTCGGGGACCTTGATTCGAATCAAGAGGTCGAGCCGCCTGAGTTCATCCGAAAGGTATTCGAGGTCGGTAAGGTAGCTAGGCTGGCGAGACTGCTCTCTTCTGTTTTTTGAGGCTACCTGTCGCATCGACTCATCCTGCGTGAGCCAACGGCTCGAAGGCCGCCGAAGAGTGTGCCTACACCCTAAGAACTTGCCTGTGACCCTCGCGACCGATGACGGCAGCCTCGGATCGGCGAGGGATCAGTCTCAGGTGGTATCAAACGTTGGAGCCAACCAACCCATTTGGGCCACTGGTTTGGGCGGTGAGGAGTATAACATCAATCGTTGGATTTACAACTTGAAATGCGTCGCATGGCGGAAGACATCTCACAGATCGTCGCGGGGGTGGGATGGACTACGCTCCGATGGGCCGCGAGCCGAGGGGATTAATCGGGGCACTCTTATGATCGGGTACGGCTCGCCGCTCTACTGTTTCGTCAGCTCCTCGACGATCTCAGTAGCGCCGTAGATATTGCGCAAGCCTTCTATCATCGCTCGCACATCAACCGAGACGGCGCGGTTCTGCGCTTCATCATAGACGAAGTTGCCGACCAGCGACTGAATGTTCCCGTCGAAGATCAACCCGACCAACTCCGCATTCCGGTTGATCACCGGCGATCCGCTGTTGCCGCCGATGATGTCGTTGGTGGATACGAAGTTGTAAGGCGTCCCGAGATTCACGGCTGACTTCTTCGCAAACCAGCTTGGAGGGAGATTGAACGGAAACTTGTTATGAAACTTCGCCGACCGAAGGAAGACCCCGCCCAGCGTCGTGAACGGCCCAACCCAATGTCCATTCTCGCGATAGCCCTTCACCGCGCCATACGACAGTCGCAGCGTGAAGGTCGCGTCGGGATAGAGTTTCGTGCCCTGCACTTCAAACAGCGCGCGAGCAATCTTCGCGTAGTTGGGCCGCTCGACGCCCTGGACCTCGGCTTCGTACCGTTTGCGAACCGCGCGCGACTGCTCGTCGACTTCACGCGCGAGCGCGATCATCGGGTCGGCTGACTCCTGTATAGCCTTCATTCCACCGGCAGCGAATTGCTTGCGCGCGTCGGCCGATTTGAGCGTCGTCGCGTCGATCAGCTCAGCCGCGCGCGTTTCGGGGCTCTTGCCGGCGAGCACCTGCTTCACCAGCGGGTGCTCGGCGCCCATCTCGTCGCGCATGAATGCAAGCGAGTCGGCCAGCTTGATCTTCTCGAAGTCGTCGTAGACCGGAGCCGGCGAGTAGAGATTCAGCTCCAGCGACGCGCGTCGCGCGTCGGTGTATTCGGGCAGCCGCTCCGTGTTGGGCTTGGAACTCTCGGCCGCCATCCGCACCAGCGTGCGAGCGTAGTCGAAATACTCTGAGGTGAACGCGGCGCCGTTCTCCAGAAAACTCAACTCGAGGAAGTATGCCGGCAGCGCTTTGCGGCCTTTCGCAATCGCATCCCACGCGTCGCCGTACTCCTGCTGCTTCTTTGGATCCGACGCGACGCTCTTACGCAAGGCGCTTTCGGCTTTGAGCTTCCTCGCCATCAGAGTCCTGTCCCTCAGTCCTTCCAGTTGACCTCGATATAACTTCAAGCTGTTCTCGATCGAAAACAGGTCTTCCTGCGCGCGGCGGGCCCGCTCTTCACCCTGCGCGCTGTACTTTGTGAGGCTCGCGTGAACCCGATTCAGCCTCTTGACGACGAAGGGGATCCCCGTGTCGCGCAGGTACTCGAGGTGGGCCACCGTGTTCAACCGTGCAGTCGAGCCCGGATGGCCCGAGACGAACACAAGCTCGCCATTGCGAGCGCCCGTCTTCGACCACTTGAAGTAGTTTTCGACCTTGATCGGCTTGTCGTTCTCGTAGATGCGGAACAGCGCCATATCAAAGTCATATCGCGGGAAGGTGAAGTTGTCGGGATCGCCGCCGAAGAATGCCGCCGCGAACTCCGGCGCAAACACCAGCCGCACGTCGGTGTACTTCTTGTAGCGGTAGAGGTCGTACTGCCCGCCCTGGTAGAGCGTCACCACATCGCTTCGCAGTCCGGTCGCGCCAAGCGACTCCTTCTCGATCGCCGCTATTGCCGCGCGCCTGGCCGCGTTGGCCTCAGCCGGCGTCATTCCGGGCCTGACCGCAGAGTTGACCCGATCGGTCACGCCCTCGACGCCCTGGAGTACATTAAGCTCGAGGTCAGGAGCCTTGACCTCTTCGGCTCGCGTGCGCGCGTAGAAGCCGTCCTTGACGTAGTCCTTCTGCGGCGTGCTGATCTTCTGCAGGGTGTCCGACGCAACGTGATGGTTGGTCAGCACCAATCCGTCCGACGATACGAACGAGCCTGAGCCTCCGTTGTTGAATCGCACCGACGCCATCTGGACTTTTCTGAGCCACGCGTCGGTCACCTCGAATCCGTATCGCCGCTTTATCTCGGCCCTCGGAACGTTGTTGAAGGGCCACATTCCCTCGTCAGCCAACGTGGCCGAGAAGGTAGACATAATTAAAACCGCGACGAGCGCGCCGGCGAGACTCTTACGTTTCATCTGGTCCTCAAGTGTGAAGTCAATAGGTGAATTGGGAAATCGGTGACAATTGTACATACCGCGGCACGCCATCAAAAGCCAGACTTGTCAACCGGAGTCCGGCTCGATAATAATCCCCCTGGAGGGACAAATGAAGCCGTTGAAGAAAGAAATCAATATCGAGCGACCACAACGGGAAAAAGTCGATCGGGAGCAAGCCATCAAGCGAGTGAAAGCATTTCCAAAACGCAAGGAGAGACTTATTGCCTCTATCAGAGAAGGTACGCGTTGAGATTTTCGTTCCCGACTTGCCAGACCCAATCTACAACCGCATTCTTGAAGAATTAGGCGATGAGTTGAGTTATGCCTTTGGCGGCTGTACCGTGACTCAGGCCTTTGGGAAATACCGCTCGGCATCAGGCGCCATCTTGCCTGACAAGATAAACGTCCTCTTCACCGACGCCCCTTTTGAATGGGAAAAAGATCGCCGCATCGTTGAGCAGTATGTGCTAGAACTGCAAAACGTCGTAAGACGAGCGTTGGGAAAAGAAGAAGCTATTCTCATCGCGGTCTATCCCATCTTCCATTCACAGTTACTCGAGTTAATAAGGCGAGATGCACTGGGTCCGAGCGGCTTGGTCATACTCGGTGTACTTCTTCTAGCGGTACAAGCGTACTGATCTTGTGCAAGAGTAACAGTCGGATCGCTAAGACAACCTCCCGCCGAAAAATGAGGGCGAGTCGTTTGCACATCGCCTCGCCCTCTACCATTCCGCTCACTTTGGAGAAGTGATAGGCAGTTCTTTTGCTGCCACGTGAATTCTACCAAACTCGACCGAGGGTGCACCACGAATCAAAGAGAAAAAGCGGGAGGCGAGTGTGATCAGAAATTGCGGGTTGAGCGCAACCTCGTTGCAGTCAGAGCGACTCTCGCCCTCCTTCATCTCGGATCGAGTATCGAACCCATGAACAGCACCGAACCGGTTTGATTGTCCCTGATCGCGCAGAAGAACGGGCGGTCGACAACCATCTTGAAAGTCCGCTTCGGGCGCATCACCGACGTCGCGACGATGTCCACCGACGTCACTGCCGCCGCTTCCGTCCCTTCTTCGTTCACTTCGGCGAAGGTCTTGTGCTTAACCTTGTTGATGTAGGCGTTCTCGGACATCTGAATCATGTTCTTGAAGTTCGCGCCGGCCGGATCGAACGCCACGCCCATTCCCAACGCCTTCAACGCGCCGTTCAATTCCGCTTCGAACTCGATCGTGAATCGCGGCAGCAAGATCTCGCCGTCGGACTTCTCGAAGCGGGTCATCCACGTCTCCCAGTTCGCAGCGGTGAGGTTCCGATGAAATCCGTCGAGGCTTGAGTCCTTCGCGGGCAGGAAGACGTACATACTCAACCGGCCCGACCCGTACGGGAGATTGACCGCCTGAAAGCCCTTCTCCTCGTAGTAGCGGTACTCGCCCGAGCGCCGCATCATCGGGTGCTTCTTCTCACGGCCGTTCGCCAGGTAGAAGGGCTCGTCGTGAGTCGCGGACTTGTCGAATTCGTTAGCCCACTTTCCCTTGAAGTAGATCGCGTTGATCAGGAAGAGGATCGAATCGGGGCTGATCTGATCTATGATCTTGGGAATCTTGGCGTTGGTTTTGTCGCTCACCCAACGGTTGATTCGCGCCGCCGCGGCCGGATCGTTGAAGTCAAGCTCGGAAACCTCGGCCTTGTAGTATTCGGTGTTCCGCTTGATGAAATCCGGCTTGAACGTGAAGCCCCTTTTGGACCAGAGCGAATTTGCGATCTGAAGCTGAACCTTCGGGTCGGGATTCTCAAGCGAGGCTTTCAAATCGGCGTTCGCGCGATTCACGTCGGCGAGCGTCAGCCCTTGAAGCTCGAGCGCGCGAGCCATCGCTTCCCTGGTTCCTCCCTCTGCGCCGTTGTAAGTCATCGCGAGCGCCAGCGCGACGCTCGACGGCGACACCAGAGCGTTCTGGCCCGGCTTCTCCTTGAGGAGCTCGGCGTAGAGCTTGAATCCGAATCTGGTGTTCGCCGCGATCAGGCGCGGGTCAACGTTCCCGGTCGAGATTGGCTGGGGTTGTTCTTCCATCCGTGCCTCGCGGTTGTCAGCCGGCTGGCTGGATACGCTCGCGCTCGTGCAGCCGATCAGAGCGGGCAGGATCAGTGCAATGAGCACGAGAATAACGAGAACAGTTTTTCGACAATCAGACGTGGCCATACTACGCCCTCCTCTGTTATCGGGCTAACCCGTTTTCAATTCGCTTCGGTCCTCAAGAAGACTGCAACGAAAAAAGTCTATGGCCGCTAACGTCTCAAAGTCAAAGTCGGTACTCAGCAGGTCCGTACACCGAGTGGGATCGCGCGCGTACGGGAATTGACAGCAGTCTATGGAAAAGTCACAGCGCCGCGCGGCGCGAGCGGAGGCGGCGACTCACCCAGTCGGTCCCGACGACCAAGCCGTAGGTGATCACGATAAGCGTCCCCATCCGCTCGTAGAACCCAAGCTGCACGTTGTTGTAGATCGCCTGCCCGAGCCCTCCGCCTCCAACCAGCCCCAGTATCGTCGACACGCGCAGGTTCATCTCCCATCGCAGCACCGTGTAACTCACCAGCGTCGGAATTGCCTGAGGCACCATCCCCCACGCCAACACCTGCAACGGCCGCGCGCCGCCCGCCCTCAGCGCTTCGAGCGGACGCTGCGGGACCTCTTCGAGAGTCTCGGCGTAGAGTTTGCCCAGCACTCCTCCGGTATGCAGCCCGATCGCCAGCGCGCCGGCGAATGGTCCGAGGCCAACCGCCAGAATGCAGATCAGCACCCAGACCAATTCGGGAATTGAGCGAAGCACGTTCAGCGCGAGCCGCGTGAGCGAAAAGACGGCCCAGCGCACCGAGCGAGTCAAGATCGAGCGGCGGCCCGCTTGATCGGATTCGGCCAGCACAAGCGTCGACGTCGCGGGAAGCGCCAGCACCGAGCCGATGCCGATGCCGATCAGACTGCCGATCACTGAAATGCCGATCGTCTGCACCAGAGGCAAGCCAAGCGAGCTCAAGAACGCCGGACTCAGATCGGGCGGCAACAATCCGCCGGCGAACCGCTTCACTCGCGCAATGAGGTTCACATCCAGCAATGAGCCGGAGAAAAAGCCCACCGCATAAAAACTCGCTGCAAGCGCCGCGACGATTCCCAGCCCCGAGAGCGAACGCCTTGCTCGTGCGTGCGAACCGAGCCATCGCCATCGCGTCGATTCGTTTGCAAGGTGCTGGTGAGCGAGCGAGCCGGCAGGCACGTTCGCATGCAGATTGCGCCGCACCCAGCGGCTCGCGTAGTCGGTGATCGCGACCAACCCGACGAGCGCCGCTATCAGCGTGAGCACCTCCCCGTACTCGAACATCCGCATCGAGATGTTGATCTCGTAGCCGATGCCGCCCGCCCCAATGAAGCCGAGGACCGCCGCCGCCCGCACGCAGCACTCGAACGAGTAGAGCGTGTAAGCGGTGATGCTCGGAGCTGCCTGGGGCCAGACGCCTCGCAAGAAGACCTGGGCGCGCGTCGCGCCCGCCGCGTGAAGGGCTTCGAGCGCGCGCGGGTCGGCGTCTTCGAACACGTCGGCGTATACCCGGCCGAGCAACCCGCTGTAGCTGACCGCGAGCGCGAGCGTTCCCGCGAGCGGACCTAACCCGACCGCAACGACGAAGAACAGTCCCCACATCAGGTCCGGGACGGCTCGCAGGAAACCGAGGAACGCGGACGTCGTGCGGCTCATCCCCGCCAGCAGGAACCCCCGCGCGCGACGTCTCTCGCCCGCGAGCAAGACTCCGTGCTGCCACAACGTCGGTGTCGCAAGCACGCCAAGCGGCAGCGCGAAGATTATCGAGATCGCCGTCCCGGCAAGCGCAATTGCAACCGTTTGGCCGGCGGCTCTTGCCACCACGCCGAGGAATTCGAGTGTGAGGTTTGGCGGGAAGAGGCCGCGAGCAAACTTCCAGACAGCGGCGGCCGATTCCGCATCGAGGAGGGCTGAAGGGCGAACGTTGACCGCTATCCACGAGACGACGAGCACGGCGCCGAGCGCCGATGCGACTGCAACTCGCCGAAGGCTGACTGAGCGGGTAGATGCAGGTAGGCCGGGCACACGTTCCAGATCGTCTCGCTAAGCGTGATTGCTAGCGCGGGCAGCCGGGCTCACACGGAGCGGCCGCGGCGGAGCTTGCGCTCTGTTTTTCGCGTTCGTTGGATGAGATCTCGGCCGGCATCGACTCGCCCGCGTAGAGCGCGTCGAGAGCTTCGCGGCTGACGTCGCTCGTCGCCAGATCGAACAGGAGCCGCCCTCCGCCGAGCGCGACCATTCGCGGAAAGTATCGCTGGGCGAGATTGACGTCGTGCAGCGTCGAGATCAGCGTCCGCTTGCCGTTGGTCGCGAGTCCTAACAGCAGCGAAGCGACGGATTCGGTGAGCGCCGGATCGAGAGAGGCGAACGGCTCGTCGGCGAGAATCACGTCCGGGTCCTGCATCAACACGCGGGCGATGGTGAGCCGCTGCTGCTGCCCGCCCGACAACTCGTCCGCGCGCGCGTTGCGCTTGTCGGCAAGCCCGACCGATTCGAGCGCCGCCATCGCTCGGTCGGTTTCGTGCCTCGTCGGGCGAAGCGCGCTGCGAATCGTATGAAATAGCGACCAGTGACCCAACCTCCCGCACAGCGCGTTCTGGAGCGCGGAGAGCGACGGCACAAGGTGGTGCTGCTGATAGATCGTCCCGATTCGGCGTCGAATGGCGCGCAGCTCGCCTCCTGCCATCGCGCCGACGTCGCGCCCGTCGAAACGAAGCGCGCCGCTGGTCGGGCGCAACGTCGCGTTGAGCAGCCGGAACAATGTGGTCTTGCCGGCCCCCGAAGGCCCGACCAGCGCGACACGTTCGCCGCGCTGCACCTCGAAGGTCAACCCCGCGAGCGCGCAAACCTCGCCGTTGCGCGCGCGGTAGTCCTTGGTCACCTCGTCAAGTGAGTAGATCACTTCAGCAGTCCCGCCTCCGTGGCCGCTTGCCGAAGCCGGTCGTAGCTCGCGTCTTCCGCCCTCACGTACCTGGTCGCATTCAGAAAGTCCAGGATGGCTTTGTGAGCCGGGTCGGCGCCGTCGAGCTTTAGGAAAGCCGCCGCGAATGCATCGGCGAGCTTCGGGTCCAGGCCCTTCCTCGCCGCCCAAACGTAATCCATGTAGGGCGGCGTCGTGTAGAAGACGTTCACCTGATTCGAGTCGAGCTTGCCGTCGCTGACCATTCGCTGAAAGATGGTTTCGTCGAGCGCGCCGGCGTCCACCTTCTTGTTCGCAACGGCGAGCGCGGTCGCGTCATGCCCGCCGCTGTAAAGCGCCTTGGCAATAACCTCGAGGTCCACCTTCGCCTGCCGCATGAAGTACTCGGGCATCAAGTGGCCCGAAGTCGAGTTAACATCGCCGAAGGCGAACGTGTGTCCTTTCAACTCGTCGAGGTTGGTGATACCGGTGTCCGGCCGAGTGATGAACAGGCTGTGGAAGTTCTGATCGCGCTCGCGCTGCACGAGCGGCAACACGCCCGACCGCTTCGACGCCTGAACATAGGTGAAGCCGCCGAAGTAGGCGATGTCGACCTGGTCGTTGGCTACGGCTTCGACCACGGCGGCATAGTTGGTCGGAATGGTCATCTCGACGTTCGCGCCGGTTTCTTTCTCGAGGTAATCGACGAGCAGCTTGCTGTCCCGAAGCATCTTGCCCGGATCGTTCGTTGGAATCATGCTCAGCCGCAACGTCACGGCCGGCGCCGAACCGTTCTTGCACGCGGCCGAAAGAGCGAAAGCACCCAGCAGCAGAATCGTAAGAGAGAAGCGGAATCTGGTTGTCATCGCGTCAGGGCTCCCAATGTCGGCATAGTCTAGCATGTCAGGTTTCAAAAGATCAGTTCCGGCGCATCACGTATTACGTGCTCAGTAGCCGTACTGGATGAAGATATTCACCCGGTTGTCTATCCCGGGCAGAAACGCTTTGAAATCGGTCCTCCATCTTAAATAATCGAAGCCGATCAAAAAATTCCCGCCCGGCGTGATTCTATTCCCGATGTAGAAAGCCCGGTTCCGAATCCGGCCGCCGGCGCCGAGGTCGAAATCGACCGGATCATCCACCGTGAATCCCGGATGGAACGAGTAGTAGCGCGATACCTTCACGCTCATCTCACTCCAGCCGCCGCGGCCTCGAATGTCGCGGCCGGTCGCGAGATTGACCCCCTGACCCGCGCCGCCTCGGAGGTCGCTCATGTTGCGGCCCCACCATCCTTCGCCGCGCAGCGACACGCGAGACGCGAGCGGCAGCGTGTAGTCGAGGTTGATCACCTGGCTTCGGAAGCTCGTACGATTCGCGCCGGTCACCGGACGCGACGTGTTCAGCCATCCATAAAAACCCGAAGCCCCGATGCTCGCCGCCTGGTCCTTCACCCACAGCGAGCGAGAGTACGCGATGCGCGCCTGAACGTCGGGCTGGCCCGACTCCTCCCCGTCGCGGAAACCGTTCCCGTCAAGGTCCAGCAAGTCGATCGCCCCGGTGAGTCCGACTCCGCCTGTGAGCGACCATTGGCCGTGACCCGCCTTCGGTTCATAAGCGAATCGGAATTGCGGCCGGCGGTCTCCGATGTTGCCGGCGGTCCACATCAGCGTATCGCCGTTCACGGTCGGAAAGAGCGGCGAGAAGATGTCCCATGTCTGCCCGCCGAGGATCGAGAAGTCTTTCCAGTTCATCTTGAGGTAGGCGTGTCGTATGCGAATGATCTGTCGCGACTCGGAGCCGCCGTTCTCGAAATCGAGTTCGAGCTTTCCCGTCAGCCTGCCATCGCCCAGCGTCGAGACGCGCGGGCCGGTGTAATCGACGCCGAATCGCGTGAGCCGCGGGTGCATCGAGAAGCTTCCGGCGTTCGGTTTGCCGATTCGCGGGTCCTCGGAGGTGATGAAGAACGGAACCTGGGCGTTGTTGGGCCGCTGACTGTCGATGTCCAGATCGAGCCGGAGTAAGCCGTAGAACTTGAATCGGTTGCCCTCGCCGACGATCTCGGACCAGCGGACCGGTTCGGAGGACGCGGGCTGAGTTGGCTTAGCGGATTGTTGAGCGGCCGATTCCGTGGCTGTCGCAGAATCGGCTGCGGGAGCAGGAGTTGATCTCTCGGCCGCGCGAGGCTTGGGTGCTGTTGCGACCCGGATGCGCGGAAGCACGTTCGTCGGCCGGCGCGGGACTTCAGCGGCGGCAGGCTGAGCGGTGCTAGCGTTAGCCGGCGCTCGGGGCACGTCGAGCCGGTGCTTCAGCTCTTCGAGCAACTGCATCATCGCCCGGTTTTGGCGCTCGAGCTCGTCTATTCGCTGCTTTAGCCGGTCAAGCTCGCTTCCTGTGGGTTGGCTGTCGTCGCGTGTTGTGGTTGCCGACGACGGTCTCGACGAGTCGGGCCGGTCTGATGTGCTTTGCCCTGCGGTGTTGACTTGAGTGATTGCGGTGACAACTAATGCGGCAATGGTGATGAGGGTCCTTTTCATTGCAAGGCAGTCTCTCCTTCATTCTGAGGGTGCGCGAATGGTCAACTTTGCTTGAGGGGCGCGAGGGCTGTCAAACGGAAGCGAGGTTACTTAAGGTCGAGGAGCGGGCGGTCAGGATTCATCTGAGCCTTCGGGCTGTCGCGCTCGCCGCTTGAAGACCCGTCTCTGCATCTCGATCGCCTTGACCTTGGCCTCTTCGAACTTTTTGTGCAGGCGTGGGAAGCGGTCTTTGATCTTGCTCAGCAGCCTTGCCGCCCAGGGAGATTGGGTCGACAAGAGGTAGAGCCCGACAAGGAGGAAGAGAATGCCCTGAAGAATGGGCAAGAAGAGGCCAAGGATTCCAAACAGGATGAACGCCCACCCGAGCCACCACACCACAAGGCGTTTGAGTTTCGCTTTCATCAATGCTGGTCAGGAGTCTAACAGAAGCGGGTGCGTTGTGATACGACGCCTGAGATTCGGGTGTGCGTCAGATTTTCGCGCTCGGCCCTTCAAGCGCATCATGCCTTCGTCGCGATGTTGGTACGGCATCGCGCCGGGCAAGGCCGCCGTCGCGTATCTCCCCATCGCTGTTGACTTCCAATCACCTGGCTCCCAACCGCGCCCCGTCGCCCCGTTGGTGACATTGCACGCCGCGCGGCGCGCCTTTAGAATGGCGCTCGCAGATTCAATCTGGCTCGAGACGAAGACGACTATGCCAAAGATAGCGCTTGTGCTGACCTGCCTGGCGATGCTCGCGGCTGGGAGCAGTAAGCCGCGCGACCTGAAATCCGAGGTCGAGGACACGATGGCGAGGGAAGATGTGAGGGCCGCGCTCGCTCACGTCGACTCGGACCGCCCTCGGATACTGGAGGAGTGGAAGCGCCTCACCGAGATCAACGCGCCGTCGGGCAAGGAGCGAACGCGCGCCGAAGCTGTCCGGCTGCTGCTGAAATCCTGCAAGCTCGACAAGGTCTACTACGACGAGACCGGCAATCTCGTGGCCATTCGTAAAGGCACCGGCGGCGGGAAGGCGGTCGTCTTCGACGCACACCTCGACACCGTCTTTCAGGAAGGGCAGAGAATCAAGGCTGAAATTCGCGACGGTAAGATCTTCGCGCCGGGCGTCGGCGACAACACGCGCAACGTTGAGGCCCTGCTCGCTTCTATTCGCGCGATCGATCGCGCCGGGATCAAGACCAAGGGCGATTTGATCTTCGTCTTCACCGTCGAAGAAGAAACCAACATGGCCGGCGCGCGGCGCTTCGTCAGCGAGAACCTCGCCCGCATCGGCCAGTACGTCGCGCTCGATGGCGGTTACGAGGGCCTGACCTACGGCGGCATCGGGATCAACTGGTACAAGCACCACTTCATCGGGCCCGGAGGCCACACGCGCTCCCGAACCCCGCCTTACTCCGCTTCGCTTCCGCTCGCGCGAGCGATTGATCGAATCTACGCGCTCGAGCTGCCCAAAGACCCGAAGGTCGATTTGAACGTCGGGATGCTCGGCGGCTCGGAGGTTGTCAACGCGAAGGCCGCCGACGCGTGGTTCACTGTCGATCTGCGCTCAACCGATCAGAAACTGATCGACGAATACGAGCGTCGCATCGCTGAGATCCTTCGGGAGGAAGCCGCGCGCGCTGGAGTGCAAGTTCGCACGGAGGTGATAGGCGAGAAGCTACCGGCAGCGCAGATTCCCGGGAACCGGGAATCATTCACCGTGCGAATGAGCGAAGCCGTCCATCAGGCGGTCGGGTTCGAGAGGGTCCCGGTCACGGCGACCGCTTCCAACAACGCCAACGTTGCTCTGCTCGCGGGGTTGCCCGCGATATCGACCGGGTGCGCGCCCTGCGAGGGCGGCCACTCGGCGGGCGAGTGGTGCTGGATCGATCCGATCTATCGCGGGATCAGAAAGCTGATCCTGCTCGAGGTCATGCTGGCCGGCCTGAACCCAACCGAGTGATATCAACCGGAACCTGATACAGTTGGAGGAATCATGCCTGAAAGACCATTTCTTACCGATATCAAAACACTGCGGGAGCGCGCGCGGAAGCACATCGAGCAAGGCGCGGTAACCGAAGGATACAGCGCGGATCGCGAGACGGTGATCGAGCTTCTCAACGAAGCCCTGGCCACCGAGATCGTGTGCGTGCTGCGATACAAACGGCATTTCTTTATGGCGTCGGGGATCAACGCCCAGAGCGTCGCCGGAGAGTTTCTTCAACACGCAAACGAGGAGCAGGTGCACGCCGATCAGATCGCGCAACGCATCGTGCAGCTTGGAGGCTCGCCGAATCTCTCTCCGGAAGGATTGCTTGACCGAAGCCATTCCGAGTACGTCGAGGGCGACTCCCTCATCGAAATGATAAAAGAGGACCTCGTGGCCGAGCGGGTTGCTATCGACAGTTACAGGGAGATGATCGGCTACCTCGGCAATGACGATCCGACCACGCGCCGCATGCTGGAAGGCATCCTTGCGATGGAAGAGGAGCACGCGGACGATCTGGTCAGTCTGCTCGAGGAACTCGGCTCGTAGTTTGAAACTCAACTGAGACTGTTTCCCGAGGAGGAATGATGAAACTAATGAAGCTGTTGTTTCTCGCTAGCTGGGTTCTATTGCTTGTCTTGTCGGTTGGCATTGCTTTCGTTTCACTGGGTTCGTTGGGAGTGGCGTTCTCGGGCGCGCAAGACAACCTGACGCCGACGGCGACGATGGAACAGATCAACACGCTTGGCGGCGAAGATGCGGTGAAGGCGTTCAGGGGGAGACGCGCAACTGCGGCGACCTCGGCGCTCGGCGGCGCGTTCCTGGCGATGTTCGTTGTGCTGGTGCCCTACAGACGAGGCGAGAGATGGGCGTGGTGGGCGCTGCTGGTTTCGCTCGGTTTGTCGCAGCTCGCGTCGCTCGCCCGCGCGGTGTTGATTGGAACGACGGCGGGGACGGCAACACCCGCCGTGGTGCTCGCTTTCCTCTTCCTGGGATTGCTCGCGGGCACGCCGCGCATGTTTGGGGGAAAAGGCGCGCCGCCGTTGTGATGCGGCGACGAGTATATGGAGCGCGAAGAGAAAGGGATTTTCCACGAACACCTCAAGCGCGCGGGGCTCAAGCGCACTGAGCAGCGCGACTTGATACTCGACGTGTTCCTCAACACCGAGGGACATGTCTCGAGTGAGGGCCTTTATGCGCTGGTCAAGGCAAAGGACCACACGATTGGATTCACCACCGTCTACCGGACGTTGAAGCTCTTGAAGGAGTGCGGCCTTGCCCGCGAACTCGAGTTCCACGACGGGCGGATGCTATACGAGCACGAGTACAAGCATACTCACCACGATCATCTGATATGCACTCAATGCGGGGCGCTCATCGAATTCTACAGCGCCGAGATCGAAGCGTTGCAGGATGCAATCGTGCGACGCCATCACTTCAAGCCGCTCAGCCACAGCCATCGCATCTTCGGAATCTGCGCCAAGTGTCAAAAGACCGGCAAGTCCGCGCACAAAACCGGAGCCGCCGCCCGGTGAGCGCTGCGTATCATGTTCGTTTCAGCTAGCATTGGAACTTCGATGCCATCGCTTCGCCGACGCCATTTCAGTGTGCCCGAGAGAGAAGCGCCTCTGGTTATTGCTCATCGAGGCGCTTCGGGGCTGGCGCCGGAGAATACGCCGGCTGCCTTCCGGCTTGCGATGGCGCTCGGCGCCGACGGGGTCGAGATGGACGTTCAACTCTCGGCGGACGATCAGGTCGTCGTCATTCACGATGCTCGCGTGGACAGGACGACGCGTCGCCGGGGACCCGTAGCCGGTTTCACCGCGGCTGAGCTTGGACGAATGAACGCGAGTGAGTGGTTCGAACGTCGTTTGATGATGAGGCCGCGCCTGCGTGCGATGATTGAGCGAACGAGCGCACCGTTCGGTCTTGACGGCTGGCTCGGCGCCGGTGGGTCGGTGCCGGCGCTCGCGTCGGTGCTTGAGCTGCTGGCTCCGGCACGGCTCCGGCGCGTCTATATTGAACTGAAGGGTCCGAAGGTTGGAACGTCGCTGCTGTTGAACAAAGCGATCGCCTTAGTGCGGCAATTCAGCATGGAGCGCTCCGTCACGCTGCTGTCTTTCGATCACGCCGTCGTGGCGCTTGCGAGGAAACTGGCGCCGGACATCCGAACGGCGGCAACTTTTCCCGTTCCGGGCGTGAGGCTGACGACGCCTCGCGCGATCCTCGCGGCAGCAGGGGAGGCAGGCGCCGACGAAGCAGCTTTGCACTTCGGGCTCGCGACGCGGCGGACTGTTGCGGCGCTGCACGAACGAGGTCTCGCGGTATCGGCGTGGACTGCTAACAGCAAGATCATCATGCGCCGCTTGATATCGAGCGGCGTCGACTCCATCATGACGAACTACCCGAACAGGCTCGTCGAAGTATTGGAGGCGTCGGGGGGCGGCCGCCAGTCGTCGCGCCGCAGGTAATATCGCGATGAGTAACGTATCCATAGAGAAGGAACTTATAGAACCCGGGTTGCCGGACGGGCAGCCCATCGGTCGGACCGAGCGAATCATCTCGCGGCCCCAGTTTTTGCTGCGATACACGGCGGGTAGCGGCTGTGAGTTCGCGCCTCATTCCCACGCCGCGTTCACAGTCACTTCCGTACTCGAAGGCTGCATGCAGGTGACGATCGGCCCGCGCGTCTTTGACGTTTCGGCCGGCGAGACCGCGCTGACTGGGATAGGCGAAACTCACGCAGCGAGGTCGGCCGGCGTCGAGTTTCTTTCGATTCGCATAAGCCCGGCGGCGGTCGGCGAGCTTGCGGCCGAGATTGGAATGACTCGCGCCACTGCGGAGATTACTTTTCGCGAATGTGCGGTAAGGGATGAAGCCCTCATCGGCGTCGCGCGATCGATCGCCGGCGAGATCGCGAGCGGACGGGCGGGCCATCTTGAGATGATCGATGCTCTAGTGCGCCAGACTATCATTCACCTGCTTCGTTCGCACCTTACGGTTCGCAAGTCCGCCCGCATCGAGCTGTCGCGCGCGGGACCGGTTGATCGCCGGTTGCGCCGCGCCCTCGAATTCATGCACGACAATTTCGCCGAGGACCTGGGGCTTGAGGAGATCGCCGCGTCCGCATATCTGTCGGAGTATCACTTCGCGCGGCTGTTCAAGCAGGTCACGGGAATGACGCCTCACGTCTATCTGGCAAACCTCCGGTTGGAGCGGGCGCGGAAGCTGCTGGTGGAGAGTGAAATGTCAGTCGGCGAGGTCGCCGCAAGCGTCGGCTATCAGAGCCAGAGCCACTTCACGAAAGTGTTCAAGTCGATGGTGGGCCTCACGCCGCGCGCGTATCGCGAGGGCGCCACCAGGCAACGAGGCGGCGCGACGCAGTAATGTGCGAACGGGGCGACAGTGACTGCTCCTTGCAATCCTAGCGATAACCTCACTTGGGCAATTGAACGCTAGTTCTCAGCAACAAAGCGCAAGACATCTCCGCGACACTCTGGTTTAATTCAGCATCCAACACCACGCGCGATTCCACAGGAGCTAACATGACTAACAGAAATCAACGAGTGCCCGTCGACATGGAAGATCCCAAAGGCAAGCTCGGCGTCCTGCTGGTCGGGCTCGGAGCAGTCAGCACCACCTTCATCGCGGGCGTAGAAGCCATCAAGCGCGGCATCGCGGAACCGATCGGCTCGCTTACGCAGATGGGCACGATCCGGTTGGGCAAGCGAACCGACAATCGCGTGCCGGCGATCCGCGAGTTCGTGCCGCTCGCCGCGCTCGACGACCTGGTCTTCGGCGCGTGGGACATCTTCGAAGAAGACGCGTACGAGGCGGCGCTTCACGCGGGCGTCATCGAGCGCGACCTCGTGAACCAACTCAAGGGGGAGCTGCAGTCAGTCAAGCCGATGAAGGCCATTTTCGACCAGCACTACGTCAAGCGGCTCAACGGCACACACGTCAAGCACGCTGCAAACAAGATGGACCTGGCCGAGCAGTTGATCGACGACATCCGGCAGTTCCAGCGAGCGAATCGTTGCGACCGCGTCGTGATGATCTGGTGCGCGTCGACTGAAATCTTCATGCAGCCTTCCCAAGAACACGCCGACCTCCCGTCGTTTGAGCGAGCGATGCGCGAGAATTCGGCCGCGATTCCGCCGTCGATGATCTACGCGTACGCCGCCTTGAAGAGCGGCGTGCCCTTCGCCAACGGAGCGCCGAACCTGACGGTCGACGTTCCGGCGCTGACGAAGTTGGCTATTGAGCGGGGGCTTCCGATTTGCGGAAAGGACTTCAAGACCGGTCAGACGCTGATGAAGACGATCGTTGCGCCGGGGCTCAAGGCGCGACTCCTCGGCCTGCATGGGTGGTTCTCGACCAACATTCTCGGCAACCGCGACGGCGAGGTGCTCGACGATCCCGAGTCGTTCAAGACGAAAGAAGAGTCGAAGCTGTCGGTGCTCGAGTACATCTTGCAGCCCGACGTCTACCCGGAGCTTTACAAAGATTTCAGCCACATCGTGCGGATAAACTACTACCCGCCGCGGGGCGACAATAAAGAAGGATGGGACAACATCGACATTTTCGGCTGGCTCGGCTATCCGATGCAGATCAAGATCGACTTCTTGTGCCGCGATTCGATTCTTGCGGCGCCGATCGTTCTGGACCTGGCGCTGTTTCTCGATCTGGCGAAGCGCACCGGCATGCGCGGTGTTCAGGAGTGGCTGTCATTCTACTTCAAGAGCCCGATGACCGCGCCCGGCCTCTATCCCGAACACGACTTGTTCATCCAGTTGATGAAGCTCAAGAACACACTGCGGCATCTACGAGGCGAGGAGTTGATCACTCACCTCGGGCTTGAGTACTACGATTGAACTGAACCGCAGGACGAGCGGCTATGACGCCTGCAAGTTGTTTCATTTCCCGGTTACGTATCGTCCGTCGCTCGATACCGAAACCGTCGGCGCCCGGCGTCTTTCGGCGAAGAAGTCGTAGGCCTTCTTGAGGTCCGCCCAGAAGCTGATCAACCCGGCGTTGCCGGAATACTCTCTCTTCAAACCGTCCCAGTTCCGGTTGTCGAGTCTGGTTGGGAAGACGTGAACGGGGATTCTCAACTGGCCTGATGATCGCGCTTCCACGGCCAGCAAGTATAGTTCTTCGATCCCATCATCGGTGATGGGAATACAGCCGATGGTCACACAGTTCCCGTGAATGAAGATGTCACCACCAAGTCTATTCCTGGCCCCTAGAATCCTGTCGGCTTGATTAGGGTAGTTGATCCCGAGCGACAGATGAAACCTGCTCGTGGGATTGAACCGATCGATGTAGTAAAAGCCTTCAGGGATCTGCCCGTCGCCTTCGCGGCGTTTGGGGCCGAGAACGCCGGAACTGGCGCAGAACGCGTAGTCTTTGAGGAGTTCAAACCGATCGTGATCGCTTGAGGCGACCCAAACCTCAACAATGCGCTCGCGTTTGAATGCTCGAATGAACAGACGATTCGCGGGATAATCGAGGTTCTTGTTCCTGAAGAGCCTTCGGAGCCGCGCATCCTTCGTTTCACTCGCGGCCCTTACGCGCGGATAGACCATCTGCCTCGCTTTGAAGCTCTGCGCGAGGACATCGGGTTGCGCAACAGCAAGCAAAGCGATCACCGTTAGCCAGGAGGATGCGCGGCTCATCGGGATTTGTTTTTCGCCCTACGCCTGGGCCTGAGCGGTCTGCTTTCCTCGGTGCGCGATGGCAACCGCGATTCCCCCGATCAGCATGCCGATGATCACCGTGAACGGAATCCAGACGAATACCAACTGGGGGAGAAAGCCGATCGCGAAAAACTTCGGCAACCAACCCATGTCGGCGGGGAACTCTGGAGGCGGAGCGTCATAGTGCGTGCTCCAGTTTCCCCGAATCGCGAGGAACATGATTATCGTCACCGGAATGCGCGCCGCGAATCCGTACGCGAGCAGCGCCTTGGCAAGCGAGGGCCAGGGCTTCAGTTGCAAACCGGTGCCGGCAATAGCCCCGAGGCACAGGGCAACGATCGCAACCGGGTGAAACTGGTCCTTCATGACGATCCCGACCATTGCGCCCAGCACGATCACTACGACTCCCAGAAGCGGGAATACGATTGGGCGCCATACGCTCGTTGGGCCTTGTCCGGCATTCGACAGTTTGATCGCGAAGTAGATGCCGAGTACGGGGACCAGCCATGAGATCCCGACGATCGCAAATCCCCCGCCCGCCTCGCGGCTGAAAAACGTCGGCGACCAGTCACGGAGTTCACCCACCAGGCGCAGAATTGTTATGGCCAGCGTGATCACCGCCGGTACGGCAATCAACTTCATTATGCTCCGAGAAGCTTTGTCAGTCATATATCGATCCTCCGCTCGACCAGCCGCGATCTCAACTCATTCCGGCCGGCGCTCTGATTTTGTAGCCGTGAAAAATCCAACCTCGCTTCGTCGTCTGTCGTGCTATCAATGGAACGCCGAAGCAGGCCGCGACTCTTGAGTCGAATGTTCTGAGGCCGCTGTAATACGATGAGAAGAGAATAGTGACTTGCAGCCTTCCAGCGTGTTCCCTGCGATCCTGGCCGCATCGCGATCCTGCCTGCGTCGCCGCCGCTCGCCTTATAGCACAACGGCTCATGTCAAACAAGCCGACCGACAGCCGACACAGCCGACCACAAAGTTCCAACTCCTTGCGGTGAAAAATACGCGGATGGTAGTATCGGGTTGCTTTATAGAGCATGGCCTCATGCCTCTTACGGGTAGTTGGAAGGGAGGGGGCAGAATAAATGACACTCAGATACACACGCAGGGCGAAGATAACGGCGCTTGGGCGATACGTTCCTCCCAAGGTCGTGACCAACCAGGACCTGGCGAAAAGGGTCGACACAACCCATGATTGGATAGTCGAACGCACCGGCATTCTCGAGCGGCATTGGGTCGAGCCGGGCACGCCAACCTCAGAGCTTGCTGCTCACGCGGTCGCCGACCTGTTGCAACGGAGGGGCATAGAAGCCGACGAGATCGACCTCATCATCGTCGCAACCGTAACACCTGATATGCTCTTCCCCTCGACTGCTTGCGTCATCCAGGACAAGGTGCGGGCCACTCGCGCGTGGGGCTTTGACGTGCTGGCCGCCTGCTCCGGGTTTCTGTACGCCCTCACGATTGGCACTCAGTTCATTGAGTCGGGCGCCCACACCAAAGTTCTCGTGATCGGGGCAGACGTAATGACAAGCATTACGAACTTCGCGGATCGATCCACCTGCGTCCTGTTCGGCGACGGCGCCGGCGCGGTGCTGCTCGAACCGAGTGAAGACGAGACCGTGGGAATTCTCGATTACCTGCACGAAATGGACGGATCGGGCGGCCAGTTTTTGTATATGCCTGGAGGCGGAAGTCTTCATCCGCCATCCCACGAAACCGTCGACAAGAAGATGCACTACATTCATCAGGAGGGCCAGCCGGTCTTTAAGTACGCGGTGCGCAAGATGGGCGAGATCAGCCGCGCGGTGCTCGAGCGCAATAATCTCAGCGGAAAAGACGTCGATCTGTTCATCGCGCATCAAGCTAATCTACGAATCATCAATGCGGCGGCCGACAAGCTCGGGCTCGATGAAAGTAAGGTGGTCAAGAACATTCACAAGTTCGGCAACACAACTGCGGCGACGATCCCGCTAGCAATAGGTGACGCGATCGACGACGGCCGGCTGAAGAAGGGCAGCCTTGTTGTGTTCGCAGCAGTCGGCGCGGGCTACACGGTCGGTTCCGTGCTCTGCCGCTGGGCCTATTGACGAGACAATAATGAGAAGCGAAGTCCCGGATTCGCGAGATAGCTTCAATAGCTCTGAGAAGTGCGACCGTTTCCTGAACTCCCGATGCCGACGGCCTCTTGAACTATCTTGACGCCAACACTCGCGCCTATGCGGGTGGCTCCCGCACTGATCATCTCGCGAGCCTGTTTGAGGTCCCGGACTCCGCCTGACGCCTTCACACCCATCTCACCGCCGACGACGCGACGCATCAGAGCAATGTCGGCAACGGTTGCGCCTCCCTTGCTGAACCCGGTGGAGGTCTTCACGAAGTCGGCGCCGGCTTCTTTGGCCAACTGACAAGCGCGGACTTTTTCATCGTCGGTGAGCAGGGCCGTCTCGATGATGACCTTACATATGCAGCCGGCCTCGTGCGCCGCTTCGACGACGCCCGCGAGATCGCGGAGGGCCAGGTCGTCATCACCTGATTTGAGCGCCCCGACGTTGATCACCATGTCGATCTCGCTCGCTCCGTCGAAGATTGCCCGTCTCGCCTCGTATGCCTTCGTATCCGGCGCGCTCGCGCCTAGCGGGAAGCCAATGACGGTGCAGACCTTGACGCCGCTGCCGCGGAGAGCGCAGGCGGCCTCACGTACCCACGTCGGATTGATGCACACCGAAGCGAAGCCGTAGCGCGCGCCCTCTTCGCACAGCGTGAGGATCTCGTCGCGCGTTGCATCCGGCTTCAAGAGTGTGTGGTCGATGTAACGTGCTACATCGCGCGCCGCTTCGCTCTCCGCACCGGAAAGACCGAGACGAACACCGCCCCCGTCAATGATCCGCCGCATCCGATCCGGGCACTTCACAAAACACTCGTCGTGGGTGAGTGCGCATTCGTGTGAGCGCGAGGGCGTGCCCAAGCGGGCTAGAATAACGTCAGTTATCTGCGCAACGAGTTCCTCTATCTCCAGCCCGTCATCCATAGCCACTCGCTCGCTCACCCCCCTGCGAGGCGTATCTATGCCGCGAATGCCGCCGCGCGATCCTTGACCGCTTCCAAAATCAAGTACGGCACGCGGAGATCGCCAAGCCCCTTTACGAGGTCGATGTCCGGTTTGAAGCTTCCGTGATAATCGCTTCCGCCGGTGACCAGCAGGCCGTGGCGCTTAGCCATCTCTGAGTAGGCGGTTCGCTGAGTTTCGCTGTGGCGGCTGTAGATCGCTTCGATGCCATCGAGTCCAAGCGCCGCAAGTTCCTCTATGAGAGCCTCTTCCTCGGCGAACAGCGAGAGCCGCAACTGATAGGGGTGCGCAAGAACGGCAACTCCTCCCGCGTCGTGAATCAGAGCGATTGCATCGCCCGGAGAGAGTCGCATCTTCTCGACGTAAGCCGCAGCCCCTTTGGCGAGGTACTTGTCAAAGGCCTCCTGCATGGTTGCCACGTATCCCTTGGCGAGCAACAGGCGGGCGAAGTGCGGTCTGCCCACGATCTCCTTGCCCGCGACATCCAGAACCTCGTCGTAGTCCATCTCGAAGCCAAGCGACTGAAGCCGTGCGACGATTTCCGGATTTCTGCGCGCCCGCGCTCGCTGCAACTCCTCAATCTTGGATTTCAGGGCGGGAGAGTTGGCGTCGATGCAATACCCCAGGATGTGCATCGTGCCCGGCGAGTATTCCGCGCTTATCTCGATTCCGTCGACGAACTCGATCCCGGCACGATCTGCGGCAGCTCTCGCTTCAATGAGACCTCCGACGGTGTCATGGTCAGTGATGGCTACTGCGCTCGCGCCATAACTCGCGGCGGTCGTAACTAAATCAGCGGGGCTGACGCTGCCGTCGGAATAGACAGTATGCGCATGAAGGTCAACATAGCGTTCCAACATCGGCTCGATATTATCGTGCGCGATTCTATCAAGTCAATTGAACGACCCATGCGGCATCGAGTCTCAACGAGGCTCGCACGGCTCCGTATCTGCCTGCCCCACACAATCGGCTTCTGGAGCCGCTTTCACAGTCCTTCTCCTGAAAGTGGCTCCTGGGGCCGGTCACACGTTTCGCAAAAAGCGCGATACACCGCTCGGCGTTCGGCGCGCATCCGGCTGCTGAGGATCTCGCAGCCTCAACGTTCACGGACCGTGTGCTGTTGTAAGCGGCTCTGACAGCCAGTTTCGAGGCTCGTCGGCATCACTCACGAATTCCGGCCCTAGGCGGCGAAAAAAATCGTTGACATTAGTACGGGAAGGAAATATATACAACAATATGTTGTGTGTTAGTTAGACTAGTACACAAGAGCACAAAGGCTACAGCATCTTGTGTTCTGAGTTTCAAATCTAAAGGAAAGGAGAAGCACACGCTATGGCAACTGCGAAGAAGGGCGGCGCTAAGAAAGCCGCGAAGAAAGCCGGGGCCAAGAAGCCTGCGGCGAAGAAGGGCGGCGCTAAGAAGAGATAGCAAGCCGTCACGCAAAACGGGGGTTCTCTGTGTGAGAACGCGGGGATGGGTGACCATCCCCTTTTTCTTTTTTTGATATCCCGCATGCCGGCCCCGCACTTTCACCAGTACTTCGGGCAAATGATTCGCCGGTTTGATTCTGACACCTCTTTGATTGTGGTATAAACTGATTGAGTCATGTCAACCGAACGCGAAGAACGTCCCTGGGGATCGTATGAAGTCCTGGCCGAGGGACGCTCATATAAGGTCAAGCGGATTGAAGTGAAGCCTCGCCAGCGTCTCAGCCTTCAGACTCACGACCACAGGAGCGAACACTGGGTGATTGTGTCCGGCCAGGGGGTCGTGACTCTCGGCGAACAGGAGTTTACCTGTCAGGTCAACGATGACGTTAACATTCCCGCAGGTACGAAGCATCGAATAGCCAACCCCGCCGACGTCTCGCTCGTCTTCATCGAGGTTCAGTGCGGCTCGTACTTCGGCGAGGACGACATCAAGAGGTTTGCAGACGACTATAACAGGAGCTAGAGAGGTGAGACGGCGTTACGCTTCGAATTCGCCGGCAGGAGTTTCGGTGGATTCGGCTCCGGTGAGTCATAGAGTTCAGGCTCGCCTTCCGGCCGGGTGTGCCATCTCTTGTGAACCCAGAGCCATTGATCGGGATACTTTCTAACCTGTTCTTCAATGACCTTCGTGAACAGCGCTGTGTTCACTCGAACTTCATCTTTAAAGTCGCCGGTTCTCACAAGAGCGACTTCCGGTTCAAAACACAGTCGGTGCTTTTGCAGCCGCTCGTCCCACACTAAAAACCCCGGAACAACCGGCGCTTCGGTACGGAGCGCGAACACCGCGAGACCGATCGTCGAGCACGCCGGAATACCGAAGAAATCGCAAAAGACTCCCTGGTCGGACAGCGTGTTTGAGTCGATGAGCAGCCCGACGTCACCACCGCGCTTGAGAATCTCAAGCACCGGTTTCACGGCCTTGTTCTTATCAATGATACGGTTGCCTGACAACTCCCTGTACTGGCCAATCAACCGCTCCATCAGCGGATTGTCGAGGGGCCGAGTCAAAAAGCTCAAACGGTGACCATACATTCCGTGAGCGAACGCGCAAAGCTCCCACGCGCCGATGTGGCCTGTCAATAGCAACACACCCCTTCCCTTCCGGGCTGCGCGCGCGTAATTCTCGAAGCCCTCATAAACGACGATGTCGGCGATACTCTCCCGGGTGAGTTTAGGAAGCTGAGAAAACTCTCCTACCAACCGTCCTAGGTTGCGAAACACCCCCAGCAGGATTCTCTTCCGAGCTTTCGCCGTCAGCTCCGGCATCGCCATCAACAGGTTCCCTTCCCCGGTACGGCGGAGCCTGGCGTGAAGGTAGTAAGCAGTCCTCCCGACGATCTGACCCGTGGCGATGGCCACCGCGCGCGGCGCGCAGGTGAGGGTCTTCAACAACAGCCAAACAGGAACGAACTCAAGCCAGTTGCGAAGCGGGCTCCTTTGACTCCGTGACACGCGCTCAAGCTAGCACGGCACATGCTGACTGTCAATTTTGGCCATCGAAAGTTGGGCCATCGATGTTCTTCCGTGCGTCGAACTGGGTCGAGCATCGTGACGACTCCAGACACAATCGATTCAACGGCCGTGGTACCCGAGTACGACGTAATAGTGACTCATTAATATGGCCAAGAGTGACGCGCGCCCGTTTCCAAGTTATAGTTTTCCACTGGAGAACAAGGGTCAGAGGAAACCGATGCTCAACTTCGCAATTCGCGTAGCGCAAGACGCGGGACGCTTGCTTCGCGACCGGATGGGAACCGATTTCGAAGTTACGCACAAGGGCGCGATCAATCTCGTCACCGAAGTCGATCTCGCGAGCGAACAGTTGATTCGCGAGGCGATGGCTACTCATTACCCGCGCCACGAAGTGCTGGCCGAAGAAGGCGGTCTGCACGACCGACAGTCCGAATACCGTTGGGTCGTCGATCCGCTCGACGGGACGACCAACTACGCGCACGGGTATCCGATCTTCGCCGTCTCGATCGCGCTGGAGTACAAGGGTGAGATCGTGCTCGGTGTTGTTTACGACCCGACGCGCGATGAGCTGTTCACGGCGGAAAAAAGCGGAGGCGCGGCGCTCAACAACCGCCCCATTCACGTGTCGGCGACCGGCGAGTTGATGCAGAGTTTGCTGTCAACCGGATTCCCCTACGACATCAAGACGTCGAAGATGACTAATCTCGATCACTGGTCTAACTTCGCGATGAACGCGCAGGCGCTCAGACGCGATGGCGCTGCGGCGCTTGATTTGTGTTACGTTGCGTGCGGCCGATTCGACGGATTCTGGGAGTTGAATCTCGGCCCGTGGGACACGGCGGCCGGGGCGTTGATTGTAAAGGAAGCGGGCGGCCGCGTGACGGATTTCAGCGGAGGCGAGTTTTCGATCTACAAGCCGGAAGTCATCGCCAGCAACGGTCTGATTCACGACCGGATGATTCAAGTGATCGGTGGGGGGCAATCAAGCGAGTGAGCGATCCGTTGTCGCGACGGGCAGAATGCGCAAGACCAAGATAACTATTCCCGCTTCAACCTCCAATCTCGGCGCGAGCTTTGATACCTGCGGTCTCGCCTTGGGACTGTACCTCCGGGTCACGGTTGAGGGGGCCGGCGAAGGCTTCGAGATTATTCCGAGCGGCGAAGGGTCGGACAAAGTCCCGCGCGATGAGTCTAACCTGATCTGTCGCGTCGCGCGGTTCCTGGCTGAGCGCCGTGGCCGAAAGATCGACGGCGCGCGCTTGTGGGTCGATAGCGAGATTCCGCTTGCGCGCGGGCTTGGGAGCAGCAGCTCGGCCATCATCGCCGGCATCTCGGTCTACGAGGTCCTGGCCGGAGAGCGCCTGGATAACGATCAAGTCCTTCGCTATGCGCTTAACTTTGAGGAGCACGGCGACAACCTTGCGCCGAGTCTCCTCGGAGGATTGGTCGTCGCGTGCGTCGTTGGCGGAGAAGACGGCGAGCGATCGACGATTACGGTCAAGCGCGCCTGGCCCGAGCAGGTGAAGATCGTGCTGGTCATTCCTGACTTTGAGCTTGAAACATCAAAGATGCGCGCGGTATTGCCCGCGAGCGTCTCGAGGGCAGACGCGGTCTTCAACGTGCAGCGCGCCGCGCTCCTCCAAGCCGCGCTCGCCGAAGGGCGCTTCGATTTGCTCTCAGAAGCGTTGCGCGACCGACTGCACCAGCCCCATCGCGCGCCGCTCGGTCCGGGCCTTGGCGAAGTGCTCAAGCTCAATGAGAAGACGGGCGATCATCCCGGCTTACTTGGAGTCGCGATGAGCGGCGCCGGCCCGACTATGGTCGCGTTCGCGACCGGCCATTCGGAAGAGATAGGCGAGGAAATGAAAAGAAGACTTGAGGCCGAGGGCGTCAGCTCGCGGGCCTTCGAGGTCAGCGTCGACGACCGGGGCCGGGTCATCCAAGATTGATTGTCAGCCAAGGCGACCGGCGCATCGAGGCTCGGAAACTTCGGGAATCAGTTGAGTCTCATCGTGCTATCCGTTAGGCGGCTGCTCCACGATCCCGTGTTCATCGCTCCGCTCAACCGGCCGAATTGAAAGAGCACTCGCAGCGGCGGCATGCCATTCTCGCGCAAGCTGCCGCGCACCTTCCCTCACGGCCATCTTCGACAATCCGTCGCGTGCTTTGTTGGCAGAGATCGGCCGGTGGTAGGTGATCTTCAATCTCCCGGGCCGAGGCAAGAGTCTGCCCACGGGCCATATTTGGTAACCGCCATCGATTGTCACCGGGATGATCGGAACCCCGTGCGCCAGCGCAAGCCGAAACGCTCCCATCTTGAAAGGCTCGATCCCGCCAGTCTTACTTCGCCCGCCTTCGGGAAAGATCACAACCGCTCGGCCAAGCTTGAGCATGCCGATGGCCTCGCGTTGGGCCTTCGGGTCGACGGATTCCAATTTAACCGGAAAAGCGCCGAAGATTCGCGCGAGCGAGCCGAGCACCGGAATCTCGAAGACCCTATCCCACGTCATGTAATAGACTCGCCGCTTGATCGGAATCGTGATCCAGATCGGATCGGCGAAGGTGTTGTGGTTCGGCGCGATTATGCACGGCCCTTCGCGAGGGACGTTCTCGACTCCGTTGAATTCAATCCTGAACAGAAGGCGACAGAAAACCCACACCAAAGGCCTAAGGATGTAAATCACCAAGCGCATCTCTGTTTCAATCTGCTCACGATACGAGCGCCGGCCTTTGCCAGGGTTATGGAAGCGACGGCTCTGACCGCGGACGCAGGATTCTACCTTTCCGAGAATCCCGGCTCAAGCAGACGCGGATCAAGGGATCAAGGCTCGATAGGCTGGATCGCGGCTTAACTTCAGGACCTTGAGAAGTTCGTGGATTGTGGATTGAAGTTGATCGACCCTGCGGCGAGTTGCATGATTAGTCTGAGACTGTCGAAAAAGCATGAGAGAAATTCCATCCGACGTGAGTCAACGACACCTTCTCGATCTGCTGACTTCGCACGTCAGCGATGACGAAGTCGCGCTGGTGAATCAGGCATACTCGTTAGCTGAGAGCGCGCACGCCGGTCAGGTGCGCGATGAAGGCGCGCCCTACATCGTTCACCCGCTTCGAGTCGCGATCTCGCTTGTCGATGAGTTGAGTATCTACTCGCCGACGTTGGTGACCTCCGCGCTGCTGCACGACGTCATAGAAGACAGTTCGATCACGCGAGAGCAGATCGGCGACATGTTCGGAGACGAGGTCGCGCGAATAGTTTGGCTGCTGACGAAACTCGAAGACGTGAGCCTGGGCGCCTACCTCGCAGCGATCGAAGCCGCGTCCGAGACGGGAGCGCCGCTCGTGAAGTTGTGCGATCGCCTCGATAACTTGAGGGGACTAAGCCGCTCACCGAAGGCCGACAAGAAGCGCCGCTACATCTTCACCACCGAGCAGTTCTACTTACCCCTCGCCCGGCGCACCAACAGCTACCTGTACGACGAGATGTGTCACTGGCTGGACAGAGCGCGCGAACATGTGGAATCGCTCAAGTGAGATCCATTCTCCACCTCACCGATGATCCCGTAAGTAACTGATTTTGCGGATGGTTCTGCCTTGAATTGGCTTTGAAAAAACCGCCCGGCTCCTGTAGAATTCTGTTTGCTCAAGAGCTCGAAGAACCTCTTAACCGACAGCGCGCGACAGTGTCTCCGCCTAGGTGTTCTAGCAGGCGAGGACTCGCTTCAGGAGACTGCGCCGAAGCCTCGCGCCCGCGGTGAGTCGAACCGCCTTGCGGCGACGGCGCCGACGATTTGAGACCTAACCAGAGAGTAACCGAATGTCAGAGGCAGCACAGAAGATACCAGTCAACATTGAAGAAGAGATGAAGCGTAGTTACCTCGACTACGCCATGAGCGTCATCATCGGCCGCGCTTTGCCCGATGCGCGGGACGGACTCAAGCCGGTCCATCGCCGAATCCTGTTTGCCATGCACGAGCTGGGTCTCAACCCCGGCCGTCCATTCAAGAAGTCCGCGACGGTGGTCGGCGACGTGCTCGGCAAATACCACCCACACGGCGACACGGCGGTCTATGACGCGCTGGTTCGCATGGCGCAGGACTTCTCGATGCGTTATCCGCTCGTCGACGGGCAAGGGAACTTCGGTTCGGTCGATGGCGATGCGCCGGCAGCCTACCGCTACACCGAGGCTCGGCTCACTCGGCTGGCGACTGAGATGCTCGCGGACATCGACAGAGAGACGGTTGACTTCACCCCCAACTACGACGAGTCCCGCGAAGAGCCGGTGGTCCTGCCAACTCGCATACCAAACCTGTTGGTCAATGGCTCGGCCGGCATCGCAGTCGGGATGGCGACCAACATACCGCCGCACAACCTCGGTGAGGTAATCGAAGCGGCGGTTTACCTGATCCAGAATCCGAACGCGCGATTGAAGACCCTGATGGGGATGCTTCCCGGACCCGACTTCCCAACCGGCGGCTTCATCTACGGCCGCGAAGGAATCAGACACGCTTACGAAACAGGCCGCGGCACTATCGTCATGCGCGCGCGCGCGGCCGTAGAACGCATTGGCCGCGCCGCGGATCGAATGGCCATCGTTGTCACCGAGATCCCCTTTCAGGTCAACAAGGCCAAGCTGATCGAGCGCATCGCCGAGCTGATTAATGACAAGAAGATCGAGGGCATCTCGGACCTCCGAGATGAGTCGGATCGCGAGGGCATGCGCATCATGATCGAGCTGAAGCGTGATGCGATTCCCGACATCGTGCTGAACAACCTCTACAAGCTGACGCCGATGCAGCAATCGTTCGGCGTGATTAATCTGGCGATCGTCAACGGCCAGCCGCGCGAGTTGCCGCTCATGGACACGCTCGGCATTTTCATCGAGCATCGCCGGGAGGTGGTCACCCGCCGGACGCGTTACGAGTTGAAGAAGGCCGAAGCCCGCGCCCACATCCTCGAAGGGCTCAAGATCGCACTCGACAATCTCGACGCGGTGATCGCGCTGATCCGCAAGTCCAAGAGCACCGTCGAAGCCCGTGATGGACTGATGGCGCGCTTCAAGCTCAGCGAGCTGCAGGCGAAGGCGATCCTCGAGATGCAACTGCAGCGGCTAACCGGCCTCGAACGCCAGAAGCTGGTCGATGAATACAAGGAGGTCATCCAACGGATCGCGGAGCTTCAAGAGATACTCGCGAACGAAGCGGTGCTCCGGAGCGCGATCGTCAAGGAGCTTCGTGAGGTACAAAAGGATTACGGCGACAAGCGGCGCACCGAGATCATAGAGGCGGGCGCCGAGCTCTCACTCGAAGACCTGATCGCCGACGAAGACATGGCCATCACGGTGACGCATTCCGGCTACATTAAGCGCACGCCCGTGTCCGTCTATCGGGCGCAGCGTCGCGGCGGCACCGGACGACGAGGCGCCGCGCTCAAGACCGAAGACGTCGTCGATCACATCTTCGTCGCGTCGGCGCACAGCTACGTGATGATCTTCACGAGCAACGGCC
The DNA here is from genome assembly GCA_035293105.1 of Blastocatellia bacterium. Lineage (GTDB taxonomy): Bacteria > Acidobacteriota > Blastocatellia > UBA7656 > UBA7656 > DATDOV01. Next base: position 45,327 of record DATDOV010000005.1, read on the forward strand.
AGGTGTACCGGGTCAAAGTCCACGAGATACCTGACGCAAGCGCGGCCGGCCGCGGCAAGGCGATCGTCAACCTAGTCAACATTCCGAAAGGCGAGACGTTCGCCGGCATTGTGCCCGTGCGCGAGTTCGTCGAAGGCCAGTACGTCGTGATGGCGACTCAAAAGGGCACGATCAAGAAGACCGAGCTGTCGGAGTTCGCCAACATCCGCAGCGGCGGGATCATCGCGATGGGAATCGAAGAAGGCGACCGGTTGATCGCCGCCGAGATCACCGACGGCGAGAAGAAGATCTTTCTGGCGACCCACGACGGCATGGCGATCTGCTTCGATGAAGGGGACGTGCGACCCATGGGGAGGCCGGCTTACGGCGTGCGGGGAATCACGCTCGCTAAGGGCGATTACGTGATCAGCGTCGCGGCGGTCCCGGACGACATCGAGATGCTGTCGATCTCGGAGAACGGCTACGGCAAGCGAACGAAGCTAGAGGAATACCGGTTCCAGTCGCGCGGCGGCAAAGGCGTGATCAACATGAAGACCTCAGAGCGGAACGGCAAGGTCGTCGCCGTGCTGCCGGTGAACGACGACAGCCAGGTGCTGATCATCACCGGCCAGGGCAAACTGATCAGAGTCGAGGCCAAGGGCATTCGCGAGTCGGGCCGCTCGACTCAGGGAGTGAAGCTGATAGACACGTCCGACGGCGATATCGTCTCGTCGGCGTCGTTGATCGAGCAACAACAGGATGCGGCTGGTATTGAAGAGGCTTAACTCAGTTTCAGAACGTAGGTGCGAAAAGAGCAGAATCTCGCCGTTGATGGCGATCGTGCTCTTGCTGTTTGTCGTCGCGTGTGGGCGCAGCGTGGACGACTCCCTGCAGCGCGCGCGGGACGCTTGGGACTCCGAGGACTTTGAGACCGCCGCGAAAGAGTACGAGCACTACCTCGAAAGCAATCCCGCCGGAGAAACATCGCGCGCGGCCCGGTATCAGCTTGCCAACATCTACTATCTGAATCTGCACCGCTACGAACAGGCGCGGCTTCACTACCGGGAATTCCTGAACCAGGACCCCGCCCATCCCGACGCGCCGGCCGCGCGGGAGCGGCTCGCCGAAGTGTTGGGAGAGATGGGCCGCTCTTACGAAGCGATTGCCGAATACGAAGCGCTCAATCCGCGCGACTTCACCGAGGGCCGCCGCATTCGATTGAAGGTCGCCGACCTCTACTTCGATCAGAAGAACTACAGCCAGGCGCTGACCGAATACGCCAAGGTGATCGAAGGCGTCGCCTACGACGAGCTGAGCGAGCGGGCGTACTTGCGCGAGGCGTCCATCTACCACCTGGCTCGCGGACAATACAAACAGGCTCTCCCGGTGTATCAGCAGCTTGCCTCGCAGAGCCTCGATCCCAAAGTACGGCTGCGTGCGACCTACGGCATCGCAGATTGTTACGCCGCGCTCTACCAGTGGGACGACGCGATGAAGACGTTGAGGGGAATTCAGGAACCGAGCGAACAGGCTTACATCACGCGGCGAGTGGGTGAGTTTGAGAAGCAAAAGCGCGAAGCCGCACAAGCGCAGAGTGGAATCCGAAGACCGGAATGAATGACGCAGCGTCTTTCCTGTTTCTTGCCGCCGCGCGTCGCGTTGACGCCCTTATATCCCTGATCGCTTCGGCGGTTCGTTCTCGACCCAGACGGCTCCGTCCTCGAAGTACTCCTTCTTCCAGATCGGGACTATCTTTTTCAGCCGGTCTATTGCGTACTGGCACGCCTCAAACGCCGGCCTACGATGGGCCGAGGTCACAACGATCACGACGCTCGACTCGGTTATCTCGATGCGGCCCAGCCGGTGAATGACTCCCACTCGATTGAGGGGCCACTTCTGGTGGACCTCGCCGCATATCTGTTCCATCGTCCGCAGCGCCATCTCTGTGTAACCCTCGTATTCCAGGTACAGCGTCGGCCGTCCCTTGGTGTTGTCGCGGGCAACGCCATCGAAGATCACGACCGCGCCGGAGTCTCCTTCCAGCAACCTCACGCGAAGCCCCGCGATGTCGATCGGCTCGCGCGTGATCTCGACGATGTCGCCTGCCACGATTTCGCCGCCGCTCACGGGAGGAAGCACCGCAAGCCGGTCGCCCTCTGCCAGCCGCTGAGAAGGCGAGGCGTATTCTTCGTTGACTGCGAACAGCAGACTCCGCTCCATCGCGGCAAGTTTGGGATGGCGGGCTTTCAGCAAACCGAACGCGCTTTCGACAGTAACAGGCTCCTGGACCTTAAGCTCGATACTCCCCGCGCCGGCGATCTCGCGCGCCTGTCCGAACATCAGCACCGTGATAGTCACTCCCTTTTCAGGCGCTTTACTCATCCTTCATCCTTGTCTGTCACGGCGTCTGTCACAGCCACCCTGACCTCGACGATGCTCGCGCCGCTGATTCTAAATGCGCGAAGCTCGATTGCTGGTTCAAGCGAGATGATAAAGTACGCTGCCTCGGGATAGAATGCCATCTCGACATCAGAAGGCGACGGATACGCCGGAGTTCGCGGGTGAGAGTGGTAGACGCCCAGCAGCGCGCCACCCGCTTCGCGCATGCGGCGCATCGCGGCAAAGAGGTCTTCAGGGGACGCGAAGTATCTGGTCTGGGGTGTGTCGGCCTCGTTCCGAAGAGGATGCAGTTCGGTAATCACGCCGTTCCGCCCGCTCAGCAGACCGCAGCACTCGGCGGGCCGCGATCTGAGCGCGTGCTCGGTCATCGCCGCTCGAACGTCCTCAGTGAGTTGAACCAACCCGTTGCTCGCCATTTAACCAAACCGCGCCGGGCCCGTCACTCGATCTCCGGCTAAAGGCTCTTCTCAGGAAGAGAGAAAGGTCAGGTACCTTGTGGCGCTCAGCTTGAGGCGCGCCAGCCGCGAACGCGCCGTGACGAACACGCGGCGTTCTTCCATCTCAGCGAAGACCGAATAGGCGACCGGCGTCACAAGCAGCGTAAGCAACAAACACAAACTCTGGCCGCCGATGATCGTCACCGCAATCGCCGACCGTTGAGCCGAGCCCGCCCCGATTCCGATCGCGGTCGGAATCAAGCCGGCGACGATTGAAAACGTAGTCATCAGGATCGGCCTCAGCCTGACGTGATTCGCCTGAAGGATCGCCTCGCGCAGCGGCACGCCCTGACTGCGCAGCTTGTTCGTGTAATCCACCTGCAAGATTCCGTTCTTCTTCACGATGCCCAGCAGCAACAGGACCCCCAGCGCGCTCCACAGATTCAACGTTCTTCCCGTCAGCCACAGCGACAGCAGCGCGAACGGAATCGACAGCGGCAGGCTCAGCATGATCGTGAACGGATGAAGGAAGCTCTCGAACTGGGCCGCCAGAACCATGTACATGAAGATCGAAGCCAGCAGGAACGCGATGATCAGGTTCGTCGTCGTCTCGTCCAGTACCTTCACCGACCCGACGAAGCGATGGCTGTAACCGGGCGGCAGGCCGACTTGGCGAATCTCCTCGGTAACCGTGCGGGCGGCGGCATCGAGCGGAAAGTCCGGAGCATTGTTGGCGTATACCGCCACCTGAAACTGCCGGTTGAATCGCTCGAGCCTCGACGGACCGAGGCCGTGCTCGATAGTCGCGAGGCTGTCCAATCTCACCTGCCCGATCTTGGCTGAAGGGATCATCAACCGGGACAGCACGTCGCGATCACGCTGCTGCTCGGGCAGCAACTGGATCGTCACCGGGTACTGCTCGTCGCCTTCTTTGTAAGTCGAAATCTGGTCCTCACCCGAGATCATCAATCGAACCGCGCCGGCTACGTCCGATGCCCGCACCCCCAGATCGCTCGCGCGCTGGCGGTCGATCTTCACCTGAAGCTCGGGGTTGTTGAGACTGAGGCTCGCCTCGACGTCAGTGAGCCCCGCGATGTTCCGCATTCGTGCCGCGACCTGTTTCGAGATTTCAGCGGCCTTTTGAATGTCAGGGCCTAGAATCAACGCGCGAATCGGAAAGTAGGTCTCGCCTCCTCCCAGCGCGGACGGGATAACGATCTTGCTGCGCAGGTTCTGATACTCGGCGGTGATGCCGCGAATCTTCGAAGCGACGTCCAGGTTCGTAGCCGAGCGCTTCGACACGTTGACCAGCCGGATGTAGATGTGATTGTGACTCGACAGTCCTTCGTGAATGAACGGATTCACGAATTCAACTTCAGGAATCTGCGCAACCCTGCCTGCAATCTCGGTTGCGAGCTTCGATGTGCCTTCGATGGAAGTGCCCTCGGGCAGGTTCATCGACAGCGTCAGCTCGCTTTGGTCGTCGGGCGGAATCCAGTCCCGTCCCACGAGCGCGTTCAGCGGGAACGTCAGCGCGAATGTCGCGAGTGCAATCGCCACCACGACCATCCGATGATCAAGCGACCAGGCGAGCATTCGTCCGTAGACGCGGTCGGTCCAGCCGAAGAAGCGAATGTCCTTCGAGGTGTGCTCTTCGTGTCGCGCGACGGGTGACGCGTCATCCGTGACTTGTTTTTCGGCGGACGCCTTGCTCGTCCCGCCGCTCTGATCGCCCCCGCCCCGCTTCTGCGCCAGCCGCTTCAACATTCGCGAGCTGAGCATCGGCGTAAGCGTGAAGCTCACCAGCATCGACACCATCACCGCGAACGCCATCGTCCACCCGAACTGATTCACGTAGCGCCGCGCATAGCCGGTCATGAACGCAATGGGCACGAAGATGATCACCAGCGAGATCGTCGTCGCCACGACCGCCAGCGTGATTTCCTTCGTTGCTTCTATTGCCGCGCGCTTCGTCTCGTAGTGCTTCTCCTCGATGTAGCGCACGATGTTCTCGAGCACGACTATCGCGTCGTCGATCACGATGCCCACCGCGAGCGTCAGCGCCAGCAGCGTCATGTTGTTCAAGGTAAAGTCCATCGCCTTGAGCAGCGTGAAAGTCGCAATGATCGAAGTCGGTATCGCCACCGCCGCGATCAGCACCGAGCGCAGGTTGCGGATAAAGAGCAGCACGACCAGACTCGCGAGAAGGCTGCCGAAGAGCAGGTGCTCCTGGAGCGACGCGACCGACGCATTGATGAAGACCGACTGGTCGCGAATTATTCTAAGCGTGACGCCGGGCGGAAGCGTCTTTTTGATCTGCTCGATCTTCTTCTTGACCGCCTCGATGATCCTGACCGTGTTCGTACCGGATTGCCGGCGGACATCGAGAGAAACCGCTTGCTTGCCGTCGATGGTGTTCCACGTGCGCGGCTCGGCGAAGCTGTCCTCGACGCGGCCGATGTCGGTCACCCGAATCGGCGTGCCGCTGACGTTGGCGACGATGATATCGCTGAACTGACTGATGGCGTCGATGCGCCCGAGGGTGCGCACGCCGAGTTCGGATTCGCCGCGGATGATCCGGCCGCCGGGAATCTCGACGTTCTCACTTTGAACCGCGCGCTGAAGCTGGCTGATCGTGATGCCATGCGCATTGAGTTTCTCGGCGTCGGCGAAGATTCGTATCTGCCGGTCGCGCGTGCCGGTCATGCTCACCTCGCCGACCCCGTCGACGGTCTCGAGCACTCGCTTGATCTGTTTATCAGCGATCTCGGTGGTCTCGCGCAGGCTGCGGTCTCCGGCGATGACCATAGAGATGACCGGGTCGGCATCGGGGTCGGCCTTTTGGATGACGGGTGGCAGGATGTTAGGCGGTAATTGCCGAAGCGCGCCCGCGACTTTCTCGCGCACGTCCTGAGCGGCGCTTTCGATTTCGCGTTCGAGGACGAAGCGGCACATTATGCGCGCGCTGCCTTCAGTCGCCGAGGAGTTCAATTCGTCGAGTCCGCTGATCGTGCTGACCGCTTCTTCGAGAGGAAGCACGACTTGCGTTATGACCTCTTCTGAAGTTGCGCCCGGCAGGCGGACGTTGACGGTCACCGTTGCGGGGTCGGCCTTCGGAAACAGGTCTACGCCGAGGTCGCGGAAGGAGAAGACGCCGAGCACAACCAGAAACGTTATGAGCATGACCGCGAATACCGGCCGTTTGACGCAAAGCTCTGCAAGATTCATCCAGGATCTCCGCCACAAAGAGTCACAGAATTCACAAACTAAACTCGCTTCCCTCGCTCAACCGGCCGAGCACGATGAACAGCATTCCGTAGATGCCGCGTTCCGCCTCTGTGACCGCCCTTCTTCTAATCACTTTTTGTGCTCTTTGTGCCTTCTTGTGGCTCAACTCACGATTTCCACTGTCGCGCCGTCTTTGAGCTCCTGACCCTTGAGAGGCAGCGCGACGCGGTCGCCCTCGTTGATTCCTTCAACTACCTCGACCGACTCCGCGTTGCGATCGCCGATCTTAACCTCTTTCTCCTTGAGCGTGGTTCCCTCGACGACGAACACCTTGTACACGCCGTAGACGTAGAGCAGCGCTTCCTGAGGAACGAACAGCGCGTTGACGATGTAATTCGACGGGATCGTTGCTTTGACGAAGAAGCCCGGCTTGAGCAGTCCCTCGCGATTGGCGATCAGCGCTTCAACCTCGAACGATCGCGTCTGCTGATCGACCGATGGATTGATTCGCGATATCTTCCCCGCGAACGTGCGGCCGGGATACGCCTCGACATTAACGGTGACTTCTTGTCCGGTGCGCGCCCACGCCGCCATCTTCTCCGGGACCTTGAGGCGCACGCGCAGAGGGTCCGCGTCGACGATCACCATCACCGGAGTTTGAACCTTCAGGTACTGTCCCTGAGTGACCGTGCGTTCTTTGACCTGTCCGGCGAAGGGTGCCCGAATGATCGAATCGGCGAGCTTTTTTTGCGCGAGGGCGGTCAAAGCGCGAGACTGGGCCAACTGCGCGCGAAGGTTCTCGATTACCTGTACCGACAGTTCGTAGGCCGCGCGCGCAGCGTTGTAACGAGACTCCGCCTCGTCAAAGTTTTGTTTGGGCACGAGGCCCTGATCGTAGAGCGTCTTCGCCCGCTGGTACTTTTGTTCGGCGTCGGCGAGGTCGGCGGCGGCCCTCTTGACTTCCGCGGCTGCTCGCACGTCTTTAAGGTCGTCGCCCTCCTCGGGCAGTCCCAATCGCGCGCGAGCTTGCCGGAGACTGGCGCGTTGCTGGTCAAGCGTCAATTGAAGCTCGGTGGGCAGGACCTTCACGATCGCCTGTCCCGAAGCGACGTGATCGCCGACGTCGACCAGAACCTGCTCGACTTTACCTTCCACTTCCGAGCTGACGGTGACTTCCTCGTATGGGAAGAGCGAGCCGACGGATTCGATGTTTCGCCGAATCTGTTTCTGCTCGACGGTAACAGCGCGAGCCGGAATCGCCCGCTGCGCCGAAGCCGCGTCAACCTGCTTGCCTGATGCGCCGTTGGAGCACGCGGCGCTGTAGAGAATGACGGATAGAAGAGAGGCGGCGGATATCACCTGGATGATGACGTTAGCGGTGCGCCGCACAACTACGAGGTCACCACCTCGCCCTGTTTGTTCACTCATTGAGAATCCTTCCGAGTTTGCCCAGCCCGAAGCTGAGAATCGGCAAAGATGATAGCGGGATTCTCCGCGATTTTCGAGGCTGCGAGTGCTCGTACGACTGAGCGTCGAAAGGCGTTACATCAACGGGTGTTGAGAGTACCGACTTCAGTCGGGTCTTTCGTGTTTTGATGGCGGCAGTCCAGAAGCCGCGTGGAGATCATTTGTGATGGCTGTTCGGCGTGAGTGCGACCGACCCGCTGAGGGGATTTCAGCCGTTCTGCTGGGAGTGCTTCTGGCAGGTTGCACTGGACCGGGGCTAGACATGCGACGAAGGGCGACCCGATGGTCGCGCTGAGGTATGAGTGAATAGCGATCAACGGAGTGTTTCGCGAGGGTTGTCTGTGTTTGGTCGCTCAAGACCGCATTCCTCCCACACTCGCTCAAAGAACGGTCGAAGAGTCTGCGCCACTTCAGTTCCGTAGCTGTCGATGGTCCCCTCGTATACGATATCCGGCTGCACTACCGCCCCGGCGAACTGTTTGGAATTAGGGAGTCCCAAGCCCCTGAGGGTTGTTATCCGATAACCCTGTACTTGGGTTGCGCCGGCGATGAAGCGGAGAGGAAGTGGAAGGTTCAGAATTGTCTCTGCAAACCTGAGATAGTCGGCCAGGGTGCGCGCAAATGTCTCTTCGAGCAACTTGGCCGGGAAATAGCCAAACGAGATGGCGGGGGAATAGCCAAACGAGATGTTCACCTCCCGCATCTGACTTTCTTTGTCAATGGTGGCGGCGTCAATGCCCCAGAGTTCGCAGTTCTTGAATAACTGTGTGGCATACAGAATTCGATCGCGGCAAAGGCATGTGAAAGCCCCATAGGGGTTTCGGCCGTCCGCGCGACTATCGAGACGAGCGGCACACATGGGTTGAAGTTGACCGGAGCGTATCAGGTCCAGGGCAGCTTTCCCGGTTGAGATTGGCTGAGTAGGCCGAGTCGGGATCAACCTGAGAAACAGATGCTCATTGTCGGGTATACGCACTTCCTGTTCGAATGACTCGATCACCCCGAGCGCCTCCCCCGGATTCAAGAACGTGGAGGGAACGGTCGTTGACTGGGTTTCTTCAAACATAAACTCATCCGGCGGTTCATTGGTTACCGGCGCCGATTCCAGCACCAGACGGATCGCGTCCGCCAGTTTTTTGGCCAGGGCGGCTTTAATCGATGCTCTCTGGTCGCCGCCGACCTCCTCGGTCATCCGATACGTGATCGGATGCCTTAGGTGCCTCATGTCAAATGGAAGAGTCTCGACAGTTGGCTCTCCGTAGGCGCAATTCATGACGGGCACAATCCGGGAGTGTGTCAGTGCCTTCAGTGCCCACCCGTATTCGATCAATACGTTCGGATTGGGTACAGAGCGGCCGTTCGTGGACGTGCAGACGAAGGTGAGGTCAGGCACGAACACAGCGGCTTTGGATATTTTGTCGAAGATCACATCAGCGATAGGAGGGATACCGGGGACCCCTTTCGTATCCTTGTCCAGAACTAGCTCGGATTCGCGCTCGGCGTCGACGATCTCCAGATTCTCGGCAACCTGCCGGATCGCCTGTTCCAAAGCACGCTCGATGAAATTCCGATTTGTATTGTTCGGAAGATCGCTTTGCCATGAATAGAAGATGGTGCGGGGCATTGTCAGGGAAACTCCGGTCGGGTCTTCGGTCCTCTGGGCGGGTCCCACGCGGACGAGCTACGCTTATTCCTTACCCTCTGATCCCTTCCCTTGGGTGCCTGACGGCAACCGTCGCTCAAATCTCAGCATTTCATTCTCCAGCCTCAACGCGAGCTTCTCACGCTCGTGCGCTTCATTCTTGCTGGCGTGATCGACCATCTCGCCTACTCTATGGACCTCATAAGCCAGACGCTCTAACGCGGATGCGATCTCGCGAACTTGTTGACGCAAATCTTTGATCTCTTCGCGGTTCTGCTCAGTCTTGTGGGCCAGAAGCAGGATCTGCTTGATGGCCTCATACAGTTGTTTCCACATATGTTCACGCAGCTTTCAGTCTCGCCAGGATTTGGCGCGTCTCCGTCCTGAGCTGCTCGATCTCCACTTGGTCACGCTCCATCTTCGCGTTGCTCTCACTTATCGCGGCGAGCATCTGGCGAATGGCTTCCTGGTAGTTGACAGTCTCATCATCAGTCAACTCCGGCGTGATAGTCTTGCTCATAACTACCTCCAATCACGGTCAACATCGATTCGTCTCATTCGCACGCAGTATAGCACGTTCCGAGCGATCGATACCGTCACTCTGATGGCGTGAGGGAGTAAGAAATCGGCGAGTTGGCTTGGTTGAGGGGCGAGCGAAAAACACGGGGTCTAGCTCGCCGTTCGGCGTCTCCGCGCGTCATTTGATATACTCGCAAACCTGTTGCTGATCTCACTCAACCGAGGAGAACTCAAATGTGTATCGACCGCCGCGGTTTCCTGCACGCCAGCGCTCTTTCAACCCTTGCGCTCGCCTTTGACTTCACTGACGCTCTCGCCGCGCAAGACAAGCCGCTCGAGAACATCGCCAAACAAGCCAAGCCCATCACGCGTGATGAATACCTTCAGCGCCAGGAAACTGCGCGCCGGTACATGCGCGACGCCGGGCTCGATGCGATTTTTCTGACCGGGGGGTCGAGCCTTCAATACTTCACCGGCATCCAGTGGGGCGTGAGCGAGCGCCTGTTCGCGATGGTCTTTCCTGCCAAAGGCGAGCCCGGCTACGTGACACCCGCGTTCGAAAAGGGCCGCGCGCTCGAACAAATCAAGTTCGGCGCCGACGTGCGCACCTGGGAAGAGCACGAGAACCCCGCACAGGTCATCGCGTCGATTCTCAAAGACCGCGGCTTCGCGTCAGGCAAGCTCGGCATCGAGGAGACCATGCGTTTCAGCTTCGTCGATGCGGTCGCGAAAGCTGCGCCGGCGTTGCGACTCTCCAGCGCCGACGCGGTCACGGCCCGATGCCGCCGCGTCAAATCTCAGCACGAGATTGAACTCCTGCGACTCGCGAATCAGATAACACTCCGAGCTTTCGATGCCGCGCTCAAATCGTTGCGCGAAGGGATGACCCACTTCGAGCTTGGCGCCAAGATAGCCGCCGCGCACCAGCAGCTTGGATCTCAGGGCGGCGCGCTCGTCTTGTTCGGTGAGCACTCGGCGCTGCCTCACGGAACGATCGCGCCGCAAAAGCTCCGCGAAGGCGATATCGTTCTGGTGGACGGGGGGTGCAGCGTCGAAGGCTACAAGTCCGACATCACTCGCACGACGGTCTTCGGCAAACCGAGCGACCGGCAGCGTAAGCTCTGGGAGATCGAACACCGCGCGCAGGCGGCTGCGCTGAAAGCCGCGCGTCCCGGTGTCGCTTGCGAAGAGGTCGACGCTGCCGCGCGCAAGGTCATCGTCGACGCGGGATTCGGACCCGACTACAAGTATTTCACGCATCGCGTCGGGCACGGCATCGGGCTCGACGGCCACGAGTGGACCTACCTGGTGCGCGGCAACAGAACGAAGCTCGAAGCGGGGATGACGTTCAGTGACGAGCCCGGCATCTACGTTCCCGGCGAGTTCGGCGTCAGGCTGGAAGACATCATGGTGATCACCGAGAACGCGGCGGAGCTGCTGACCGGCCAGGCTGCGTCGATCGAAAAGCCGTGCGCGTGAGAAAGAGAATTAGCCGCGGATGAGCACAGATAAAGACGCCTGCTTGCGACATCGGAGAACAGGGTCGGTCACTTGGCGCCGATTCTGCGCTCGTCTCTGTTTAACTGTGGTCTTGGTGTCGCTGGTCAGCGCGCGACATTCGCCGGGCCAACAGAAGAAACGCGATGCGCAGGCGAGTGAGCCGGCTGCTCAGATTTCTCCGCAGCAAGCCGCCAACCTTGAGGCGGTCATCACGACCGACCTTGGCGCGATCCGAATCGAGTTCTTCCCGGACAACGCGCCGAGGCACGTCGAGCAGTTCATCAAGCTGGCGCGATCGGCGTTCTACAACGGGTCGGCGTTTCATCGAGTGATCCCTCGTTCGATCATTCAGGGCGGCGACCCTTTGCTCAAAGACCCGCAGACACCGCGTGAGCGATGGGGCTCCGGTGCGCTGAATCAGATCGGCGATGAGATCAGCGATCTCAAGCACCTGCGAGGAACGGTCTCGGCGGTCCGAATCTCCGGCCAACCAAACAGCGGCGGAGCGCAGTTCTTCATCTGTGCGTTTCCGCAACCGCAGCTCGATGGGCAGTTCTCCGCTTTTGGACAGGTCGTCGAAGGGATCGATGTCGTGGACAAGATTTCGCTCGCGCCCGCCGACGCCAATCAGTTGACCCTCACTCCGGTCAGGATCGTCAGCATCACGATCGAACCGAAGAAACCTGAGCCGTTCAAAGACGCCACGGTTGACCAACTGAGAAGAGAGGTTCTGTTGCGAACAACCCTTGGGGAGATCACCGTCGAGACCGACCCCGGCCTTGCGCCAGAGCACGTTCGCAACTTCTTGAGGCTGGTCTCGGCAGGCTGGTACGACCGCACCGCGTTTCATCGCGTCGTGCCGGGCTTCGTCGTACAGGGGGGCATCGGTTCGACTCGCGAAGGGCGGGCGCCGCACCCAGCCGACCGATGGGTTCGCAAGCTCAAAGGAGAGTTCACCAAGAGCCTTCACATTCGCGGCATGTTGTCGATGGCCCGCGCCAATGATCCCGACTCCGCCGATACGTCGTTCTTCATCGTACTGGGCCCGGCCCCGCACCTCGACGGCAAGTACACGATCTTCGGCAAGGTCGTCGGCGGCTTCGATACACTGGAAAGGATCGAACAGGTCCCACGTGACGGCGAGACTCCGCGCCAGCGCATTGAGTTGATCGAGGCGGTCATCAAACCGTAGCGCTAAGCCTACCGCGCTTGTGTCGCCGGCGAAGTGCTTCGGAAGACGAGGTAAGGGCGTCGCGCGCGTACCTGGAGCTTGACACTGTATTTCCGGCGAGCGTACGCTCTCGGCGGCTGACTCGATGTTGACAACGGTTCCCCTTCACGAGTGCGAATGCGGCAGGCTCTTGCCTGATGTTCCGTCGCTTCACGTCTTCAAGTGTGAGTGCGGGCGGTTTTGGCTCCGGCCTGACTGCTCCGAGGAGTGCGCGCAGTGGGCAGCGTGTTAGTCGGTCGTCGGCCGCCTCACATCATGCAAGACACTCCGGGACATCCCTCGAACACGACTTGGTCGATTAGGTGTGACTCGTCAGTCGCGACAAGACTGACGCTGGTGATGGTCATCCTCACGGCCGTGAACCTTGTTGTCCGTGCGCAGGAGCCGCCGAAGGAAACAGGGCCGTTCAGAACTCCCGAACTGGTCGAGGTCGTCAAGCTCGACCGGACGATCCGGCTGGACATTCGATACGCCAACTCGAACAACTTTCTAGGGCGGCCGGTCTACAAAGAAGCCCGGGCATTTTTACAGCGTCCGGCGGCAGAAGCGTTGGTTCGAGCAAACAAGGCGCTCCGGAAGAAGGGCTACGGGCTGGTGATTCACGACGGCTACCGGCCGTGGTCGGTGACGAAGATATTCTGGGACGCGACGCCGGAGGACAAGAGGATATTCGTCGCGGATCCAGCGCAAGGCTCGAGACACAATCGCGGTTGCGCGGTCGACCTTTCGATGTTTGACCTCAGGACCGGGAGGATCGTCGAGATGCCGAGCGCCTACGACGAGATGTCGGAGCGTTCGCACATCAACTATGAAGGCGGGACTGCGGAGGCGCGCCGCTTGCGGGACCTGCTGCGGTAGGCGATGGAAGCGGAGGGGTTTAACGTTTACGAACCGGAGTGGTGGCACTACGATTACAAGGATTGGAAGGAGTACCCGATTCTCAATGTCGGATTCGCGGAGATAAAGAAACACGTGCTAAGAAGCAAACTGAACTGAGGTCCCCAACTCAAGGTTTCCAAACAGCCAAGTACAAAATCTGATCGCCGGGAAGCTGATCGGCGATTGCTTCAAAGTCCTTCCTGTTGTGAGACACGAGACCGTACCGATGAGCGACCGCCGTAGCTGCGATGAAGATGTCGGCCCAGATTCTCTTGCGGCGTTCGCGATCAAGGCGTGGAACTAAACGGGGAAACACGTGGGCGGCTATTTCAGCCGCAGTCTCGTTGAAAGGTAAGACTATGCAATTTGCTACTAATTCTCCTATTCTCCGTCTGGGTTCCTCCCAGGGTTGTCTGAGGCCTCCCTTCTTGACGATATCGTCCTCGATACCGTGCAATGCCTCAAAGACGGTAAAAGCCACGCCACTCGGAAGGGGAGAATGTCGTCGGAAATGTCTCGCCGAAGTTTCCTGGACACGCTCAGGACATACACGCTGCTCGGTGCTTCACGTTCGGCCTGGTACAGTTTATCTAAGGCAGCCTTCGCGTCGCCGTTTCTCCAAAGCGTTTGTGCCTCACTTGCCATCGCCGCCCCTCGCAGCTCGTTCTCTAAGCCGGGCAGTATTAATACCGCTTCACGAAAACCCCGTTTGACTTAATGATTTCCTCCGCTACCTGTAGGTCCCCCCGATTCAGAGCATCTTGTGCTTCCGCTGCCTTTCTTGAAGCACGATCGACGTCATTCCGAACCCGTATCAACCATTCAGCGGCCGAAGCATTTGAGGGGTCGTATTCAACCGCGCGCCTAAGCCAAAGCAATATCATGTGTGGACGAACGTTCGCCTCTTGGCGAGCTTCGGCCTCGGCTCGGACTGAGGCTACCTTCCCTACTTCAGTCAGCTTCGTCTGGTATTTCTTGTTCGCGGGTTCAAGCTTCGCGGCCTGACTAAACTCCTGGAAGGCATCGTAGACCTGATTCTGCTTCAGCAGCTTCTCGCCGTCCTTGTAGTGATCCTTGGGCCTCATCTGACCGCGCACTGTCACGCCATGCGACATCAGCACAATAAAGGTGACGACGGAGATGGCTTCTTTAGATGCTCTGAGTTGCCGCATTCTGTTGACCCTCCTTCTGGAAGCTCGACGACCAAGTCGCAGTCGGCGGCATTAGGGGTGGGGAACACTGTCCGAATGAACTGCCTCTGGGAATATCACCCAATACAAAACCGCAAAAAACGCGACTCAATTCACATATTCTCGATTATCGCCGTAGCAAATTCACTCGTCTTCAGCTTCGTTGCGCCTTCCATCTGGCGCTCGAGGTCGTAGGTCACTCGCTTCTGCTGGATGGTCCTGGTCAGGGCGCCGGTTATCGTCTTCGCGGCTTCACGCCAGCCCATGTGCTCGAACATCATCACGCCCGAGAGAATCACCGACGATGGGTTGACCATATCTTTGTCCGCATACTTCGGCGCAGTCCCGTGAGTCGCCTCGAAGACCGCAGCCCGATCCCCGATGTTGGCTCCAGGAGCCATTCCAAGCCCGCCTACCTGAGCCGCCGCCGCGTCAGATAAGTAATCGCCGTTGAGATTGGGAGTCGCCAGGACCGAATACTCATCTGGGCGGATGAGTATCTGTTGGAATATCGAGTCTGCGATTCGGTCCTTGATCAAGAGCTTCTTCTTCCACTCGCCTTTGCCGTGCGTGCTCCAGATAGCCGCGAGCGTTTGCTTCACCTCTTCGACGGCCGCCGCGCGTTGCTTCTCTGACATCTGATCAAAACCCGGCTCTATCGCGCGGGCGTTCTGTTCATCAGTGATCGAGGGGTTCTTCTCCCGGTTTTCCAGTATCCAGGTTTCACGTTCGGTGACGATCTGAGGCCTGAACTCTTCCTTGGCGATTTCGTAGCCCCAGTCGCGGAACGCGCCCTCGGTGAATTTCATGATGTTGCCCTTGTGTACGAGCGTAACCGACGGCCGACTGAAACCCAGCGCGTATTGAACCGCGCGCCGAACCAGCCGCTTGGTTCCTGTGGGCGAGATCGGTTTGATACCGATCCCGCTGTCGGTCCTTACTTTGTATCCGTACTTCTCGTTGAGCAGCGAGATGATCTCGCGAGCGCGCTCGCTTTCCGAGACGAACTCGACGCCGGCGTACACGTCCTCGGTGTTCTCGCGGAAGATCACGACGTCTACTTTTTCCGGGTGCTTTACAGGCGAGGGAACTCCGTCGAAATAGCGGACCGGCCTAACGCACGCGTACAGGTCGAGCACCTGTCTGAGGGTGACATTGAGGCTTCGGATGCCTCCTCCCACGGGAGTCGTCAGCGGGCCTTTGATCGCGACGACGAACTCGGCGATCGCTTTGACTGAATCATCGGTCAGCCACTCGCCGAATCTGTTGTACGCCTTTTCGCCCGCGAATATCTCGTACCAGACGATGCGCCGCTTCCCGCCGTAAGCTCGCTCGACTGCCGCGTCGAACACGCGCTGCGAAGCCCGCCATATGTCACGACCGGTCCCGTCACCCTCGATGAAGGGAATGATTGGCCGGTCCGGCACCACGAGCCTCGCGCCGTCGACGGCAATCTTTTGACCCTCGGCGGGAACTTCTATACCATTGAACGTCGCCATAAGCTTCGGACTTCCTGTTTTAGTGGGAGTATTCCGCGTCCGCGCGCTGGCGGAATGTAGCAGTGAGGCGCGAGGAGTGTCAAGATTAGGCCCCCGACGAAACGCCCTCTTATGGCGCGAGAAGAGTGAGCAGATGACATCCAATGACGACGACGCGATGGAGGAGATTCATCGCCGGCTGCAGAGTTCGGACGCGGCAAACCTCACCACCGACCCGCGCAAGCTCGGTGCTTGGGAGCGAGTGAAGCTCGCTCGCCATCCCGAACGGCCCTACACCCTCGACTACGTGAACTTGATCTTCACCGATTTCACTGAGATTCATGGCGACCGCCGTTTCGGCGACGACCCGGCCATCGTGACCGGCTATGCGCGGTTCCATGGCGAGTCCTGTGTCATCGTCGGCCATCAGAAGGGGCGAACCACCAAGCAGCAGCTCGCGCGCAATTTCGGAATGGCCAAGCCCGAGGGGTATCGCAAAGCACTTCGCGTCATGAAGCTCGGCGAGAAATTCCGCCGCCCTATATTCACTTTCATCGACACCTCCGGCGCGTATCCGGGCATAGATGCCGAAGAGCGCGGACAGGCCGAGGCTATCGCGTATAACCTCCGCGAGATGGCCAAGCTTCGGGTGCCGGTAATCGTGACGGTCACCGGCGAAGGGGGATCGGGCGGCGCACTTGCCATCGGCGTCGGGGACACAGTCTTGATGTTGGAGAACGCGATCTACTCCGTGATTTCTCCCGAGGGATGCGCGTCTATCCTCTGGCGCGACAAAGCGTACGCCGAACAGGCGGCGCGGGCCTTGAAGCTGACGGCGACCGACCTGCTCGAGTTCGGTTTGATAGACGAGATCGTGCCGGAGCCGGCCGGCGGCGCGCACGCCGATCATCGCGAGATGGCCGACATCCTCGACGCCTACCTGACTGACACCCTCAGGTCCATCAGCAAACTGAGCGAGCAGGAACGGATCGAGCGACGCTACCGGAAGTTCAGAGTCATGGGCGAGTTCGACGAGTTGGAGGCCTGACCGTCGAGCACCGACAATGAAGATAGATTGTCTGATTTTTGATTTCGACGGCACTCTGGTGTCCTCCGAACATGCTTACCGCGAGGCATTTCAGCATTCCGTCAGGCGGCATACCGGGCTGGACGTAAACGGAAACGAGTTGACCAATGCCTGGAGCACGACGCCACGCGAGATTCTGCGGCGGTACTCCGAAGAGCTGCTCGACGAGATGGTCGCGAGCTTCGAGGAGCATTACTATGCGAATCACCACCGCCTCATCCTCTACGACGGCATCGCGGAGGTCCTGGAACACCTGACCCATCGCGGTGCACACATTGCCGTCGTATCTCTTAAGCCGCGCCGCGCGGGCGAGCGCGAGCTGGACATCACCGGATTGCGCAACCTGATTCGGGCGAGCATCTGGGGCGATGACGTCGCGCGGCCCAAACCCGAGCCCGACGGCGTGCTCCTCGCTCTCGGCGAGCTTCGCGTCGAGGCCGGTCGCGCCCTCGTTGTGGGCGATAGCCCCGCTGATATAATGATGGGGCGTTCGGCCGGCACGAAAACGGCCGCTGCGCTGTGGGGCGGCGCGATTCGCGAATCTTTGCTCGCTCACTCGCCCGACGTAGCGCTTGATCGGCCGGGCGACCTAATCAGCTTCCTCAACGCAGAGTTCTGACCAGCGTTTGATTTCGCGAGATCGGAGTGGTTATGACTGCAAGGGTGACGATGACTGACGCGCAGGCGCCCGAGATAGTATCAATAAACCCGGCGACAGGTGAGGAATTGGGGCGCTTTCCGGTGACCACCCACGCGGAGGTCGAGCGGGCTGTCGCACGCGCACGCGCGGTGCAGCCCGCATGGGCGGCGCTCTCGTACCGAAATCGAGCGCGTTATATCTACAAGGTGCGGCGGGCGCTCTATGACCGCCAGACCGAGATCATTAACATCATCTCGGACGAAACCGGCAAACCTCAGTTCGAAGCGCTGTCGACCGAGGTCTTTCCAATCGCGGACCTCATGAGCCACTTCGCGGCGAAGGCCGAACGCATACTGCGCGACGAACGGTTTACGCTTGCGGTTTTCCGGAACAAGCGCTCGATGATTACTTATGAGCCGCTTGGGGTCGCGGGGATTATCAGCCCGTGGAATTTTCCGTTTTCGATTCCAACCGGCGAAGTCGTGATGGCCTTGATGGCGGGCAATGCCGTAGTCTTGAAGCCTTCTGAGTACACGCCTCTTGTTGCTGGTGCGATCAGGCGCCTGTTCGAAGCGGCGGGCTTCCCCGATGGGGTCTTTCAGATCGTCCAGGGGGACGGCTCGACCGGCGCAGCGCTTGTCGAGTCAGCGGTCGACAAGATCTTCTTCACCGGCTCGGTGCGGACAGGAAAGAAGATCGCCGAAAGCGCGGCCCAGCGGCTGTTGCCGGTCGTGCTCGAATTAGGCGGCAAGGATCCGATGATCGTCTGCGAGGACGCGCCCTTCGAGCGTACGGTCAAAGGGGCCGTGTGGGGTGCGTTCGTTAACTGTGGGCAGGTGTGCGCCTCGGTCGAGAGGCTCTACGTCGTCGAGCCGATCGCGGAGAAGTTCATCTCGGCCGTCGTCGATGAAGTGAAGAAGCTCAGGCTTGGCCCTCCTTCACCGGATTGTTCGACCGATATCGGTCCGCTGGCGAACGAGAACCAGTTGAACGTCGTGTGCGATCACGTTTCCGATGCCGTCGCCCGGGGCGCGCGCGTGCTCACCGGCGGGCGCAAACGAGAAGATCTCGGTGGCTTCTTTTTCGAGCCGACTGTACTCGTCGACGTGAACAACTCTATGAAGGCCGTAACCGAAGAGTCGTTCGGTCCGCTGCTGCCGATAATGGTCGTCAAGGACGAGGAGGAGGCAATCCGGGAGGCCAACAACAGCCGCTATGGCCTGCTTGCCTCCGTGTGGACCCGGGACAATGAGCGCGGCCGCCGCATCGCAAGGCGAATCGAGGCCGGCTCGGTGATCATCAACGACGCCGTCTATACTCATGGCGCGGCGCAAACGCCGTGGTTCGGCGTAAAGGAGAGCGGGCTGGGGGTGACCCACGGCAGGTCTGGACTCTTCGAGTTCGTACGGATGAAACATGTCAACTGGGATCTGTTCCCAATGAAGAGCGACTGGTGGTGGTTCCCCTATACGCCGCGATGGTACGACCGCTTCAGGACGCTCATGAAGGTCCTCTACCGGTGGGGGCTGAGGAAGATTGCCTGATGGTGACGGACCGACCGGAGCCTTAGCCATGTTGGGGTCCACCTCACGCCCCGTTCCCGGCAACGCGTTGCCCATCGCTGCCTGGAATTGCCCGCCGAACGCAAGCGTGCTCTTAATGAAACCGAAGTTTGTGGGACTACGGCGAGATACTGTTTTTCGCTTTTATTGGGCCTCATGTTCTAAGAAAACGGGCGCTTTGATATAGTGCGGCCAACTCGGCAACCATGAGGGAATTTGGATTGTGGCTGTCAAATAACCTCCTCTTCTTCTCTGGTTGAGGGACACAACCATTGAAGGGACGCAGAAAACGGAAGGGAAACTCTCCCGAGTGACCCTTCCGTTATTTTTTTGCCGCGCAGCATGTCGTATTAACCACACAATCCCGGATTTTCGTTCCACTGCGCGCAACAGACCCTGACGCTGTTCTCCTCAGGCATCAATCTCCGCTGGAGGCGCTTCTCGTCTCAGGCTCCATTATTAGCTAACATTTGTCGTCGTCTGCGCGCTTGCGGACTTAGTGGCAAGCCGTTTGCTCCGTGAGGTGTCAGGTTGTGAGTCTGGTTGCGATCTAGTTGCAGCAAGGGGGGATACCAAGCTGGGTCGAAACGGACAAGTGTCTCTGAGAGAGGTGCGACGATGGCAAAAGTCCTGGTTGTCGAAGACGAAACAGCGATAGCAAAACTACTCGAACATTACCTTGGCTCATTCGGCCATGCTGTGATGACGGTCGATAGCGGAACGGACTCATTGAGGTGGTTGAGTGTCGAGGATTTCGACCTCGTGGTTATGGATGTGCTGATTGACGGGCCTTCTGATGGATTAGAAGTGTGCCGAATGGTGAAGGGCGCCGTTGGAATCGCAAGTCCTCGCGTGCTGATCATCAGCGGCCTGCCGGGAATGGAAGACCTTGCACTCGCCGCGGGGGCCGACGCGTTCCTCGCAAAGCCGTTTCGATTGGAAGACGTCAAGTACTTCGCGGCGGATCTCACGCGTCAGCAATTGAATTGAAGAGGGGGCCGTGCCCTTCGCACAGCGTTCGAGCGCACGTCGAAACATGTCCTTTGTTTAATGACGCCGATACGCGTCGAGGGAACCGTCGTCGCCCATCCGACTTGTCTGGACGTCACTTCACGACTGCGATTCACACAATCACTCACGAGGAGAGGACTGCGACAGGAGAGGACCGTGACAGAGGACCCGGCGTTCTGATTGATTGACAGCTCATTTGCGCCGATGCTAGTTTCGATCCGAGGCAAGAGTCCAGGTCACTAATCTCCAATACAAGCAAGGAGGAAGGGAAGTATGTACCGGGTAACGGGCAAGCAGTTGGCTGCGCTTGCGATTCTCTCCGCGTTGTTTGCAGGTGTGATCGTCACCTGCGCCCAGAGAGCGATGGATAGCGGACAGAGGAGCGAGGAGCGCCCCGTCCTCGCCGATCCATCTGTTGCGTCAGACGAGCAAAACAACATCGAGATCTACCGGGAGTACAGCCCCGCCGTCGTCAATATTACGAGCAAGAGTTACGCTGAAACGTGGTTCGGCGTCTATCCTCAGGAAGGCAGCGGTTCGGGTTCGATCATAGATGACAAAGGCCACATCCTGACCAACTACCACGTCGTGCAGGGCACGCAACAGCTCGACGTGCAGATTGAGAACGAAAAGTACCCGGCGCGCTTGATCGGAAGCGACCCCGACAACGATCTCGCCGTCATCAAAGTGAACGCCCCGCGAAATCACCTGAAGACCATAAAGCTCGGCACGTCCAAGGGGCTTCAGGTAGGGCAGAAGGTCCTGGCGATCGGGAATCCCTTCGGGCTCCAACATACGCTGACGACCGGCATCATCAGCGGGCTCGAACGGCCCCTCCGCGATCCCGCTTCCCGCCGGACCATCGAAGGCGCGATCCAAACCGACGCGTCAATCAACCCCGGAAACTCCGGCGGGCCTCTCCTCAACGCGAAGGGGGAGATGATCGGCATCAACACGGCAATCTACAGTCCGTCAGGAGGCTCCGTCGGGATTGGGTTCGCGGTCCCGGTCGATACCGCCAACGCGATCATCCCCGATCTGATCGGGAAGGGGTACGTATCAAGACCGTGGCTGGGCATCAACATCATGCCGCTCAACCGCCGCGCGGCCAGGCTGCTTGGTCTGCCGGTTGATGAGGGAATCATGGTTGGGGCCGTCTATCGCGGGAGCGGGGCCGCCGCCGCCGGCCTGCGCGCAGCCTCGACTCGCGATACGGTCTTCGGCGGACTCGTCATTGTCGAAGCCGGCGATGTCATCGTCAGCATCGACGGCCGCCCGGTGACCAACAGCGATGATCTGCAACGCGCCTTGAGCGACAGACATCCCGGCCAGACCGTCAGCGTCGAGATCATTCGTCAGGGCCGCCGAATGACAGTGCAGGTGAGGCTCAGCGAGCGGCCGCAGCAGGCGCGGTGACCGGCGTCAACGAAGCGCGCGCTGCTGACGCCGATACTGCTGGACCGCAACTTCATGCTCGGCTGCGGTTGCGGAGAATTTGTGACGGCCCCCGGTGCCGCTGACGACAAAGTAGAGGTAGTTCGTGTCGGCGGGATGAAGCGCAGCGTCGATGGATTCGCTGCCGGGTGACGCGATCGGCCCCGGTGGTAACCCTGAAAAGATATACGTGTTGTACAACGACAGCCGGCGGCGATGGCGCGGGTTGTTTGGGTTGCCATCGTAGTCATTCTCGAGCTTGGCTGCGTAAATGAAGGTCGGATCGCTCGCCAGCGGCATTCCCAGCCGCAGGCGGTTCGCGAATACCGACGATATCAGCGGACGTTCTTCCGCGACGCGAGCTTCCTTCTCAATGATCGACGCAATCGTGATGACCTGGTGAAGACTCAGGCCGAGTTCCTTCGCGCGCGCGACCCGCTCCGGAGTGACCGCCTCCTCGAAACGGCTGACCATCCCGCGGATCAGTTCTTCAGGCGTCGTCACCATCGTGTAGTTGTACGTATCCGGAAACAAGTAGCCCTCCAGATTCCGCGCCTCCGGCGCAAATCGCGCGACCGGAGACGGGTCGTCCATCAGGCGCAGGAATTCGTCGGCGGTCGCTCTGCCGGTATCAACGGCCAGCGTCCTGGCGATCTCAAAGCGGCTGTAGCCCTCCGGAATCGTGATGCGTTCGATATGGACCTCACCTCGCTCGATCCTCTCGATGGCTTCGAGCGGCGAGATCGGGGACGGGAAGATGTAGTCGCCGGCTTTCAACTCCCCGCCGCGGCCGCTGACTCTCAGGTAGATGCGGAGCGCAATCGGATGCCGCACGATACCGGCGTCCGACAGGCGGTCGACAATTGCCTGGGTGCTCATTCCCGGCTCGACGGTAATGATCCGGCTGCCCGCTGAGTGGTCGGCGCGCGCGGTCACACTCGAGCGTACCCAGAGCACCGACGCGATGCCGAGAGCCGGGATGACGAAGATGAGCAGCAG
Source organism: Blastocatellia bacterium (assembly GCA_035293105.1). GTDB lineage: Bacteria > Acidobacteriota > Blastocatellia > UBA7656 > UBA7656 > DATDOV01. The sequence continues at coordinate 68,010 of DATDOV010000005.1, forward strand.
CAATGAGTAGCGCATGCGCCCACTCTCGCCGCTGCGGGTCTCCGTGCAAGGGCCGGCCGGCCGTCCCTCGTGACCGCCGACAACCCGATCCCATGAGCTACTGCTCAGCTTTTTGCTTTGGCTGTCGATAGGAAGTCTCGCAAGATTATCATCGCGGCGAACTCATCCGACCGCGAGCGTCTCTGCTCACGCCGCATGCCGCGCTCACGCATGATCTGCTCCGCCTCGTAACTCGTGAGCCGTTCATCCTGCGTGAAAACCGGTATCGCCAGCGCGCATCGCAGTGCGTCGACAAACTTGAGCGCTTTGCCTGCCGCATCCCCAACGCTGCCGTCCATCCTCAGCGGCAGCCCGACAACTACGGCTTCGGCATCGAGGTCGGCTGCCAGAAACTTCAACCGCTCTATATCGCCGTTGACGCTCGTTCGACGAATCGTCTCAATTGGCCGGACCGATATACCGAGGGCGTCGCAAGCGGCAATTCCTATGTTCTTGGAGCCGAGGTCGACGGCAAGAATTCGCATTGACGAGAGTATAGGTATCGCGTCTGATTAGTGTCAATCTTGAGCGAATCGCACGCACGAGTCCCGAATTGCGGACAGGGATGTTGGCTTTCAATGCCTCGCCAATATCGAGGCGCAGTTGCGGTTTCAGGGAGGAGTTTCGAGTGATCGGTTCCAACTCAACGTGTTTCAATACGTCGGGCGAATTGGACCGGCTTGATAGGCCGTTTAACGTTGCTGCAATCAAGGAGGATCCGTCCCCGATTATTCTGACTCGCGCTTGCGAATCGCAATCGTCCGTGGAATCCCTTGCAAGTCGTTCCTCACCTCCATGAGTTCCCACGTCGCGCTGATCATCTCGCGTATCGAATCGAGTTGGCTATAGCCGATCTCGCAGACCAAATACCCGCCCGCCTTCAAGAACTCACCCGCATCGTCGAACAGACGGCCGTAGAAGTCCAATCCCTCCTCGCCGCCAAACAGCGCCACGTTCGGCTCCCACTCGCGTACTTCTCGCTGAACCGTATCCGGCTGCGATGAAGGTACGTAAGGCGGGTTGCAAGCGATGATGTCGATCGCGCCCGCAAGGCCGCGCTCCTTAAGAGGTCCGAGCAGGTCGCCTTCCAGAAACTCGATCCGAGAGGAAACGCCGTGACGAAGCGCGTTCTCGCGGGCTACCTCCAACGCCGATGGCGAAATGTCCGTTGCGATCACGCGCGCACTCGGCACGTTGACCGCGACTGCGACGGCTACGCAACCCGATCCGGTGCCGACGTCGACGATCAAGGGTCCACACTCGGCGGCCCTGGGCAGAGCAGCCGCAACCGCGATCACTCGCTCGACCAGAGATTCGGTTTCAGGGCGAGGGATGAGCACATCGGGCGTGACATTGAAGTCGAGACCGTAGAACTCCTGATGTCCAGTTATGTATTGAAGCGGTTCGCCCGCCGCGCGACGAGCAATCAGATGTGAGTAGCTCGCCCAGGCTGCGTCTTCGACATTCTCGTTCGACCTCGTGAGCAGTGCAGTCCGGTCAAGGGTCAGGACGTTGCAGAGCAGGATGCCGGCGGTGCGGCGCGCTTCTGAGACGCCCGCTTCGCGCAGCCGTTTCGCGCCTTCTGCCATTGCCTCGGTGATGGTAGGCATTGCTTCACCGGTGAGTGAAGGTCACCAGCCGAGTTTGGTCGCGCGTGCTCGGCGGTGAGCACGGAGCCAAAACCGGGCTCTTGACCTGGAGTTTGCGCCTCCTTCTTCGGATTCCGCCTTTCGGTACGCGGCGAAACCGAACCCTCACCAAACAACCGAAAGATCGCAGGTCTGGAAGAGGCACTTGTGCCCGCCTTTCTTGAGTCGACTAAGGGAAGAAAAGAGCGGGCACAAGTGCCTCTTCCAGACCTGTGAATTGCCCAAATCTGGGCGTGAGATCTGAGGTTTGATGATGGCGAATTGTCCGAACTCCAACTATCGTCCAATCTCGACACTCAGTGCTGACTGCTCGCTTCACGCGGCGGCTTCGGCGCCAGCTTTCAGTTTCTCAGCTTGATAGTGCGCGACCAGCGCGTCAATCAAGTTGCCGATCTCGCCTTCCATGAATTGATCGAGCTGGTGCGCCGTGTAGCCGATGCGGTGGTCGGTGACCCGATTGTCCTTGAAGTTGTACGTTCGAATCTTCTCCGAGCGGTCGCCCGAACCCACCATCGACCGGCGCTCGCTGGCAATCGCTTCGTGCTGCTTGCTCTGCTCCATCTCCAACAAGCGCGACCGCAGCACTCGCATCGCCTTCTCGCGGTTCTTGATCTGAGACTTCTCGTCCTGCATCGACACCACAGTGTTGGTCGGCAGATGAGTCAGGCGAACGGCGGAGTAGGTAGTGTTGACCGACTGGCCGCCCGGCCCCGAAGAGCAGAACGTGTCGATGCGCAGGTCTTTCGGGTCGATCTTGATGTCAACCTCTTCAGCTTCGGGCAGGACGGCGACGGTGACGGCCGAGGTGTGAATGCGGCCCGATGCTTCGGTTTGAGGGACGCGCTGAACGCGGTGCACACCGGACTCGTGTTTGAGCTTCGAGTAGACGCGATTGCCTTCGATCAGCATTATTCCTTCTTTTATGCCGCCGATGCCCGACTCGGAGACGGCGAGCACCTGAACGCGCCAGCCCTGCCGCTCGCCGTAGCGCGCGTACATTCGCATGATCTCGGCGGCGAAGAGCGTCGCTTCGTCGCCGCCGGTCCCGGCGCGGATTTCGAGGATGACGTTCTTTTCGTCGTTCGGGTCCTTGGGCAGGAGCAAGACCTTCAACTCTTCCGCAACTCGCTCGCGCCGATCTTCAAGCTCGGCGAGTTCCGCTCGCGCCAGCGCGACCATCTCGGCGTCGGCTTCGGTCTGGATCATCTCCCCCGTCTCGCGAATGCCGTGGTCGAGTGCTTTGAACTCCCGGTACTTGGCGACGACTTCTTCGAGCTCGCGGTGTTGTTTGGCTACGCGGGTGTACTTCTGCTGATCCGCCAGCAGTTCGGGATCGACCAACTGCTCGGTTAGCCGTTCGTACTTCTCTTCGATTGATGCGAGCTTATCTAACATTCTCAGTTCTGAGTGCTGAGTCCTGAGTCCTGAGTGCCGAGCGCGGTCAACTCAGGACTCAGGACTCAGGACTCACGCCGCCGGTTCCAGCTTCAGCGACTCATTCAGCGCGAAGATCGCGACTTCCAACTGCGAGTCATCGGGTTCTTTAGTGGTCACGTTCTGGAGCCACAGGCCCGGCCGGGTTATCACCGAGAAGAACCACTGAGCGCCGCTTCGGGCAGACGCGCGGATGATCTCGTACGACACACCCGCTATGACCGGAAGCAGCGCGATCCTCACCAGGAAGTTCAGGAACAGCGAGTCGAACTTCACGACTGAGAACGCGACTATCGCCACCAGCATCACGACCATCAAAAAACTCGTGCCGCAGCGCGGGTGCTGCCGCCGTTTGCGCCGCGCGTTGTCGACCGTCAATTCTTCGCCGGCTTCCCAGGTGTAGACTACTTTGTGCTCGGCGCCGTGGTACTCGAAGACGCGCCGGATATCCCGCAGCAGCGAGAAGCTGACGATCATGATCAGGAAGAAGGTCATCCGAATCAGCCCGTCTACGAGGTTGAACGCGACGGAGGGCCTGACGGGATGCAACGCGGCGCGAATCCATGCCCAGGCTTCCGCGTACCACGCCCCGCTCGAAGACTGGGCATCAATGGTCCCGCCGCCCAGCCAGACGAATAGCATGTTCGTGAGCAGCAGCGGCAGGACGATGAACAGAATCACGTTGAAAACCAACGCGAAGACGATTGATCCGAAGGCGGCGGCATTTGCGCTCTTCGCAGTGTCTTTTTCCACGGGGACAACCGCCGCGTCAGCCGTTGCCACCGCGACCTGCGACGTCAGGGCCATGCTTCCCACTCCCGTCGTCGCCGGCGCGTAGTCTTTCGCCGCCTCGTGAAACACGACGCCGGCCGAGAAGTTCAGCGCCTTGATGCCGAGCACCATCGATTGGATCAGCACGGCGGCCCCGCGGAGGACCGGCAGCTTCAGGATCGGGTACTTTTCGGCGAGCGAGGGAAGTGGTTCGCTCTTCGCTACGATGACCCCGTCGGGCCGCCGCACCGCGACCGCGTACGAGTGCGGCGCGCGCATCATGACGCCCTCGATGACCGCCTGACCCCCGACTATGATTTGATCTTCCCTCATGGTTGCTGTCCTCACCGCCCGGTTGCACGCAAAGGAAAAAGGCTGCCGGATGCCGCTTCAGTTGCGCGCGGCCCCGACAACCTCTGCCAGGTTGTTGCCCGGTTAAGCCTCAGCCTTGCGGCCGTACTTGCGATTGAATCTCTCGACGCGGCCCGCCGTATCGATGAGCTTCTGCTTGCCGGTGAAGAACGGGTGGCAGCTCGAGCAAATCTCCAGCCTGATTTCGGGTTTGGTCGAGCGCGTCTGCCAGGTCGCGCCGCAGGCACAGTGCACATTCGCGTTCATGTATTTCGGATGAATGTCTGGTTTCACCTTCTTGACTGCTCCTGTTACGAATTCGCTTCGATAAAAAGCACTTAAAAGTAGCCGATTGAGCGAAAGGGTGTCAAGGTAGCATTCGGTCGGGGTTCGGGCTTCTCGCGCATTCGGTTAGGTTGATAGCAAGCTGCTCCGGACTGACGCCCGCAGCATTTCGGGTAGGGGTTCTCGTCGGCGGTTAGGTTGATAGCAAGCTGCTCCGGGCTGGCGCCCGCAGCCATACTCGGCGGCGAGCCAAGGCGACACTGGCGGCGGCTACAACGGCTTTTTTTAGGCGCCGCAAATTTGCGTCTCTCGCCATGATGCTTTTGTTTGACAGTCGAATCGCCCTACCTTATAGTGTGCCAGGTTTTGCTCAGCGCTCTATATTTAGTGCTTATGACGATCACGATCAGGTATTGGGATGCTCAGACTAGAAAAGCTTGAAATCAGCGGATTCAAGTCCTTCGCCGACCGCACCTCGCTGGTTTTCGGAGAAGGCATCACCGGCGTCGTCGGCCCAAACGGCTGCGGCAAGAGTAACATCGCCGAAGCCATCTCGTGGGTGCTCGGTGAACAATCGCCGAAGAACCTCCGCGGCGGCAAAATGGAAGACGTGATCTTCAACGGCACCCGCGACCGTAAGCCCGGCGGGATGGCTGAAGTCACAATCACCCTGGTCGCAACCGCCGACATCGCCAGCCGCCAGACCGAGGATTCCTCCGACGAAGACCAGGTCAACTACGACCACGCTATCGAGACCGCCGAACATGCGGCCGAGGCCGCACGCACGCTCGTCGCCGAGTTGAGCCCGGAGCCCGAACCACCGGAGCCGCCGCCCTCGCCCGATGTTACCGGCAACGAAGACCAAAGTGCGACCTCTAACTTGACTGTCGATCAACAACCCTCGCCGCATCGCCACGCGCAGGCCGCTCGAAGGCGCCGCAAGCGGAGAGCCGTGGCGATCTCGGCCGGCGAGCGGATAACCGTTGCCCGCCGGCTCTATCGCACCGGCGACAGCGACTACCTGATGAACGGCCGCGCCTGCCTGCTGCGCGACATTCAAGACCTGTTCGCAGGTACGGGGCTCGGCGGCGCTCACTACGCCATCATCGAGCAGGGACGCATCGGCCAGATTCTCTCATCGAAGCCGCTCGACCGCCGCGCGCTGATCGAGGAGGCCGCCGGCATCACCAAGTTCAAATCCCGCAAGCGAGCGACCGAGCTGAAGATCGAGTCGGCGAAACAGAATTTGACGAGGCTCAACGACATCATCAGCGAGGTTGAGCGACAGGTGAACAGCCTGAAGCGCCAGGCGCAGAGAGCGAGGCGCTACCGGCGGCTGCGCGAGGAGATGCGCTCGCTCCAGAAGCAGGTCTTCACCGCCGACTACTATCGCTTGACCGAAACCGCGGTCCGCATCGCGAACGAACTCGAGGCCACCGCCGCCGAGCAGTCCGGGCTCGACGCGGCCGTCGCCGCCAGCGAAGCGGAGCACCGGGCCGCATCGAACGAAGCGCGAGCCGCCGAAGATGTGCTGGCCGAAAGGCGCGAGCAAGCCGCTGCGGTCAGTCTCGAAGCCGACCGCGTTCGCAACCGCCAGGCGTTCGATGAGCAGCAACTCAAGGAGATCGCTTCGCGCATCGCGGAGATCGAGCGGGAGCAGCGCGCGCTGACCGATCGCCTCGCGTTGCTCGAAGCGGAGATCGAACGCCGCCGCACAGACCTCACTGCGCTTGAAGGAGAGCTGACGCGCGAGCAGGCAGAATTGCTCGAACGTGAGGCCGCGTATCAAGCCGAGATATCGCAGCTTCGAGCAGCCGAAGAAGGAATCGAACATATCCGGCAGCGACTACTGATCGAGATCGGAACGGCCGAGCGGCTGCGAAACACCGCCGTGAACCTGGAAGAGGCGCGACGCCGGCTCGATCACAGACAAGCGAGCCTCAGAGCCGAGATCGAACGCGCCGGACTCCGGCGCGAAGAAGCTTCGGTCGAACACGCCAGGGTCGCCGCCGAAGTCGGCGTGAATCAGGCTCGGCTGGCCGATTTGACGGCGCTCATCGCCGAACGCAGCGGGGAGCTTGCGAGGCTCCGCGATGAAGCTGACGCCATGCGCGCCGAGGAGACTCACGCGCGGTCCGAACTCGACGCCGCCCGGCACCGTTTCGCCTCGCTCGAAGAGCTCGACGCCCACCACGCTTACTACTCCGACGCGGTTCAGCACGTCTTGTCATCCGAGGTTGCGGCCGGCATAAACGCACTTGGCACGCTTGCCGATTTCGTCGACGTTGAGCCGCAGTACGAGCGGCTAGTTGAGAGCCTGTTCGGCCGCGAGCTCCAGTGTGTGTTGGTGCCGACGATTGACGACGCGTTGGCCGGCGTCGCGTCGCTCAAGAGTGGAAGTCTGGGACGCGGCGCGTTTCTAGTCGTCGGGCTTCATGGCGCCGAGGGCGAGCCCGGCGGCAACGGGGACGGCGGAAGGTCGAACGATAGGCGTGAAACCGAAAGCGAGAGCGCTTCATTCCGGCTCGACGCCACGTCTTTCATTCCAGAAAGGGGCGACGACGAGGCGGCGCGATTCCATCTCGAGGTCCTGCGCGCGATCGATCTCCTCGGGTTGCGGCCTGAGATCAAAGCGGTGGTCGAGCGCGCGTTTCCCGAAAAGAGCCGCGCCCCCGTTGTTCCAGACATCGAGGCGGCGTTGCACCTGTCGATCGAGAACCCTTCCAACATCTACGTCACGCACGACGGCGAGCAAGTCGTGAACGGCCGCTTGATCGTCGCAGGCCTGCCGGCGCAAGAGAGGGGCGGCTCGCTGCTGGCGCTGAAGCGCGAGATTAAGGAACTTCGCACACGCGTCGAGATGCTGGGCGCGCGGGCGCAAGAAGCGGGCGCGAGAGTCGCCGAGGGAGAAGCGCGGCTTCGGGAGACGGAGAGTGAAGCAAGCTCGCTTGATGCAGATCATCGATCGTGCGAAAAGGCCGTCGCCGCGGGCGGCTCGCAACTCGAGGGGCTTGCTCGCGACCTGGAACACGCCGAGCAGCACGTGCGAGTCGTCGAAGCCGAGCTGACCCAGACCGCCGAGGAACGCCGCGAATTGGAGGCCCGCATCGAAGACTTGGCGGGCGAGCTGTCGCGAGCCGAGCATTCGCGCAGCGAGGTGCAACAACAGTTAGAAGCCGAGCAGGCTGCCTACGCCGAGATGCGCACGGGGGCCGAGCGCATCGCCGAAGATCTCTCGACGGCGAGATCCTCGGTCGCCGCCCGCGCGGAGAGGCTGAGAGCTCTGCGGTCCGAGACGCGGCGACTTGAAGACGAAGCGGAGGAACTCAGGTCGAGGATCAACCGCCACCGGGTCGAACTCTACGAGAGCCACAACAGGACTGAACAGCTCACCGCGGCGAGGTTGGAGGCTGAAGCCGCCGCCGCCCGCCTCGAGAACGAATGTGCGCGAGTCGCTCTCGACGTCGATACCGCGTCAGAAGCCGTCGCGGGAGCGCGTGCGCGAGCCGACGAGCTTGAGGCGAAGCTGGGCGAGTTGAGGCAGGAAGCGGCGGAGGCGCGCGAGCGGCGGAGTCAGGTGGAAATCGAGCGCGCTCGAATCGAATCCGAGGCCGACCACCTGAGCCGCACTTGTCACTCGGAGCTCGCGATGTCGCTCGAAGACGTCGTGACCAGCGTCGAGCTCGGAAAGGCGGCGGCTGAAATCTCCAGTGACGCAGCAACGGGCGAAGGGGCCGTGGTGAGCGAGGATGCGACGCTGGCCGATTCTGCGGGCGCTCTGTTTGACCTCGACGCGGCCAGGCTTCGCCTTGACGGGTTGCGGGCGAAGCTCGACGACCTCGGCCCTGTGAACATGATGGCGCTTGAAGAGCTCGAAGAGGCCGAGGAGCGATTCGGGTTCTTGTCCGAGCAGCGCCGCGATATTCTGGAGTCGATCAAGGCGACCGAAGACGCGCTGGCGGAAATCAAGCGCCGGTCGCGCGAACGATTCCGTCACGCGTTCACCGAGATAAACAGGAATTTTCAGGAGATGTTTGTCGAGCTGTTCGGCGGCGGGCGCGGCGAGATGATGCTCATCGACGAAGACGACGTGCTGGAATCGGGCATCGACTTGATCGCTCAACCGCCGGGAAAGCGCCTGCAAAACGTGTTACTGCTGAGCGGCGGCGAGAAGGCGATGGCGGCGATCGCGCTGGTGCTTGCGATCTTCCAATATCGGCCGTCTCCTTTCTGCATACTCGACGAGGTCGATGCGCCGCTCGATGAGGTGAACGTAGGTCGCTTCTCCGACAAAGTCATCCAGATGACCGCCGGCACTCAGTTTCTCGTCATCACTCACAACAAGCGCACGATGGAGGCGGCCCGCGCGCTGTACGGCGTTACGATGGAGGAGCCTGGCATTTCCAAGCTGGTTTCGGTTAAGTTTGAGTAGCAGCATGGGAAGGCTCACGGCAAAAGGCAAGAGACCAGAGGCAGCACTCAAAAGCCGCGCGGCGTTCAGCCCATTCATCCTCCTCATCGCTACCCTTCCATTGCTCGCTTCGGCTTTTCGGGGCGCTGCGCAAAGCAGCGCGAACGATCTGCGGCCAACCGAGGCGAGCTTCGCGTACAGATTCGAGAACCCGAGGTTCTACATCTCGATAATCGACGTCGAAGTTGGCGGCGACGGCCGTGCGACGGTCCGCTTCAAGCGGGGGGAGTCGGGCGAAATGTTGGAGGTCAAACACAAGTTGCTGCCCGGCACGCTTGCGCGGATTCGCCGGTTGTACGACATGCTGAACTTCCTGGGTTCGCAGGAGAACTACCAGGACAAGAAGGACTTTTCACATCTCGGCTGGAAGACGATATCCGAACGCGCAGGAGAGCGGGAGCGCAAAGCGCGCTTCAACTACACGACGAACGAAGCGGCGAAGGAGTTGTCGGATATTTTCCATGGCGTCGCCACCCAGGAGATTCGGCTGTTCGACATGGACCTCGCCGAGCAGCATCAACCGCTCGAGATGCCGGCGCAGCTTGCCGCGCTGGAAGACGAGTTGCGGCTCGAACGAATAACCGAGCCGGAAAGGCTGCTGCAACCCTTGCGTGAGATGGCCATGAGCGAAACGCTGCCGCTGATCGCACGCAATCACGCGACGCGGTTGATTACGGCAATCGAAAAAAAGAAATACAAGTCTCCGATTGGGAAATAGTTCGGTGGGCAGTTGTCAGTTGTCCGTCATTGTCTGGGGAACAGCAGCACCAAGACACGGACAAACGACAATGAACAACTGACAAGCGATAACTGACAACGCTGTTTCATGTTTATTCCGAAGGGAAAGCGCGTATACGGCAACCTGGCGACCAGCTACGTGCTGGTCGATTCACTCGTCGACGACCTGTGCGAGGGCGGCTTTTCGGGCGTCGTCGAGTTGACGCTGCGGGACAGCGACGCATACATAGTCATCGAGGGCGGCAGGGTAACGGCCGTCGTCGAGAAGCGCGCCGAAGATGGCTACGTCCGCCGGACTGTTGCCGAGCTCGCGAGCCGTTCGCGAGGCGAGCGCGGAAAGATATCCGTCTTTCGTCACCCGCCGGGCATCGGGAGCTCGATTGCGCGCCGGCTTGCGGCAAAACCGCTGTATACGCAGTTGAGCACCGAATTCGCCGATCTCGGAAAGATGATTGCCAAACTCGGACGGGAGCGCGACCGCCACTGGTTCATCGAAGTTACGATCGTTGACGGTAACAGCACGCTGGTGCACATCGCAGGGGACCGCTATGAAGTCATACCGTCGGCGATGGAGACCGCTGAAGACGAGACCGCGACATGGGACAGCGAATCGGCCCTTCGCGAGTTACTGCGGGAGTGCGAACGCGCGGGAGGCACCTTCGACGTCTACTTCACCTCCGCCGATGAGGACCCGGTCGCTGAAGCACTGAAAGAAGTGACAAGCATCGAAGCCGCGCAAGCGGGTCTCGAGGAGCCAGGCGCTCCCGCCTACGCGATGACGATGCCCGAGGTGGATTCGCGCAAGTCCGCGGGCGCGGCGGAGGAACCATCTTCCGTGGGAGCCGGTGCAGCGGAAGGGAATGCAAGCGAGCCGGTACGAACTCCACGCACCGCGGAACTGTCCATCGCGGCTCTGGCTTCGACCCTTGAGGGTTCGAGCGAAGCAGCGGTGATGGCCGAGGTGAAGAAACTGATGGGCGAGATCGCGAGGGCGGTCGAGGACGCAACGCGCACCGTGGAGCAGCGAGACTGTTTTTCGATGTACCTTCGGGCCGGCCAGTTGAAGATCGCCGATCAGTATCGGTTCCTCGATCCGTTCGGGGCGGAGTTCGAGTACCTTGGCGGCGAGATCGCGTTCATCGGCGAGGCCAAACCCGAGGACTTTATCAAGGGACTTACCGAAGCGATGAGGCTCGCGGTAGTCGGGGTGGCGGAATCAAGCGCCCAACCCGCTCGCCTGCGCGCCTGCATAATCCGCGACCTTCGCCAGTTGCTGGAGCGAGAACGCGAGGCAATCGAGAAGCTCGGTCTCGACCACTCGATTGAACAAATCATCACCGCGTGATATGCGATTCATCCCCTCTCTCTAGACCAGGCCGGATAAGAAGGAGCTGCGAATGATGAGGAATCGGATCACCCTGCTGGCGATACTCAGCGCGGCGGCTGCAATGGCGGCGTCGTGCAATTTCAGTTTCTCCACTGCCCGTGTTGCGGATGCAAAGATGGCCAAAGGCGTCAGCGAGAAGATGGAGGCCATCGATCCCACCAACACGTTTGAAACGACCGACGACGTAGTCCACTGCCTTGTGGTACTCGCCAATGCGCCGGAGAAGACGAAGGTGAAGGCGGTATGGACCGTCGTGAATGCCGAAGGCCAGAAGCCGAACGATAAATTCGCGGAGACGGCGGTTGAAGGCGGCGGCAAGAACAACGCCATCGATTTCAGTTACACGCCTCCGCCGGCGGGGCTTCCGGCGGGAGAGTACAAGGTCGACATCTACGTCAATCCCCAACCCGGTAAGGAAGCGCCGCCCGCGAAGAGCGTGTCGTTCACGGTAAAGTCATCCGGGCCGACAATCAGCAGGACGGTGCTGTCGGAGAGCAGGGACGGCGCCTCGGTGACCGAGTTTCCGGCTGGCGCCGATGCGTTTTACTGCCGAGTCGAGCTTCGGGGCGCTTCGGCCGGAACGACCATAACTGCGAGTTGGATAGCAGTTGAAGCCGCAGACACCGAGCCGAACATGGAGATACGCCGCACGCCGATAACCCTCGATCCGGGTCAGAACATAGTGAACTTCAATCTGAAATACGAAAGCGGATTCCCCGCGGGCCGCTATCGCGTGGACCTCTACCTGGGGGATTCGGCAACGCCCGCGAGGAGTCTTCCATTCACTGTGGCCGAATAAAAGCGCGGGGAATTCAGGATCAGTCCTTCAGGAATCGCAGGGCTTCGGTCAGCGCTTCAGGATCATTCCCGAACCGAGCGATCCATTTTACGTCCGGCCACGCCCGCCACCACGAGAGCTGGCGCTTCGCATAGTGGCGCGTGTCGAGCTTCATCTGATTGAGCGCGTCCTCGCGCGTGCGTTTTCCCATCAGATACTCGACAACGCGCTTGTAGCCGTGCGCTTGAAATGCCTTCGCGTTTGGCGGGATACGTAAGGCAAGCAGCGACTCAACCTCCTCCACGAGTCCGCTCTCAAACATTCGGTCCGCTCGCTCGTTGATCCGGCGGTACAACTCGTCGCGCGGCGGGTTAAGCGCGATCACTCGTATTCGCGCGGCGAACTCCGACGCTTCGGGAGTTAGGTCGCGAGCCTGGGAGATACGTCCGCCGGTCTGAAAGAAAAACTCAATCCCGCGCATGCTGCGAGACCAATCTCGCGGGCTGATGGCGGTGGCGGCTTCACGGTCTAAGCGCTGGAGCATCCGGTGCAGATGCTCTGCTCCGTGGCGCTCGCGGAGAGAAGCAAGCCGCGCGCGTAACTTGAGATCCGTTTGCGGCCCCTCGAACAGCGGGCGAGCCAAGGCGCGCAGGTAAAAGCCGGTGCCTCCGACCAGCACAGCGTACCGTCCTCGCGATTCGATGTCGCGGATGGCGTCACCTGCAAGCCGGGCGTACTGACCGGCGGTGAGATTCTCGGTGGGCTCCACCAGATCGATTAGGTGGTGAGGAACTCCGCGCCGTTCCGGTTGGGGCACTTTAGCGGTCGCAACGTAGAGACGCCGATAAACCTGTACGGAATCAAGGTTGACGATTTCGCCGCCGATTGCGAGAGCGAGCCGAATACCAAGCTCGCTCTTTCCCGACGCAGTAGGACCAACAATCGCGGGTATGACACGTGGGTTGTTCTCTTCGGGCACAACGGACGGATGCTAACAACGGCACGCATGACGGTCAATCAACTGCGCATCACGGCTGCTTCTTTGCGAGTTGACTGTAGGCCCGTTCGATCGAGGCCTCGGCGCCGCCGTTCCACGACCCCGGCGGGAAGTTCTTCGCGTGGCGCGGCGCAAGTTCCATCTTGATGGACTGTCTGGCTTCGGCTACGGGCTTGCCTTCCGCGATTGCGCGCTTGACTGCCGGAATCAAGTCGTCAAGGAATGCTCGCAGCATCTGCAGGCGCTCTTTGCCATCCTGCACGTCGCCGTGGCCGGGTATCGCCTTCGTGTAGTCGAGCGTCTCGATGCCCGCAAGCGTAGCGCTCCACTCGATCGGAAATGCATCGCGCATGAACGGGATGCCATTTGTCACCATGTCGCCCGTCACCAGCACCTTCTCGTTGGGCAAGAACACGACGACGTCGCCTTCGGTGTGGCCGCGGCCGAAGTAGAGGATGCGAACTTCGCGATCGCCGGCGTGCAAGGTCATCGAGCGGTCAAGCGTCAAGTTCGGCAGCTTGATCTCGAGGGCTTCGATTTCGCGGAGCAACGCCTCCATTTGTACGATCTGGGCCTCGACGCTCGACTTTTGGGCCGGGGTCATGGGTTTCAAGTCTATTCGGCCGGTAGCAAGCTGCGCCTTCAACCGCGCGATCTGCTTGGGCATTTCGATTCGCTGGTCTTTCAGCAAGGGCGCCTCGATCGCAATCAGGTCACGGCGAGTGTTGGTGTGAGCGATGATATCGAGAGCGCCTGGGAACGCCATCGAGTACGCCGAGTTGCCCTGGACGTGGTCTGGGTGCCAGTGCGTGTTGACCACGTAGCGGACCGGCTTGTTGCCGGTGAGGTCAGCGACGATCCGCGCGGCCTCGCGAGCGGCAGACGGCGACAGATGAGAATCGACCACGAGCACTTGATCGCCCAGCTCGATCACCGCTGCATTGGAGACAGCCAGCGAGGGCGTCGAGGGCTTGACGATCAGCGCCCACACGCCGGGCGTCACCAGCTTGGCGGTGAAGAATTTCGACGTCACCTGGTCGGGCGGCTGTTGCGCCGCTATCAGAAATGGCAGCGCAGCCAGCAAGAGCGCGGTGGCCGCAAAGAAGCAGCGGCGCGGAGATGCGGTGATCGATCCCATTCTTCTAAATCTCCTTCCGTGAGAGCGAGGAATTGGAGCCGTCAGTCGGGTGGAGTATCTAAACGAGTTTGGCCGATGAAATCAAGCTCGCCCGCGCGACTCGGATTCACAGTGTGTGTAAGGGTGAGACTCGACGCGGATGAACGCCTTTCCTTTCACACCCACTCACAGATGCTTTCGCAAGTAGGCCAGACTCTTGAAGGTCAGCCACTCGCCATCGAACTCAAAATCCGGCAGCCGCGGCGACCCGCGCGGTGTCACCCAATCGGGTAGTAGGAAATCCAGGCCGCACTCGAACGGAGCTATCTTCGGTTGGGGTCTTCATTCAGGAGCCTTAACTCTGAGTTGTTGATGTAGCGTCTCAACAATCCGGCTGGCCTTCTGACGAAACCGAGCCGTAAATTGTAGATAGGCATCGCGCGCCGGCTCAAGCGAATCCACCGTTTCGGGTGAAGTAAAGTAATCGACCCCGGCTGGACCTGTCTCGTGTAATTTTTTGATGGCGACTGCAAAACTGGCCGCTCGCTTTCCGTCTATTAGGTTTGAGGGGATTCGAGGAGTATGAACGACCTATCTTCCAATCCGGGCTTTCAAGCGGACGGCGCACCGTTGGCGGTTTGCGTCAACGATTGTGAAATAGACTGCGGGCAGGACCGAGCCGAACTCGAGCCGATATGTTTCCAGCTCCGGTGCGCATTCGCCGAGATGCGCTGGGGACATCGCGCCGAGGGTATACGCGTCATTACCGCCTCAGCGGGCCGGCCATGGACTCCTTTCGGCAGTTGAGCCGTCAACGGTTCACCGTCGGAAGGCGACCTGCGTGTTGTCGGCCTGCCGCACTTGATCGAAGAAGGCTTTGACCACCGGATACTGATCCGCGGTGAAGATGATTGCGTCGACGGCGAATCGGCGCTCGTAGATTACGCGGTTTCCCTCGAGCAGGAATGAACCACGGTAGTGTGCCGCACCTATGTTGATCTCGACCGGCTCCGGCAAGTGCTCCACCTCGTAGCCCTCCGGCACTTCGATCACCGCGCGATCGTTCTCGGACCACGGATACTGAAAGTACAAGCTGTTGACCCGCTTCGGCGCCGGAAGCAAGCTCTCATTACGACGAGAGACGAAGGCGGGGCGCAAGAGCAATCGCCTCTCGGTCCAAGTCGCAAGTTGTGAGTCCGAAAACATGAGTCTCAATGTCAGCGGGAGGCTGGGCGTAGTCAAGCCGCCGATCGCGACTGTCGACTCATCGAGGGCGGCGGTCGGGTGTAGTCCACGCAGCCGCGAGGAAATCAATTTGCGCTGCTGGTCCGGAGTGAGTTCGGCCATCTCGGTTCTCAGTTCAAGCGCGCGATGGCCGGTTATTTCGGAATCAACCTTCACTTCCACCCGGCCGTCGGGCGACGGTACGAGCGATATTCGCCGATCCTCAACCGTCGCGCCCGCCTCACGAACCGGCGTCTCACTAAAGCGATAGTCGCGATTGCCGTAGATCAGCACCGGCACGCCTTCCTTGTCCCACGAGAGCATTCCGCTCGGACAATGAGGCGTGCCGGGGTCGAAGTATCCGATAGTGCCGTCGCGCTCCAGGACGGCGGTGACTTCGCTGTTAAGCTGGAGGGAGTCGGCGAACTTGCGATGAAAAAAGTTCTCATCACGCGTTGTGAGTTCCCCGACGCGCGCATCGAGTCCCGCAGCTCGCAGCATGGCGATGAACAACCGGTTTATTTCACGCGGTGTGCCGTAACGCCGGCGAATCGTGTCATCAGCGGTGTTGTTCTTCTTCCACGGTCCGTCGGTGCCGCTTTCCCCTTCGCGGGAGTTGGGCACGCCGACGTTTTCGATCTCGCGTTGAACGTAACTGTAGATACGCGCGGTCTTTTCACGCGGGCCGTCGGTCGAGAGCGTGATCGAGTTGACGACGCGGCGGATCGTCGCAGTGGGTTTGGTCTCATCGCCGGCGCGCAGGTGCATGCGGCGGGCATAGACCGGCCAGTATCTATCGGGCTCGGTCTCGAACTCGTTCGAGTAGAATAACCAGCCCCAGATCTTAACGGTCGCCTCGGGCGCCATCAGGGGCTCGCGCCGAAACGGGGGAATGTCCTTCACGGTGATGTCGAAGTCGCCGTCCCAGACCGGCGAGAAGCGAGCGGGGTCGGGCGCGTTGAAGACGACCCAGCGCAGATCGGAGGAAGACCCGGCCTTAGGCTGGATGCTGTAATGCAAGTCTTTGGTGAAAAGTTCCGATTGTATATCGATTGCGAAATAGCGGAAGCCCTTCGGATAAGTGAGCCGGTAACGATATTCGATTATTGAGCCCGCTTCCACGGCGGGCATCGAAAACGCCCGGGCGCGCCGCACTGCCCGGACGCTATTGGAAATGACTTTGTCATAGAAATCGCGGCCGTTCACCTCGACTGTTGTTCCATCAGGGCGAATGGTTCTCGCTTCGAGGTCGGTGATCTTACCCTCGCCAACGGTGTACGGGAGTTGGACGTCGGCAAAGCGACGGCCGCGGTCGTTGAAGACCTTGATGCGAAGGTAGACCTTCAGGCTCGTGCCCTCGGCGGTGTTGTCGTTCAGCTCGCCCTCGCGGAACAGTATCACCGCATCGGCTTCGGGATCGCCGATGTCGGCGGCGGTCATCTTGAGTTCCTGTTCCGTGACGGGCTTCCACGCCGACGCCGGAACCGCGCGCTCCGCCGCGGGGAAGAGAAGAAGTGATAGACAAACGACCCCTCGACGAAGCATAAGACCGTCAAGCCGGAATCGAATCGTGAGGATTCTACGTCGGACTTACAAGTCGATCAACAGCGCAGCGCCAGCGTGAGTGAATGGCACGGCGCGGCGACGCGGTGATATTCTCTGGCGAACTCGTGACAACTCATATCGGAGGCTTCGATGAAGAAATCGAGTCTTGCAGTGTACCTCGCCGTGGTTCTTCTAATGCCGCTTCCGGCTGTTTTCAGTTCGCAAGCACCAGCCGCAGGAGTTCGTGAATATCGCCGGGCGCACGAATCGGAGATCATCGCGGAGTTTGTCGATCTTCTCTCGATCCCCAATGTAGCTACCGACGCCGTAAACATCAGGCGAAACGCAGCGAAGCTGGTTGAGATGATGCGCCGCCGCGGGATCGAAACCCGCCTGCTCGAGGGGAGCGGACCACCCGTCGTGTTCGGTGAGCTGAAGACCCCGGGGGCTACTCGCACTATAGCTCTTTACGCGCACTATGACGGCCAGCCGGTCGATGCGTCGAAGTGGCTGACGGATCCGTTCAAGCCCGCCTTGAGGGACAAGCCGCATGAAGCGGGCGGCCGAGTGATTCCCTTTCCCGGCCGTGGCGGGAAGTTCGATCCCGAATGGCGGCTGTACGCGCGCTCGGCCTCAGACGACAAAGCGCCGATCATCGCCATGCTCGCGGCCATCGACGCGCTCAGGGCGTTGAAAACACCACTCACGGCGAACCTCAAGTTCTTCTTTGAAGGAGAAGAAGAAGCCGGCTCGCGCCATCTCGAAGAGCTGGTCAATCGCAATGCCGCGCTGCTCGGAGCCGATGTTTGGATCTGTGCCGACGGCCCCGTTCACCAGACGCGGCGGCAGTTACTTTATTTCGGCGCGCGCGGAATCGTGAGCGCGGACATCACGGTCTACGGCCCCAACCGCGCATTGCACAGCGGCCATTACGGCAATTGGGCGCCCAATCCCGCGATGCGACTGGCTAAACTGCTTGCCGGCATGAAGGATGACAACGGCCGGGTGCTGGTACAGGGCTTCTACGATGACGCCGAACCGCTCGGCCCCGAAGAGATGAAGGCGCTGCGAGAGATGCCGCAGACCGATACGGAGCTGATGCGCGAGTTCGGACTCGCGAAGACCGACGGTGGCGGCCGGTCGCTCGTCGAGTTAATCAACGAGCCGTCGCTCAACATCGACGGGCTTCGGAGCGAATACGTGGAGCGGGAGGCTCGCACGATCATACCCGACAAAGCGACCGCGACGATTGACTTGAGGCTGGTCAAGGGAATCGACCCGCGCCGGCAACTGGACAAGGTGATAGCTCACATCAAGAAGCAAGGCTATGTAGTTGTGAGTGAGGAACCCGGCGATGACATGCGGCTCAAGCATCCGCTGATCGCGCGCGTGACAACCGAGGGCGGCTATCGTGCCGTGCGCACTTCAATGGGACTTGCGATCGCGAAGCAAATAGTGGCTGCGGTCGAGCGGGCTGTTGGCCAACGCCCGGTGCTCGCGCCGACGCTGGGAGGGAGCGTGCCGCTGTTCATCTTCGAGGAGGCTACTAAATCACCGCAGATCGGCGTCCCGATCGTCAACCACGACAACAACCAGCACGGGGCGAATGAGAATGTTAGGATCCAGAACCTCTGGGATGGGATCGAGGTATTTGCCGCTCTCATGACGATTAAGTGAGGCTTCTGGTAATCGGGTCGTATGGAAGCTCCTCTCGCGCTCCCTGTCCCTGCCTTGACACTGCTATTGGCGAGTAATAGTGTGTACCCGCTTTCAGGGCTTTCTTGCTAACGAGCGCCCCGTTTTTCGTTAGCCTCGGCAGCGTTTATTGGTGGTCGGACCGGAGGTAATAGGTTTGGCCCGGTCAGATGTTCCACCTCACGTCGTCGCAACATAACCGAAGGAGACACCTCGATGAATATCACAATGATTGCCCTATGGGCACTCGGCGGGTGGTGCGGCACCCCGTGGCCTGGATGGTGGCGCGGGCCTCGTCCGCATCCCGATCCGGAACCCTGGATCACCGTTCAAGTCATAGGCCTTGCAGGCGGTATAGCGGGCGGATGGATGACGAGTCAGATAGTCCAATGGCCCGATCCCGTGCCGTGGCGGCTCACACCCGATTACTTTACCGTCACGATGATAGGAGCGTTGGTCGCCTCCCGTCTGCTGACGGGTGTTTACGGGTTGATAAGGGACCGAGCCAGCGCGTCCAAGGGTCAGTGACACCAAACTGGCCGTCGCGGGTTGAAAGGGAGATCGCGCCGGATAACGACCTGACGTCAAAAGCCGTTGCGGCGGCGTGAACGGGTTGAGGATGACGGCGCTAGTTATAGTTACTCCTCGCGGCGGGCGCGGCGAGTTTCTCATCGGCCACCTTGCGCCGGTGCGAGTCAAACCAGTCGAACACATCCTTGAACGTAGGCACGACGACATCGACGTGGGTGCCGCCGGGGACCTCGATGTACCTCACCTCGGCGCCCAGCTTCTTCGCCGCGTCCACCATCACACGGGAGCTTGCAACGGGGACAGTCTTGTCGGCGTCGCCGTGGACGACCAGTTGAGCGATGTGCGCGATCTTGGACATATTGGCGGGTAAGCCGCCGCCTGCGACCGGGGCGAGCGCCGCAAAGATATCCGGGTGGTTGATGGCGACCGACCATGTCCCGAAACCACCCATCGAATGACCGGTGAGGTAGACGCGGTCGGGATCGATCTTATAATCGCGTTCGACTTCCGAAATCACGTCCATCACGTCGGCCTCGGCAGGTCCCCTGTACATAGAAGCAGGCTGGCGGCCTTTCGGGCAGGCGACGATATAACCACGCTTTTCGGCTTCGACCTTGAATGCTCCGTTCGCATAGAGATCGAAGTAGCTGTTCTCGTCGCCGCCCATCCCGTGAAGCGCGATTATGAGCGGATAGCGCTTAGACCTATCGTAGCTCGCCGGAACGAAGATGCGGTAAGGCTGGAGCGTATTGTCAGCTTTCGACGTGTAGGCTTTCCTGAAATCGCCGCGCTTCGCTGCCAGCGGGTCGCGGCCGGCTTCGAGCGCGTCGAGCATCGCCGTGGTCTCTTTCAGTTCTTCACCGAAGTTAATGCGCTCGAACGCGACCTCAGCCCTCGCCGCGAGATCGAAGAGCGAGATGCGGTATGCCACCGAAGGCAGTTGAGCCAGCAATGTGTCGCGGCGCCGCGCCTTGAGTTCAGCTTCCACCTTGGCGAGCCGGGCGCGGGCGGCGGCAAACCGTGCTGCGAGTCCGCGCTCGATGCGCACAGTGACGGTCCTCGACGCCTGTGCGCCGCCGGCGAAGGCTAGCGTGAGGGCGAGCCGGTAGTTCCCGTCGGCAACATCCGGGATCAGGACTTCGGCGGCGAGAGGACTGGCGATGAAGTCCGCGTCCACGGCTTCGATGATCTTGAGCACCTTAACCGGTTCGTCACCCGTCATCTTCAGGAGCTTGATCGCGGCGCTCGCCGGTCCTTCGGGTTTCGCGTCGAGGGCAAACAACTGGCCGGCGCGCACCTGGACCGTCTGAGATGGCTCGATCACAGCGTGGTCAAGCTTGAGAGTGAGAGAAGACTCGAGCGCGCGAAGCGGCGTCCATTCGTTGCCGCGCAACAGGGCGATCCCGTGGTAGTAGTGCTTAAGGGCGTCGCCGAACTTTCCAGCCGCGTTGGCCGCCTGCGCCAGTTTCGCCAGCTTGTCTATTTCTCCGCGGCGCTCATCAGAGAGCGCGGTGGAGTTCCTCAGCGTGTTGAACCCGACGGAGGTTCTTAATACCTGTCCGGCGTCCTGCGCGAATGCTGCGAGGACGCACGAAAAGACGACTGCACCGAGCAGAAGCGACCTACGAACCGGTCTCGCGATCATCGATCTGATCCTCCCGCATGTTTGGGATGTTGGCGGCGAACGCCGTGAAGCTGGCACGGCGCGATCTTACTATTCACCTGTTCAGCACTTCAAGGCCCAAAAATGAACAGGCCCAAAAATGCGAAGGCCGGGCTCCTGAGCCCGGCCTTCGCCTATTTGGTCGCGCCTGGCGCGGGTTTCAGTTGTTGTTCCTGAACCAGGACATCGCCGTGGCACTGGGCGAGTCGACGGAAGAAATGGCTACTTCGGCTTCTGCGGGGATCGGAGAGAGTTCGTACGTCGTTCCAGGGAAGAATGGCGGCGCGAACTTGCCGCCCGAAAACCGGATGTCGAAGTATATATCCCGATAGTTGTAGCCGATGTTGTTTATCTTCGATTGAACGCGGCTGCCGATCAGCCGCCACCGGTCGTTGGCGCCGGTCGAAGTTCCGCCAGTGTAGGTGATCGAGCCTTCTATCCGGGTGCCATCGTTGCTGGTGTTAGCGTTGAAGGATGCGACGGCGGCGTTCATCTCCAGGGTGAGGCCCGGTCCGTTGACGAAGCTCGATTTAGGCGCGAGGTTCACGTTGCCGTCGTTGGTGAAAATGCCAAGCACGTTATTCACTGTGTTGATGTTTGAAACGGGCGTCCCGTCGGAGTTGGTGACGGGATTGGCGTACTTCAGGTCGCCGGTCACGGTGATGGATCGCTGAGCCGTGACGGTCAGCCTCCCTTGCGACGCAATCGCCGGTCCGTTGTTGAGGCTGTCCTTGCCGCCCCGCAAGCTGTTGATGCTCCCGTTGACGAATAACATGGCTCCAGGCCTGGGGTTCATCCAGTCGCCTTTGTCGGTAAATACTCCGCTGAGCGTTTTCGAGTTAGAACCCGAAGAGATCGTCGTCTTGTTGTTGGCAAAGCTCGTGCGAATCGTAGTCGTGACGGTGCTGCCGCCCAGCGACTGTTTGATGATGTAGACCTGATCGCCGTTCATGTCCGCAACGAGCTGAATGTCTGAGGCATCGCCTTGCACGTATATTCCCGCTCCGGTGACGTTGGAGCCGTCAGCGGATGAAATGTACACGCCACTGGCGAGCGCGCCGCCGCTCACATTGGGAGCGGCGCCTGAAACGTCTCGCAGATTCAGAGCGAGGGCTTCAACTGTGACCCGGCCCGATGCATCGAACACGGGCAATAGATCACCCAGGCCGTTTCTCGGCACCGCGGCAGGAGGATCAACGGGAGAGCCGTCCGGGTTTGAGTCCGTTATGCCCGTTGCGTTGATGACCGCGTACTCTTGCGAGAAGTTGTTGCGTGGAAGCGGAACCGCATTGATCTGTTTGTAGCCTTCGGGGCTGATGTCTATTCCGGCGAGGTCTGCTGTTGGAATCGCCCGGTTGGGAGTCGTGGATCCCCACGAGTCGTATCGGATCCGGCTGTCGGCCTGAGTGACTACGTTGCGGAACGACACCGAGCGGTTTGACGCAAAGGCGAAGTGAGTGTTCGTGTGCACGGGGCCGGTGAAGGTCCCCGAGGCCAGCGCTGAATTCGCTAATGTGTCCCCATTGTCAAAAAAGGCGCCGAAGCCCGAAAAACTGAAGTTGCGGGTTTCGTCCGGTCCTGGGGCGGTGAGATTGATGTTTATCGAGATTCGCCCCGTCTCGTTCACTTTGGCGGAACCGCCGGCGGCCGTGGTTCCGGTGACTTCCACCCAGTAGCGGAGCACGTCAGCCTCCACAGCCGTGGTTGCGCTGGTTTTGGCCAGCGTCACGCTTCCGGTGAACGGATGAACCACGACGCTGAAGCTCGATCCGTTGATTTGCTCGAACTTCTCCCTGCGCGCGGCTGCCGTGGCAAGAGCGACGGCGCGATCGCGAACGCTCTGGTAGAAGGGGCTGTTCCACGTTCCGTCAGGAGCAGGGATGACCTGGAGGTTCGGGAACTCGCCAAATCCAGCGCTGACGGGACTCGAATAGAGCGGCACCCTGCCGGCACGGACATCCTCGATCGCTTCGCTGAATGCTTGCGCCAACGCGCGACGCGCGACTCCTATGCCGGCATCAGCGCTGAAGAAAGCCTGTTCACCGACGCGCTGGCTCCTGGTCGTTGTCGTATCGGTCGTCACGGAAAAGACGATAGCCATTCCGAGCGCCAGCACCAGGGTCGTCGCCAAAAGCGACGTAATCAACGCCATGCCGCGTTCGTCATCATGTTTGTATTGCCGACGTTTCATAAGCGCCTCTTAGTTCAAGTTTGAGCTGAGGTTGGTGTTGTTCAACAGATTGAAATTCCGCGGTGCGGTTTCGAATCTCTGAACCGCCTGCCTGTACCCCCTGCTCGACGGCAGCACGTCAGGGGTCTCCGATGAGATGGTCACTTCAACCGAGCGCACGCTGCGCCGGTCAGTCGGCATGCTTGTCATGGTCTCGACTATGTTTCCCGACTCGTCCCTGGACACGACGCGGTAGCGAACCTGAAGGCTGGTTACGCCTCGAGCTACGGAGTACCAGTTGGTAAGGTCCTCGGTGCGCTCGAGCTCTCTGGTCTGATCATTCACGCGATATGCAACCATGCTTCCGAGTACCGCGAGCTTCGCGCTGGCGTAATCCGGCTCCCCGGCGTCCATGGCCGTTCCAAATACGGTTGGAGGGTTGCTGAATGAAGTCGGATTGTGCTGAAGGCTGAGCCGCTGATTGCCCGCGGGACCTGTTAGCATACCGTCCCTCGACAACGCCATGACCATCGCCCGGTTGTCGTCATACACGAGGTAGTAGCGCGGGTCGGTCGCGAAGGACTTGTAGATCGGCGCCGGCTGACCTTTGCCGCCCAGGTAAGTGAATTCCACGTTTGCGCCGTTGCCAGTCGCAGTCACGTCGGGCGGTAACATGCAGGAGAATTCGGCGCTTCCTGCTGCCCGGTCGGTCACGTCGGCCGTGGGCGCATAGGGATCGCCGTTCAGGATCAGTAGGGAGTCCGATGAGTTGCTTGCGCCATCCGTATAGTAGATCGCGGCGAAGCTGCCGCTAGCGCGGGGCAATCCCATACCCGCCGATTGAATGTCGCGGGTAAGCAAATCGATCGCGACGCGGACGTTTTGGTTCATCTCAGTGACGTTGGATTCCTTGACGAATACATCCTGGTTCCGATTGACGATCGAAAACACCACGCCAAACAGACCCACAGTCAGCGTCGCTGCGAGCAATACTTCAAGCACGGTGTAGCCAGCCTGGTTATTGGCCCTGTCCATTGTCAGCAATTCCTTTCTCACCACGAACGAGACGTTGTGAGCGTAGTTTCCTCGGCGGCGCGGCCACGAGCAGGTTGATCCGACACGACTCTCACCGACATTATCAGCGCCTGTGAGAGGAGGGGGTCGGGCTCGATACTCCAGTATCGGAGGAAAGAGGGCGTTGGCGCCGCGGGAGCCACCGTCGTCACCATCCCGCTGTCGGCAACGTAAACGCGGTCGAAGAAACCCGGCTGTTTGGAGGCTTCGTCGAGACCGCCGCCTATCGTCAGCCTCGCATCGGTTCGTTCAATTGCCTCCAATTCCTCCAGCTTCTGCTGGGCAAGCATCGTAGTCGACGTGTAGTGACTCACGAGGCGGTTCTGAGATATGGCCAGAGTGAATAGCGTCGCCAGGAAAACAAGGCCAATCGTCGTGATCAGGGAGGCCACGGCGACCTCGATGAGCGTGAACCCTCTTTCGTCCGTCATCTCCGCGTTCTCCTTACTTGGTTATCGGGACCCACTTGGTGTCTTCCCACGTCCAGACGCGGAGCCCGCCCACGCCGGACATCGTGACGCCTCGGTAAGACCGCCCATTGCTCAAGTAGACGGCGTTTATCGTTCCCGGCGCCGCCACAGAAGGAAACCCGCGCGACGTGAAGTCTTGTTTGAACACCACAGTCGAGTTGTCGTAGGCGGGGAAGGATACAGCCTTCGCGGTGGGCGCTCCTGCGAGCGGCGCGGAAACGTTCGGCGGCAGCGCGAAGGTTATGTCGCTCGGCAGCGGCACATAGTCGATGCGCGAAACGGCGCCGGCATCATCATAGACGGCGAGTCCCATTCTTTGCCCGGCGGTGTCGACCACTATCGATGAAGTTCTGTTGTCTGAGATGGCTTGCGTCTTGGCGCGCTGAATGAGATCGGCTACCTGACGCGATGCGATGCTGAGCCTATGCTCGCGCAAACCACTGGCGATCTTCGGAGTGGCAAACGCAACGACAACTCCGATGATCGCAACGGTGATAGCTGCCTGCACAAGTGTGGAACCATTCTCTCGGCTGTTGTTCTTCCCGACCATAGCTTCTCCGTGAACTTAAATGATCTGGTCTCGCGTTTGTTGCGGGTTACCTGAGTTCCGCCGCGTATACGTCACTGCAAGGATGATGCCATCGAAGGTAATTCACGAAACCACAATTCGGGCACAATTCGCGGCGATTGAGTTCCCCATACTCCTCATCGTGCTTTCCCTGACGATGCAAAGTGACCGAACCGATGAGGGCAGAACGCACAATCGAGACTAGACTAGACGCAGGCCTGACGAGTTGGGGGGTCAACACCGGTTGACCCCTGCATCGCGTGCGAGATGCGTTGGAGTTGGACAACCGCAAGAAGCCTCGCGCAAACCAAGCAAGCGCGGGGAGACCTCTAATGCTGTTGGCATTTGAAGCGGGCGGCTATCGCTTGATCTGCCTCCAGCCGTATAAGGCGATCTTGCCGAGGGCCGCACCCGCATTGAACTCAAGGCGGAAGTTACCTGAAACAAGATTGGCAGGCACGATAGACCCTGAAACATCCTGGTTGCTGAGCGAGATCACCTGACCCTCAAAGCGGCCGTTGCCGCTCAGATCGGTTTGCTCGCCCGCATAGATGATGCCATTGAAGTTCTGGGCTGCGTCGACATTACCATTGATCTTCACATCCTCGACGGCGGCGATCAGCAAGTCAATCCTGACGAACGGAGGCATCTCCGGAGTCGACAAAGAGCGCAGGTTAGCAGTTAGATCGCGGTTGCCGTTTATCCAAACAGATCCCGTAGAAAGTATTGTCGTCCTAAACGCGCCACTACCGCCCGAGCTGCTGTTGTCAATCTTCACATTGCCGCCATTGGGGGTGCTTGCGCTCGGGTTCCCAAGGTTGTAATTGTCCAGCCCGATGACATACCAGGTATGCCCGTTAGCCGTTCCACTGCTGTCTGGCGGAACGTGCCATCTGGAGTCGTTCCCGCCGACGTATGCCCAGCCGGTGCTGGCTACTGTCATTCCGTTCCCCGTACCAGCCCCTGTGCCGGCGTTGCGAGAGATGCTTGCCGCGGCTTCGCTAACTTGTTGGACCCCATTGTTGAGATCCCCGTCCGAATCCAGTGCCCTGGCAAGCGACTCATAGTCTGTATTGAGCCGGTCGGCGAGCGCTCTCAACCTCTGTGTAGCGACTAGGCGCGAACCGTTTCCCTGACCCTGGCCGTTATTGCCTCTTGCGGCGCCATCAGCCCAGCCTGGATCTATGAGAAGTCTATCTGCCGTTTGGATAATGTAGTCCTGAAGCCTGGGAGTGGTCTGCGGTCCACCGGGACTCAGGGGAGCTGTCGTAACGAAGCGTGGTATGTAGATCGGAGGCTGGCCCCCGCCTGCGAACCCGCCAATAGTTGCGTTGTTAGAGATTGTCAACGTTCCCGTAGCCGTCGCTGTCTGCTGAATATTTGCGCTACCGCCGACGGCTAGGTTGCTGTTTGAATGCACGCTACCGAACTGGCCTGTAACCGCAGAGTTGCCCCAGACAGTTATGTCTCCCTGTGCGAGCATCGCTGGGTAGGGCAAGAAGGCGACCCACCCCTCGATTGTGACCGAAGCGTTGCTATAGGTTCCGGTCGAATAGATCACTATTCGGTTGTTTTGATCAATATTAGCGTTGTTGGGATTGTCACCGGTGCTCTCCCCATAGCTTACTCCGGGGTTGAAGTTTGGCACCTTTGGCAAGGTCGTGGAGGTCTGAGGTTCATCATCGATAAGGTGCACACGGTAGAATGCATCCGGCACCGGAATTCCGTTGGCATCACGAAGCTGGTAGCCACGAGGGTCCTCGTCGGTAATCATTTCAACGCCGGGCGCGAAGCGCGACGCGTTTGCCGCAACGAAGGGGTTGTTCCCCTCCAGATAGTTCGTGTTGAAATCGGCTCCGCGTTCGCCAAGTAACTGTGTGAAATCAACACCCTGATAATTCTGAACGAGGCTCGCGGCGTGGTTGAGTCCGCCTTCCGCGCACTGCAGAGCGATCGTCTGTGTTCCATAGGTGTTGCTCACGCCGACTTCAGATATCGCCGTCAGGCTTATGCCCATCACCAACGCTAGCAACAATGCCATCGTCAGCAGGGCCACGACGAGCGCCGCCCCTCGTTCGCCACGATTCGTCAAAACCAGATTCTTCTTCATCGCTTCCGCTCCCCTTGCTCACCGATTCCTCAGTCGTATTGTTGCCGAGTAACTGACTTCGCGATACCGCGGATCGCCGTCTGGAACCCCGGCCGGAATCGCTATGACCTGGATTCGAATCGCCTTGTTCGTGTTGCTCGAGCCGTTCGGATCGGTGAATGTTATACTCCGAATATTGTCGGCAATAGGCACGCTGAACGGAGGTGAGACCGTGTTGTCGTCCATGACGATTCGCCTGTTGTCGGCGTCAAATCGTAGCGTTACGTTTTCCGACGTGACTATGACATCGGAGTTCGACGACACGGTAGTTGTGTTCAGCCCGTCTCCGTTCAGGTCGCTCCGCAGTTGAATCGAAGACGAGGTTACGGCGGTGCCGCTTATCGTCTTGGGGTCGAGCAGGACGGCAAAATTTGTCGGGTTGACCGTCGTCTTGGCCGTTGGATTACTCCCTGCGCTCCGGATTATTTCGTTCAGCCGCGCGACCGCGAATCGCGCGTTGCGTTGCGCATCGGCGTACGCTTCTTCATAGCGGTACGAAGTCTGGAAGCTATTGAGAAGCGAAAACGTCACACCGATCACGACCGTCAACACCCCTAGCGCAACGGTTAGCTCCATCAGTGAAAAGCCGCTCTCATTCCTTGCCGGGTTCATGTTTCCTCAGTTCCTCACAATTACCGTGGTCACCGTGAATGCATTGTTCGTGTTCGACGGAGCCCCGACCTGCACGGCCCTGATCGTCACATACCGCAAATCCGGCGTGCCACCCTGCCGCACTTGCCATCTGATGCTCATATCGCCCAACGGAGTGCCGGATACGGAGGCGTGGTGCGGGTCGTTCGGGTCCAGCGTATAGCTGTAAGGTTTGAGGGTCGTCGGTTGCGCCGCCGATAAGCTCGGAGTCGGAACATACTCCGTGTAGTCGTAGAGAGAGCCGCCGACCGCAATCGACGGGTCCTCAGTCGAGACCGTCCACACCGCCGTCCTCAGACGATCAGCCTCGTCCTGTACGGCGGCCGCAAGCACGTTCATGTTGTTCGTTATCGTGTTGGTGCGAGAGACCCAAGATGAGACCGACACGATCGAGACGAGCCCGACCGCAACCACCACTATCGCGATCAACATTTCGACGATTGAGAATCCATCGGCGCCCTTGGAGTTGAGTCGCGGCGCCCTGTCTCGACCTTGTCTTTCCGTTCTGTTCATTCTCATTACTCCACGCTTACTTTTCCCCGAAGATTGACGCGCACCGCCAATGTTGTGTTCCTGTTCCCGATCGTAATGCTTTGTGCCGTTGTACCGATCGGAAGCTCGCCTCGAGAATTGAAGGTCACCATGATCGGAGCGTTATTGGGAAAAACCGCCGCGATGTCGCTCGGCAGAGTCTCCCAGTAGTAGTTTTTCTTTCCGTCGGCGGGTTCGTCGGGATCTATTGTGTCGGGAACTCCATCCGCATCGAAGTCGAATCCGTACCGGCCCGAAGTGTTGTTGAAGGAAAAGGTCACGTTCTTGTTCTTCGCCAGCGCCAATGCCCGGACCGCGCTTATCCGCTCCGCCAGGTGATTTCCGGCACTGCGCAGGTTGTAGGCCCTGATCGAGTTGCTCGCAGCCGGCAGCGCAAAGGCCAGAACGATCGCGACGACGAGGAATACGATCGACGCTTCGACGAGGGACGCGCCGCGCTCGCCGCCGCGAGTTGTTTGGTCTAGTGTTGAATTATGGGACATAGGCCCCCCCTTTCGCCGTCGCCCTCTCGGCGGTATCGCGAAGCTACAAAGGCAAGGCGCGTGCCCGCCAGCCGCTCGACTGTCCTACCGTGTGTTCCGAACACCGCTGCGATCAATGGGTACCCAAATTGATGCCCTCGACGCCGATTCCCGCACGCCATGTCGTGCTCAGAATCCTGGCGCGGTATCCGCATCAACGGGCTGACGGAGTTGAACTGTAACCGAAGGTTCCCGTGTGGATAATCGAGGCGTGAGTGAGATTTGCCGCCAGCAACCGAGGCGATGTTCAACTGTTCCATCATGACCCGCGGCGCGGTGATCGTCCCCTCTTTGCTTCGTCTGTTCATATGTGCCGCAAGCGCCGCGATGACCGCTCAGAATCCGACCGCAGGGATGTACTGACCGCGCACTTGAACCAGAGCGGTGATATTCAACGTCCTGTACTCACCGCTATGAAGGTCGCGTCCGGCGGTCCGCGCCTGGAGGGTTACCTGCACCTTGGCCACCTGCGTCGGATCAACGAACCCGGTGTCGGGATCGACCGCGAGAATGCCGTCGGCGGAGTTGAGATAAGTGAATTTCAGGCCGACAACATCATTCCCATTGCTGTCCTTCGTCAGTACGTTTCGGGCGATAATCTCCTGGGCTTGGATCGTTGTTCCCGCGCTCTGCGTGCTCTCGTAAGCAACGGTTCGCGTGATCGCTCCCATGTCGGCGCCGCTGGTAATGGCGCCATAGGTTCGGCGCTCGACGACGTTGATCAAGCACCCCGGACCGAAGTTGCTTGCCTGAGCCCCGGAGGTTATCGGCAGCATATCTCCGACGTTGATCGTGATCGTGCTGCTTGTCGGATTGACGGCGGCGATCTTCGCAAGCGCTGAGGCGCCTGCCGCGGTCCCATCAGTTTGGAGCAGCGACACCGTTTGCCCGATGGCGAACCCGCTCGTTGTGCCCACGGGGAAGGTCCCATTCGATATCGGGCTGGTCGACGTGACGATCGTCGTAACCTGGCTGAAGTCGCCTCTCACGATCAGCGTTGTCTCGGTTCCGCTGACGACTCCGTGATACCCGGGCAGTCCCGCGCCTGCCATTCTGATTTCGTTCGTGAACCGGTCGAACGCGGTTCGAAGGTCCTGAACCATGTCGAGCGTCGCGCGTTCGTTCGTGTACACGCCCTGGCTTCGCGAAAAGAAGTACAGCGCGCCGCTTAATACCGCGAGCAACACCCCGGTCGCCACCATCAGCTCGAGAATCGTAAAGCCGGCTTCGGATACTCTTCGCATCATTTCTCCGTTACGCCGCGGGGCGCACCATCTCGACGGCCAGCGCCGTTTCGCGTGGGCTGCCCGTCCCGCCGGTGTTCGCCGTTGACAGTGCGCTACCCTGCGCGACGACCTTCACGGTCAGGAACTTCACCAACACATGCGAGGCGCCATTGCTGTCAGTCGCACTAAGCGCATTCCCGCCGGCGTCCGTCCAGTCACCGACGGTCGTAATTACCTGGAACGCCCGCGCCGAGGGGTCCTGGGAAGGGCTGAGCGTGTTCCCATCGTCATCAACGTAGTACGTCGCGTTGAAGGAAGTATTGGTGTTTGCCGTGTCGAACGCGGCCTGTGAGACTTGAATCTGGCTCTTCAACCTTTCAATGACCCGCTTGCAGATGCTGAGGCTTGAAATCTTGCTCTTTGTCTCAGTGTTCATCCTGATGCCGAGTGTCAGTCCCTGCCCGAGTCCGACGATCACAACGCCCAGGATCAGCAAGCTCACCAACACCTCTACCAGCGTCATCCCCGCCTCTCGCGAAGTCGGCGGCTGCTCGTTTGATTGTCGTATTTCGGTTCCCACGTTGATCCCTCAATAAGCGGATTCGACCACGTCTCCGACCGAGACGCGACCGGAGTTGCTGATTGCCAGCGTGACCTGCCGTCCCTGGTTGTCGTTCAGAGTCACGCTTGTGGTTGTAGAAGAGATCGTGCCGTTGCCTTTGATGGTTATGGTCGGATAGGCCGACAAGGTCACGCCGGCCGGCAACGTCAGCGCCGGGAGCTCGTCCCTGGCTTCACTGCACGCCGAGCAGGTCAGACCGAAGATCGTGTTCTCGGACGAGAATCCGAGCGTCAGCGTCTGATTCAGTTTGATAGCTTGTGACCGCGCCCTTTCGATCTGAAACGCGAGAGATTCGGCCCTGCCCCTGATCTGGTATCGCGCCCGGGCCTTTCCGAATACCAGTACCGATGTGGCGGTCAAAATCGCGGCGACGGTGACGACAACCGCGACTTCAATGATACTGAAGCCCGCCTCGCCAGCGCTTCTACGAAGTAATTCTCGTCTTGTCATAATCCACCTGATCCCCGAGCTCGTTAGTAACGGTTTGTGCGATATCCAACGAAGGTTGGAGGGGCAAGGGCAATGCCAGTCGTCTGGAGTAGCCATAGGCTTAATCACCGGCTCGTTTCAGATGGCCCAGTTCGCCACACCCCAGTGACCTGTCGCCGTTTGAAGTCAAAGTAGTTAAGCTCGTGCCGGGTCGGTTCGCTTGCGCGAGTCAGGAGAGCGCGAGCCGAGTTCGGAGCGTTATCCTCGTCTGCCGAAGGGTCATTGGGCGGCGAGGCATGAACACATAGCCCGCCGCCTTCGGGACGAAACGAGCCACGCCGGGCGAGCGCTCTGTCCGGCATTTCCCCGGCTGTTGTTGCCCCATAACGGTACTTGAATCCTTTGAGCGCTTGAATTCCAGATGCACGACAGATGGAGGGTTCGGATTCGAAGGTTGGAATCGTGATATAAGGTCACACTGACAGCAGTCCGTTACACAGGCTAGCGGGTTTCTTCTTTGGTACAATCGCCGCCGTTTACGCGGTCCAGAATGCAGCGCAGCAGCCGGTCTTCGAGCTCCCCTTTCGATGTAAGCAGCACCCACTCGCTGCCGGTCACGCTGTCGGCTTGGCCTTCGAACCGGGCATAGACTCCGACTTGTGATGTAGCGGGAGAAGCAGGAGAAACCTGAACGCGGAGAACGTAGCGGCCCTTCACCCAGTTGCGAACCGCGGCGGTCGGCACTTCGCAATAGTGCTCGAGCTGGCTGCGAGTCGTGATGCCCTTGATGAAGATCACCGGCTTGCTGATGAGGGTGCATTCACCGGTGGTCTGATTACAGTCTTCTTTGTCGAGCGGGATCTCACGCGTTTCCAGCATCTGTTTGGTGAGCCTGAGCACGTCGTCGCGGCTCGCGGGGAGGATCGAGGGGTTCGGCAACGGTTTCACGGCTTTCGGCTTGTTGAGTTGTATCTGGGCGCCGGAAGCTGGTACCGTCGCGACGATGATCACCAGAATCCGGCAGGCAAGCGTTAGCCGATTTGCGCTTCGTGTGCTCGTAGTCATCAGGATCTTCCCCTCGTTGATCTTTGATGAACGATATCAGCCGTGCGCGGTTAGTTCAAGACATCGCGCCGGATGGCGAAGAGCTGCTGGAAAAACTGCAAAGAGCCAGATAGAGAATCTTCTTCATCGCCTATCGCCTACCGTTCCCTTGAATCTGAAAGCCGCCGCAGCGCTCGCTCAATTGAAATAGCGATAGTGGCCGATGATCTTCCACGAGAACAACACGTCTTCGAGTTGCGCTCCCGAGCCGATGTTGTGCACGATGCTGTAGCTCGATGCGCCGGTTTCCATCACGTTGCTCACGATGCCGATGTGGACCAGGCCATTATCCAACTCCCATGCGACCACGTCGCCGGGCAAATAGTCCTTCGAGGACTTGGTGATGGGGACGTTCCTCTTCAGTCGCTTGAAGTAGGTCATCAGGTTCGGAACACGGCGGTGATCGATGTTTGAGTCCGGCCGCCGGGCGTTCCATATCTGGGGATATGCGGCGAATTTGCGCTTCATGTCTTCGTGGACCTCTTTTTGAAGATCGACGCCGGCCTTGCGAAACGCGCGAACGGCCACGTCCGCACAGACGCCTCGATCGGCGGGAACATCGCCGCCAGGATAGCTCAGCTTCACGTACGACGGATCGTACGCAACGGTGTCTCCGATCTGGCCGATGGCGCCGTCGACAACGAGCTTGACGGCCGGTGACTTGATCGGCGTCGCGGTTCCGGCGTCTCTGAGCGCGACTCCGCCTCCGGCTCTCGCGTCGGGGCGGCACGCCGCCAATGAAGCCGTCGCCGAAACAGTCAAGATGAAGATGATCGTTCTAGCCCTCACGAAATCCTCCGTCGCAAGTACGCCTGTCGAACTGATTTACGTATTACGCGGCACACGTTCGCCGCGAGTGCTGAGTCCCAAAGAGTATGTCCCCTCCCTGTGCCATCGTAGATGCTGCATGAAACGGTCCGCCCGGCAGAATTTCCATCCTGTGGCGGCGCGGCAATGAACCATGGGGAGCCACCCGGCCGGTGGAGTGACGCTCAAAAACTCAGGTTGGTTGCGCTGAAGATGCAAGTACGAGGGTATAATAGGCGTCGATGCGAATTGAGTGAGGGCGGATTGTCGGCGAGCGCAGGCTGTACGAAGGAAGGGCGAGTACGGTAAAGCACTTCTGGAGAATGAGAGACTCATACCGAGTTGGGAGTTAGTTCATGCCGTTGCTCCTGGCCATTTGGCTTCTACAAGCGCCTACAGTGGCGCTTGAGAACGAGTACGTGCGCGTAACGAGGGACGCGGCGCCTTGTGCTTCGGGGATGATCGCGGGTTGCGGTGATCGCGTGATCGTCGCGCTTGGCGAGATCGAGCTTCGGTTTGGCAACTCACGCCGGAAGATGACCAGAGGCGACATAGCCGTCTTCAAGCCAGGCGAGTCGTACGAATCACCGATCGGCGGGAGCTTCTTCGAAGTGACCATCAAAGCGGGTCACCCTCCTGTGAAGTCGCCCCGTGAACTCATTCCGCCCGAAAAGAACGCCATCCGCTACGACGGCGAGCGGTTCTTTATCTTTGAAGAGCGGCTTGCCGTGGGCGACACACGCGCGAGGCATAGCCACAGCCAGCGCGTTGTTATGCAGTTGAATCGGACCCGCCTCCAACAGTGGCCCGAAGGCGAGCCGGCGATCTTCGTCGAAACGGTGCCCGACCGCGCCGCCTTCAACGCACCCGTGATCCACACCGTGAAGAACGTCGGAGACGCGCCCCTGCGCGGCATCGTGATTGAGTTCAAGCCCGACTGACACTAACCGGGCCGGACGAAAAGAGATTCTCTCGGTGGGGCCGCCAGCGTTTAAGTCCGCGCGGTCGCCGTCGCTGAGTGGTTAGAGTGAACGCGTGTTGACCCATCTATTCAACTTTCTACTCTACTGCCCTGTTGTCAATGCCGCGCCGCGACGACAGGCAACGGACGACGCCGCGTGACCTCCGGCGGCCACTTTCTTGACACCGAAATCGGTCGAGCGTATAAGTTCGACTAACCTAAGTTTCCGGCTTGAGAAAGGCACTCCAATGAAGATCGGCACCAAAGGAGATTACGGCTTGAGAGCCTTGATCGACCTCGCCGAGCGCTTCGAGTCGGGCGCCATCATTCAGGCTAAGGACATTTCCGAGCGGCAGTCGATTCCAAAGGACTACCTCGCGCTGATAATGATTGACCTTCGAAAGGCGGGGCTCGTCGATAGCGTGCGCGGTCCAGGCGGGGGCTACCGTTTGGCGCGCGAGCCGCGCGAGATCACGATGGGCCAGGCGCTGGCCGCGCTCGAATCCCCCGTCTCGCTCATCGACTGCACGACTGATCTTGGATTCTCCGACTGCACCATTTCCCTCCGCTGCCGCATGCGCAACGTGTGGATAGAAGCCACGCGATCAGTGATGGCCATTCTCGATGCCACCAGCCTCGCGGATTTGTGCAATCCCGCGGGAACTCCAATCGAGCTTGTACACGTCACCGAATCGCCCGATCCAAGTATGCCCGAGGGCCTCACCTTTCAGATCTGACCGTTAGTTCCCGCGGGGCGTCATAGTTGATCCGATGGCTTGATATTCGAGGGATACCCCTTCTCGGCACGGGAACGTCCGCCGTCACTCGATTGGGCGTGAATCTGTTCGTCCAGCCGGGCTCGTATTCGGCGGTGAAAGGAGACAGAGTATGCCTACATACGTCACGCTTTTGAAGAACACCGCCCAGGGCGCTCGCGAGATCAAGAACTTCAGGGACGCCGTCGAAGAGGCGCATGGCTGGATCACCCGCGACGGCGGCCGCGTCGTCGCCGCGTACGCGCTTCAAGGAGTCTACGACTTTCTCTGGATAACCGAGTTTGAAGATCCAGCCGGCATCTGGAAATCGCTTCTGTCGGCAGCTCAGCGGGGGCTGGTCGCAACCGAGACGACCGCTGCCATACCAATCGACCAGTTTCTCGCGCTGACCGACAAGATGTGATGCGACTGGGTGCCTCACGCTTACCCGTGCGAAGAAGCCCGCGCGTCGATACGCGTTTGAACGGGGCGACCCGCGTGAGGCCGCTTCAGACTCCCGTCGGATGCCGCGGGCCTGCAAGCTCGCGGCGTCGAGCGGAACTCTCTTCTCTCAGAACGTATTGCCTACTTGCTCGGCGGTTCCGGGCCAAAGCTCAGGTCGGGCACGAATCGCGACACGATCCGGTCTATGTGCGTGACGATCCCCTTCGTCTTGGCCAGCACCCGCTGATACCCGGCTTCGCCGAGTGCGACCTGAATTGCCGGGCCCTTGCCGATCTCGGCGAAGCTGTCATACGGAACAACGATCGTATAAGAACTCGCGTTTCCGCCGTAGATTGTCTGGCTCACGAAGTAGCCGGCGATGCCGGATTTCTTTAACTCGACTCTACTTGTTGTTTCGGCGGCTCAACGCCGCGCACCGTGATAATAAGCGTCCGTTGAGAATGCTCTCGTGGCAGCAGCGGCTCGTCTGCGGGCGACTGACGTTCGGTGAGATTACCACGAGCGCGGCATCGTATGCCGAAACGGACCGCCGGTCAAGAAACTACGCGACGACGAAATTACCAGACGAAGACGGAGCCGTGACCTTACCTAGCGTGCCGGCTTCGCTTACTTGTCCGCGCGGATATTTGATAGACTCTCCGGTTGCTGGGGATCAAAAGCCGCCACAATCATAGACTAGCCGGACTCAAACTAAGGGGGACAAGTGGGGAAGGAGCTATCAACCATCGCAATACACGGCGGCGAAGAGGAGCCTCACGCGCTGAATTCGATCGCGCCGCCGATATTTCAAACCGCGGTTCATTCAATGCGCCGATTCGACGACCTGCGGCGCTACGCTCGGGGTCAGGCACCGGAGCTCTACCTCTACGCGCGGAGCGCGAATCCGACAGTCGACCTCGCAGCGCGGAAAGTCGCCGCGCTTGAAGGCGCGGAGGCGGCTGTCGTCACGGCGTCAGGGACCGCCGCCGCTTTTGTCATCGCTATCGCCTTGCTCGAAACCGGAGACGAGATCGTCGCGATGCACAGCGTCTACGGCGGGACTTACAGGATGATGCGAGACATCCTGCCGCGACTGGGCATCAAGACGCACTTTTTCGAAGGCGACGAGTTGGAGCGCGCGCCGGGCTTGATCAACTCCCGGACCCGAATACTATGGGTCGAGTCGCCCACCAACCCGCTAAACCGAGTCGTCGATCTCGAACAGACAGCCCATCTCGCGCGCAAGCACGGGCTGGTGTCGGTCATCGACAACACGTTCGCTTCGCCCGTCAACCAGCGCCCGATCGAGCGCGGGATCGACATCGTCATGCACAGCGCGACGAAATACCTGTCCGGCCATTCGGATCTCGTAGCCGGCGCCGTCTGTGGCCGGGCCGATCTGATCGAGAGAATCGCCAAGGTGCTGGCCGCGACGGGTGGTGTGCTCAGTCCGGCGGCTGCGGCCCTGCTGGTTCGCGGGATCAAGACTCTCGACGTGAGAGTGCAACGCGTCAACTCGAATTCCATGAGGCTGGCCACCGCATTGGCATCGCACCCAAAGGTCGCGCAGGTGCACTACGCCGGTCTGGCTTCTAGTCCTTATCACGGGGTCGCGCGCCGGCAGATGACGGGGTTCGGCGGGGTCGTGACGATCGAATTGCCGGGTGGCGAAGCTCAGGTCGAGCGGTTTTGCGATTCGCTCAAGTTGATCAAGATCGCGACCAGCCTCGGCGGCACCGAGACGATTGTGACCTCGCCCGTGCTGACGTCGCACACCGGATATAGCGAAGCCGAGCTTGCGGCATCGGGAGTGAGTCCGGGGACCGTGCGGTTCTCAGTCGGGCTCGAGGCGAGCGAAGATCTCCTCGCTGATGTGGAGCAGGCGCTTGAGGCGCTGTAGTTGCCCTTGTCGCCGTTCCTCTTGTGGCGACACTGAACCGAGATCGTTGCAGCCCTTTCACTGACCGCCCTGTTGGATCAGCTTTGCCGCTAACCCTGTCCAGCCGGTCTGATGACTCGCGCCCAATCCTGCGCCGGTGGATACGTTCCGGCGGCGGCTCAGTATACGACTCGCCCGTAGACTTTGCGGGCCGTTTACCCTTTTAATGACCGACGTCTTGAGCCAGAGGCAGGGATCAAACGACGTTAAGTGAGAACCGAGTGTGGGGCGGCGTCAGACGGATTTGGGCTCGAGCGCAGCGACTCGGTCTTCAAGCCGCTCGCTTTCTCCCTGCATCCTGAGAAGCGTGTTGTTGAGAACGCGTAACTGATAGAGGACGTCGTGGAGCGTCTTCTCCACAGCCTCGAGTCGAGCCTCAATCCCCGAAATGCGAGGCTGAAGATCACTCCAAAGCGGACGGGTATCATACAAGCGCTCATCAACCGTCGTTTCAAGTTTCTTTAGTCTTTCCTCGATCGCCCGGACTATCGCGAGGATTTCGGCTTCGTTACTCATCGGTTCCTCCACCCGGCAGGTTTTGTCCAAGCCTACAAACCCGATGGCGATCCAACGCAACAGGATGCGTCATGCTTCGCCACCCCGAGGGGTGCACCCCCCCCGAGCACGTTCTCAACCTCCAGAAATCAGCACCGACGGGCAAGCCTCCCAATCTGAAGTCCCCTTGGTGCATGCTTATCAGCCATATTCGGACTCGCGTCGATTCGGCAAAGAATTCTGTCACAAGGGCGAGAGCTAGGCAAGAAAGTTCGCTAGGGTGACGCTAGAGACCGGAAGGGAAGGAGCCGGAATCGCCTTGGCTAGGGCTGCGTGCTTGGACATCTTGGCAGTGCCGCCGAGTAAGACGCGACCGTCGCTACGGAATAGGCGGAGCATGTGACGCGGTTCGAGGCGAGACGTCATTGGCCGCTCTGTTGGATCAGCTTCGCCACAAGCCCCGTCCAGCCGGTCTGATGACTCGCGCCCAATCCTGCGCCCGTGTCGCCGTGGAAGTACTCGTAGAAGAGAACCAGGTCGCGCCAGTTGGGATCGGCTTGAAACTTGGCTGCGTCGCCGTAGACGGGACGCCTTCCGTCAGCGTCGGGAAGGAACAACCCAATCAACCGCCGCGAAAGCTCCGTTGCGACCTCCCAGAGATTGCACATCCGGCCCGAGCCGGTTGGAAACTCCACCTTGAAGTCGTCCCCGAGAAAGTAGTGGTACTTCTGGAGCGCTTCGATCAGCAGGTAGTTGAGCGGGAACCAGACCGGCCCTCGCCAGTTCGAGTTGCCGCCAAACATCGGCGTGGTCGATTCGCCCGGTTCGTAGTCCACCGAGTGGCGCTCGCCGTCGATGTCTAGATTGTATGGCTGGTCCTTGTGGCAACGGGAAAGCGCGCGCAAGCCGTACGGTGACAGGAACTCATTCTCATCCAGCATCCGCTGGAGGATTCGCCGTAGACAGTTCGGGTGGACGATCGCAATCAGCCCGCGCCGCCCGCTGTCGGGGACGTCTCGCCAGGAAAAGTTGTCACGGACCTCCGGGCGATTGTCGAGGAACCACTGCATTCGGCGCTGGAATCCGGGGAACTGCTCGATCACGCTCTGCTCGAAGGTGGTCACCGCGAGCAGCGGTATCAAGCCAACCATCGAGCGGACCTTGAGCCGGAAATGATCGCCGCCTCGCCGCGTCAGCACGTCGTAGTAGAAACCGTCCTCCTCATCCCAAAGCTGAATTCCCTCGCCGCCGAGGTTGTTCATCGCGCTGGCGATCACCACGAAATGCTCGAGAAACTTCGACGCGACGTCTTCATAAACCGGATTGAAGCGCGCAAGCTCCAGCGCGATGTTCAGCATGTCCAGACAGTACATCCCCATCCAGCTCGTTCCGTCGGACTGCTCGACGTAACTCCCATCCGGAAGCTGCATGTTCCGGTCGAAGACGCCTATGTTGTCGAGTCCCAGGAACCCGCCCTCGAATACGTTGTTGTCGTCGGCGTCCTTGCGATTAACCCACCAGGTGAAGTTCAGAAGCAGCTTGTGAAAAACGCGTTCGAGGAACTGGACGTCGCCGCTGCCGGTGATTCGCCGCTCGATCGTGTACACCCGCCACGCCGCCCACGCGTGCACCGGCGGGTTCACGTCACCCATCGCCCATTCGTAAGCCGGCGTCTGCCCGTTCGGGTGCATGTACCACTCGCGCAGCATCAACACCAGTTGCTCCTTTGCGAAGTCGGCGTCGACCAGCGACAGCGGCAGGCAGTGAAACGCGAGGTCCCACGCCGCGTACCACGGGTACTCCCATTTGTCGGGCACCGAGAGCACCTCAGAGTTGTAGAGGTGCTTCCAGTCGTAATTGCGAGCGCGCTTGCGTTCGGGCGGAGGAGGAGGGAACAGCGGATCGCCGTCGAGCCATTGCTTGACCACGTAATGATAAAACTGCTTGGACCACAGCAGCCCCCCCAGCGCCTGCCGCATCACGCTGCGGCAACCCTGAGAAAGGCGCGCCGGGATGATGGTCGCGTAGAACTCATCGGCCTCGCGGATTCGGTTTGAGAATATGCGCGTGAACTCGGAAGCCGACAGTTGCGCCTCCGCGTCCTCCCGGCCAAGAGTCAGGCGAAGCCGAATCTCGACCGTCGCGCCCGGATCGATCGTGAAGCGGTAGTGGGCCGCCGCCTTCGTGCCGGTGTGATCGGGATTCACCGCCGATTCGAGGCCGATCACGACTTTATCGTTGATGCCGTCTTTCACGTAGCGCGAGGCGTTCGGCGTCCCGTACAACCTCTCGTAGTTCGTTTCGTTCTCCGTGAACAGCAGCTCGGGCTCGTCCTCGCAGTGAAGAAAGAGCGCGCCGTAGAAATGATGATTGAGCTGGATGGTGGCTGTCGCGGATGCTCCATCTCCTGCGACCAGTGACAGTCGGGGCCGC
Source organism: Blastocatellia bacterium (assembly GCA_035293105.1). Classification (GTDB taxonomy): domain Bacteria; phylum Acidobacteriota; class Blastocatellia; order UBA7656; family UBA7656; genus DATDOV01. Next base: position 108,055 of record DATDOV010000005.1, read on the forward strand.
GTGTCGTCGTAGCCCCACGACCACGTATTGCGAAACCACACGGTCGGCAGCAGATGCAACGGAGCCGGCTCCGGACCGCGATTCGCCGCCGTGACACGAATGAGAACGTCGTCGGCGCCGGCCTTCGCGTACTCGGTTGTGACGTCGAAGTAGCGCTCGCCGTCAAACACACCGGTGTCGATGAGCTCGAACTCGGGGTCGAGCCTCGTGCGCCGCATGCTCTCTTCCAACAGCCGGCCGTAGGGGAATTCCGCCTGCGGATACTTGTATAAGAACTTCATGTAAGAATGAGTCGGAGTGCTGTCGAGGTAGTAATAGCACTCTTTGACGTCTTCGCCGTGATTGCCCTGCGGTCCTGACAGTCCGAACAGGCGCTCTTTGAGGAAGGGATCACGCTGGTTCCACAGCGCGAGCGCGAAGCACACGTACTGGCGGCGGTCCGAGATTCCCGAAAGGCCGTCCTCATTCCAGCGGTACGCTTTTGACCGGGCGTGGTCGAAGGGGAGGAAGTTCCACGCGTCGCCGTTTGCGCTGTAATCTTCGCGGACGGTGCCCCACGCTCGCTCGCTGAGGTAAGGGCCCCAGCGCTTCCACTTCGCCCTTCCGTCGTGGTCCTGGCGGAGCCGTTCGTCTTCGGCGATTCTGAACGCGAGAGATTGAGTGATGGCCATGGCTGCGATTCAAGCTTGTGCATCTCGTCGCAAGAATATACCGAGGAAATCCGAACTTGGCCACCTTAAACCTCTGGCGCGAGTCTCCGATCACTATCTGCCTTTTAATCTGCCTTTTCACGCCTTCGCCTGCGGCCCAGGCACGTGTTATCGTCACCGGGCGATGGGCGGTTTCATCATCACGAACGTGTCCCAACTTGTGACGCTTGCCGGGCCAGTGCGGCCGCGCGTCGGACACGAGTTGCGCGAGCTTGGGATCATCGAAGGCGGAGCCGTGCTCGTGCGTGATGGTTTTGTCGTCGCCGCCGGGCCTTCACGCGAGGTCGAATCCAACCCCGGGCCGCGCGCGGAACGAATCGACGCCGGCGGCTCGGTCGTCATGCCCGGCTTCGTCGATGCTCACACTCATCCGGTCTTTGCCGGCACGCGCGAGGACGAGTACGAGATGCGCGCCGCGGGGATGACCTATCAGGAGATCGCTCAGCGCGGCGGCGGTATACGGTCGACCGTGCGAAAGACTCGTGCGGCGAGCGAGCAGGAGCTATTCAAGCTGGCCTTGCCGCGAGTTCGACAACTGCTTGAGCACGGGACGACTACTATCGAAGCGAAGAGCGGGTACGGCCTGACCCTTGAAGATGAATTGAAGATCCTCCGGGTGATCGGGAGACTCAACGCCGAGACGCCGCTCGATCTTGTGCCGACCTTCCTCGGCGCGCACGAAATACCGGACGAGTATCGAGACGCGCGCGCCGACTACGTCAAGCTCGTCATCGAGGAGATGCTTCCGAAGGTTGCCGCCGAAGAACTCGCCCGGTATGCGGACGTCTTCTGCGAGTCGCACGTGTTCAGCGTAGATGACTCCCGGCGAGTGCTGACCCGCGCAAAGGAGTTGGGACTCGGCCTCCGGATACACGCCGATCAACTGAGCCTCTCTGGCGGGGCGATACTCGCGTCGGAGCTTGGCGCGGCGACCGCGGACCATCTTGAATGGACCGACGACGCGGGCATCGAAGCGCTAGTCCGGGCGGGCGTGATGGCGGTCTTGCTGCCCGGCGCGGTCTTCAATCTCGGTTTGACCCGGTATGCTCCGGCGCGCGCCATGATAGAGGCGGGGGTTGCCGTAGCGCTCGCGACCGACTTCAATCCCGGCAGCTCGCCGACACCCTCGATGCAGATGATCCTTTCGCTGGCGTGCACACAGATGCGAATGACGCCTGCCGAAGCGATCACGGCTTCAACGATCAACGCGGCGTACAGTCTGGGAGTCGGCTCACGCGTCGGCTCGCTCGAGCCCGGCAAGCAAGCCGACATCGTCGTCTTCGACTGTCCGGACTACAGGCAGATCCCGTACTTCTGCGGCGTCAACCACGCGCGGATGGTTTTCAAATCGGGCCGGCTTGTGACGTAGCGCGAAACGGACCCGTTCAGCGGTCACGCCATTGACACTGATTTGAACCGCTCGCTATGATTCACTTCCTCCAGATGATGCGAAAACAGCTAATGGACCCAACCACCAAATCGTTATTGCCGTCCTCCTCCCTCGCTGGATCACAAGAGATCGGAGTCTTACAAGTGGTCAAGAAAGCACCGTTCATCGTTCCTCGCCATGCTCTCGTCATTCTGTCTGCCGCCTTGATAGTCGCCGTCGCGTCGGGGCAAGCGCTTCAGCCGCAGTCCCCACAAACCGCAGCCAAAACGCCGGCAGTGTCCGCGGACAACATCGCCCGGCATGTCGGCTACCTCGCATCGGACAAGCTGCAAGGACGCCGAGCGGGAACGCCAGGCGCTGATGAAGCGGCCAAATATATCGCTGACGAATTCCGCCGCTGCGGCCTGAAGAGCCTTTCGACCGCTGGGTTTCTCCAGCCTTTCAGTTTCGTCGCAGGTCTCACACTTGGAGATCGCAACGCATTCCGAATCAAGGACGGGGGTTCCACGCGGATGTTGAAACTCGGAGAGGACTATATGCCGCTCGGCTTTTCTTCAAACGCGCCGGCTGCGGGCCCGGTTATCTTCGCCGGTTTCGGCATCAGCGCCCCCGCGCTTGGGTACGACAACTACGCCGGAGTCGACGTTGCGGGTCGAGTTGTCGTGATCCTGAGAGGCAGTCCCGACGGCGATAACCCTCACGGACGGTTCAGCGAATACACGGCCCCGGGACTCGAGATCCAAAACAAGACGCTCAAAGCGCGCGAGAAAGGCGCCAGCGGCGTCGTATTCGTCAGCGCCGAAGAGAAGTTCGCCGATGACCGGCTCTCGCGCCTGCGTCACGACCTTAACTTCCTCGACGCAGGCATACCCGCCGCCGTGATCAGCCGTCAGGTGGCCGGTTCGATTCTCGCCGCAAGCGGAGTTCCCCTGAACGAGATCGAAAAGAAGGCGAAGGACAGAGCGGCCCCGCTGCCTATCGACGGCGTCACGGTCGAGTTCAAATCGGATGTAGTGAAGGTCGAAGGACGGAGTGCGAATGTGGTGGGCGTCTTGAGCGGAAGTGATCCCGGACTTTCTTCCGAGTACATCATCATCGGCGCTCACTTCGACCACCTTGGGCTCGGCGGTCCCGAATCGCTCGCGCAGAATCCGGAGGGCCAGGTCCACCACGGCGCGGACGACAACGCGTCGGGCACCTCAGCGCTCATCGAGCTCGCCCGCGTGCTTTCGGCCGAGCGGGGGCGGATCAAGCGCAGCATCGTGTTTCTCGCCTTCTCGGGCGAAGAACTGGGCCTGCTTGGCTCGGGCGCGTACACTAAGAACGCGCTAGTTCCGCTTGGCTCCACGGTTGCGATGCTCAACATGGACATGGTCGGAAGGCTGAGGAACAATTCCCTCTTCATCGGGGGCGTGGGCACTTCGCCGGCATTTAAGCCGTTGATCGACAGGGTGAATGCGCCGGAAGCTCCAGCGGCAACCGCCGTCCGGAACGGGAGCGACACACGGTTCAAGTTGAGCGTCGGGGAAGACGGCTTCGGGCCGAGCGATCATCAGTCATTTTACGTTCGCGATATTCCGGTGCTGTTTTTTTTCACCGGCACTCACGACGACTATCACAAGCCTACCGACACAGCCGACAAGATCAACGCCGATGGCGCGAGGCTGGTCGCCGAATTCGTCCGTCAGATCGCGGTTTCGATAGCGAACGAGGGCCAGCGCATCGCTTTCACCAAAGTGAAAACCGAGACCAGACCGACGGGCCGCGGCTTTCGCGTGTACCTGGGCACCGTGCCCAACTACTCCGATCAAAGCGACGGTCTCAAGCTCGACGGAGTGCGGCCCGGCTCGCCTGCGGAGCGCGCGGGATTGCGTGCGGGGGACATCGTGGTGAAACTTGGCACTATCCCAATCAAGAACGTCTACGACTACACATACGCGCTTGGGGAATTGCGGCCAAACGAAGAAGTCAACGTGGTGATCCGGCGCGACGCAGCGGAGCTCACATTGAAGATCACACCGGACAAGCGGCAGTGACGATTTGTCGGATTCACGTTGTCCGCGGAAAGCACCTCCACCGAGGGAAACATGCTGCTAGACGGAAAGCAAGGTGTCGTATTCGGAGTCGCGAACAAGCGTAGCCTCGCCTGGGCGATCGCCCGGCGCGCCGCAGAACAGGGCGCGCGGATTGCACTCACGTATCAGAACGAACGTCTGGAAGAGAACGCGCGCGAACTCGCAGCGACGCTCGACCGGCCGCTGGTGCTGCCGTGTGATGTCAACAAGGACGACGACATCGCCGGTGTCTTTGCTCGAATCAAGGACGAGTTTGGCGGCCTGGATTTCGTCGTGCACGCGGTGGCGTTCGCGCTCACCGAAGAGCTCGAGGGCGAGTATGTCAACACGTCGCGAGAGGGATTTCGCATCGCCCACGACGTGAGCGTCTACTCTTTGACTGCGATAGCGAAACATGCCGCGCCGCTGATGGAAGGCCGTAGCGGAAGTATCTTGACTCTGACGTACCTCGGCGGCGAGCGAGTCATTCCGCATTACAACGTGATGGGCGTGGCCAAGGCTGCCCTCGACATGAGTCTGCGTTACCTCGCCGCCGACCTCGGCCCGAGCGGCATCCGAGTCAACGCTCTCTCAGCCGGTCCGGTCAAGACCCTCGCGTCGGCCGGCATCAAGGGCTTCTCGAAGATACTCGAACACATGCGCAATCGCGCGCCCCTGCGCCGAAACGTCGAACAGGCCGAAGTCGCCGACGCTGCGTTGTTCCTTCTTTCGGATCTATCACGCGGCGTGACCGGCGAGGTCCTACACGTCGATTGCGGCTATCACATCGTAGGAATCTAAGTTAGACGCCCTCTTACCTCTCTCGCTCGTCGGGCGCCCAGATGTACTTGTGTAGCTGTAGCTGAAAACGCGCGCGCAGTTTATCGTCGAGCACCCACGCCGCCACCTGTTCGGGTGCGATCAGCCCAAACGCAGTCGAGATGAGCAGCCCCACGCGATCCTCAAGGCCGTGGCCTCGAATGGTCGCCAGCGCCCAATCGTAATCATCGCGATTAGCGATCACGAATTTGACTTCATCGACAGTTCGTAGGTGTGCGAGATTCGACCAGAGGTTTTTCTCGCACTCACCCGAAGCCGGGCACTTCAAGTCCATTATTCGGATGACTCGCGGATCGAGCTTCGATATGTCGCGGTGGCCGCCCGTTTCGATCAGCACAGTATGACCGTCGTCAGCCAGCCGCACCGCCAGGTCATTGATGTCAGGCTGCAAGAGCGGTTCACCACCGGTCAGCTCGACCAGGTTGCAGTCGTACGCGGCGACTTCACGCATGATTTCGTCGACCGTCATCTGCTTGCCGCCGGTGAATGTAAACTCCGAGTCGCACCAGCTACAGCGCAGATCGCAGCCGGTAGTGCGCACGAACACACAAGGCAATCCCGCGTAGCTCGATTCGCCCTGGATGCTCTTGTAAATCTCCGTGATTCGCATGAAGAGTTGGTTCGTAGTTTGTGGTTTGTAGTTTGTGGTTTGTAGTTTGTGGTTTGTAGTTCGAGTCCGTTTCTTGGGTTGTTGGCGCCCGAGACAGAACCACAAACCACAAACCACAAACCACAAACCACA
>DATDOV010000006.1:0-166142 GCA_035293105.1 Blastocatellia bacterium
CAGCTTGAAATCTGTACACTTCATTCTTACACTCTGTCTGGTTCACTTGAACTCCCTTTCCTGCGCTAAGTTTCTTCATAACAACTGATACGCTCGGAAAGGGAGTTCCCATTCATCTATTTGTGAGAAATCCGGGTTAGCCCTCACGGCTCGCCTTGAGTGACGCCACTCACTCGGTTGAGTGATGGCGGACGCGAAAGCTATAATCCGGCTTCGCGTGTTGGAGGTCATTGATGTCGGTTAAAAGGGTGGTCCTGGCCAAGCCGCGCGGGTTTTGCGCTGGGGTGGTTCGCGCGATCGACATAGTGGAGCGGGCGCTCGAAATGTTCCCCGGCCCGATCTACGTCTTCCACGAAATCGTCCACAATCAGTACGTGGTACAGAACCTCAGCAGGCGCGATGTGATCTTCGTCGAAGCCTTGGAGGACGTGCCGGATGGCTCGGTGTGTGTTTTCAGTGCGCACGGTGTATCGCCTCGCATTCACGAACTCGCTGAACAAAAGCGCCTGCACGTCATTGATGCAACGTGTCCGCTGGTTACCAAGGTCCACCTCGAAGCCGTGCGTTATACGCGAGAGGGTAACTCGCTGGTGCTGATCGGCCACCGAGGCCACGAGGAGGTCGAAGGCACCATGGGCGAAGCTCCGATGCTGTTGGTCAGCAATCCCGAAGACGTCCAAAACCTGCAGGTGCCGAACCCCGATCGAGTAGTGTACTTGACTCAGACGACCCTGAGCCTCGACGATGTCGCCGACGTGGTCGATGCGCTCAAGCAGAGGTTTCCGACCCTCCAAGCGCCGGCGAAAGACGATATTTGCTATGCGACCCAGAACCGGCAGAACGCGGTGAAGGAACTGGCGGCGCTCGCGGACGTGATTCTGGTCGTAGGTTCGCAGAACAGCTCGAACTCGCAGCGGCTGTGTGAGGTCTCGCACGCGGCCGGGGTCCCGGCGTATCTTGTCAACGACGACCTGGAGATCGATCCTTCGTGGATGGAGGACGCCGAGGTTGTCGGCGTGACGGCGGGGGCGTCGGCCCCTGAGGAGCTGGTCGTCCGCGTCCTGAACCGGCTGCGCTCGATGGGCCCGGCGGTATTGGAAGAAGTGCCGGGCGAGGATGAGAACGTTCATTTCGCGCTACCTCAGGAACTGATGCCGGCGGCAAGGACCGAGCGCTGATCCGGGAAGGATGAGAAGCCTCGTGTTGCGGCGCGCACTTATACTCATTATCAGATAGCCGATCTTCTGTACGGAGAGGAACCGCAGTGACAGCTAGCACCTTCGCCAGAATGGAGTTGGAGACCGACGTGGGCCGGGCCATCGAGGGCGCGCGCAATTACCTTCTCCAAATCCAGCGCGAGGACGGGCACTGGTCGGGCGAGCTCGAAGGCGATTCGATCCTCGAGTCCGAATACGTGCTGGCGTTGCACTTCATCGGCCGCTCCGGCACGGACCGCGTGCGAAAGGCGGGCAATTATCTTCGCGAGAAGATGCTGCCCGACGGAGGGTGGTCCATCTATCCCGGCGGTCCGGCCGAGGTGAGCGCGTCTTCAAAAGCCTACTTCGTACTGAAGCTGTTGGGGGACGACCCCGCTGCGCCGCACATGAGGAAGACGCGCGAGGTGATACGGGACCTCGGCGGATTGGATGCGGCGAACAGCTTCACGAGGATCTATCTGGCGATCTTCGGACAGTATCCGTGGGAGCGCTGTCCGGCCGTGCCGCCGGAGATCATCCTCTTGCCGAAATGGGCGCCGATCAACCTCTACGAGTTCTCCTCCTGGACGCGTGGCATCGTTGTGCCGCTCGCGGTCATCTGGGCGAACAAGCCCTATTGCGAGGTCCCCGAGCGAGCCAACATCAGCGAGTTGTGGCTCGACAAGTCGCCCGGCTCGACGCCCGGCCGAAGGTTTTGGAGCAGGGTCTTTAACACGACGGACGCTACGTTGAAGTTCATCGACCAGCGCGAGTGGTCGCCGTTTCGCGAGAAGGCGCTCAAGGCCTGCGAGCAGTGGATGATCGAGCACTTCGAGAAGAGCGACGGAATCGGGGCGATCTTTCCGCCCATCGTCAATTCGATCATCGCGCTCAGGTGTCTGGGGTATGACAATGATCATCCGCTGACGGCGTCGCAGATTCGCGAGCTTGAAAAACTCGAGATCGAAGAGGGCGACACGCTGCGGGTTGCGCCGTGTTTTTCGCCGGTGTGGGACACCGCGCTCGCGCTCAACGCCCTGGTCGAATCCGGCCTTCCGTCGGATCATCCCGCCCTGTTGAAAGCCGGCGAGTGGATCCTGAACAAGGAAGTTAAAGAGGTAGGCGACTGGAAGGCGAAGAACCCCGACGGCAAACCGGGCGGGTGGTACTTCGAATACGCGAACGAGTTTTATCCCGACGTCGACGACACGTTCCAAGTGCTCACGTCGCTGAGCAAGCTTCGTTTCCGCGACCGGCGAAGCGAAAAGCAGAAGCGAGAGGCCATGGACCGCGGGATCGGCTGGGTGCTGACGATGCAGAACAAAGACGGAGGCTGGGCGTCGTTCGACAAGGATTGTGATGAAGAATTTCTCACTCAGATTCCTTTCGCGGATCACAACGCGATGATCGACCCGAGCACTTCAGACATCACCGGGCGCGGACTTGAATCGCTGGCGGCGCTGGGCTTCAAGCTGCAAGACGAAGTGGTCGAGCGGGCGGTCTCGTACCTGCTGGAGGAGCAGGAAAAAGACGGGTCGTGGTTCGGGCGCTGGGGATGCAATTACATATACGGGACGTGGCTCGCTTTGCACGGGCTGACGACGATTGGCATCGATATGATGGAGCCTCGCTTTCAAGCCGCGGGCTGCTGGTTGCGATCGATCCAGAATTCCGACGGAGGGTGGGGCGAGCTTCCGACGAGCTACGTGCACCAGGATCACAAGGGACAAGGGCCGAGCACGCCTTCGCAGACGGCCTGGGCGTTGATGGGCCTGATGGCGACCGGCGACAGCAGCTCGAGCGTCCAGCGCGGCATTCAGTACCTGGTCGAGAGCCAGCGCGAAGACGGTTCGTGGCGCGATGACTACTGGACCGGGACAGGGTTCCCGTCGGTATTCTATTTGCGCTACCATCTCTACGCGATTTATTTCCCGCTGCTCGCGCTATCGATTTACAAGCGGCGGAGCTCTTGAGAGTTTCCATAGCCCGATCACGCATCAGGTAATGAGTATGCGATTCCCTCTTCACATCACGACCGACGCGATCAAGCAGCAGGCGGTCAACGGGCTCAAGGGCAACAAGCGCTATCCGATGGTGCTGATGCTCGAGCCGCTCTACACGTGCAATCTTGCGTGTCTGGGGTGTGCGCTCGAACGGCACACTGGGAAACTCGAGGACCGGCTGCCGCTCGAAAAGTGTCTGCAAGCGGTCGACGAGTCCGGTGCGCCGATAGTGTCGCTGTGCGGGGGTGAGCCGACGATTTACCCCGAACTGAAAGGGCTGATCGGCGGGATCATCTCGCGGAAGCGCCATATCTACCTTTGCACCAATGCTCTTCTGCTCGATCAAAAACTCTTTCCGGAAGTGGCGCCCAACAAGCGGCTGACCGTCAATGTTCATCTCGATGGGATGCAGAAGACGCACGATCTGGTCTGCGCGCGCGAGGGCGTCTTCGACAAGGCGGTCGAGATGATCCGGGAGGCGAAGCGACTGGGCTATCACGTGACGACCAACACGACGGTCTTCAAGGAGACCAGCGTGAGGGAGATCGAGGAGTTGTGCCGGGTCGTCGCTGAGTTGGGCGTGGATGGGATGTTGATCTCGCCGGGCTATCACTACGAATCGGTGGACCACGACATCTTCCTCTCGCGACGGGAGATTCATAACAAGTTCAAGCGGGTGCTTGAGCTGTCGAAGCAATACCGGTTGATGTCAACGCCGATGTACCTGGAGTTCACGGCGGGGATGCGCGAATACAAATGCTCGCCGTGGAGCACGGTGACCTACACGCCGCGAGGCTGGAAGGGCCCTTGCTACCTAATCGGCAAAGAGTACTTCGAGACGTGGGCGGAGTTCTGGGAAGGCGTCGACTGGGAGTATTGGGAGTCGCGCGAGGATCGGTTATGTCAGAACTGCTTGATGCACTCAGGGTTTGAGGCATCGGCGATGTTCGAGCTTCGCAAGAGCCCGAAGGATATGGTGAGGATGGCGGTGTGGAATCTGACGGGGTGAAGCTGCACGGGGGATAAACGCGTGCCAACAAGAGACCAACTGGTCGGTGCTGTGGCTGCCGCGTGTAAGGAACTCGAGGACCGAGATGAGGTTCTGTTCGTGGTTAACGCCAACGAGCGGTCGCTATCTCACAAGTTTGCGATGTACCTCCAAGAGGAAGTCGAGGCGTGGGGAGAAGACTGGGACGTCGATTGCGAGTACAACCGGAACGCCGACACCGTTAATGCGCCTTACAAAAAACTACTAGACATCGCCTGTACGCGTGGGCAGGGAACAACGAAATTGGATGACGAGCATGCGAAAACCGTATTCCCGGATGTCATCGTTCATCGCCGGAGAACGCCCGATAATCTGCTGGTTGTCGAATTGAAGAAGACAACCGCTCGGACCAATGACAAGGACTTCGATATTGAGAAGCTGCGGGCCTATGTCGACCAACTCCGATATAGGGCGGCCGCGTTTATCCTTCTAGATGTCAAGACAGCGCGTTGTGAGGTGGAGTGGGTGCCTCCGCTTGTAGATGACGTGGTTGACTCGCGTTGACTCAAGTGACTCGGAGGCCCGAACGTGCAAGAAGTGCTGAATCAACCCATAGTCCGTACCGAGCGAGCTTTATCAATCGCCGGCGCCAGAATCACAATCTACCAACAGGCATGACTCGATAACGTCCAGTTCCCCGAGTCGCGAGACGATAGGATTAGCCTATGACAGACAAGCAAGCAGTGATCGATGCTCTAAGCAGGCTGCCAGAGAGCGCCTCTCTAGAAGAAATCACTGAGGAGTTGCAGATCATGGCAGGAGTACGGCGCGGACGTGCCGACATCGCCGCAGGTCGGACTAAGACGCAGGAAGAAGTAGAACAGCTCGTCGAGTCCTGGGCCACGAAATGGGCTTCAAAGTAATTCCTTCATATCTGGCACGGTTCTCGCGACGAGCCGCCGTTTTGAGAAGCTCCTATCCCCATCATGACTGCACTCGTCACAGGAGGCACTGGATTCGTCGGATCGCATCTCGTTCGATGTCTGCTCAAGCGCGGGCAACGGGTTCGTTGCCTCATCAGAGTAACAAGCCGCCTCGACAACCTTAAAGATCTCTCAATTGAATTAGCCCAAGGCGACCTGCGCGACCTGGACTCGCTACGGACGGCCGTGAAGGGTTGCGACTCCGTCTATCACTGCGCCGCCGACTATCGACTCTGGTGCAAGGACCCGCGCGACATGTACGCAAGCAACGTCGAAGGCACTCGCAATATCCTTCAAGCCGCCTTCGACGAAAGAGTCGAGCGAGTCGTATACACGAGCACTGTTGGGTGCCTCGGCTTGAACCCGAACGGCGAGCCCGCTGACGAAGCCACCCCGGTTTCGCTCGACGACATGATCGGCCACTACAAGCGGAGCAAATACCTCGCTGAACAGAAAGCCCTCGGCTGGGCGAAGCGCGGACTGCCGGTCGTCATCGTCAATCCGAGCACCCCCGTTGGCGAGCTTGATATCAAACCGACGCCGACCGGCAAGATCATAGTCGATTACCTTCGCGGCAAAATGTTCGGCTACGTCGATACCGGAATGAATCTGATCGACGTGCGCGACTGTGCGGAGGGCCACATCCTCGCGGCCGACAAGGGGCGGGTGGGCGAGAAGTACATTCTCGGTAATCGCAACGTGACGCTCAAAGAGATGTTCGATCTGCTGGCGCCGCTCACCGACATCCCCTCGCCGACTATGCGCGTGCCGCACTGGGTGGCTGAGACGTACGCCCGAATCGAGAACGCGTGGTCGATCGGGGTGATGCGCCGCGAGCCCGAAGTGCCGCTTGAGAGCGTCAAGCTCGCGCGGCACAAGATGTGGTTCGACGCATCGAAGGCCGTCCGCGAGCTGGCGCTGCCTCAGAGTCCGGTCGAGGGTGCGCTGGCACGAGCGGTGAGGTGGTTTCAGGAAAACGGCTACGCGAAGCGGTGAAAACGCGAATGGAAATGAAAACCAGCGCGGGACCGGCTCCCGTAGCGATAGTGGCGGCGCTCGATCGAGAGCTTGGGCCGCTTCGGAGTCGCGCAAGCGCGGACCTCGCTCTGATCGTAACCGGCGAGGGCGCAGCGAACGTTGACCGCAAGCTGCGCGAATGGCTCAGGCGAGTGAATCCGCGTGCCGTCATCGGCCTTGGATTCGCCGGTGCGCTTTCCGAGTCGCTTCGAGCCGGGGACCTCATCGTCGTGACCGAGGTACGGGGGTCGTTCAGCGCCCACTCGTCGCCCGAACTCGCTGCGGCGGCACGAAAGGTCAGCGTCGAGGGCGTTGCTGTCCATCACGGCGTCGCGATCTCTGTGGACAGGGTTGTTTGCGAGGCCGCTGGGAAGCGCGCGCTTGCGAAGCAGCTATTGCCGGGCGAGACCGGGTGTGTGGATATGGAATCGGCGGCGCTTGCCCGGGTGTGTGCCGAGTTTGGCGTGCCGGTCCTGACGGTTCGGGCGATCACAGATCTCGTAGCCGAAGACTTACCGGTGGACTTCAACCGCTGCCGGAGCTCCGACGGCCGCGTCAGCGAGCTGAGGGTCGTTACAGAGGCGTTGCTTCACCCGCGTTCGATCAAGGGGTTGTTGGAGTTGAGGCGGCGCTCGCGCGTCTCCTCGGAACGGTTGGCGCTGTTCGTCGAGCGGTTGCTCGTTCTCCTCAGCCAGGCGCGTTCCGGCGGACCCGAGGCGCCTTAGATTAGCCGGCGCCTTGCTAGACAGGGACGGCCTTCGGTGTAGTATAATCCGGCTTTCAATTCCACGGCTCACATCGACAAGACGGGGAAGGAGACACAGGATGGACGCAGTCAAAGCTCGCAGCAACGGCGCTGCTACCGCGGACTGTTATTCCAACGAAGGGATGGTCAAGGTCTTTTCGCGGACTGTCACGGTCCAGACTAACGAGCGAACCGAACTCGTGAATCTCAGCGACCAGGTGCGCGCGTTCGCCGACGAGACCGGAATCCGAGATGGGTACATCAAAGTCTCGTCCTTGCACACCACGGCGGGTTTGTTCATCAACGAGTGGCAAGACGCGCTGCTCAACGACATCAAGATGATGGTCGACCGAGTCGTTCCGAGAGAGTCTTACTATTACCACAACGACCCCGAGTACTCCGACTGTGACCGGCACAATGCAGACTCCCATCTGAAGAACGTCGTCTTCGGCCTGACGCTGTCGGTGCCCGTCGATCAAGGCAAGCTGGTGCTCGGCCGCTGGCAGAGCGTCATACTCGCCGAGTTCGACGGCCCGAACGAGCGGAAGGTCTTCCTCCAGGCATTCGGTATCTAACAACGATTGAGGTGCTCCGAACAGTTCGCTTCTCGTCCGGGCCGCCTCGCGTTGTCGTTCCCGCCTCCAGCATATCGTAATAAGATAAGGGCAAAGCCCCCTCGCTTGAATAAGACCGAGGTCCTCGGCTAGCATGTCGGTCAATTTCTCGCCGTCGAACACCCGGGTTTCCCTTATGACCGAGCCGTTGATCACTCCTGATCTGATTCAAAGCCACGGACTCACGGATGAAGAATACGCTCGCGTCGTCCAGTTGCTCGGCCGCGAGCCCACCTTCACCGAGCTGGGCATTTTCTCCGTAATGTGGTCCGAGCACTGCTCTTACAAATCATCGCGAGTCCATCTGCGCAGGCTTCCGACCAAAGGTGAGTGTGTGCTCCAAGGACCGGGCGAGAACGCCGGCGTAATCGACATCGGCGGCGGGCTTGCGGCGGCATTCAAGATCGAATCGCACAACCACCCCTCATTCATCGAGCCCTATCAGGGCGCGGCGACCGGAGTCGGAGGCATCCTGCGCGACGTTTTCACGATGGGCGCGCGCCCGATTGCGGCGATGAACTCGCTTCACTTTGGGCGGCTGACTCCGGACGACGAGGCTTGTGAAGAGGAGAAGGCAACGGCCGCTCGCAACCGCTCGATAATGGCGGGCGTGGTCAAAGGCATCGGCGATTACGGCAACGCGTTCGGAGTGCCAACTGTGGGCGGTGAGGTTCGTTTCGCCGATTGCTATTCGCGCAATCCGCTGGTCAACGCGTTCACGCTCGGGCTGATGCGGCAGGACCAGATTTTCTACGGCCGCGCGGCCGGCGTCGGCAATCCCGTGATCTACGTAGGAGCCAAGACGGGCCGCGACGGAATCCACGGCGCGACCATGGCGAGCGAGGAGTTCGGCGACGAAGCGCAATCGAAACGCCCGACGGTTCAGGTCGGCGATCCGTTCCTCGAGAAGCTCCTGCTTGAGGCCTGCCTCGAAGCCATGCGCGCCGGCGCGATCGTGGGGATTCAAGACATGGGCGCGGCAGGCTTGACCAGCTCTTCGAGTGAGATGGGCGGGCGCGCCGGCACCGGAGTCGAGATCGACGTCGATTTGGTTCCGCAACGCGAATCGGGCATGACGCCTTACGAGATCATGCTCTCGGAATCGCAGGAGCGAATGCTGATAGTCGCGGCGTCCGGGCGCGAGCGCCAGGTCGTCGACATCTTCAAAAAGTGGGAACTGGATGCCGTCGTCATCGGCCATGTAACCGCTGAAGGCCATCTGCGGGTGAGGCAGGGCGATCGCGTCGTCGCCGACATTCCAAACGGCGCGCTAACCGAGTCCGCGCCGGGTTATCAGCGCCCGATGAAAGCGCCTGAGCCGGCTCCCATGTCTCCTGTTGCTCAGGTCGAATCGTCGCCCGAAGAGCTGGACGATACCTTCGTACGGCTGATCAGCTCGCCGACCATCGCGTCGAAAGAATGGGTGTACCGCCAGTACGACCACATGGTCAGGACGAACACCGTCGTGTTGCCGGGCTCGGACGCGGCGGCGTTGCGAATCAAAGAGACACGAAGAGCGCTCGCGATGACGCTGGACTCGAATGCTCGGTACTGCCAGGCGGACCCGCGGGCCGGCGCGCGGCTCGTGGTCGCCGAAGCGTGCCGGAACCTCGTCGTCAGCGGCGCGCGGCCTCTCGCGCTGACGAACTGTTTGAACTTCGGCTCGCCCGAGAAGCCCGAGGTGATGTGGCAGTTCAGCGAAACGATCGACGGGATGGCTGAAGCCTGCAACGCATTCGGCACTCCCGTCACCGGCGGCAACGTGAGCTTCTACAACGAGACCGACGGCCGCGGCGTTTACCCGACGCCGGTGATAGGCATGGTCGGCATCGTCGAAGACCTGCGCCACATCACGACTCAGTGGTTCAAGCACGACGGCCGTGTGATCATTCTGCTCGGGACAACGGGCGACGATCTCGGCGCGAGCGAGTATGCGATTGCGGCGCACGGCGAGCTGCGAGGCGCGCCGCCTCGGTTGGACTTGGAGACCGAACGGCGCGTTCAGGAGACTTGTTTGAAAGTAATCCAAGAAGGGCTCGTCGAGTCGGCGCACGATTGTTCCGACGGCGGCTTGAGCGTTGCGCTGGCGGAGTGTTGTTTCTCGAGCTACCGCCGCGCTTCGCTCGGCTGCGCCGTAGATTTGGTGGGGAACCTGTGCGAAGCCGCGCTGCTGTTCGCTGAAAGTCCGTCGCGGATCATTCTGTCGGCGACCGACGAGAACGCAGACCCGATCCTGGATACCGCGCGTGACAGCGGTGTTGCCGCAAGCGCGATCGGCCGCACCGGCGGGAAGCGCTTCGCGATCAGCGTCAACGGGAGGCCGATAATCAATCGGCCTATCGACGCGGTAGAAGACGTCTGGCGAGGCGTTCTGTCAGACACGCTGGAAGTTTCTTCTCTGGTCGCTGCGGAAGAAAGATAGGACCGAGCAATCATCTCAAAGGCTCGCGTATGGGCGGAGTGCCTACCAAACTTGAAATCTCGGCGGGGGGCGTGGTCTTCCGTGAGCGCGACCATGGAATCGACGTCGCGCTGATATCGGTCGGCGAAGATCACCGCTGGCAGCTCCCGAAAGGACTCGTCGATAAACGCGAGTCGACGGAGGCCGCCGCGCTGCGCGAGGTGCGAGAAGAGGCCGGCGTCGATGGCGAAGTCATCAGTAAGATCGATAAGGTCGAGTACTGGTACTATTCGAAGGGGGCAACCAAGCGCGCGCACATTCACAAGTTCGTATACTTCTACCTGCTGCGGTACAAGTCGGGCGACGTCGCCGGGCACGACGACGAGGTGAACGAGGCGCGCTGGGTCGAGATCAACGACGCGATCGGGATGCTGGAATTCGGGAGCGAACGGAGGATCGTAGAACGGGCGAGGGAGATGATCGCGGCATTGCCCGTGGACGCAATGCGCGCGGACGAGCCTGAGCAGCGGACCGAGTGAGGTGAAGGATGACAATTGTCGACCAGATCAATGCAGACATAACGGAGGCGATGAAGGCCAGACAAGCGGAGCGCCTCAGCGCCCTGCGGATGGTCAAGACCGCGCTCACCGTGCGGAAGACGGAATTGCCCGGTGACGTTGACGACGCCGAAGCGATGCGGGTTCTCAGCACGCTCTTGAAGCAGCGGCGCGACGCCGCCGAACAGTACCGGGCGGGCGGCCGCGGGGACCTTGCGCTTAAGGAAGAGAACGAAGCGCGGATAATACAGACTTATCTTCCCGCCGCTGCAAGCGACGACGAGATGCAGCAGGCCGTCACCGCCGCGATCACTGAAACCGGGGCCTTGTCGATGAAGGACATGGGCGCGGTGATGAAAGCCGTGAGGCAGAAGCTCGAAGGCAAGACAGTTGACGCGAAGGCCATCAGTGATCTAGTCAAGGTCAGATTGGCGAAATGAGCGATCTCACGTGAGAGGTAGCGGCACAATTTCGCTTTCAGGCTGCTGGCTTGACGTGGGTGGCCGTCACAAACCCAGAGAGCACGTCACGCTTCGCCCTTTCGATTGATCAAGCTCGCGACGAACCCCGCGCCGAATCCATTGTCGATGTTCACGACGGTCACGTTTGACGCGCACGAGTTCAGCATCCCCAGCAGCGCCGCCAGTCCCCCGAATGATGCCCCGTATCCGACGCTCGTCGGCACGGCGATCACCGGAACCGAAACAAGGCCCCCAACCACCGAAGGCAGCGCGCCCTCCATTCCCGCTACCACGATGATCACTCGCGCCGAAGCGAAATCTTCTCGCGCTCCGAAGAGTCGATGTATGCCCGCGACGCCGACATCGTAAACCCGCGAGACTCGATTGCCCATCGCCATCGCGGTGACCGCCGCTTCTTCGGCAACCGGAATGTCCGACGTTCCAGCCGATACGACCGCGATCACGCCCTGACCGCGCTCGGTGGGATCCCTGAGCACCGTCACCATCCGCGCTTCGGGATGGAACTCGGCTTCGGGCGCAAGCTGGGAGACTCTCTGAAAGACCTCTTCCGTTGTGCGTGAGATCAGCAGGTTCGAACTGCTGGTCAGGATTCGGTCGGCGATCCTGGCGATCTGGTCGACGGTCTTCCCCTGGCCGAGTATCACTTCGGGGAAGCCGATTCTCAGGTCGCGGTGATGATCGACTCGCGCGAACTCGATGTCTTCATACGGCAGGTTGGTCAGCAGGTCCGCCGCCTGGTTCGCATCGATGCGGCCCGCTCGCACTTCCTCGATCAACCTCTTGATTCGCTCTCTGTTCACGGCGTGAATTCTAACACCGTGCCTGTCCGCAATCACGTGCAAGAGGCTCGCAACCGACTGATCAGCGGACCAAAGGACGGACTGAAAACCAAGCTCGGTACTTGGTTGTCGTAAAAAGTTCTTGACATCGATACCGGATTCCTAGTATACGTTGAGACCGCGAAAGCACTTATGAGTTGGAAGATGTCCACTAACTATTGCATCTGTTGTAGCGCGCCAGGGGCGCGCCATCCAATGCCGTTAGTGGACGACGATCAGCATAGTACCTGAGTCATCAACTCAGTTTTAAACTCGGAAAGACCCACTATCGGCTCGGAGCCGCTGGTGGGTTTTTTGTTTTGGCCGCGAGGCCGGGAGTTCAATCCCGAACACCAATTCGGAATCAGGAGGAACGCAATCATGTCCGCAGAACAATTCACCCAGATTTTTCGAGACGAACACCGGAAGGTCCGCGATGTTCTCTTCGATCTGATCCAAGCTTTCGATCGCCGCGACCCCCAGCGAATAGGCGCGTTGCTTGGCGAGGCGGCGAGTTATGCGGGACCGCACTTCCGCTACGAAGAGGAGTCGCTCTACCCCGCGCTCGTTGAGGTTTTCGGACGCCAGTACATCGAGAAGCTTCTTCACGATCACGACCGCGTGATCGGTACCGCCGCGAGACTCGTCGAGTTGAGCGGCAAGCAAGCGCTGTCGGTGGACGACGTCGCCGAAGCGACCGAACTCGTTCGCAGCATCTTGCCTCACGTGAGCGATTGCGATGGTCTCTCGATCATGGTCGAAAGACTTCCTGCCGCGACCGTACAGGACATACTCGCGACCCGCGAGCGCGCGTGGAGCGAGAACCTCGAGCTGTTCACGTGGACGAGCGGGGTCCGCACCAGGCCGGCGGTCTCAGCCGAGCAGATCGCGCGTGAATACGTCGCCACAACGGCTTCAACGTCCGCCCAGGCGAGATGAAACGGTGAAGAAAGCAGCCGGCAAAGTCTATCTGATCGGCGCGGGTCCCGGGGATCCGAAGCTGTTGACGATCAAAGCCGCCGAAGCGCTGGCGGCGAGCGACGCGATCGTTTACGACTTCCTGGTAAACCCCGAGGTCCTGGCCCACACGCGACGCGGCGCCGAGCTTGTTTTCGCAGGCAAGCGCGCGGGCGAGACCTCGCTATCGCAGCGCGAGATCAATCAGATCCTGATCGATCGCGCGCGCGGTGGCCAGATAGTCGCGCGGCTCAAGGGAGGCGACCCGTTCATTTTCGGTCGCGGCGGGGAAGAAGCCGAAGCGCTTGCCGACGCCGGGATCGAGTGGGAAGTCATCCCCGGTATCTCGTCGGGCGTCGCGGCGGCGGCTTACGCGGGAATTCCGCTGACGTTCAGGGACTATTCGTCGAGCGTCGCCTTCTTCAGCGGACACGACGGCGTCGGCAAACTTCGTCCCGCGACCGACTGGCGGGCTGCGGGTCGCGCAGCCGATACGCTGGTGATCTTCATGTGTGCCGGGACGATTAGCCGCATCGCCCGCGAACTCATAGCAGGCGGCCGGCCCGGCGCAACGCCCCTCGTCCTCGTTCGATGGGGGACGTACGAATACCAGGAAGTCTACTCGGGGACGCTCGAGGACATCGCTGCATTTGATCGTGACGATGCCCCGGTAGATCCGCCCGCGATTGCGATCGTCGGCGACGTTGTGTCTCTCAGAGGGAAGCTGCACTGGTTCGGCCGCCGCGAGCTTGAGTTTCAATTGCAGGCTCAGCCGATCGCGGCCGCGGTGAGGGCCTGAACAGGAGGAAACGGATGGCGCGGGTTTCACAGGAACAGATGAGCACCGGATACGGCATCGACATGGCAGCAGCGGCGGCACTCCGCTTGGAGCACGCGGCGCCCGGCGCTGTGATCGCGTGGGCGGTCGAAGAGTTCGGCAGGGGGCTCACCTTCGGCACCGGCTTTGGCGTCGAGGGAATGGCGCTGCTCGACATGGCCGTCAAGGTCGCGCCGGATATCGATGTCTTCTTCCTCGACACGGAGTTTCTTTTTCCCGAGACCTACGAGTTGCGGCTCCGCGTCGAGCAGCGCTACGGCATTGAGATTCGAGCCTGTCACGCCGCGCTCGCGCCCGAATCACAGGACGAGCTTTTCGGTCCGAGGTTATGGTCGCGCGATCCCGACCTCTGCTGCCGGCTTCGAAAAGTCGGACCGCTCCGGGAAGCGTTGAAGGGCCGCGCGGCGTGGATGACCGCGATTCGCCGTGATCAGACCGCCATTCGAGCGAGCGCGATCGCAGTCGAATGGGATTCGCGTTGGCGCCTCGTCAAGGTCAATCCGCTCGCGAGTTGGACGCGGAGGGAGGTGTGGAACTACATCGCGAAGAACAACGTCCCTTACAACCCGCTGCTGGACGAAGGGTACGCGAGCATCGGCTGCACGCACTGCACTCGCCCGGTCCGAGCGGGAGAGCAGGAGCGAGCCGGCCGATGGCCGGGTCATGCGAAGACCGAGTGCGGGCTGCACGGGCCGGGCGAGCTGGTCGTCCTGCAACCTGCACAGGCGTAAAGCCGGTGTGCAAAAAGTAAGAGTCCTGAGATTCGGATAATCGGAGAAGGAGAGGATGCGAGAAAGAGGGCTGGTGATCTGGTTGACGGGGCTGTCGGGCGCGGGAAAGACGACGCTTGCCCGCGCGCTGTCAGAAAGACTGTCATTCTGGGGCTTCCGCGTCGAGGTGCTCGATGGCGACGAGATTCGCGAGAACCTCAGCCGAGGGCTCGGATTCTCGAGGGAAGACCGCAAAATCAACGTCGGACGTATCGGTTTCGTCGCGCGGCTGCTGGCACGCAATGGTGTAATAGTGCTCGCCGCAGCCATATCGCCATACCGGCAGTCGCGCGACGATGTTCGCAAATCAATTGAGAGCGACGGCGTGCGCTTCGTCGAAACATTCGTCCGCTGCCCGATCGACGTGCTGGTCGAGCGTGACGTGAAGGGCCTCTACAAGAAAGCGCTCGCCGGCGAGATCCCCAATTTCACCGGGATAAGCGACGACTACGAAGAGCCGCTCGCCGCCGACATCGTCGTCGACAGCTCGACCGAGTCAATAGAGCAGAGCGCCGCCCGAATACTCTTACATCTGCGTCGGACCGGCGCGCTCACGACGCTGCCCGCGACTAAGAGTCCTGCCGCGCCGCTGCGGTTCGAGGAGAGCGCCGCGGCCGACTGAATTCCCAGTGCAACGCCGATCGGTTGAGGTGAGCCATGAATCGAATCGAAGAGATCAAGCAGCGCAAGGACGGCCTGGATGTGCTCGCCGACATCTACCGTTACGCCGCGATGGGTCACCAATCGATCTCGCCCGATGATGAGCCGCTGTTCCGCTGGTACGGCATCTACTCGCAGCGGCCGGCTGAAGACGGGTTCTTCATGGTGCGCATTCGAATACCGGGCGGCGATCTGAAACCCGAGCAATTGCGCACGATCGGCGAGCTTGCGAACGAGCACGGCCGCGGACTGGCCGACGTAACGGTGCGGCAGAACATCCAGCTTCACTGGGTGAGGATCGAGAGTCTGCCCGACATACTCGACCGGCTCGGCGCCGTCGGCTTGTCGACGACCGAAGCCTGCGGCGACTGCGTCCGCAACATCATCAACTGTCCGGTGTCGGGCGTCGATGGCCGCGAGCTCTACGACACGGCCGACCTGATCCGTGAGGTGAACGGTTTCTTCGTCGGCAACCGGGAGTTCTCGAACCTGCCGCGCAAGTTCAAGATCGCGATCACCGGGTGCGACCGCCGCTGCGTCTATCCCGAAATCAACGACATCGGCATCTTCGCGGTCGAAGATCCCGAGGACGGCGTGCGGTTTCGCGCGCGGGTCGGCGGCGGACTTTCGACGACGCCGCGATTCTCGAAGGACCTCGGGGTGCTGGTCGGGCCCGAGGAAGTCGTCGAGTTGTGCGCCGCCATCGCAGCGGTCTTTCGCGATGAGGGCAATCGCGACAACCGCAAGCGCGCGCGGCTGAAGTTCCTTGTCGAGAAGTGGCAGGTGCCGAGATTCCGCGACGAGGTCGAAGCACGCCTCGGCCGCAAGCTCCGCCTCGCAACAGAGCCCGACGCCGAACCGGTGACCGAGCGCGACCGTTCGCATCTGGGAATACACCCGCAGCGCGAGCCGGGCTTCAACTACGTCGGGATTTCGATACCGGGAGGCCGAACGTCGGGCTACGAGCTAAACCGCCTGGCGTCGCTCGCCGAACAGTACGGCCGCGGGCGCGTTAGGACGACCAATACCCAGAACATTGTCCTGTTGGACGTGCCTGATGGGAACGTCGGGGCGCTGAAGCGGGAGCTTGGTCTTGACCGGTTCGACTACAACCCGAATTGGGCTCGGAAGGGAATCATCGCGTGCACGGGGATTCAGTTCTGCAAGCTTGCGATAGCCGAGACCAAGAACCGCGCCGCTCAACTCGACGCGCACCTTGCGAACGCGGTCGAGATGGACGATCCCGTGCGGATAAGCGTAACCGGCTGCCCGAATTCATGCGGCCAGCACCACATCTGCGACGTCGGGCTCGAAGGGTCGCTCACAACGATCGACGGTGTGAAGCGCGAGACGTTTCAAGTGTTCCTGGGAGGCGGCGTTGGGATGCACGAAACATTCGGCCGCAGGATCGGCGTGCGCATTCCCTCGGAGGAGCTTGCCGAGTCGCTCGCGCGGCTCTTCACCGAATACAAAGAACGCCGGGTTTCAGGTGAGACTTTTCAGGAGTTCTGTCTCCGTCACAGCAACGAGAGATTGGCCGAGTACCTGGTCGCGCCCACGACCGGTGCGGTTTCGGCTCCCGACCTTCTGACGGCTGCCGAGTTCGTCAACCTTGCGGATGAAAATGGATAAGGGCTGCGCGAACGAGCGCAACCCACTGAGGAACCTCTTGATCCCTCCTAACCCCACGGGCGCGCAAGCCGTACTCGCGCGCCCTGTTTTTTAGTTCAGGTCGAGGAGCGGTCGTCCAGAATTCGCATTACCCTGGCAGGGGCGTCGAGATGTGTTCATGGACGATGAGCCACTTCCCGCCTCGCCTTTCCCATATCGCGGTGTGACGCGCGTCGAGCTCCATCGCTCCGCCTGCCTTTGGCTTGGCCGAGAGGTGAAACGTAAGCGTCGTCCAGGCGACGTTGCCGCGGCGAGTGACCTTCAGGTCGTCATTGGGTGTGAGCTTGCCGCTAGTCATATTGTTGAAGAAAGCCGTCATGACCCCCGCCTTATACTCCGACCACCCTTTGTACTCGAGCGGAGCGATATCGTAAAAGACAAGGTCCGCGTCTTTCGCGTAGAACTGCGCGGCGTTGTCGGGATTGAGCGTGTTCCATGCCGCGTAATAGCGATCGATCAGGGCCTTGAAGCGACCGTGTTCGGTGGCGATTCCGGGGGTTCGCGCTTGAGATGGTCCGGTGAGGGCGGCCAGCAGTATGACTGTAGCGGCGAATGCGAGTTTGAGTCGTGTTCGATTCATTATGGTGGTCTCCTGATTTGATTTGGACTAACACATACGCGCCCGCCGCCATCGATGGATTCGACGGGCGGATTCGGCTTTGATCGCAAACTCTATCAGGGCGTCCAGGAATGAGCCAGCAGGCGCTATGTGGCTTCCCATTAAGCCTTTACCTTTTCTTGACACCCCATTACTCGCTTTGTTAGATTGCGGCTTGGTAAACTCACCTGCTGGTTCCTGGTGCGCGCTTGGTCAAATATGAAGAAACAAGACTGGTACTTCATTCTCGCCGCTGCCGTTGTCATCGGAGTATTCGTCTTTCTGTCGGTCTTCTCTCGAAAGCCGCCCCCGCTGACCGCCGGGTCGCACGCCGGCATGACACGGGAGACCTCGCGTGACACCTGCCTCGAGTGCCACGCGCCGGACTCTGCCATCAAGCCGATGACCGCCCGTCACCCCAAGAAAGGCAGGCCGCCCGACAAAACCACCCCCTGTTACGCCTGTCATGAGTTTCCGCCGACCAGCGCCGCCGCGTTGATTGGCTCGACGAGAATCGTGGAAGGAGTGTTCGTATGGCCAAACCGGCAGGGAAGGTGAGACCGCCCGAGTATCGTAACTACGTAGGCGGCCACTGGGTCGCGCCCCAATCGGGAAATTACATAGAAAACCGAAACCCGGCTGACATGCGAGACGTCATCGGGCGCTTTCCCGCGTCATCGCCAGGCGACGTCGACGCGGCAGTCAACTCAGCAGCCGAGGCATACCCGACGTGGCGAAAGGTACCCGCGCCTCGCCGCGCTGAGATTCTGTTCCGCGCCGGCGAAATCCTGATCCGGCGTAAAGAAGAGTTCGCCCGGGCGATGACCCGAGAGATGGGAAAGGTGCTCAAGGAGACTCGCGGCGACGTGCAGGAAGCCATCGACATGAGTTACTTCATAGCAGGCGAAGGGCGCCGCTTGCACGGCTATACCACGAAAGCCGAACTCCCCAACAAGTACGCGATGTGCGTGCGTGAACCGGTCGGCGTATGCGGGTTGATCACGCCGTGGAATTTCCCGATGGCCATCCCCTCGTGGAAGATCCTGCCGGCGCTGGTGTGCGGCAACACGGTCGTGATCAAGCCTGCCGAGGACACGCCGCTATCGACCTACAGCTTCGTCGCTGCCCTGGAAGAAGCGGGCGTGCCGCGTGGCGTGGTCAACATCGTAACCGGCTACGGTGAAGAAGCCGGGGCCGCCCTGGTCAATCATCCGAAGGTGCGGCTGATCTCGTTCACCGGCTCGACCGACGTCGGGCGAATCGTGGGCCAGACCGCGGCGGCGACTGAGAAGATTTGTTCGCTCGAAATGGGCGGCAAGAACGTCGTGATGATCATGGAAGACGCCGACCTCGATCTGGCTGTAGAAGGCGTGCTGTGGGGCGCGTTCGGCACGTCCGGCCAGCGATGCACCGCCGCTTCGCGCGTAGTCGTACATCGGAAGGTCGCAAAACAGTTCACCGAAATGCTGGTCGCGCGCACAAAGCGGTTGAAACTGGGCAGCGGGATGGACGAGAAGTCCGATGTCGGACCGGTGATCAACGAAGAGGCCGTCAAGAAAATTCTCGGCTATATCGAGGTCGGCCGGCGCGCAGACAAAGCGAAGCTGCTGTGCGGCGGGAGACGGGCTGAGAAAGGCGATCTGAAACTCGGCTTCTTCATCGAGCCGGCCGTCTTTGGCAACGTCGAGCCGCAGATGCGAATTGCCCAGGAGGAGATCTTCGGCCCGGTCGTGTCGGTGATCGAATGCCGCAATCTTGATCACGCGATCGAGATCGCCAACGGCGTCCGCTACGGGTTGTCGGCTTCGATCTACACGCGGGATACGAACCGCGCTTTCCGCGCGATGGAAGACGTAGTGACCGGGATCTTCTATGTCAACGCCTCGACCATCGGCGCGGAGGTGCACTTGCCGTTTGGAGGCGCGAAGGCGACGGGAAACGGCCATCGCGAGGGCGGCACTCAGGTGCTGGATGTTTTCTCCGAATGGAAAGCCGTCTACGTTGATTATTCCGGCAAGCTGCAGCGCGCCCAGATCGATACGGCGGGTAGTCAGTAGTAAGTGGTCAGTTGTCAGATGGTCCGTCGTCAGTGGTCAGCTCAGTTGGGAAAGGGAGTTGGCGCAGTTCGAGGCTCAACGAGTGGACTAAACCACGAACCACGGACCACAAACGACGAATCATTCACAAATGACCACTGACAACGGACTACTGACCAACGAGGAGAGAGATGATAGTTGGAGTTCCCAAAGAAGTTAAAGACAACGAGTACCGAGTCGGTCTGGTTCCGGCCGGAGTCAAAGCGCTCACCATCGCGGGCCACACGGTGCTGGTCGAGAGCGGCGCAGGGGAAGGCTCGGGCATCTCGGATCAGGAGTACATGGCTGCAGGGGGCCAGCGCGTCGACTCGGCCGAAGAGGTCTGGTCGCGTGCGACGATGGTCGTCAAAGTCAAAGAGCCGATCGCCTCTGAGTACGGTTATCTGCGCGAGGGACTTGTGCTGTTCACCTACCTTCACCTCGCCCCCGCGCGCGAGTTGACAAAACAGTTGCTCGACCGCGGAGTCACCGGCGTCGCATACGAGACGATCACGAATGATCACGGCCACCTCCCGCTGTTGACCCCGATGAGCGAAGTCGCCGGCCGGATGTCGATCCAGGTCGGCGCCGTCTACCTCGAAAAGATCAACGGCGGACGAGGCGTATTGCTCGGGGGTGTGCCGGGAGTCGCGCCGGCTCGGGTGACCGTAATCGGCGCGGGGGTGGTTGGCACAAACGCCACGAAGATGGCCGTTGGGCTTGGCGCGCATGTGGTGATCATAGACCGTGACCTCGAACGCTTGCGCTACCTCGACGACATCTTCGGGAGCCGCATTCACACCCTCGCCTCGAACCCATACACAATCGCCGAATCGGTCGCGCAATCGGATCTGGTGATCGGCGCGGTGCTGGTGCCTGGCGCGGCCGCACCCAAACTCGTGACCCGCGAGATGCTCAAGGCCATGCCGCGCGGGTCGGTGATTGTAGACGTCGCAGTCGATCAAGGCGGCTGCATCGAGACGACAAAGCCGACGACGCACAGCCAGCCGATCTACTACGTTGAGAACGTGCTTCACTACGGGGTGACTAACATGCCGGGAGCGGTGCCCCGCACATCGACGTTCGCGCTGACCAACGCGACGCTGCCGTTTGCGCTGAAGCTCGCGAATCGCGGCGTGGTGGAAGCGATCAGACGGGATCTGCATTTGAAGAACGGAGTCAATACCTACGGCGGCAGGACGACGTATCGCGCGGTGGCCGAAGACCAGGGGCTTCAGCACACGCCGATCGATGAGTTGATCTGAGGGTAAAAGTAACCGTAGGCTGGCGACACGTTGAGATGCTGAGATGTCCAGGAGAAGAGTCCAAAACACCTACGGCGCTCGAACCCTGTTCGACGAGCAAGCCGCGCCATATGAAACCGCACACCGGGAGTTCAAACACCTCTATCAGTTCTTTCATGCCGACGCTTTCGCCTGGTTGGACTCGCGCGAGGCCTGCTCAATCGAGGCCGTAGTCACCGACCCTCCCTACGGACTGATCGAGTATTCCGAAGACCAACTCCTCAAGCGCAAGACGGGCAAGGGCGGCGTCTGGAGAATCCCACCTTCGTTCGACGGCTGCCGGCGTGCACCTCTGCCACGCTTTACGGTGCTGACCGAAAGCGAGCGGCGGGCGCTTCGCGGGTTTTTCTCGCGGCTTGCCGAGCGCTTGATGCGGGTCGTCGTGCCTGGCGCGCATGTTTTCATCGCCACTAACCCGCTGGTCTCGCACCTGGTCTACGAGCCATTCATCAGCGCAGGATTTGAAAAGCGCGGCGAGATAATGCGCCTGGTTCAGACGCTCCGAGGCGGCGACCGGCCTAAGAATGCAGAGAAGGAATTCGAGATGGTCACGGTGATGCCGCGCTCTTGCTGGGAGCCGTGGGGCCTCTTCCGAAAGCCCTGTGAAGGCCGGGTTCAGGACAATCTGCGAAAATGGAAGACCGGAGGCCTGCGCCGAATCTCGCCCGGCGAGCCGTTTAAGGACGTGATCGAATCATCGGTCGCGCGGAATGGCGAGCGAGAGATTGCGCCACACCCTTCGCTTAAACCGCAGCACTTCATGCGACAGATCGTCCGCGCCTCGCTGCCGTTTGCCGAAGGTACGATCCTCGATCCCTTCATGGGCTCGGGCTCGACCCTCGCCGCCGCAGTCGCGTGTGGGTTGAGGAGCATCGGCGTTGAAATAAACAAAGAATATTTCGAGATGGCTAGGAATGCCATACCGCGTCTCGCCAAGGTTCGCGCATAGGAATCCAATCGATGGCGCGCAAAGAAGACTTCGATCCCCGAGTGCCGCTTCCGCCGGGTCTCGACACCGTGGCGATTCGTAAGGCCATCGATTACGTCGAGCGTGAGCTTGCGGGCTTGGTGGACATCTACTATGAACAAGCCAATGTCTTCAGCGCCATCGTCGGCATCTTTGGTACAAGAGCTCTTGACTCTGTGAGCAACTACGAGAAGCATCGCAACCTCGACACGGCCCAGCAGCGTTTCCCGGACCTGAAACGACGAGGGTCTGGACAGAATCCCAAAGCCCGCGAATGTCTTGAGAGCAAGGGGAGTAAGCGGCCTTGGGCCATTCAATCCCACTACGACCACCCGGGATGGTACATCGTCTGGCGGTATCTCGTTGACCCAACCGAGTCCATCGAATCAGGCAAGCCAGTGATCATATGGCGCGTGGACGTCCTGTTTCTTGAGAAGGAGGATTGGAAGTACGAAAAGAGCAGCGCAGGCGAATCCGGAGGAGGGCGAACGCACACCTTCGGAGTCAAGAATGCTGCCAGCAAGCTGGCGGGTCGCGCAGTGTACGCCAGAAAGGACGTTCAGATCAAAGACGGCAAGCCGGTGCCGATCAACGGAAATGGTGACTGACCCGAACAGATTCTCGTCGCCGTCAGGCTTCTCCCGCGCAAGGCGTTCACCTCGGCTGGCGGATTCATGTTGACCCTCGCGCACGTGCAACTTAGAATACCCGCCATGGACGACAATCGAGCCAAAACCCAACCCACCCTTGAAACGATCGTCGAGATGTTGAAATCGCTTCAACTCGACGTTGCCGAAATGAAGCTCGATATCGCTGCTGTCAAAGAAGAGCAGCATCGCCAGGCCAAGCAACTCGACAAGATGGCTCAATACGTTCATGGCTTCGGCTCCGACCTGTATGAACTGCGGCTGGAGTTCCGCGAGTTCCGCGAAGCCGTAACCAACGCCCTTCCTCAACTCGCTTCGCACAAGTGACATCGTAGCCGCGTCTGACGCGCGTCTGAATCGAACCTTATCCCCACTCCGGCTCTCTGCTATACTCTCCCGCTTCATGTACTCCGAGCTATTCGAGACCCTGTATCCCATCAACACGCCCCGCAAAGAGAAAGGCGTCGTCGTCACCGGCGTCGATCCGTTCACTCTCGGCAACGAGATCGGCCTCGAAGCCGGCGACCGAATTCTGAAAGTCAACGGCCGCGAGTTGCGCGATTTTCTCGACTGGCAGTTCTACACCGGCTCGGAAGACCGTGTTAGTCTCGCCATCGTCAAGAGGTCCGGCGAGGAGCGGAGCGTAGAGATCGAAATCGGCGAGGGTGACATCTGGGGACTCGACTTCGAGTACTTCGCTCCTCGCCAATGCGCCAACGATTGCATCTTCTGCTTCTGCAATCAAAACCCGAAGGGCGCGCGCCCCTCGCTCTTCTTCAAAGACGAAGACACCCGCCTGTCGTTCCTGCACGGCAACTACACGACGATGTCATCGATCTCGAAGATGGAGCTGGATCGAATAGTCGAGCAGCGCCTCTCACCCCAATACGTTTCGGTTCACGCAACCGACCCCGAAGTCCGGCGGTATCTCCTCGGCCGCAAGCGCCCCGACGATGTGCTCGCCAAGATGCGGTATCTCTCCGATCACGGCATCGAGCTGCACGCCCAGATCGTTTTGTGTCCCGGGATCAACGACGGCGAAGTGCTCAGGCGAACGATCGCAGATCTGTCGCTGCTTCATCCGAGTCTGTCGTCGGTTGCGATCGTGCCGGTAGTCGTGACGGAACTGCACAATTATCGACACCTGCTAACGGACGTTACTGAGCGCTTCGCGCGAGACCTGATCAACGAAGTGCGGCCGATTCAGCATGACTCGCGCCGCCGACTGGGCTCCACGTTCGTCTTCCTTGCCGACGAGTTCTACCTTCGCGCCGGCGTTGCCCTCCCCCCGCGCGCGCACTACGGCGATTACCCTCAGATCGAAGACGGAGTAGGAATGGTGCGGCGGTTTCTCACCGACGCGCGGAGGACGCTTGCGCGTGATTTGTCTTCGGAGTTCGCGATCACTCGCGGCTCTCTCAACGGGACAGTCGCAACCGGAGAGCTATTC
Source organism: Blastocatellia bacterium (assembly GCA_035293105.1). GTDB lineage: Bacteria > Acidobacteriota > Blastocatellia > UBA7656 > UBA7656 > DATDOV01. The sequence goes on from DATDOV010000006.1 coordinate 23,742, forward strand.
CATCCGATCCTCTCCGCACTGGTAGTCGGACTCAACGCGCGTTATGGAACGAGGCTTAAAGTCGCCGGCGTAAAGAACTCCTTCTTTGGGGAAGAGGTCACCGTCGCCGGACTACTCGCGGGCGGTGACTTGCTGGCGGCGCGCGACAGCTTCGATGGTGACTTTCTGATCGTGCCTGAGCAGGCGTGTCTGAAATCAGGTCGTGTCTTTCTGGACGATATCAGTTTGGAGGACATGGAGCGTGAGCTTGGAAAACCCGTCGCGCACGGTGGCGCTCTGGTCGCGGATATGATAAAAAGCGCGTGCACGCTGGAATCACGGCTGGGCGTGGGTGTTTGGTGACCGCCGGCAGGCTCGGCCTTAAATATCCAATTTTTCGTAGATGCTTCCGATTTTTCGGAGATATAAGGGTTTAGGCGAGGATTACTGATGACCTATCCATTAGCATCAATAGTCTTAACCGACATGGACCAGTTGGCATATATCTTGCAGCAAACAGGCCTTCCACAATCTTATTTTGTCAACTCAAATCTACACAGGACTGCGACGAAATATCAGGCCGGCTTGGTAAAGTCGTCGCTCTTTCAAGGTTGAAGCTAATCCGTAAGGAGGAAATATGAAGCGACTGCGAAGAATGAAAAAGCTGACATCGGCAGCTATTTTCCTGATCGTTTCGACATTTGCTTTCCCGTTCATGGCGCCCTCCGCGATGGCGCAAGCCACCACGGGCGGGCTAAGAGGAGTCGTAACCGACGAGAAGGGTGCTGTGATTCCGGATGCAGACGTGGCGATCAAGAACACAGCTACCGGTGCCGAGACAAAGACGAAGAGCAACGGCGAGGGCCTCTATGCCTTCCCGAGCCTTGCACAGGGCTCGTACCTGCTCACCGTCGAAAAGCAAGGCTTCAAGAAGGGAGAGTTTCAGGACGTCGTAATCAAGATCGGCGTGGAAACTACTCTCGATCCGACGCTGCAAGCCGGGCTGGGATCTGAGACCGTTACGGTCACGGCTGGTGAAGCCCTGATCCAGAAGGAACAGACCCAGATCTCAAATACCTTCGAGGCTCGGAAGGTATCGGAGCTGCCGTCGAATGGAGCTGGGCAGGGCATTGACACGCTGGCGCTGCTTGCGCCCGGCGTTACGCCCGGCTTCGGCAACGTAAACGGCAACGGCACGACGCTGTCGGTCAACGGCAATCGGGCGCGGTCCAACAACTTCACAATCGACGGCGGCGACAATAACGACCTGTCGATCGGCGGCCCGAACTACTTCGTTGACAACCAGGACATCGTCGCGGAGTTCCAGGTCATTACCAACAACTTCTCCGCTGAATACGGACGCAATCAGGGCGCAATCGTCAACATCGTGACCAAGTCCGGCACGAACGAGTATCACGGGACAGCCCACTGGGTGCACCGCGATCAGAAGAACCTTGATGCGCTGACCAATATTGAGCGGCGGGGCGGTGACAGGGAGAGTCCTAATCCCTTCTTGTTCAACCTCTTCAGCGGCACGGTGGGTGGCCCGGTGATCAAGGAGCGGCTGTTCTTCTTTGGCAGCTACCAACTGATCACTGGCCGTCAATCGTTCTTGTTGCAGAGTGGCGCCCCTACGATCGCAGCAAGCGATCTTGCCAAGCTCGAGACTTTGCCGGGATACAGCACGAACCCGGCGCTGCAGACGCTGCGCAATTTCTCGGCCTTTGCCGTCCCGCTCGGCACGTTGAGAGAGAGGACGGACCGGTCGCGGACCGACACGGTCAACATTGGCGGCGTCAACTTCCGGACTGCCTACCCCGAACGCGACCTTCCGGTCAAGTTCCCGCAGCAGAACGAATTCAGCGTGCGCGGCGATTTCAAGATCACTGACAGACACGCCGTTTGGTTCCGCCAGCTTTACCAGAAGGACCAGGAAGAGAACACGCTGGCCGGTTCGGCGGGATTCACCGGGGACATTCCGTTCAGCAGCAAGATTTCGAGCGCCCAGTTTACCAGCCAGCTCTCGAACACTTCGGTAAATGAATTTCGCTTCATTTACAACAAGCTGGCCGTGATCTTCGGCGGCGGCTGCGAGGGCAAACTCAAGGGGTGCATCCCTGACCCGGCTACGATTGGCGATACCCTCGCCAACGTCAGTTTCACCGGTCTGCGCAACACTGAAGGCGCCAACCTCCAGACGATCGGCGCGGCCACGAACCTTCCGCAAGGCCGCGTGGTCACCGTCTACCAGTTCGCGGACAACTACTCGAAGACCCTTGGCCGGCATCAGCTCAAGCTGGGGACCGACATCCGCAGGCTGACTAACACGGTGCCGTTCCTGCCGAACGTCAACGGGGCGTTCCGATTCCCGAGCGCAACGGCACTGCTTCAGAACCGCCCGTCGTTCGTCAATCTGGCGGCCGGAACGGTTGCGATCAGCTATAACGAAAGCGACCAGTTCTACTACATCAACGACGATTGGCGCATCAAGGACAACCTGACCCTGAACCTCGGCGTGCGCTATGAGTACATCGGGCAGCCGATCAACACGCTTCACAACATCAGTGTTGAGCGAGAATCCAACGCGGCGACGGCGCTGTGGAAACAGAGCCTGCCGCTGGAAGCGCGCACGTATCCGAAACTGTCGGCCGACAAGAACAACTTCGCACCGCGCCTCGGCTTCGCGTGGCGGCCGCGCTTCGGCGAGACAGGGATCAGCAAGATGCTGTTCGGCGAAGCAGACTCGACGGTGATTCGCGGCGGCTATTCGATCGCCTACGACCCGCCGTTCTATAATCTGCTGTTGAACATTTCTACTTCGTCGCCGTTGGTGTTCCTTAACACCACGTTGAATCCGGCGGCTCCGGCGGCAGTAGCGTTCCCGCTGCCGGCGAACGCGACCGGCGCGGGGGTCCAGGCATTTGCCAGGGCGAACAACATCATCGCGACGAATCTCTTTGACCCGAAGTTCTTCAATCAGACCGTTGTCTCGCAGAACTTCTACCTGCCGTATGCCCAGCAATTCTCGTTTGGCATCCAGCGGGAGATTGCGCGAAACAACGTGGTTGAGGCTCGCTGGGTAGCAACAAAGGGGACCGGCCTGTTCCAGACTCTCAATCGCAATCCCCGCATCGACAGATTGGTCAACGGCTTCACGAGGACCGTAGCGGGATTGGGGACGGTGGTCTTCCCGGGCTTCCCGGACCTCGTTCCGCAGGGAGTCATACCGGTCGCACTCGGCACGTTGGGTTGTGTGGATAATCCTGCGACGGCGACGCTCAACGAAGGAGCTGCGTGTGTTGGGCGCCAGAGGCCGCAGGCGCTACTCCGCGCCCGCGAGAACACGGTGAATTCGATCTATCATTCGCTGCAGACTCGTTACCAGGGCAGGATTCGCAACCAGTTCACGGTGGGTGCATCCTACACGTGGTCTAAGGCGCTGGACAATGCGAGCGAGGTCTTCTCATTCCAGGAATCTGCTGGTCCGCAGAATCCGTTCGACACCAACAAGGGTGAGAAGAGCTACTCCGGGTTCGACCGAAGACACGCTCTTGCTTTGAACTGGATATGGGATGTGCCGTTCTTCAAGGACCAGAAGGGCATCGCGGGCAAGGCGCTGGGTGGCTGGCAGTTAAATGGCATCTACTTCCTGGCCAACGGACGGCGCTTCACTCCGTCTCAGTTCTGCAACTTCGCCTGTCTGGGTACGACCAGTTACTTTGACACGACCTGGGACGGCGGGTTCCTCGGACTCGACACGGCCCGTCCGTTTGTCGGTAACGCACGCGCGCCGCGCACAGCGGTTGGCATCAGTGAGATCGACGCGGCGTTGATCTTCGGCGTGCCGGCAACGAGCGCCACCGGGTTCTTGTCACTGACCGAGCTCAACAAGGGCAACGTGGTCTCGGTCCGGAAGGAAGACGTGCGCTACATCTTCAACGGCCCCGGGGCGGCGCGCATTTTCGGCACTCCGTACGGCAATGCCGCGCGCGGGTCCGAAGTTGGACCGAGGCTGAACAACTTCAACCTGAGCTTCTTCAAGAACACCAAGATCATGGAGAAGTACACGATCAGGTTCAGCTTTGACATGTTCAACGCCCTGAACCACAAGAATCCGGGCTACGGCTTCAACGGGGGCGGCTCAGTTCCCGATTTCTTCATTGAAGACGCCGGCCTTGATGACGGGTTCAACGACTTCGGCGGCATCGAAGGCGCTCGCCGCGTGCTGCAGTTCGGCTTGAAGTTCATCTTCTAGTCGGCGCTGCGCTTAAAGCCAAAACTAAAAAGGGGACCTCTGCAGGTCCCCTTTTTGTTCTATCGTGAGGGTGTTGATGTCCAACCTGTGAGAGTCCTGCGCTGATACACCGAACGCGCTGGGTGATCATTGTCATTCCCGCCTATGGAGGCGCCGCGCAACTCCCGCTGCAATCGCCAACCTGCACTGCGTTGGGTCGCAGAGATCATTATAGTGAGATTTGTTTCTTGTTTGGTTGGTGCGGATGAGAGGACTTGAACCTCCACAGGATTGCTCCTACAGCGTCCTGAGCGCTGCGCGTCTGCCATTCCGCCACATCCGCACTCGTGAGATTGTCTGTCAATCGGAGGAAACCTATACTAGCCAGCGGCCGCGACGAGTGTCAACTGGAATTGAGTCATTGGGGTGATTGAGACATTGGATCATTCGGTCATTGGGCCATTGGATCATTCACTCATTGACTCGATGAACCAATGATCCAATGACTGCATTCTCCAATGAACTCAATGCCCCGATGATCACCACGAATCTATCGCCTCAACGAGTCCTTGATTCGCTGCCGAAATCTCGCGACCAGGCGATTCGGCTCCAACATCTCGCCGAAGCCCTGAACCTGAACCAGTCTCAGACAACGCGACTCAGCGAGTATATGACCGAGTTCGTGCGAGTCGGGATGGCTGCGCAGAAGCAGGGGCGCTATTGGCGCAAACCGGGGACGGGGATGCTGGTCGGCACTCTTCGGGGTACGCGGTCCGGTCATGCCTTTGTTCTTCCCGACGACGGGCGTGAGCGTGAATCTGGCGACCTGTACATCGGTGCGCGCTCGATGGGCCCCGCGCTCAACGGTGATACGGTCATCGCACGAGTCATCGGTCACACGAAGCGCGGCCGCGAAGCCCGCATCGAGGCGGTTCTCCACCGCGCCAGTCCTACAATCGTCGGGCGATTCATCAAGCTCAACCAACAGAACCTCGTCGCGCCCATGGACGAACGCTTTCTGTATGAGATAAGCGTCGCCCCTGCCGACACACTCGGCGCAAAGGACGGCGATATTGTGAACGTCGAGATCACGCGGCCGCCTATTGCCGGGAGGCCGCCGTGGGCCCGCGTCATCGAAGTGCTTGGCGCGGAGGACACGCCCGGAATCGACGTGGAGATCATCATCCGAAAGCATCACCTGCCTCATGTCTTCCCGGCGACTGCCCTCGCGGAAGCAGAAGCGATCCCTGACGCGATCACCGATGAGCAGGTGAAGGGTAGGGCCGATCTGCGGGGCGAGCTCACGGTAACGATTGACGGTGAGTCGGCCCGGGACTTCGACGACGCCGTATCTCTGGAAGCGCTTCCGAGCGGGCGATGGCTGCTGGGCGTCCATATCGCCGACGTGAGTCACTATGTTCGGGAGGGGAGCGCCCTCGACCACGAAGCGCTTCGCCGCGGAACTTCGGTCTATTTTCCAGAGCGCGCGATTCCGATGCTGCCCGAGCGGCTGTCCAACGGCGTATGCTCGCTCAATCCGCGCGTCGACCGGCTGACGATGTCGGCGTTGATGGAACTCGACCGGTCGGGCCGGCTTGTTGATTACAGGCTGACGCCTTCCGTGATTCACAGCCGCGAGCGAATGACGTACACGGCGGTCAACGAGATCATCATCGATCCAAAGGGCGAGACGGCTCGCCGCTATGCGCACATCGAGGAGTTGATCCTCCGAATGCACGGACTGGCGTTGGCCTTGATAAAGCGACGTGAGGACCGCGGCGCCATTGACTTCGATCTTCCGGAAGCGGAGTTGCTCTTCAACGACGAAGGCCAGATCGGCGGCATCGCGCGATCGGAGCGCAACATCGCGCACCGAATAATCGAGGAGTTCATGCTGCTGGCGAACGAAACGGTGGCCCGCCATCTTGAGGGCCTCGGCGTGCCGGCGCTGTTCCGAATTCACGAAGAACCTAACATCGAGAAGGTCGAAGAGTTTGCCGAGATCGCCGCTTCGTTCGGGCACAAGTTCTCGATGCACGGACCCGTGCCGCAGCGAGGGTTTCAGCGATTGGCGCGTGAGATTCGAGATCAGCCGGAGGAGCGGATGCTCTCGTACTTGATGCTGCGGTCGATGCAGCGCGCGCGTTACTCGGTGGACAACGCGGGGCACTTCGGGCTGGCGATGAAGTCCTACACTCACTTCACGTCGCCGATTCGCCGCTATCCGGATTTGATCGTGCATCGGATTGTGCGCGAGGTGCTGGAGGGCGGGCGCCGCGGCGGCGATGATTGGACGGAAGTGGACCTTGGTTCCCGGCGCGCGCTGAAACGCGTGACGTGGGCGGTGTTGGACGACGAGCGCGAACAAACCCTGCGCGGCGCGCTTGAGCCGATTGCGGACCACTCGAGCGAGCGGGAGCGCGCGGCGGACGCGGCCGAGCGCGAGCTGATGGACTGGCGCAAGGCGGAGTTCATGGCTGACCGCGTCGGCGACGTGTTTGACGGCGTGATTACTTCGGTGAAAGACTACGGCTTTTACGTCGAGCTGAATGAGGTGTTTGTCGAAGGGTTGGTGCACGTCTCGACTCTCGACGGCGTCTACGAGTATCAAGAGCGCAAACACAGGCTGGTTGGCGGGCGCGACGGCCGCGTGTTTCGGCTGGGCGATCAGGTGAGCGTGAGGGTTGATCGAGTTGATCGTGCGCGGCACTTGATTGATTTCTCGATTGCGTGATCCGGGAAGGGAGGGGCCGTAATGCGACGCGTAAAGCTGTTAAAGCTATGGGCAGTAGCGTTCATCGCCGCATGTTCGGCGATCGGCGCGTCTCCATGGGCCGCGGCGCAATCCACCGCGCTGTCAAAGACCGAGTTCGAGATCATCGAGGGAATCTTCCACGACGGTCTCGGCACGCACGCCGAGGTGACGCTTGCGAATGAAGTCATCGGCCTCGCGCGACTGTCGCAACCGCTGCTGGACACTTCGCGCAGCACGGCCAAGATGCGGAACGCGATCAATCGTCTTCCCGAATCCCATCCGAGCCGCGCGATCTTTCAGCGGGAGATAACTAATGTCGAAGCCGCGGCGCGGCGGGGTGCGAGAGAATTGATCGAATCGCTCAGACCGGCGGCGGTGATTCGAGTCCTGCACGTCCCGCGCGAGTACGCTGAGGGCAAGGCCGGCGACTTGCGGCTTGAGTGCTCGGGCCGTCCCCCGCTGCCCGTTTCGGTGAAGACGGATAAGTCGCGCAAGGTCGCCGTGGCGGAAGGCCAGACCCCCGATATCGGCCCCAAGTGGGCGGAGAGATACTTTCGGGTCTCGCCGGCTGAACTCGAGGGAATGGTCCGCGAACTTGGCTACTCCTCCATGAGCGAGCTGAGATCGCACTACCTCAATGTCGCGAGACTCGTCGCTCTTGTCTTGATTCGCAAGCTTGGTCTCATCAACAGCGAGCCGGCCGATTTCAGCCGCGCGCGCGTCGCCGACGTCGCGCCGGTGAAGTACCTGTTTCATCAGCTTCTGCTTTTCAAGAGGGGGAACGACAGCAGCCGCGTAATCATCTTCGACCGCTCGACGGGCGAGGTGAAATGGGAATCATTGTTGGACGGGATCGATGTTGACGGACTCACCGGCGACCGTGTTTCATTTCTGCCTTCGCGACCGCGAGGCGGACATCCGATTGCTTCAGAGTTCGGAGTTAAGGTTGACGGGAGGACGATCGTTTCATTTCAGGTCAAGCATCGGCGGGGCAGGTCTCGCGGCACTCCTCGTCAGTACGAATTCTCCGACATCACGACGCGGCTGAGAGTCTAAAGGCTGCTGTAGCATCTTCGACGGTCGGCGTTTGACGCAACCCGGCAGCGCTGCTAGCCTATGCGTTTGCCGATCATCAGGTATTCCACTCAATGGGTTAGCCGCCCTGCTCCGACAACGCAGTCGGCAGGGCGTGGGGGAATCATGAAGCGGGTAATTATCTCGGTAGCGATTCTGTCGCTGGCTCTTGCGCCGGTCGGTGCGAAAGAACGGCAGTCGGCAGCCAGGGCGTTCACAATAGATGATCTTCTGAAAGTCCGCCGCGTCGGTGATCCGCAGCTCTCACCCGACGGCCGGTCGATTGCCTACACGATCACCGATACCGACAAGGCCGCCAACAAACGGACGACGCAGGTTTATTTGATCTCGGCTGAGGGCGGGGCGCCACAGCAACTGACCAGCGAAAAGCAATCGTCAAACTCACCGCGATGGTCGCCCGATGGAAAGAGACTCGCCTTCGTTTCAACTCGCGACGGTGTTCCGCAGATTTGGACGATCGAGCTTGCGGAGGTTGCGACCGGTCCCTTTCGGAAGGTCACCGACATCTCGACCGGCGCCGACGGCCCTGTGTGGTCGCCCGACGGAAAGTGGATCGCGTTCACGTCGGAGGTGTATCCCGACTGCGCGAGCGATGATTGCAACAAGCGGCGAGAACAGCAGACAGCCGACAGCAAGGTGAAGGCGAAGGTCGCCGATCGCCTGCTCTATCGCCGCTGGAACTTCTGGAAGGAGGGCAAGCGCACACATGTCTTCATCGCTCCGAGCGGCGGAGGCGAGGCCCGCGACGTGACACCGGGCGACTACGACGCGCCGCCCTTCAGTTTAGGCGGTCCAATCGACTACGCGTTCTCACCCGATTCACAGGAGCTCGCGTTCGCCCGCAACACCGACAAGGTTGAGGCTATCTCGACCAACAACGACATTTTCGTGACGCCGGTCGCGGGCGGTGAAGCGCGACGGATAACCGGTGACAACCCTGCGAGCGATCAGTCGCCGCAGTACTCGCCCGATGGACGTTACCTCGCGTATCGAGCGCAGGCGAGGCCGGGATTTGAGGCGGATCGCTGGAGGCTCGAGCTGTACGACCGCAAAACCGGCCAGGGTCATTCGGTGACCGACCAACTCGATTCGAGCGTCGAGAGCTTCACGTTTTCGCGCGACGGCCAGAAGCTTTACTTCGTCGCGGGCGAGCGTGGCCGCCAGCCTATCTATGAGATGGCCGTGAGCGGCGGGCCGATACGGAAGCTCATCAATGACGGATTCAACGACGATGTGAGTGTTGCGCCTGATGGCAGGAGCTTGGTCTTCACCCGGCACAGTCTTACACGGCCTATTGAGATCTTCCGCGCTGTGACCGATGGGACCGGCGTCGCTCAATTGACGAAGACCAACGAGGCGGCGCTCGCCGAATTCGCCCTGAAGGCTGCCGAAGACGTTACCTGGGAAGGGGCGGCAGGCGCGCGCATGCACGGGTTCCTGGTCAAGCCGGCGAATTTCACTTCAGCGAGAAAGTGGCCGCTGGTGGTGTTGATCCACGGCGGGCCGCAAGGCGCCTGGAGCGACAGTTGGAGCTACCGGTGGAACCCTCAAGTGTTTGCCGCGGCGGGGTACGTCGTGTTCATGCCGAACCCGCGAGGGTCGACCGGCTACGGCCAGAAGTTCGTCGATGAGATTTCGGGCGACTGGGGCGGCAAGGTTTACACCGACATCATGAACGGCGTGGCGCAGATTGCTGCGCTTCCATACATCGATCGCGATCGAATCGGAGCGGCGGGCGCGAGCTACGGCGGATACATGGTCAACTGGATTCTGGGGCACAACGACGATCCGCGGTTCAAGTTCAAGGCGCTGGTTTCTCACGACGGCGTCTACAACTTGACGGCCATGTATGGCGGAACGGAAGAGCTGTGGTTCGTCGAGTGGGAATTCAAGGGTACGCCGTGGACCAATGCAGAGATGTACTCGAAGTGGTCTCCACATATGTACGTGAAGAACTTCAAGACGCCGACGCTGGTGGTTCACGGCGAGTTGGACTATCGAGTGCCGGTGGGCGAGGGCTTGCAGTTGTTCACCGCACTTCAGCGTCAAGGCGTCGAGTCAAAGCTGCTCTATTTCCCGGATGAAGGCCACTGGGTGTTGAAGCCGCTGAACTCCGAGCTGTGGTACAACACCGTGCTCGAATGGCTGGACGGTCATTTGAAGCCGAAGGGTCAGACTTAGACTGATAGAGGCTTTCGGATTTCGCATTTCGCGCACCCCTAGGGGGCGCGGCGCGCCTTGCCGCCCGACTCCCGCCAAGGGCGATTCTCATATCTTGCCCGACTTCAACATGGCCAGCAGCTCTTTCGCGCGTGCAGCCTTGTCGCCGCTTGGTGACGCGCTCAGAAAAGCGGACAGCTCTCGCATCGCGGGCTCTCGTTCACCCTGTTTGAGGTAGACTTGCGCGAGATAGAAGTGAGCAAGCGCGTATTCGGGTCCGCCGATCGACATCGCCGTCAAAAGTTCGCGCTCGGCGGGGGAAAGCTCGTCCGTCTCTCCAAGCACGATGCCGAGGTACAGGTGCACGGCGGGGGCCGCGCTGTTGATTGAAAGCGCGACATTGAGGTGTTCAAGCGCCGCCGAGAATCTCTTTTGCTCCGTGAGCGCGATTCCGATGTTGAGCCGCGGATTGAAGGCCTTAGGGTTCAGCTCCACTGCCGCTTCGAACTGTTCGGTCGCTTCGGCGAAGAGTTTGAGCTTGAGGTACTGGGCACCGAGATCATTGCGGGCCATCACGTAGCCCGGGTGAATCGCGATCGCGGCCTTGAATCGCTCGACTGCCTCCTTGATCTTGCCCTCACCCGCAAGCCGGCTCCCGGCATCGAATTCCTTCTTCGCAGCGGCGGGGACATTCTGTTCGAGTTCACCAGCGGACACAGGCCTGGCGGCGGGCTTCGACGCATCCAGCGATGCTTTCTCCTTGAGGTTGATCAGCAGCCTGACATGCATGCCGCGAATGAGGCGCACTTCCTGGGTCACGATCTCATAGAGTCTCGTGTCGCCCGAGACCTCTATGGTGTAGAGGCCCTCGGCAAGGCTCCTGAAGCCGAACCCGCCGCTCGTGTCCGTATAGACGACCATCCCTGGGTTGGTCATCGTGCTTAGAATGATCCTGATGCGCTCGCTGACAGGCTGACCTGACGGTAGAACCACCTTCCCGGTGATGGAGCCTGTGCCCGAGGTCGGGCTGCCCGGCGCTGTACGCGGTGGAAGAACATCATCTTGCGCTCGGGCAATGGCGGGCGCCAACAGCGCACTGATCGCGAGCAGGCAGATTCGAAAGCCTCTTGATTTTGCATTCATAACTCTCTCCCGTTTTCTAGCTGACGCGCTCGGCAATCTCCGACGGCGGGTGAGGACGAAGGATCAAGGCCCACTCACCGTGGAGCGTTTCGTCTGGCGTTGGCAGCCGCATTCTACAATAATCCATTCCTGTGACGAAACCGGCAGCGAGTTGAAGATTGCGGAGGAAAAGCAGTTTGAGAAGAGGCGAGAAAGCGGCCCTCCCGCCCCAGGCGACGCGCTGGATGAATTGCCTTACAGCGCTCATGAAAAATTGGAGGTCGCTACTGTGCCCTAGCAGCGACCCCACCCCAAGTTCAGAACAGAATGGTAGAGATTCTAAGGATGTGCTCCCTGTAGGCAGGCAATCCCGGTACCGCGATGCACCCTGCGGGTCAAGTCATAGCTGAACAAGCCGTTAGCGATAGATTGCGACCCCCGCCGACTCACATTCTTTCCATGATTCTGGAAAGCGTCTACGAAAAATTGGATATGGATTTGGATGTTGCGCAATGCCGGCGAACACCCTCCCTCGGACCGTTGGCCAACGGCGACTGGCAGCGTCGAATTGAGGTGTGATTGAGCGCCTGGTTGGTGTTATAATCCGGCCGCTCGCGTCGCGTCGGACCGCACTAAATAATCTCTAGGTCAGTGGAGGTAACGATGAGTCTGAAGCCTACGATTGCCATCCTGCTCTCCGCCACATCGATCGCCGCGCTTCCGCAAGCCCGGCCGCAAAAGCCCGTCGAAGAGCCCGCGATACGAATCAGCACCGAGCTCGTCCAGTTGGACGTCGTCGTGACCGACAAGAAAGGCAAGGTCGTATCGGGCCTCAGCAAGAGCGACTTCGAGCTCTACGAGAATGGAAAGAAGCAGCAGATAAGTTTCTTCGAGTACGTCGATGCGACTCGCAGCCGGCAGGTTCCGGGCCAGGCGAAGCCCGGCGAGCCCGAACTTTCACCGCAAGGACTCTCGGCAGGGGAGGTTCGGCGCATCTTCGCATTCGTTGTTGATGACCTGACCATTCGGATCGAGGACCTGGTTTACTTGCGCCAGATGCTGACAAACTTCGTCGATAACCAGATGCAGCCCAGTGACCTCGTGGCCATCGTCAGGACCGTGGGCGGAAAGGGATTGCTCCAGCAGTTCACCTCGGACAAGGCGCTGCTGCGACGCGCGATCGAGGCCCTCACCCCACGCACTCACCCGCTGTCCCAGTTCAGTAATCCTGCGGCCCCGAGGGTGACCGCTGTTCCAACGCCGGCGTCAACTGGGGGCGAAGGTGAGTTAATAGAGTTAGAGACCGTTGACGTTGCCGTCGATCCCATCGATGTCGCTAGCCCACACCAAGACACGAACAGAGCTCTGAGGGCGTCAATGAGCCTAGGCACGGCCAGTTTCCTCATCGAAAGCATGAAGCAATTGCCCGGACGCAAATCGCTCGTACTGATCTCAGGCGGGCTGCCGATTCTCGGCGCGCAGGGGACCGAAGCTCCCGCCCCGGGCGTGCCGGTCGTAACGACGCCTAATGTTGAGGTCGGGGCTATCACGTACTTCCTGAACGTGCTCGCCGATGACGCCACGCGCGCCGGCGTCGCCATCCACACGCTCGATCTGCGTGGCCTCGAAGCATATAGAGCTGTTGCATCTTTCGAAGACTCACCGGGCCGGAGCATGGTGAGTTCAGGCACACCCGGTAACCCTGGAGGCCGGGGTGATTTTGCGCGGGTAGCGGACGAAACGTTGTTGGGCAGAGACCCAACCGATTCCCATTTGGGGTTGCGATGGCTTTCATCGGCCACCGGCGGAGTATCGATGCTGAAACGGAACGACCTCGAAGCCGCGCTGGGCGAGATAGTCACCGCCAGCGACGGTTATTATCTGGTCGCGTACACGCCTTCCGACGCGAAGTTCAACAATAAGTTCCGCAAGATCGAGATCAAGGTAAGGGGCGATGGACTGAAGGTCTACTCGCGGCGTGGTTACTTCGCGCGCGAGGACAAACCCGTAGCGGCCCCTTCCACCAGACGGGACGACCTCCTTGCCGCGATTCACTCACCGCTTGCGCGCCGCGATATCGATCTCGATGCGATGCTGCTCTACAAGGCGACGCAGACCCGCGACGGCGCGATCGACATTCACCTCATCATCAACCCGCGGAAGTTGAAGTTCGAGCCAGCAGGCGAAAAGCAGCAGACCGAGTTTGAGGTGGCAGGGTTCGTTTTTGATCAGTTGGGCAAGCTGCGCGGCGGCTTCAACGAGACGATCACCGCCAGCCTGACCCCCGATGAGTTTAGAACCGTGAGCGCGGGCGGATTGTCCTATTCCGCCAACACCAACCTGCCTCCCGGTGTCTATCAGGTGAGGCTGGCCGTGCGCGACAACAGGACTAACAGCATCGGCACGCGGTCGCGTTACCTGGAGATCCCCGACTTGTCCAAGGGACTCCTCGGCGCGAGCAGCCTGTTGCTTGGCGCGGTCCCGGCCGGCGACGTGCAAGCAGGGAACCCAACCCCTATTACGGCTAATCGCCAGATCTCACGCAAGCAGGACATGCGTTACGCGGTCATCATCTACAATCCGAAGTTGAAGGACAACACTCCGCAGGTTCGAACGCAACTCGCGATAAGCCAAAACGGGCAGGTGTTGTTCAAAGAGGCGGAAGAAACGGTTCCCGCCGTCAATCTGAAGGACGGGCAGTTGCTCAAGTGGGGGCAGCTAAAGCTGTCGGCGGTCAGACCCGGCCGCTACACGATGACCATTAGCATCACCGATCCGCTCGCGGACAAGAAGGCACAAACACTCACTCGCACCATGGACTTCATAGTAGTGAACTAATCCGATCACGCTGGAGGTAACATGGACTTGAAAGCGACGATTGCGATTCTACTCGCGGCCACGTCAATAAACGGCCGCCAACAAGCGCAGCAACAGACGCCCGCTGACGAGCCCGCCATTCGAATCAGCACCGAGCTCGTCCAGTTGGACGTCGTCGTGACCGACAAGAAGGGCCGCGTAGTTTCGGGTCTGGGCGGGAACGACTTCGAGCTCTCGGAAAACGGAAAGAAGCAACAGATAAGTTTCTTCGAGTACGTCGAGGCGGCCAGCGGCCGGCGGAGTGCAAGTCCTTTCCAACAGTCCGGCGCACGACCCGAGCCGATCCAGGACTCCCCACAAGGCCTCGGCGCAGGCGATATCAGGCGCATATTCGCGTTTGTCGTTGATGACTTGACTGTCCGCTTCGAGGACTTGGGCAATCTTCGGGACCTTCTTGCCGACTTTGTCGAGAACCAGATGCAGCCCAATGACCTCGTCGCCATAGTACGGACCATGGGAGGAAAAGGCCTTCTGCAGCAGTTCACCGGCGACAAGGCGCTGCTTCGAAGGGCAATCGACTCCCTCGGCCCCAGTACTCATCCGTTAGGCACGGCCAATAACCCTGAAGCGAACAGGGATCCGCTCCTGGAAGGCGGGCTCGAGATCGGCGCCCGTGACGTGACAGGTAACGTGATTGATCCGACGAACCCGCTGGAGGCAACCAACAGAAGCGTGCGCGCCGCTATGAGCCTGGGTACGATCGCCCTCACGATCCGCGACATGAAACAGTTGCCCGGCCGCAAGTCGCTCGTGCTGTTCTCAGGCGGATTCCCGATTCTTGCCGGTGAAGGCGCCGGCGGCGATCCGCCGACGGGGCCGCTGAATGTCGAAGCCGGTGCGATCGCACATTCACTTAACATGCTCGCCGACAGCGCGACGCGGGCCGGCGTCGTCATCCACACGTTCGATTTGCGAGGCATGGACGCATATCGCGATGTTGCTACGTTCGAAGAAGCGCCCGGCAAGAGTATGGGGCAAGGCCGTGGCGGGCCGTTCGGCCGAACCACGGATGAGAACTTGCTCGGTAGGAGCGTAACCGACACCCACCTGGGGTTGAGATGGCTCTCGTCGGCAACAGGAGGAGTGTCGGTATTAAAGAAGAATAATCTGGATGAAGGACTCGCGCAGATCGTGTCGGCCAGCGAGGGTTATTACTTGCTCGCCTACACGCCTTCGGACTCGAATTTCGACAGCAGGTTTCGCAAGGTCGAAGTCAAGGTCAAAGGCGCGGGGCTGAAAGTGTACTCGCGGCTTGGCTACTACGCGCGCGAGGAGAAAGCCGCAAGACCGGCAACCAGGCGGGACGAGTTGCTGGCGGCGGTCCGCTCGCCGCTTGCGCGCCGCGACATCGATCTCGATGCGATGTTGCTCTACAAGGCGCTGCCGACCGGCGAGGGGAAGATCGACGTTCATCTTGTGATCAGCCCGAAGAAGCTGAGATTCGAGCCCGCGAACGAAAGACAGCAGATGGAGATCGAAGTTGCGGGCTTCATTTTCGACCAACTCGGCAGACTGCGCGGCGGCTTCAGCGAAACCTTGAAGGCGAGCCTGACACCGGAGGCATTCGAGCGGGTCAACAAGAACGGGTTGTCGTATTCCACCGATGTGCGCCTGCCCGCGGGAGGCTACCAGATACGTGTGGCGGTGCGCGACAATGCGACCGACAACATCGGGACACTATCGCGCTACGTGGAGATTCCGAATCTGTCGAAGCCGGTGCTCGGAGCAAGCAGTCTGATGCTCGGTTCGGTCCCGGCCGGCGACACACAAGCCGCGACCCCAACTCCGATGACTGCGAACCGTCAAATCCCAGGGAAGCGGGACCTGCGTTATGCGGTCATGATTTACAACGCAACGTTGAAGGACAATCGGCCGCAGGTTCTCACTCAGCTTACGATCAATCAAAACGGACGGGTGATATTCCGGGAGGCGGAGGAAGCGGTCCCGGCGGCGGCGTTGAAAGACGGGCAGTTGCTCAAGTGGGGGCAGCTTGGCCTTTCGAGCGTCAGGCCGGGCCGCTATACGATGACACTGACCATCACCGATCCGCTCGCGGAGAAGAGAAACCAGACGGTCACTCGCACGATGGACTTTGTAGTAGTGAATTGATCGCGCATCACCCGTGCTCGTCGAGTTGGCGGTCCGGAAGCTCGCGTTGACACTCCGCTCGGCGCTCGACTATCATCGACTTTCTTTCCAATACGTTATCGTCCCGGCCGGTGACCTGACTTCGAGGAGCCAAGATGAGCACGACCGAGTTGACCAGTCGCCTGCAAGAAGCCGAGCAAGAGTGGGAGGACCGTACCCTCAAGCCAACTCTTAAGCGAGCGCCCGAAAGCAAGGCGTCTTTCACGACTACATCGCTCACGCCGCTCGACCGACTCTACACTCCGAACAGTCTCCCGGATTTCGATTACGAAACTGAGTTGGGCTTTCCGGGCCAGCCGCCTTACACGCGCGGCATTCACGCGACCGGCTATCGCGGGCGGCTCTGGACCATGCGCCAGTTCGCGGGTTTCGGCTCGGCGTTCGACACCAATCAACGCTTCAAGTATCTGCTCGATCACGGCCAGACCGGATTGTCGGTTGCTTTCGATCTTCCGACCTTGATGGGCTACGACTCGGACCACCCGATCAGCGAAGGCGAAGTGGGCAAGTGCGGCGTCGCGATCTCGAGCCTCGCCGATATGGAAGTCCTATTCGACGGCATCCCGCTGGATCAGGTCACCACCTCGATGACCATCAACGCGCCCGCGTCGATGATCTTCGCGATGTTCCTCGCCGTTGCCGAACGACAAGGCGCCGATTGGAAGAACGTAGGCGGCACGATCCAGAACGACATACTCAAGGAGTACATCGCTCAGAAGGAGTGGATTTATCCGCCGCGCCAGTCGATGCGGTTGATAGTCGACACGATTGAGTTTTGCACCCGGGAAGTTCCGCGATTCAACCCGATCTCGATTTCGGGTTATCACATTCGGGAAGCGGGCTCGACCGCGCTTCAGGAGCTGGCTTTCACGCTGCGCGACGGCATCGAGTACGTCGAGTACGCGGTCAACCGCGGGATGGACGTGGATGAGTTCGCGCCGCGGCTGAGCTTCTTCTTCAATTCGCACAACGACTTCTTCGAAGAGATCGCGAAGTACCGCGCGGCCCGCCGTATCTGGCACCGGGTCATGACCGAGAGGTTCGGCGCGCGCAACCCGCGTTCATGGGCGCTGCGGTTCCACACGCAGACGGCGGGCGTCTCGCTCACCGCCCAGCAGCCGCTCAACAACATCGTGAGAGTGGCGATCCAGGCTCTTGCGGGCGTGCTGGGCGGGACCCAATCGCTGCACACCGACGCTTACGACGAAGCGCTGGCGCTGCCGTCGGATGAAGCCGCGCTGATCGCTCTTCGGACCCAACAGATCATCGCTCACGAGTCCGGTGCCGTGAACACGGTCGATCCGCTGGGGGGGTCATATTTCGTCGAGAAGCTGACTCGCGATATGGAGGAAGGCGCGTTCGACTACTTCCGCAAAATCGACGGCTTCGGCGGCATGATAGAAGCGATCGACGCCGGATTCCCACAGCGCGAGATTCAGGAGGCGTCCTATCAATACCAACTCGCGGTCGATTCGAAGGAGAAGATCATCGTCGGCGTCAACGACTACGTGATGGCCGAGGAACCGATGGAAGTGCCTCTGCTTCAGATCGACGAATCAGTCGCCGCGCTTCAAAGCAAGCGGCTGGAGAAACTGCGCGCGGAACGCGACAACGCCAGGGTCGAGCGAAGCCTGAAAGCGCTCGCCGATGGCGCGCGAGGAAGCGACAACACGATGCCGTTGCTGCTCGATTGCGCAAGGGCATACGCAACGCTGGGCGAGATGTGCGACGCGCTCCGTCCGGTTTATGGTGAGTATCGGGAGCCTGCGTTCTAGCCCGCGATAACATTATTATGATATGACGTCGCTTGTTATGATCCCAAGAACTTCAACCATCGCCCGTGCCTCGTGAAACTCCGGAGTTTCAAAAGCGTTGAACGTCGAGGAAAGGAGATCAACATGATCAGACTCAGAAGGGCTCTGTCACTCTTGGCTGTCTCCGCATTGCTGGCTGCGGCGGCACTGGCGCAGGAAACAAAGACGGCGCGCGTCAACTTCAAGGAGACGCGCTTGAAGAACGGATTGCGCGTCATCACCGTCGAGGACCACAGCGCGCCGGTGTTCTCGCTGGCGGTCAATTACAACGTCGGCTCGCGCAACGAGCGCCAGGGCCGAACCGGCTTCGCCCACTTGTTCGAGCACATGATGTTTCAGGGTTCGGAGAACATCGGCAAGAGCGAACACTTCATCCTGATCGACTCGAACGGCGGGCAGATGAACGGCACAACCAACGAGGAGCGCACGCTATATTTTCAGGAGCTTCCGGCGAACCAGCTCGACCTGGCGCTGTTCCTCGAGGCCGACCGCATGCGCAGCCTCGACATCTCGAAAGAGAACCTCGACAACCAGCGCAACGCCGTGCAGGAAGAGCGCCGGCTGCGGCTCGACAATCAGCCTTACGGCAAGATGTTCGAGAAGCACGGCGAGACGATGTACGACAACTTCGCATACAAGCACTCGGTGATCGGGTCGATGGATGACCTCAACGCCGCCAGCGTCGAGGATGTGCGCGAGTTTTTCCGAATCTACTACGCCCCCAACAACGCGGTTCTTGCCCTGGTAGGCGACTTCAAGACTGACGAGGCCGTCGCTAAGATCAGGAAGTACTTCGAGGCAATCCCCTCTCAGCCCAAGCCTGCAGATGTCGACACGTCGGAGCCGGAACAGACCGCCGAGCGGCGCTTCTCTGTCGACGACCCGCTGGCGCAACTGGCGCTGATCAACATTGGTTACAAAGGCGTCCGAGGCAACACCGCTGACGCCTACGCGCTTCAGGTCCTCGGCACGGTGCTTGGCGCCAGCCAGAGTTCGCGGCTCTATCAAAAACTGGTGAAGGAGAAACAGCTCGCGCTATTCGTCGGCAGCGGAGTCGGCCAGCGGCGCGGACCGAGTTCCTTTCAGGTCAATGCCGGCGTCGCGCCCGGCAAGAAACCCGAAGACGTTGAAGCGGCGATCTACGAGGAGATCGCCAGACTCCAAAAGGAACCCATCGCCGATTGGGAACTGGAGAAGGCCAAGCAGTTCGCCAAGCGCAACGCGATCCAGTCCCGCCAGTCCTCGCTCGGACTGGCAATCAATCTGGTTGAGGCGGCCGTCACCTGGGACAATCCGGACCTGGTCAACACGCGATTGGCCCGAATCGCAGCGGTGACCAAGGCCGACGTGCAACGCGTCGCCAACGAGTACCTGAAACCGGCCAGACGAACCGTCGGACTCGCCGTGCCCAAACCGAAGGGCGCCGAAGCCCCGGCCGCAGCCGGTAACCAATAGCCGCGATCGCGTCGCGAAATAAGGAGGACATCAAAATGAACCACAGATTGTCTCGACTCTATCGCACCCTGACTTCGATGGGCGTTTCGCTCATCCTCGCGGCGACTACGCTGGCTCAGGCGCCGGGTCAGGCGGGCCAACCGCCGCGGCCGTCGACGAAAGGCGCGGTGATCAAGGGCAAAGCGCCGGTCAACAAGGATGTATTGAAGGTCAAGCTGCCCCGGCCGAAAGAGTTGAAGCTCAAGAACGGGCTGCTGGTATTGGTGCTGGAAGATCACAAGCTGCCCACCTTCAGCCTGCAGATGGTTATGTTGAGCGGCGGCATGTCAAACCCGGATGACCAGATAGGAATCGCGCAGTACACGGCTCAAATGCTGCGCGAGGGAACCAAGACGCGCGACAGCAGGACGATCGCCGAACAGGTCGATCAGTACGGCGCGACGCTCAGTGCCAACGCCGGCCTGTCGTCGCTCACCACGAACGTCTCGGCATCGGGCCTTGTCGAGAATATCGACCCGATAATGGAGATGCTCGCCGACGTTGTGCTCAACCCCTCGTTCCCCGCCGACGAGTTCAACAAACTGAAGACCCGCAACCTGGGCCAGATCCGGCTTCAGCGATCGCAACCGGGCTTTTTGGCCGGCGAGATGTTCTCGAAAGTGATGTACGGCTCGCATCCGGGCGGGCGGTTCGCGCTCACCGCCGATCAGATTCAACGCATCACCCCTGAGGCGCTTCAGAAGTTTCATGCGACTCACTACAAGCCGAACAACGCGATCTTTGCCATCGTCGGCGACGTCAAACCGGCGGAGATAATGGCGAAGCTCGAGAAGCATTTCGGCTCGTGGCAGCCGGGCGACGTGCCGACGTACACGATCCCGGCAGTTGCTCCCGCGCCCGCGAGTAAGATATCGGTGATCAACCGGCCAAACTCGGTTCAAACCAACCTCGTGATGGGCACGTTTTCGATCGAGCGCACAGACCCTGATTACTTCGCGTTGGAGATGATGAACCAGGTGCTTGGCGGCGGCGCGAGCGCGCGGCTCTTCTTGAACCTGCGCGAAGACAAGGGCTATACGTACGGCGCTTACAGCTTTGTCTCGTCGTACAAGTATCGCGGTTACTTTCAGGCCACCACCGAGGTGCGCACCGAGGTGACCAAGGGCTCGATGGACGAGTTGATGTACGAGCTGAAGCGGATTCGGGATGAGCTGGTGCCCGCCGAGGAGTTCGACCGCGCCAAGCGGACTATCATCGGCGGCTGGGCGTTGCAGCTTGAGTTCCCTCAATCGTCCTTGCAGAACGCAATCACGCAGCGGCTCTACGGGCTTCCGGCGGACTACTGGGATACCTACCCGCAGAAGATCGCCGCGGTGACTCCGGCGGAGGTGCAGCGGGTCGCGCGGAAGTATCTCGACCTCGACCACCTGCAGATAGTGGCGGTCGGCGACGCAACGAAAATCGCCGACGTGATGAAGCAGTTTGGGACCGTCGAGACTTACGATACCGACGGCAAGCCGGTAAAATCCTCCGGCGGAGGACAATAGTTGGACTGGTCGGTGGTTCGGGGTTCGTGGTTCGGGGTCCCTGGTTCGGGGTTCGTGGTTCGTGGTTCGTGGTTCGTGGTTCGTGGTCCCTGGTTCGTTGTTAGCGCGTGTTCAGGCCGCTCGCTGGCTCGCGTGAAACGAAGATGATAACGATTCGCGGGCTGACACTCGACTGACCAGTTGACCACGGACAAACCACGAACCTTGAACTACGGACCACCGACCACGAACTACGAACCACGAACCAGGGACCACGAACCACGAACCACTGACAACTGACCACGCACAACAGGCAAGTGTTTTTATGCCCGAAGAACGAATCAGAGTATTGTTGGCCAAACCCGGACTCGACGGGCACGACCGCGGGATAAAAGTCATCGCGCGAGCCTTGCGCGACGCGGGCATGGAAGTGATCTACACCGGCTTGCGGCAGACGCCCGAACAGGTCGTGAGCGCGGCGTTGCAGGAAGACGTCGACGCCATCGGGCTGTCGATACTCTCGGGCGCGCACATGACATTGTTCCCTCGAGTCGTCGAGCTTGCGCGCGAAGCCGGGCTTGACGACGTTGTTATCTTCGGCGGCGGGATCATCCCTGACGAAGACATCCCGAAACTGAAAGAACTCGGCGTCGCCGAGGTCTTCACTCCCGGCGCGAGAATGGATGACATCATCGCGTTCATTCAAAAGAACGCTCACCAGGCAGCTTGAGATGTCCCCGCCTCCTCTCGATACGACGGGCGATACGAACTCCCGAGACACGACGACGCAGTTAGTCCTCAGCGGGGTGATGGACCGAAACCGGGAGCCGCAGCCTGCCAATCCCGTGGGGATTGCCTGTCTATAGAAGAAGCAGCCGCACCCGTGTCCCTTAGCTCCGTAGGAGCGACCTGCAGTGCCGCTGCGGGGGCAGGTCACTCCTACGGAGTTACCGAACGCTCGCCGCCGGCCCTTTCTACAGACAGGCAATCCCTACGGGATTTGCGCCGAAGTGAGCGCGCTGCGATCCGTGTGCTATCTCTGAAGAAAAGAATGGAACGGGACCCGACGCTGCGTTAGTAGGCTTCGGAATCAGCGGAAGATTACCATGTCGCGTCGGAGCTTGCAGTCGCGGGAGGCGGATTAGGGTGCGCAACTGGTTTGCGCGCCGGAACCAGGGGCTTACACAGGGAAAAGGCGCAGACTGCGTCGTTTGCGCCGCAACTCCGCAGGAGTTGAATGTGATAGAGAGCGCGTCGAGACCCATGCGCACCCCAGCGGCGTGCTATGTGCCAGCATCGTTTAGTTCTACGAGGGGTGAGCACGGAACATTGCACCCCGCTGGGGTGCGGCCGCGCAATCAGCTCATATCTATACACATCGCACCCCTCCGGGGTGCGACGCCCTCAGGGGCGGGCGTTTAGAGTACCGACTTCAGTCGGGCTTTTGTCCCCCGGCCGAGGCAACAACCCGACCGAAGTCGGTACTCTGAACGCCCGGAGCGAACCCGGCCCTATGAGGCAAGCAACTCGTCGATGTTCTCTGCTTCCTGCGTGTCATATACCCGCCCCGCCTGCCCGACTAATGATTTGGACAGAGAAGCTCGGCAGGTGCAGACTGGAGTGAATGGACGACCGGGAGCTGCGGGCTCAACTCGAGACTTGCCACGCTGAAAGCTACGGCTGGGCGATGGCGTGCTGCCGGCGCGATCAAATCGACGCCGAAACCGTGCTCCAAACGGTCTACCTGAAAGTGCTGCAAGGCAAGGCCCGCTTTGACGGTCGGGCGAGCTTCAAGACCTGGCTCTTTGCAGTGATCCGCAACACGGCCGCCGACGAAAGACGCCGCTCAGTCTTTCGCAGGTTCGGGCTGGCGAGGGTGGAAGAAGCGGCAACCCGCGCACAGCGTGAGGAGAGTCCGGATGAGACGGTATACAGATCAGAGATTCAGTTGCAATTCCGCGAGGCGCTCGCGCGACTGCCCGGGCGCCAGCGCGAGGTCTTGCAGCTCGTTTTCTATCACGACCTCACGCTCTCGGAAGCGGCCGCGGTCATGAACGTCTCGATAGGTTCCGCTCGAACGCATTACGAGCGAGGAAAGAAAACGCTTCGTCGTTTGATGGCGGAGTCGAGGGTCTTCGATGAATCGGGATTTGGACGAGAAGAGAATAGAGAAGCTGTTCCATGAGATGAGGGCGGACGATCAGCACCGCGCGCCGTCGTTCACTCGGGACTGGGCGGCAGCGGTTGCTCGCTCGCAGACACCGAAGCGGTTCTCGCCGGTCCTTCGGTTGGCGGCAGCGGCTGCGATGCTCGTCGCGCTTGGTGCTTTCCTTCTAGTCTTCCTCAGACACTCTCCGCGAAGTGAGAAACCGGAAACCGCGGGCGCAGGTACGACGATTCAAGAAAACCGTCCCGAAGAGCGCGCGACTTCGCCGATATCACCAACGCCTTCGATGCCTTCTCCGCCAGCCGTCCGGGTAAGAAGACCGGGCTCGAAGATACTCGCTCGTCGGTCGCGTTCCCGACACGCGCAATCCGCAATCTTGATTTCGCAGTGGCGGTCGCCCACCGATTTCCTGTTGCGAACTCCGGGCGACGCCCTGCTCAAGACTCTTCCTCGCGTCGGGGGATCGGTCGTCGAGATCAACGCCATCCCGCCTCGCGAGATGAATTGATAAGGAGGAATCATGAAACCAAAACTCTATTCGATAATCGCAGTCCTGCTTCTCACCGCCGGGGCCGTTGTCTCGCAACAGCCGCCGGGACCCGACCCGATCGGTGAAGCGTTCTTCCCGCCCGAGCTTGTCATGCAACATCAACAAGCCATCGGGATCACCGAAGATCAGAAAGCCGCGTTCAAAGCGGAATTCCGCAGCACTCAAACCCGGTTCACCGAGTTGCAATGGCAGCTTCAGGATGAGATGGAGAAGCTCGCCGGTCTGGTCAAAGGCGAGCACGTCGACGAGCAGCAAGTCCTGGCTCAACTCGACAAAGTGCTGGCTGCCGAGCGCGAGATCAAACGTACCCAACTGAGCCTGGTGATCCGAATCAAGAACCGACTCACCCCCGAGCAGCAAGCCAGGCTTCAGAAGATCAAGAGCGAACTTCGAGGCAGGTAAGCAATGCACGCGTCTGTTCAAGGAAGGGACTTTCGGATGACGATGCCGGGAAGCTGGCCGGTGGTTTTCCCGTTCTCCCACACGGGTACGCCGTTTACGAATACGCGTTCGACTCCCTCGGACAAAAGCTGCGGCTCTTTGAAGGTCGAACGATCCAGCACCCGCGTTGGATCGAAGATGACCAGATCGGCCTTCATGCCTTCGCGAATCACGCCGCGGTCTTTCAATCCGAGCCGCGCCGCCGGGGCCGAGGTCATCTTGCGCACCGCTTCTTCGAGCGTGAGCCAGTGGAGCTCGCGCACGAAGCGGCCGAGCACCTTTGTGAACGTGCCCGCGCCGCGCGGGTGGCGCGAGCCGATTCCGCCATCGCTTGCAACCATCACCCAGGGTTGCCGGTAAAACGCGCGCACGTCGGCTTCGTTCATCGAGTTGCAAACCACGCTCGCCCCACCGTCGCGCACGATTTGCTGATAGGCCTCGACGGGCGACTTTGAAATCGCGCTCGCGATCTCCTCGAGCGTCTTGCCTTCAAATTCTGGATGGGCGCGGCAATTGGTGATCAGAACATTCTGTGCTCCGCCGACGTTTCGAAGCCCGGTCTCGACGGCCGCTTTGTCTTCGTGCTGGCGGCTCGGAACGAGGATCGTGATCGTCGAAGCCCACGCAGTATAGGGATAACAATCCGCCGTGACGTCGCGCCCGGCTCGCTTCGCGCGGCGGACGATCGCGATCGCCTGCGAAGCGCTCCCCCACACGTTGCGATTGCCCATCTTGATGTGCGAAATCTGAACCGGCAGCCGCGCTTCTTTGCCGATGCGGATGGCTTCGCGGAGCGCGACGAGCATGCCTTCCTCCTCATCTCGCATATGAGTCATGTAAATCCCGCCGTAACGCGAGGCCGCGCGCGCAAGCTCGATCAGCTCTTCGGTCGTCGCCTGGCGGCCCGCGTCGTACTCGAGGCCGCTTGAGAGCCCGAAGGCGCCTTCTTTCATCGCCCGCTCGACCAACTCCGCCATCTGCTTCGTTTCGGCTTCGGTTGCCGGGCGGTCGAGGTCCTTCCCCATCACCTGTTCGCGCACAGTGCCGTGACCGACGAAGCTCAGAACATTGACTGCGATGCCTTGCTGCTCGCGTTTCGCGAGGTAATCGGCTATCGGCCACGGCGATCCACCGTCAGGGCCAACGGCGATGGTGGTGATTCCCTGCGAGACTTGATTAGTTGCCGACGGGTCCCGTTCAAGGCCGGCTTCGGAGTGATTGTGAATGTCGATGAACCCCGGAGCGACGATCATGCCTCGGGCGTCGATCACTTCTTCGCCCTCCCGCGGTGAGAACCGGCCCACGCGCGCGATACGATCGCCCTCGATTCGCACATTAGCGTGATACGCCCGGCGACCGGTACCGTCGATGATCATCCCGCCCGCGATTACTCGCGTGTTCGCTTGGACCGCCGCATTCGCTGACAGAAGGCGCGGGGGCTGGACGCAAAGTGTCGCGAGCAACGCCGTCAACAGCGTCGATCGAAGCAGTGAGGCTGCCATTGGTGGGATTCGAGGAGAGCGCGCGGAGCGTGGCAAAGGGTCCGGATATCCGTTCGTTTTCATTCTTGATTGGCTGACTGACCTCATTTCTTCAGGAATCTCTCAACTCCCCGACGGCAATCCTCGGTCATCCGAGTGATCGCGTTCAACTGAACTCCCGCTTCAATCGCCGTCTCGAACGACATACCGTCCATGTGATACAGCAGTCCTTTTGCGAGGCTGACTGCGGAAGCCGACTTCGCCGCCATCTGCGCGACGTAGTCTTCGACCGCCGCGTCGAACTGATCGTCAGGAAATACGCGGTTGATCATGCCGATTTCAAGCGCCGTGCGAGCCGGGATGATCTCGCCTCGCGTGATCAACTCGAACGCGCGCTTCTCAGAGACCGACCGCCGCAGAATCGCCATCACCATAGCCGGAATGAAGCCGATGTTGACCTCGGGGTAGCCGAACTGCGCGGACTCAGCGGCGAGAATGATGTCGCACGCGGTTGCAAGCCCGCACCCGCCGGCGAGCGCCTTGCCCCGCACCGCGGCGATGATCGGACGCGGATGGCGGCGCATCTCGACGAAGCACTCGGCCATGTTCTGCGCGTCCGCCATGTTTTCCATCACCGTCGCCGAGCTGACGCGATGCAGCGCCGCAAGGTCGGCGCCCGAGCAGAAATCTTTTCCGGCCCCGCTCAGGAGCACGACGCGAACGCTCTGGTCGAGAGCTGCGGCGCGAACGGCGTCCTTCAACTGGGCGACCAACTCCTGGTCGAGGGCGTTGCGTTTGTCGGGGCGGTTGAGCGTGATACGGGCGACGCCGGCTTCTGATACGTACAATATCTTTTCGTAGCATGTCGACATAAGACCCACCCGCCTCCCGTCCGTTAGGGCTTCCAAATAGCGAGGCGGAGCACCGGATGAGATGTCGATAGGCTGTTGCCAATCAACTCGAAGTCTCTCTGGTTTCCGGTTGCGACGCCGTGATGGTGAGCCAAAGCAGTCGCGGCGATGAAAATGTCGCCCAACAAGTTTCTATTCTTCTTCCTCAAGAGATGTTTGTGGAGCCGCCCTGCAACGTATGCAGCGATATCTGCGGCGTGTTTATCGAACGACAGTATCCCCGATGTTGACGGCCCCGACGGAATTGACTCGTAGAGTTCAATCAAACGACGCGCCTCGGCACGGCCTCTCTCTGTGTCCTTATCTGCCCCTCCCCGCTCAAAGATCGTTCTTTCATAACTGCGTAGCGCTTCGAAGACGGTCGTGGATATGAGCGCGGGAGGACGTTTGTGCGTAGCTTCGTATTCAGAGACCTTTCGTTCGGTTGACTCGCTCCGGTATCTCCAGGCGGTGAACACGTCCGTATCGAGAACTAGAGGAATCTGAGGAAGCGCCGGGCCAATCGCCATAAGACGTTATCTCCATGGGTCGGTTCCGCCAGAAACGATGAACCCCAATCAAGTCGCGCGGTCACTTGAGCCTTTTCCTCCTCGGTCAGACCCGTCAGGGTCGCAGCCGCAAGCCCGTTGTACCGTTCGGCGAGGACAGCGTCGAGTTGCGGCTCTATGTCAATCAGGGCTTGAGTATTGGAATCGCATCGTTCGTCTGGCGGCATCTGCGGCGACTCTGGAAAATCGTACCTCAATTGGCCGGTTAGGGAACGGATGTGCACCTCAACATCGTGTCCGTCGTCGCGATCGATCTCCGCCCTCACCTCATCAAGCCTCTCCATCGATGCGTCCAGTACCGTGACTGTTCCGATACCAAGCGAGAGCGGCTCCCCAAACAGCACTCTGTTGGTGGGCTGCGGGGGGAACGTCAGATTCCCATTCTCTCTGAGCCTGAGTAGTTCATTCAATTCGCTCAGCCCTTCCTTTGAGGCCGGCAGAATAAGAACGCCGCCGCCATGGTTGTCCGGCCAAAGAAACGAGCGATGAATTACTGCTTCGTAGACGAACCAAATCGTGGCAATCTCCTCCGCCGAACGGCACTCGGGCATGACAAACCGATGACCCACGGCTCGTTCGATCACCATGACCTTATAAGCCAACTGTCTTGTCTGGAGGAATCCGCTGATGGCTGGAAGAGAAACGTCGAACGACAGCGAGGCTGAAACCTCCCGCCGCGGCATTCGCAGATGCAAAGCGACCTTTTCCGAAAGACCCAGGAGGGCGTAAAGCGTTGACGCAACGAAAACATCAATTGCTCGCCGTTCTCCGGGATAGTATATGATCTCTATCGTAGCCGCCGTACAACTCATCTCCTCTGGGCCTTCGCTCGCTACCTCCAGAACTAGTTCGCAGTTTCCTGTGATCCGCGCCGTGGCCGTCAAATGTCCGGAGTCGGCTCGCGACCCGTTCACCGTCACCGGTCCGCCAAACGTGCAGCCAAACTCTGGAAACACGATCTCAACAGACGTCTCAGAAGAGAGCTGTTCCAATGATATCGGCGGAAGCACGGCCTCCGCGACCAGTGGTTGTTCGATGTTCAGTACGGTGTTCATGGAAACGGCTTTCGTGCGGCCCTCTTCCCGCAGAGCGGAGCAATGTTAATGCCTTCGAATCTTCGATGCAACGCTGCTCCGCCCACGCGCGCATATGCGCTAAGCGTCCTTTCCGCATCTCGCCGAAAGGATGGGGCCTAATAGCGAGCATTGGAGCCGCGCGTTAACGGTACAGCACCTCACGCGCCAGCCGGTCGTCGACGTCGATCTCCATCCGCAGCAGCGCCGAGCTGTAAGTCTTCCCTTGCGCGTCGGTCTTGAGCGATATCGTCCCGCCGCCGTCCAGGCTCTGATGAAGCAAAAAATTCAGCGCCCCGAGATTCGGCACCTCGAATCGCTCGACTTCGCCCAGGCAGATGCCGCGAAAGTGCTCCTTAACTCGCGCGGCAGTCACCTGCTCGACCAGTATCGGATAGTACTCCGGCTTGAGCGCAATCAAACCGACGTTGGCCGTATCGCCCTTGTCGCCTGACCTGGCGTGCGCAAGATGCAGCAGTTTTACCTTTGCCATTGGATTAAGCCTCGATGACGGAAATCTCAGGCGCGACCTCGCTCTTGGGGATCAGCGCCGGCCAGTAGGCGATGATCTCTTCGGTCTTGGGCCGGCCTCCGGCGAATCCGGTGACCGTCGGCGGCCCGTTCAACACCAGCGGCGCCACCTCGCGAGTGAACCGGTCGACAGCCGCCTTGTTCTCCGACCTGACCCCGATCCTGAACGTGACCTCCGCGATGTCGGGCGACGGATCACCCGACATCGCGCCGTGGCAAGCGTCCGCGCCGACGAACTCTGTCAGCACCGTGTCGAATCTCAGCCCGAGCCTGTCGAGCCTTTCTCTCACCACGCGGTCGGCCGCCTTCGCTTTTTTGTAAGCGTCCGGCCACGCGTAGACGAGCGACCCGACCGCTTTCCACCCGGCTGAATAGCTCACGCTCACTTTGTACATATCGGTCGCCGGTCTTCCCTTGATGCCCGAGAACCGCACGCGATCGACGCCTTCTTGTTCAAGTTGAATACTCGTGAAGTCGGCGATGCAATCGGGTGTGATGTACTCACGCGGGTCACCCATCTCGTATAGGAGCTGTTCTTTGATCGACGCGACGGTGATGCGTCCGCCGGTGCCCTCGTGTTTGGTGATAATGAACGTGCCGTCGGAATGAGCTTCGATGATTGGATAGCCTATGTCCGCCATCGCCGGGATCGTTTCCCAGTCGATAAGGCAGTTGCCGCCCGTGCATTGCGCGCCGCATTCGACCGTGTGGCCGGCGATCGTCCCCGCGGCGAGGTGGTCCCAATCATCGGCCGCCCATTTGAACTCGTGAATCATCGGTCCGAGCGCAAGCCCGGTGTCGGTGACCCGGCCGGCGATGATGATCTGGCCGCCGCGACCTAAGGCGTCCGCGACTGGCCGCCCGCCGAAATAAACGTTCGCGCTTTGAACCCGCGAGCGCACGGAGGCGAGCGGTTCGCCGGTCTCGAGGTTCTTCAATTCGACTCCCCGACTGATGAAGTCATCGAGCCGGTCCATTATGTCATCGCCGGCGACGACGCCGATCCTGACGCGGCCTCCGAATCCCGCGCGCCTCGCGGTTTCGATCACGGCATCGCGACAGGCTTGCGGGTTGACGCCTCCGGCGTTGGCGACAACCTTGATGTTGCGGCCCACGATGTCGCCGAGGATTCGTTCGATCATCGACACGAAGTCGCGCGCGTAACCCGAGCGCGGGTCACGCGCGCGCTGCTTCTGCATGATCGACATCGTGATCTCGGCCAGATAATCGAGCGTGAGGTAGTCGATTGGTCCGCGTTTGACCAGCTCGACAGGCGCTTCGAGCGAGTCGCCCCAGAACCCCTGGCCGTTTGCTATTCTGACCTTTTTCATCGGCGTTTGATGTTCTGAGTTCAAGCTTCAGCTTGCTTTGTTTCGGAATCGGCAGCCTGAAGGCTGAACTCTGAACTCGCGGTTCACGGTTTCGGCGCCGGCGGCGGCAGTTCGCGAGCTTCGACGACCGACTGGAACCCTATGCGGCCATGCGTGCCGTCGCAGAACGGCTTGTTCTCCGAGTGCCCGCACCGGCAGAGCGAGACAACCGTGCGGCCCGCCAGCCCAAATGTGTTTCCCGTGGCGTCCTTGATTATTATGTTGTCTCCAATCACGCGAAGCGGACCGTTGTTATTGCAGACTATCTCGACGTTTTGACTCATGAGTGTGTTTCTCCTCCATTGAAGTGGCTGCTCGCCGTCAAGCGGCATTCTACAGGAGCGACCACGGATCAGGCCATTCCGCGCCGTACTACCGTACGACGGGCTGACGACGCGGTTCCCGAAACGCGAACACATGCCGATGTGCACGTCATCGGTCGGAAGGTGCTCCTTGAATTCGCCAGAGCCCATCCCCGTGCGGCGGAACCACTGGACAATTGGTATCGGCGGGCTAAGAAGGCGACGTGGGAGAACCTGGCAGGACTCAAGCAGGATTATCCGCAGGTTGATCTCGTTGGCAAATGCACCGTGTTTACTATCGGCGGTAACAAGTACAGGCTGATTACGAGGGTCAAGTATTTGAAACGAACTCTATTCATCAGAGCCGTCTTGACACATCGGGATTATACGAGAGGGGAATGGAAGAATGACTGTGGCAGCTAACATCGACCCGCGCAAATATGGCAGACTGCTGGCGAGAACGCTCCCGGTCGTAATCGAAACGGAAGCGGACAACGAGCGCATGCTCGCCGAAGCCGATCGACTGATGGACAAGGACAAGCTCTCGCCTGAAGAATCCAAGCTGTTTGATCTTATGGTGAGGCTGATTGAGGACTTTGAGGAACGTCATTACCAGATTAACGCCTCGACGCCGCACGGAATCCTGCGCGAGTTGATGGCCGCGCGTGGAGTAACATCGAAGGACCTCTGGGGACTGTTCGGCTCAAAAGGCACTGCTTCCGAAGTGATCAACGGAAAGCGGAGCATCAGCAAGGCCCACGCTAAGGCGCTCGGTGAGTTCTTTCGCGTATCCGCCGAACTGTTCATATGAGCTCCTTCGAATATGGCCAATGTATGGCAGCTAACTGGCGACTTATTTAGATTGCGCTGAAGCTGAATTATTGATATTTAGTCCCTCCGGTTCTGCGTCGGTTCAAATGCGAATGGCACAACCAACACACGAAGGCCTGGTCAGAGGCATCCGCCGATGGGACCTGATCGCCGTCGCGATCAACGGGATCATCGGCGCAGGGATCTTCGGACTCCCATCGAAGGTCTACGGCCCGATCGGCGCCTACAGCCTGATCGCGTTCGCCGTCTGCGCACTAGTCGTCACGCTCATCATTCTGTGCTTCGCCGAAGTCGGTAGCCGCTTCACAGAAACCGGCGGCCCCTACCTCTACGCCCGCGAAGCGTTCGGGTCAGTCGTCGGCTTCGAGGTCGGATGGCTGAACTGGCTAGCTCGCGTGACCGCGTTCGCTGCGAATTGCAATCTGCTTGTCGAGTACTTCAGCTACTTTTTCCCCGCCGCAGGATCGGGCTGGCTGCGCGCGGCGGTGATTATCACGGTCGTCGCCGTGATTACCGCGGTAAACATCGGAGGCGTGCGTGACGCCGCGCTCTTCAGTAATGTGTTCACCGTCGGCAAGCTGGTCCCAATAGTCCTCTTCATCGCCTGTGGCCTGTTCTTCCTCGACGCGCAGAACTTTTCACTCTCAAGAGGCACCGGCCTGAAAGCAGAATACTTCAAGAACGCGTCGCTCGAGGGAACGCCGGCCCGCGTTCGCACCGACCCAATCGTGGGCGGTGATCGCAGCTTGAACTTCATCCGGCCAGGCGAGCCGCTGAGCGTCAGATGGAGCGGCCGGGTGAAGGCGTCGCATTCGGAAAACTACACGTTCCATGTCGCAAGCAGCGGCGGCGTGAAGCTAACGCTCGACGGCGCGAAGCTGATCGAAGCGGGCCCGCAACCTAACGAGACGCAGTCCAGCGCGGCCGTCCTGTTGGTCGCCGGACAACAACACGAGATCACCGTCGAGTACACAAGCGACAGCGGAGAAATGGACCTACGCGTCGAGTGGAGCAGCGCTTCGACCGCGCGCCAGGTGATTCCTCAGGCTGGTTTTTTCCCGGCGGCGCGAGGCTACGGCGCGTTCTCGCTGGCGGTCTTACTGCTGATTTACGCGTTCACCGGATTCGAGATGGCGGCGATACCGGCAGGCGAGGCGCGCAATCCGAGGCGCGACTTGCCGTTGGCGCTGCTGACCGCCATCGCCGTCGTAGCTGCGGTCTATATCCTGATCCAGGTGGTGTTCATCGGGACCTCGCCCGAGATGGTCGGCTCGGAGAGGCCCCTCGCCGACGCAAGCGGTCACTTTCTGGGTGCCGCGGGCGCCGCGATCATCTCCGCCGGCGCGTTGATTTCGATCACGGGAAACCTCAACGTGATCCTGCTGGCGGCGTCGCGGTTGCCGTTCGCGATGGCGGAGGGAAGGGACCTGCCGCGATTGGTTGCGCGGACGCACCCGCGCTTTCGTACGCCCTGGGTTTCGATATTGCTGACAGCGGCGGTAGTGCTTGCGCTGACGCTGTCGGGTACATTCATCTACGCGTTGACCCTCAGCGCGATTGCCAGACTGGTGACTTATGCGGCTACGTGCGCGGCGCTGCCGGTTCTGCGCCGCAAGGAGGGTATCGGCGAAGCGATGTTCAAAGTGCCGTTCGGTCTCGGCGTATCGATCGCGGTCCTGGCGCTGACGGTGTGGCTGCTGTCGAACAGCACGCGAGTGGAGATGCGCGACTCCGCGATCGCCGCCGGAATCGGATTGGTGATCTACGGAGCGTATAGGGTCTACCGGCTCGCGACGCCACGGTGACGTCGCGAGATCCTCGTGAGCTTCGATGTATGTCGCGTGAGAAGCATGACGTTTGCGATGATGACCCTCTTGCCGGCCCTTTCCCATCTCACGCTTCGGCACTGTGGCACTTAATTCGCGGCTGGCGGATTACGCATCACAGGCGACGAGAATCGGTCCGGCATCGCTGGCGTGACGAGCAGACAGGCCGGGGTGCAGCCGCGACAGCTCGCCTCTTGACTTCATTCTCTCGCGGGCATACTATGCGAGCCGCCCGACGATACGCCTGACCGAAGGCCGGTCGGCAGGCAACCGCTTCGTTATCGCGCGAGCGGGTTCAGCCGCCGTCGGGATCGTCCGGGGTGGCGGGCTCGTTGCAGCGGCAGCTCAGGGTTTCACGTCATGATGTGATAGGTGCCCTTCGGATCTTGCCCCGCGCCCATTCGCCCGTTCGAAAAGAGGATGGCAGAACCCGGCGGAGGCCGTCGGTTGGGTGTCTCCTCTTCAAGGCTTGACGACGACGTCTCTTGAGGTATCCGGCTCGATTATTTCTTGACTGAAGGCCTGATTCCATCATTCCGTTTTGCGGCTCCGTCGCCCAGGAGCGTATGGCGATTTGGCGTCATTTCTTTGGGCGGTATGGCGTCCCGTCCCAAGAAGATATTGTCGCCGCCTTGACATCAGCCGGTGTCGAGACTCGCTCGCTTGAGATCGGATCTCCAGTCGGCGGCGGATTGCTGTTTTTTGATGAGCCGAGCGAGCAGGTTTGCGATTTGCTGCGAGAAGTCAGCCGCAATGGCATTGATCGAGTACTTGCGGTCTCGCTGGCCGGCCCTGAGCTCGAAGGCCGAGATGGCTGGCGGTTGTTGCAATCCGGCGCGTCCGACGTTCTGACGTGGAATCGGGCAGGCGATCCCGCCCGCGAGGTCTCGGCGAGGTTCGAGCGATGGTCGAGCGTCGACGCGCTCGTCGGCTCGCCTCTCGTGCAGCATAACCTCGTAGGCCGCAGCCCGTCGTGGACGCTCGCCCTGCGCCAGGTCGTCGAAGCTGCACGGTTCACCGACGCGCCCGTCTTGATCACCGGAGAAAGCGGGACCGGCAAGGAACTCGGCGCGCGGCTGATTCACACCCTCGATCCGCGGCCAGACAAGAGTGAGATGGTCATCCTTGACTGTACGACGATCGTGCCCGAGCTGTCGGGCAGCGAGTTTTACGGTCACGAGCGCGGCGCATTCACTGGCGCCGTGACGGCTCGCGACGGATCATTCGCGCTGGCCGACAAGGGGACCCTCTTTCTGGACGAGGTCGGCGAGTTGCCGCTCGGCTTGCAGGCCGGCCTGCTTCGCGTCGTGCAGGAGGGCGCCTACAAGCGCGTCGGCAGCAACACGTGGAAGCACACGTCGTTTCGGCTCGTGTGCGCGACCAACAGGAACTTGCTGGATGAAGAAGCTCGCGGGCGCTTCAGGCGCGACTTCTACCACCGCATCGCCGGCTGGACTTGCAACTTCCCGCCTCTGAGCCAGCGACGCGACGATATTCTCCCGCTCGCCCATCATTTCATCGACAAGCTGCGGCCCGGCCGTCCGCTCGAGCTCGATCCGGCGGTGAGCGATTATCTGCTCGGGCGCGATTATCCCGGCAATGTGCGCGACTTGAAAAAGATTGTCGAGCAAATGGTGCAGCGCCACGTTGGAGACGGGCCGGTCACGATCGGCGACGTCCCCGTCGAGCAGCGCCCCGACCCGGACGCCGCCGAAACGAATTGGCGCGACGAAAGCTTCGACGGTGCAATCCGCCGCGCGATCCACCTGGGGGTCAAGCTCAAGGACATTGGCCGCGCCGCCGAAGAGACCGCCGAGCGGATCGCCGTAGACGAAGAAGACGGGAATCTCCAGCGCGCGGCGCAGCGGCTGGGCGTGACCGACCGCGCCTTGCAGATGCGGCGCGCGATGCGGCGCGGGCAGTAAAAAGACGACGAAGCCCGACGCGTCGATGCTTGACGCGATTGAAAATTGAGAATTGAAAATTGAAAAATGCAAATTGGGCGAGGTTTCGGATGGCTACCTGCGATTGACAATTGAGAATTGAAGACTGAAGAATGCAGGTTGGGCGACGTGCTGGGCGCGCAACTTTCATTTATCGACTTTCATTTTTCAATTTTCATTTTTCAGTTTTCGATGACTGATCTATGAGACTGGATTTTCTTTGCCCAGCCCGCGCTGTCAGCCTCAGCAGGTTCCCCGAAAGCACAAGCCGCTCCTCTGCCTTCGGAAGCCCAAGCGCCAGCACCTTCGTAAGCTCGACGCCCGGATGCAGCCACGGCCCGTCGGTCCCAAAGAGAATCTTCCTTGCCCCGGCCCGCCGCACCGCTTCCTTGAGCATGTCGAAACGCCGAACCCCTGAAGTGTCCGTATAGACGTTCGGGTGGCGCGTCACTTGATCGATTGTCGCCAACTGAGCTGCCCAATCATCGGCAAAGCTCCCGAGATGAGGAATGATGATGTCGACGTCCGGGTACTCGGCGGCGAGCAGCTCAACCGGCGCGACCTCTCCCATCACGTCGTACAACAACGGCAGCGAGAACGCGCGCGCGGCTTCGCATACTTCGCGGGTGACGCGACTGTCTTGACGGTGACACTTGATTCCGACGAACCCGAATTCCTCAATCGCCTCGCGGACAAGTTCTCGCACCCGGCCTCGGTCACGCTCGGGGTTGACGAAAGCGAAGCCATAGAAGCGGTCGGGCCGGCCCGCGACGATGCGCCCGACCTCTCGATTTGCCTCCGCGTAATTCGAATGAAACGCCGGAAAGAGCACCGTTCGGTTTATCCCGGCTCGGGCGGCGCGCCGCAGGTAAAGACCGAGCGGCGCCGAGGTGTCCCAAGGCCCCGTCAGCCCATCTCCGGAGCCTGCATGGCAGTGACAATCGATGATCATCGCACGAACCGTGACGAACCCGTTGAGGAGGTCGATCAGGGCGGGGAAACCCGGCACACGCGAATCTCGACTCGGCGGTTTCTTTGCCGCCCCGCCTCACTCGCGTTCGAGGCAACGGGCCGTCGCGCGGCCGCTGCCGAGACGCGCGTGCCGACGCCACGGGCGAACCGCGTGATGAACCTCTCGACCTCGAGCGCGCGGCTCAGAGAAAGCCCGCGCCCGGCCGAGGGTGACACGCGATCGTCAGTATGGCCTTCGATCTTGATCAGGGCCGAGCCGGGGGTCGATGCGGACAACTCGCGAAGAACAGTTTCGAGTTGTTTGTAGTGATAAGGCCGGAGGCGATAGTCTCCGCTTTCGAACGCACTCAGGATCACGGGTGCGCCGCAAGACTCGGCCCGCCGTCCGGCAGCGGGTTCAGGTTCGGGCGCAAGCGGTTCGTCGTCTGGAGCCGTTATGATCTGCCCCGCGAAAGCTGTGCCTCCGGGCCAGCCTACCGGCCAGCCTATCGGGCCAGGACGTGGGCGGGGCCGGGGTCGCGGTCGTGGCCTTGGTCGCGGCGGAACGCGAGGTGGTCGCTTTGCTCCCGCCCCTCTCCGGCCGCGCTCACGCTCTTCGCCAAACTCGCGCAGGCCGGGGAAGGCGCCGATGATCTCCTCAGCAGAATACTCCTCGAATACCGCCTGAAGCTCTTTGGTTACCTTCGGACTGGAGATGACTTTGACTCTTTGCCAGTCAACGAACGCTTCCGCAATGTCGTTCTTAACCGACAGCTCGCACTCCTTGCAACTGTAATAGGCGTCGAAGCCGCGAGCGAAGACCTCTTCTTGGACCTCGAATCCGCCCTGGTTCTGCGTATAGATCATCGGATAGTCGAACTCGACTTCGTACTGCAGGACGACCCCGCCAAAAGCCCGAGCACGCGCCAACGAGGAGGTGAAGAACGGTCCGAGCTTCCCTTGTGGAGCGCGAGTCTTCCACCATTCAGGTTGCGTCGGCGTGCCGATGTAGATGGGACTGCCCGCCTTGATGCTCCGACCCTGGAACCAGTTTGGTTCGTCTTCAACCGGTTCGAATTCACCGGTGAACATCGCAGCGAAGTTACATGGGTTGCTTTGCCAGGCGCACAGTTGGTCGGACACCTTCGGGCCTATTCGCATCATGAGTTGAACCTCGCCTCAGTCACAGTACGGTCAGCAGCGCGGCCCACGTCTTCGGCCCGACGACGCCATCGACCACGAGCCCCCTTGCGCGCTGGAAGGCGCGCACGGCGGCCAGAGTCTTGGGACCGAAAACGCCGTCCACGACCAGCAACGGCAAGCCGATCGCCGGCGATGCGACAAGAAAAACGTTCACCCTCGTCTGAAGCTCAAAGACCGACAGTCCCCGCGAGCCGAACCGCGAGGTCGCGCGCGGAGACGGAGTCACCGGCGATTGCGTCATCCACACCTTGATCTCAGACAGCAGCTCGGTCGTGATCCGGACTCCCCGGTTGGACTGGCCTGGCAGCTCGCCCGGGACCACTCTACCCGGACCGGTGTGAATCCCGACCAGGTTGAGCGAGTTCAACCAAAGCGGCGCGCCGCTGTGGCCGCCGAACGTATCGAGGTTGTACAGGATCAATCGCGGGGCGGTGGCTGGGGAGGCATTCGTGATGTGCCCGGCGGCGCGCCATTGAACCGACGCCCACAGGTTCGGCGGACACGCGTCGATTTGCGCCTGACTTGCGCTGTTGACCGGAGGTTGATCGCGGCACTTGTCTCCCGGATACCCGGAGAGGTTCGCCTCCTGCCACGACAACGCGCCTGGGTTGAGAGGCGTGATGTTGGTGCCCGCGCCAAGCGTCTTGTGTCCCCAGTGGCCAAGCGGGTTACCTCCCATGCGCGGTCTGCTGCCTATATCATCGGCCAGCGTGATCAAGCCGAAGTCGAATTGGAAGTCGAGCGAGGCCTGCCAGCGCGCGTGAAACCGCCATCCCAACGCGCGAGCCGAACCGAACACAGCTTGCGCGGGCGCCGGCAGCATGCCGTTGCGGCCCGGCGCCACCGTAATGCGTTGCACGCCGCGAATCGTGCTCAGTTCGGGACGAAAATCGTCAAACAGCGTATGGCCGGCCGTCAGCACGTGGCGCGGCGTAATCAGCGTGCCCGAGCCCCGGGCGATGATGTCGTTGCCGGGATTTCGCGGATCAGGCCCGAAGTTCAGATCGAGCGAACAGATCCAGCGGAAGGGAACGACGGTTGTGTCCGGCACCAGCACGCGCTGATCGGGAGGGATTATCTCGAACTGACCCTCCCACGCCTCGGCGCTCCCGCGGCGAGGGACCGACCTGACGTAACCGAGCCGCGAATGAGCGAAGCCGGCCGAGCCGACCTCGCGGCGAGGGACACTTCGCACCCAGCCGAGTCTCGAGTGCGGGACCGCTCCCGCCTCGCCGAATTCAGAATAAGCATGAAAGGGCTCGGGCCTGATCTCGAGCAACTGTGTCATCGTTCACCTCCGAAGCAATGGCGAGAGTGCTGTTCCTCGAACTGCGTCGCCGAGCACTTCGACCACGCGGTCAATCTGTTCCGGGAGATGGCCGGTGGTGATCAGGAAGCTGAGCAGCGCGCCGTTCCCCTTGCGTCCGCGACGGAGCAGCGCCCGCACGCCGGAACGGGCCAGCATCTCGTCCAGGGCTACTGCATCTACAGCCGAATGGGGCCGCAACGTCTGAACTGGAAACAGACCGCCCTCGGTCTCGAGCCCCGCGCGGAAGACCCCCTCGCGAAAGGCACGCACCAGACCGGCGAGACGCTTTCGCAACTCGTCGCCGTGGCGCCGGTTCACCTCGAGCGCGTGCTCGGCTGCGTGTATGACTGCAACCGAAGGAGGGCTGGAGTGAGCCCGGGTCTCGCTCAGCCTCCCGAAGCGCGAGACGATGGCCCTGCCGCCCGAAAGCGCGGCGACCGGTGCTCCGAACGCCTTCGCAAGCGAACTGACCAGCACTACGCCTCTTGAAACATCGTGGCCGTAGAGGCCGTGAAAGCGCAGCGAACCGCCGCCCCCCGCTCCATACGGAGCCACGAGGTCAGGTGAAGCGCCCAGGAGTCCCAGCGCCTGCGTGTCATCGACGATCACCAAGCCGTCGCGTTCGATCGCGGCCTTAAAGTACTCGCGAAGCGGAGCGGGGCGGCCGCAGCGCGGGCAGACGCCATCGGTCACAACCACAGGCGTCCGGTTCGGCTGCGCCCGGCGTCCCATTAGAAACCGCAACGCAGCCGGATCGTGATGGCGGAAGTCGTGCGCCGGCGACCCTCGCGCGGCGGCTCGCTCGATCCCCCATTTCGCCACCGGATACACGCCCGAGTCGAAGAAGATCGTGACCGGCGACCTGGCGAGCACGCCGAACAGGTCCCAGAACAGATGCAGGGTCGAGGATGCGAGCAGGGCCCGCTCACAACCCTGAAGCCGGGCAACTGCGGCCTCGACTGCCTGCGCACCCGCTGGGGGCTTGAAGGCGGCGGGCACGCCGGCGGTGAGTCCTGACCACGGCCGCAGCGACCAGCTCGGATGTCGAATACCGAGGTAGAGAGCCGATGTGAAATCGAGCATCGCTTGCCCGTCTCACCTCCCCAGCCTCTGCTGCTCCAGGCGCTTCCTCAGATGGACCGACGGGGGCAGGTAGCGGTCAGTCTCCGTTCGCGGGTCGGTGATATCGATGGTCAGATCGACGCCGGTCGCCGCGCGGTACGCGTGAAGGTAGCCCTGAATCTCGGGCCTCCAGTATCGCGCCCAGTTCGCCGCCTCCTCCGGATGGATCGTCTTCTCGTCGCTCCACGCCCCGAATCGGATCGACAGCAAGACCTGCTCGCCGAACACGCCAAGGTAGCGGAAGTGGATGACGCTGGTATCGCTCCAACCTTGCAGCTTCTTCATTGCGTCGACGCGGTCCATCCACTGCTCGGGATAGGCCACCATCACGCGGGTCGGCAGGAATTCCCTCATCTCCGGCCGCGCCAGCAGCCACTCTTCCATCAACATCTCCTGGCGCGAGGTCGACGGGAGGTCGCCGAACTGGTTGTGCGCTCCTTCGGACAGGATGAGGTGCACGTCGCGAAGCGAGTTCAACAGCGGGAAGCCGTCGGCTACCCGCGTCGTGTCGTCATCTTCCTTGTAGAAGTTCGACGCCAGGTGCAGCAGGTTGTGGAACGCTTCGAGGAACTTCGATCTGCTGTCAGCCGAGCGCACGACCGGGACCGCCCTGCCGTAGATCGACAGGCCGTAGTGATGGTCGTACTCGTAAGCCCGCCTCGGCAACGTCAGCCTGTGCTGTTCGTCCTGAATGTAGCCCCACAGGAAGTTGTTCAGCGGCCGCAGCGGGTCGATTTCGAGGTTGGCGAGCGGATCGCGGTCACCAGGCCCGCGCACGTTTTGAAACCGCCTGGTTATCGCGTTCGTCGTTTGAACGAGCATCCCCTCTTCGTGCCAGTACGACCAGATCAACTCGAGGAGGCAAGGATTGGTCAGTTTGTTCCGCAGGATGCCGAAGCACTTGATGCCTCTCTCGTTGTCGTCGTCGTCGCCCACCGTGAGCCGGATGTCTCCCAGCTTGTTGCGGATGAGCGCGAGGTACGGAATCGCCTGGTCCCCGTTCACCTGGACCAGGTAGTTCGTCCAGAGATCGTTGACCTCGATCTCGCTCACCGGGCGGTTGAACCGGAGGGCCTCTTCGGTCTCATCGAAATCGATACCGGCCTTCCCGGAGACCGTGAAGACGTCAGGATCGAGGAACACGCCGCAGTTGACCATCAAGAAGACCTCGGTGGCCACCTTCAGCAGGCGGTAAGCCTCTACATCTGGGAACGGCAGCGACTTCCTCTTCTTGAGCTTCTTGAGTTGGTCTGATGTCTCCTCGTCCAACTGATCCGGCAGGGTGGCCTCCGACGGCAACTCGCCGCACATCACCTTGTCCATGAAGTCCCTGTACTTGTTGAACGAGATGGCGTTGGTGCTGTTACGGATGATGACCCACAGCGCCTGGTCTCTGGTGAACGGTCGTTGAGACCGCACGAGCGAGACGTTGATCGGTTGCTGACGGCCGTCGCCTTGGGGCGGCGTGCTTCCGCCTCCCCCGGTTCCAGTCGTCACCTGAGGCGGCTGGGTGCCCTGCCCTCGGCCACCTCCCCGGCCAGGCCCGCGAGTCCTACTCGACTGCGGATCCAAACCTTCTTCTAGTTTCTGATTCCCTTCGTCTTGCATTGCATCCTCCTTAATGAACAATCGACCTGTAGCCGGCTTCCGACCCCCAGCCTGGACGGCATAGTCCGGCAGGTGGCCGCGACGCGCAGGCGGTCGAAGTCTCCAACGCGCCTTTCAGCGCCCAATGCGTCAGCATCCGAGTCAGCGTGTTGCTCTCTTCTTCGGGGCTGATCTTGCCATCGCCCTTCGCCTGGCCGACGACGGCGAATACCAGCGAGGGGGCCGCTTCAAACAGCTTCGACGGCGAAGCTCGCCACGCCGCCCAGTAGTCCGCAAGCCGCGCCGGCTGGCGCTCATCCACCGCCATCGCCTCCTTCAGCGATTTCCCTCCGAGCGAGCCGGGGCGGTGATTGACCAGCAAGGCCGCAAGCGCCGGCATCGTCCCCTCAAGCGCGGCGAACAGCTTTCGCTTCGACGGCTCGATTGGGTCGAGCGGGTAGTAGGACTCCCACAACTGCGCTATGCGGTCCCACCGCCGACTCGGGTGCAGCGCCCGGCCCATCGCGACGCCGAGCTTGACGCGAATCCAGGGGATCGGGTGAGGGTCCTCTTCGCTGAGCCTGAAGACGAATGTTCGGGGTAGACTCACCACGCCCATGAGCCCGAGCGTCGCGGTCACTCCCAGTCTTGCGATCGACCAAAAGTCGGCGAGGATCTCCGATATCCACCTTGCGTAAAGCCGCCAGGCGGCCGCTTCTTCAGTTCCCGCGACCTGCCTGCGCTCGATCTCACGCCGCACCGATGCGAGCAAACCCAGCAGCGCCGACCCTTGATGGCCCACCTCATGCACGAGCGACGAGGCCAGCCCGCTGCCGATCATTCGCTCGCGCGGCACGCGCACGATCGCGACCGGATTCAAACTCCCGCCCGGCAGCGGCGTGCGCACGCGCCGAATCGCCGCGCCCGGCCCGCGGTCCAGGTAGCAGATAACGGGCGGCGCCGCGAAGTAACATCGCGGCAGCGCCAGCGCATCGGCCGCCACTGCGTCGAGCCCTGAGAGCCAGACGCCGGTCTCGTGCTCGCTGCGCTGAGTCAGCACGTCGGCAAAGATGTGAAACTGTGACAGCACGGCGTTGAACCTCAGCTTGAGAAAAGTGAAACGGCGTTGCGCCTCTTGAGGCGGCGCTTGCTGGCCGATGGGGCTCTTCAACCACCGGAGGTAGTCGGCGACGCGGCCACGCAACTCGCGGCGGCGGCTGGCCATGTGACGTTCGATGGCCACTTGCGCTGCAGGCGTGATCGCGGCCGCGCTGACCATCGGCATGTGAAGCGCGAACGGTTCCACTCGCGCCAGCCGGGTCAGCAACCCGCGAGCCTCCTGCTCGAGCATCCACGCGGCGAGCGTCGGCGCCGCCATTTCAAACACCGTACAGGACGATCCTCGGGCCTTTTCGCACCCAGCGTCCCGTCTTGGCCCCGCCAGCCGTGGCCGCGCCGACCAGCGCCGGCGCGTGTTGCCGGGCTGCGGCGGTGAAGGCTGACTTCGCGGCGGCTATCGGACTCGCACCGGCCGGCGTAGCAGCCAGGTTTTGCGCGGCGGCGCCCGCAAGTCGCACGAACTGACGCGCCGCCTCGAACTCGCGGTCCTCTTCGCTCAGGCCCTCTGCTTCCAGCAGGCCGCTTGCCGCCGTTCCGAGCGCCTTGCCCACCATCGTGCCGACCCCGGGGATCGGAATGAACGAGCCAAGCGCGCCGCCCACGAAAGGAAGCGCCTTCTTCGCGACCGACTTGAGAATCCCCCCGAGCGGGCTCGCGGCAACTTTCTTGACGAAGCCCCCGACCCTCTTGAAGACCTTGCCGAGGAAGTGGTCCAACTCGGCTTCGCTTGTGACGCCGAGCAGCTCGGCCGCCAGTTCCATCTCTTCGGCTTCGCTGAACGGGCCTTCTTGAATCTCGAACTCCCCGCCAGCGTACTCGGATTCGTGATACTCAAACATGATTGTCTCCTCCAGGTGACAAGCGGCAGAACGCGATGCGGCTCAAGAGAAGCCGCGCCGCCGTCGGAAAAGGTGATTCATAGGAACGCCCTAGCGGCTAAACGCCGAGCACCATGATGACGTTGCCCTTTCGGACCCACCGGCCGGTCTTCCCGCCGCCGGCGACGGCACCCGGGGCGCCCGCCGCGCCGGAAACCAAACCGGGAGCGAATTGCTGCGCCGCCTTGGTGAGCGCCGCCTGCGCGGCGGCTTGCGGCGGCACGGCCGGTGAAGTGGCGGCGGCGTTCTTGCAGGCCGCGCCTGCCAGCCGCACGAACTGCTTGGCCACCTCGAACTCGCGATCCTCAAGGCTCAGGCCTTCGAGCTCGAGACCGAACCAACGCCCCGCAGCACCCGCAAGCCGGCCTCCGATGTCGCCGCCAGTCGGGCCGCCAATGTAGCCCCCGATCGCCTTGCCGACCATCGGCAGCGCCTGCTTCGCCAGCCCCTTGAGTTGTCCGCCGAGCGCGCGTCCGACCGGAGACCTGACGAACGACCCGACCGCTTTACCCGCCTTGCTGATCAGCGAGCCGAGGAAGCGGTCCAACTCCGCCTCGGTGGTGACACCCAGAAGCTCGGCAGCCAGTTCGGTCTCCTCGGCTTCGCCGAACGGGCTCTCGCCTTCGTAGTAGAACTCTCCCTCGTGCCCGAATTCAAAATGCTCGCCTTCGTGCACGCCGAACTCCGACTCGAGTTGCGTCCGACCTATGTCGTGCATACTTTCCTCCTTATGCAGATTCCTATTCTCGGCGGAGCCGCGCGCCCCGCTCAGCGGTGATAGGGCAATAGAGAGGCCAGCCTAAGATGTTGAGAATTGGTGGGGACGGCCGAAGCGCACTTCGGATCGGCGGCTGGATCGGCGCCGGCGCCGAAGGCAGCTTCGCTTCGCAATGCGGCCGGCAGGGAATCAGGAGCCTTGATCAGGGGGACTCGAACTATCGGGTCATCGCGTGGCGTGTCTTGGTGTCAACATGTTCACTTCACTATGAATCTCCCGCGCTGCATCCCCATTCCGCAGACGAAAGAGATATCGCCGGGCTTGCCGGGGGTGAACTCCACGACGACCGGCTCGTTCAATGGCAGCTCTCGCTTGATGTTGAAGTCGGGGATGGAGACCTCGGTCGCACAGGTGGCGTCAACCTTGCGAATGAAGGTCACGCGCGCGGGAATGCCCAGCTTGAGCTTCAATCCCGCCGGCTCAAACCCCTTATCGGTGACCAGCACCGTGAGAGATTGGACCCCCGCTTCGCGCTGCTGGGCCTGACCCGGATGGGAATGGGTCTCAGGATTCGTGGCGCTCAATTGATCGGGCTTCAGTTTCAAGCTCTCGGCGCGAAGTAG
This sequence comes from Blastocatellia bacterium, assembly GCA_035293105.1. GTDB lineage: Bacteria > Acidobacteriota > Blastocatellia > UBA7656 > UBA7656 > DATDOV01. The sequence continues at coordinate 68,391 of DATDOV010000006.1, forward strand.
AAAGCTCCCTTCGGTCACGACGCGTTCTCCCGCATTCACGCCGCCGAAGATCGGCACCACGCCGCCCACCTCGGGTCCCGCCTCCACTTCGCGCTGCACGAAGACTCCCGCTTGCCCGCTTGCAATGAACACAACGGTCCGCTCGCCGATGTTCTGAACCGCTGAGCGCGGCAACGCCGCTGTTGCCCGAGTGCTCGCCGCCGCCGCCGCGCCGCCGAAGCTTACATCGACAAACATCCCGAGCTTGAGCATCTCGCCGGGGTTAGCGATTTCGACTCTCACTTCGCCCGTGCGTGTTTGCGGCTCGACGCGCGGGGCGATGTACGTGACGCGACCGCTGAGCGTCCGGCGTGGATACGAGGGAGTTGTTACCGCCGCAGGGATGCCAACTCCCACCACCGCGAAGTCCCGCTCATAGATCTGAGCAATGACCCACACGTTTGAGAGGTCGGCGACGCGGAACAGTTCCTTGTTCGCCATTACGACCTCGCCGGGGTTCACCGTGCGACTGAGCACCGTACCCGACGCCGGCGACGCAACCGAGATCATAGGTTTGATCTCGTCGGTGTCGTCCATCTCGTCAATCTGTTTTGCGCTCATGCCCAGCAGCAACAGCCTCTCGCGCCACGAGGCGAGCATGGCCTTCGCGCTCTTGTACTGCGACGTCGCTTGCTCGACCTCTTCGCGGCTTGCGGCGCCCAACTCGACAAGCTCCAGCATGCGGTTGTGATGCTTGTGATGCTCCTCGACTTCGGCGAGCGTGCGAAGGTAGCCCGTCTGCGCTTCGGCGAGATCGGTGCTGAAGATCGTCGCGAGCGGTTGGCCTCGCGCGACCTTGTCACCTAGCAGCGCGTTCACCTGCCGCACGATGCCGCCCGCAATCGACATCACTGGCACTTCGTTGTAGGCGTTCGATTGGACGGTCCCGGTAGTTCGCAGCACCTGAGAAGAGGCCGCTGACTCGCTCGGTGCTTCAGCCGCGGTTTCGATCTTGATCCCGGAGTTGGCCAGAACGTCGGGCGCGAGCGTGACGACCAGGTCGCCGGGACGGGCAGTTGTTGCGGCCGAACCGGCAGGCGCAGCGCCGCCCGTTTCAAACGACGGGGCGGGTACGGGACGGCCTTCGCCTCCGGCGCCTCCCGAGCCGCCCACAATGAAGACCGCAACCGCAACGGCGGCAACCACAATCGCGATTGCTGTGATCACAAGCCAGCGCGCCAACCCGGATGCCCTGCTTTGCCAGGGTGCGTTCTTTTCTCTCTTCATTTCACTTCCTTCCAACTGCAAGTTCGATCTCCGCCAGCGCCACGAAGTATTCTTTCAACACCTCAGTGTAGCCGGTCTCGACCTCGATGAAGCGGCGTTGTTCGGCGACGTAGTCGAGGACCGACTTCTGGCCCAGCACGTAAGTCTGTCGAACGACCTCCAGATTGCGGAGCGCCTGATCCCGCACGTTGTCGCGATAGACTGCGACCGCCGATTGCGCCAGCTCCCAGCGCGCGTAGGCGGCCGCGACTTCGTTGCGGGCGACGGTCTCGGCAAACTGACGCCGGGCCCGCGCCGCTTCAAGGCTCGCGAGCGCGGCGTCGATGTTGCCTTGATTCTTGTTTCTCACCGGCAGCGCGAGCTTCACTCCAAAGGTCGCGAAGTGGAACACCTGCTGCACCGGCACGAGCGCGCCGGCGCTGTTGAAACCGCGGACGTCAAAGCCTGAGTTCATTCGCTGGTAGTTCGCGAAGATGCTGGCGTCGACTTTTCCGTCGATGCGCGCCTGTTCGATCTGGGCCGATGCGAGGTCCTCGGCGGCGCGCGCAGCCGCGAGGTCCGGCCGCGACGCGAGCGCCCGGACGAGTGCATCGCCCTTTGGCGTCGGCTGCTCAGCGGCGCTGAACTCACCGCGCAGCCGCAGGGGTTCGTCAGGCGGCATCCCGATTACTTTTTTCAAATCGAGCATCGCAACAGCCGCTTTGCTGTCCAATCCTATGCGCATCGCGTCCACGCGGCCGAGCTCGACGAAGACGAGATTCTGTTCGAGCGGCGCGCTTTTGCCCCGCTCGACGCGAACCGTGACGAGCCGGTGCGAGCTGCGCGTGAGATCGAGCAGGTCTTCGATGAATCTCAGATTGCGCGCGGCGGCGATCGCCTCGGCGTACTTCATTCGCGCTTCAGCGGCGAGCCGGCGCTCGAAATCGGCAACCTCGGCCTCGCGCAGATCGAGCTCGCGGGCGGCGACCTCAAGCCGGGCCTTTCGCCTCCCGCCCAATTCAAGCGGCAACTCGGCGCCGATCATGATCGAATTGTCCGGGCTGGTGAGGGCGCGTGCCCCACTCGCTTCAAGCATCGGATTCGCACGCAAGCCCGCCTGCCGGAGCCGCCCGCGCGCCTCGTTGATCATCTGCCGCGCCGCCGCGAGCTCGCCATTGTGTGCGAGCGCGTACCGGACCACATCCTCGGCCGTCACGCCGTTCACCGGATCGACGAACTGCGAGTACGTTGATGCTGGCTCGGCCCGCTCAAGGGGCGGCGCTGGTTGGCGGCTGGCGATCAGACCGGCGTCGGCCGGCACGCCTAGTGACTGTCCAAGCGCCCACGTTGATTGACAGCATACCAGCAACAGCGCGCTCATCATCGGGAGTGTTGTGTTGTACCTCATAACGATTCTTTTTCCTCACCTTCATCACGGACCGTTGCATCAACCGCTGGCGTGTGCCCCGCGGTCTCCGCGTCCGCGCGTCCACGTGTCCCCGCGTCTCTCAGCTCTCTCTCACGCAGCCAGAAGAAGATCACCGGCGTCACCACCAGCACGTGAAGCAGCGACGACACCATGCCGCCGAGCACCGGCGTCGCCAGCGGTTTCATCACTTCAGCGCCCGCGCTCGTGCTCCACATTATCGGCAGCAGTCCCGCGACCACCGTTGAAACCGTCATCACCTTGGGCCGAAGCCTCAACACCGCGCCTTCCATCACTGCGTGTTTCAAGCTCTCGCGCGTCAGCGCCCCGCCCGTCTCGCGGCGTTTGCGCTCGACCGCTTCGTTCAGGTAGATCACCATGACCACGCCCGTCTGAACCGCCGTGCCGAACAGCGCGATGAACCCGACCCACACCGCCACCGAAAAGTTGTAGCCCAGCGCGTATAGCAAGTAGATGCCGCCGGTGAGGGCGAACGGCACGGCCATCAACACGTGAGCTGCTTCGATGAATGAACGGTAGGTGAAGTAGAGCATCACGAAGATGACCACGAGCACCACGGGCATCACCAGCATCAACCGCGCCCGCGCCCGCTGTTGGTTCTCATATTGGCCGCTCCACTCGACGTAATAGCCCGGCGGAAGCTGGACTCGTTCGACCAGCACGCGTTTGGCTTCGTCGACGAAGCTCCCGACGTCGCGCCCGCTGACGTTGAGCAGCACCGTCGCGCGCAGCAAGCCGTTCTCGCTCGAGATCATCGACGCGCCGGCGGTCGTCCGTATCGTAGCCAACTGCGCGAGCGGTATCTGCGCGCCGCCCGGCGCCGGAACCAGCAGCCGCCCGAGCGCCTCTGGCGTCTCGCGAAACTCCGGCGCGTAGCGAACTCGCACCGGAAAGCGCTTGCGGCCCTCGATCGTCACCGTCAGGTTGGTCTCGCCTATTCCGGTGTCGATGATGTCCTGAATCGCTTGAACGTCGATGCCGTAGCGCGCGGCGGCCTGACGGTCGATGCGAATGTCGACGTAAGGGGCGCCGGTTATCGGCTCCGGCGAGACGCTCGAAGCGCCCGGCACGCTTCGCAGCACCTCCGCCACCTCGCGCCCGCGACGTTCCAGCTCGAACAGGTCGCTGCCGTATATCTTCACGCCGATCTCGGTGCGGATGCCGGTCGTGAGCATCTCGATCCGGTTGATGATCGGCTGGGTCCAGATGTTGGTCACGCCGGGCATGGTCAGCCGCGTGTTCATCTCTTCGACCAGCTTCTCGCGCGTCACGCCGGGACGCCATTGATCGTGCGGCTTCAGGTGAACGATCGTCTCGTTCATGTTAATCGGCGCGGGATCGGTCGAGGTCTCGGCGCGGCCCGCTTTGCCGGCGACCCATGCGACTTCGGGAAACGATTTGAGCGCGACGTCCTGCATCTGCATGACTCGCAGCGCTTCATCGGCTGAAATCGCCGGATCGGTTATCGGCATGTACATCAAGTCGCCTTCATCGAGCGGCGGCATGAACTCGCTGCCGATCAGGTGCATTCGCGCAAAGAACGGGCCGAGCACTCGAAGGCGGGCCGTCGATTCGCGAATCGCCGGAAGCCACGAAGCGGAAGTCGCAAGCAGCACGGCGACGCTGAACAGTACGCCTGCCGCCCCAATCGTCAGCTTGCGGTGACCGAGCGCCCAGTTGAGCACCGGCCTGTAAACCCGATGCAAGCCGCGCATCACCAGGTTCCGATCTTCGGAGTGAAACCGCCCGCCGAGCAGAATCGAGCACAAGACCGGCACCAGCGTCACCGCGATTATCGTGGCCCCGACCATTGCGAAGGTCTTGGTGAACGCGAGCGGATGAAACAGCTTTCCCTCGCGGCCCGCCAGCGCGAAGACCGGGATGAAGGCGAGGATGATGATCGTCATCGAGAAGAATATCGGCCGGCCGACGAGTTGCGTCGATTCGAGCACCGTGCTCCACACCCGCGAGCGGTCGCGAGGATCGACGCCCTTTTTCTCGAGGTGCCGAAACGCGTTCTCGGTGACGACTATTCCCGCGTCGACCAACACCCCGATGGCGATCGCGATGCCCGAAAGCGACATCAGGTTCGAGCTGATGCCCATATAGTGCATGAACAAGAAGGACAGCAGTACGGCGAGCGGCAGCGGAATGGTGACGATCAAGATCGAACGGAAGTGAAACAGAAAGACGATGTGGGCGAGGGTGACCAGCAGAATCTCCTCCAGCAGCGCGCGCTTGAGCGTGTCGATGGCGCGCATGATCAGCTCAGTACGGTCGTAGAACGGGACCAGCTTGACGCCGGTGGGCAGTCCGGCCTGAAGCGACTGGATCTTGGCTTTGACTGCGTCGATCACCTCGAGCGAGTTAACGCCGTAGCGCGCGATGACCACGCCGCCGACGGCTTCCTTTCCGTCGCGGTCGAGCACGCCGACGCGAAACGCTCCGCCGATCTTCACTTCGGCGACGTTGCGAACGTAGATGGGTGTGCCGCCGGACGCGCCGATGACGATGTTCTCGATGTCGGCCACGGAGTCGATCAGCCCGACGCCGCGCACGACGGACCACTGGCCGTTCTGCTCGATGACGTTGCCGCCGACGTTCGTGTTGCTCCGCTTGACGCTGTCGACGACCGCCGAGAAGGGAATCGAATATCCGCGCAGGCGATTAGGATCCACGTCGATCTGGTATTGCTGAACATGGCCGCCGACCGACGCGACTTCGGCGACGCCCGGGACCGCGTTGAGTTGATAGCGGATGAACCAATCCTGCAACGTGCGCAGATCGCGCAAGGTGTAGCCGTCACCCTCGACCGTGTACCAGAAGATCTGCCCAACGCCGGTCGCATCCGGCCCCAGCGTGGGAGTGACGCCGGCCGGAAGCTGCGCCGTCACGAGGTTCAATCGCTCGAGCACTCGCGTGCGCGCCCAATAGAGATCGACCGAGTCCTCGAAGATGATGTTGATCATCGAGAAGCCGAACTGCGACTGGCCGCGCACCGCGCGCACGCCCGGCAGTCCCTGAAGCGAGGTCGTCAGCGGATAAGTGACCTGGTCTTCGACTTCCTGCGGACTGCGGCCTACCCAGTCGGTGAAGACGATGACCTGATTGTCGGAGAGGTCGGGTATCGCGTCGATCGGCGTGCGAAGCAGCGCCCAGTACCCCCACCCAGCAAGCAGCAAGTAAGCGGCGAGGATAATGAAACGGTTCTTCAGCGAGAATTCGATTATACGGTTTATCATTTCGCAATCACGCTCATCGTAGCCTGACCCGTTCCGTGCGGTCCCTCGTAGCTTATCCTCGCCTCCCAGCTTCCGCCCATATCGATCTTCACGCGGGCGCGGTACTTGCCGGGTGTATCGGTCGTGGTCAGCGCGGCGCTACTGTTCATCTCGGCCATCGACGCCATCGGCGGCATGTGAAACTTGAGCGACGCGGCCCCGACGTCGACCAGCGCGCCCGAAGAATCGGCGAACGACAGCATCAGCTCGTTGTCGCCGCTCTTGAGCTGTCCGGTCGCGCTGGCGAGCGTGATCGTAAGGTCGGCTGTTTTTGTCGAGCTGATCGTCTTCTCACCCGACGAGGCCGTGTTGTCACACGCGACGGCCAGCAAAGCCGCAATTGTGATTGCAAGCGCTCCAATGGTAATCCTGGGCTTCATGCGAAGTATCTCCCGTGAACGTTCTTCGTTTGAGTCTACAGTTAGTGCAGCACCTCGCGCAGCGGTTCGCGCGCGAGGCCTTAGTGGTCAGCGTACGGGCACACTACGGCGCTTAAATCAGCAGGGAACAGGTTGCGAGGTGACGCGGGGAGGAGCGGGCGACGGATCGCGTCCTTGAAACGTCGCAGCTTCGAGGCCTGGCGATCAAGCGGCTTTCGTGACCAACCGCGGAGAGTGCTGCGTGTGAATCTCTTTCCGTCCGCGGGACACTCGCGGTCACCGCTGACGGCGGAGTCTTCGCCGGATTGCCGGAATCGACCGCGCAGCAAGGACTCGAAAGCGACGGCCCACGCTCGCTGTCCTGATCGTGCTGACAGCAGACCGACCCGCAACTCTCGCCGCCGCCTATGCAAGATGAAAAAGAACTGAAGAGCGAGCCGGCTGCGATCGCGAGCAGGAAGAACAGTGTCAGAACGCGTTTCGTCATGACCTTCCTGATTTATAACGACGTGGCCAGCGGGTGTCAATAAAAAACTACCGCGCAGTATCGCCGCTCGCTGCGCAGGTGGGTCTGCCCAGGAGTCACGGTTGCGACGTGCGTGTTCCCTGCGCTCGAGGCCTCGCGCTGTCGACGATCGCCTGATTCACCAGGACCTGAAACTCCTGCCGGATGTTCAGGTGGGTATAAGGCCGCACCTGCGTCATCACGATTCCGATCACCTCCTCAACGGGGTCCACCCAGAAGTAGGTACAGAACGCGCCGCCCCATCCGTAGGTCCCGATCGAAACCGGCTGCGCCGCCTGCCCCACGTCCGTCACCACGCTGTAGCCCAAACCAAATCCGTACCCCGGTCCCGTGAGCCACACCTGAAGATCGCCGATGTGGTTAACAGTCATCAGCTCGACGGTCTTGCGGCCCAGTATCCGCACGCCGTTCAACTCGCCGCCGTTCAGCATCATCTGGTGAAAGCGGAAATAATCGGCAGCGGTCGAGAGAAGCCCGCCGGCGCCCGAAAAGTAGACGTGCGGCTCCTTGATCCATCGGCTCTCGATGGTCGGCGCTTCGACGAGCTTGATCTTGTTCGCGTTCCCTGAATCAGGCTGATAGTTGGCGGCGAAGCGCCCGACCTTCGACACCGGCAGGTAGAAGTAAGTGTCGCGCATGCCGAGCGGCTCGAAAATCCGTTCCTGCAAGTACACATCAAGTGGTTTGCCTGAAATAACCTCGACGAGCCGGCCGATTACATCCGTTGCAGGTCCGTACTCCCATGCCTCGCCCGGTTGAAAATTAAGCGGTAGTTTCGCGAGCCGTTTGATAACGTCGCCGATTGTCTCATCCGGCCTCTGGCGGGCGTAAGCTCTGGCGAACTCCGGCTGAGTAATACCGCGGTACGAGTTCGGCAGCCCGGCGGTGTGAGTCAGGAGGTGCTTGATCGTGACTGGCCGTGCCGCAGGAATGGGCTTGTAGGGCGCCTCGACTCGCTCGCCCGGCCGTGCGACCTGGGCGACTTTCATGTCCTTGAACTCCGGCAGCCACTTCGACACCGGATCAGAGAGCAGGAGGTGGCCCTCCTCGTAGAGCATCATCAGCGCAACGGAGGCGATGGGTTTGGTCATCGACGCGATTCGGAAAATCGTGTCCGTGGTCATCGGTGCTTTGTTCTCGACGTCGCGATAGCCGATAGCGTCAAGGTGAACGATTCGGCCCCGGCGAGCTACGAGTGTGACGACTCCGGGAACTTCGTTGCGATCGACGTATCGCTGCATTGCGACGCGGATGCGCCCCAGTCGTTCCGAAGACATCCCGACCTGCTCGGGTTTGGACATCGGCAGCTCCTGGCTCGGGGGCCGGCCAGCGGCGACGTTCGGTTGTCCCGGCACAAGAGAGGAAATGAGCGCGGTCAATAGCGCGATCAGCGTGATACGGTTCATCAGGTTCGTCACCTTGCATTTGTCGGTCATGGTATCCCACCCTCACTTTCCGCGAATCTCCCGGCTCGCCTTGATGTAGCGCGCCGCTCTCGCGTTCGCTTCATTCCACTTAGGCTCGTCCAAGCTGTTTGCAATAGTCAGAAGCGCGACGGCGACCATTCTGTCCACCTTAGCCATGTTCTCGTAGTCGATCTTGTCCCAGTGATCGCCGGCCCCGTGATAATCGGGATAGGCGAACGCCACGCACAACGTATGAGCCGGCACACCGCGATCGGCCAGCGCCTGATTGTCGCTGCGGCCGAAGTACGCGTCGCTGTTGCGCTCGTGCTTGTAGACCGTGATCCCCGTCGCCTCGCCCGCCGCCTTGAAGATCGCGCCGACGTCGGAGTAGTCGAACCCGGTCAGCGTCGCATTTGAGGTTTGCGGCCCCTCGGTGCTGTCGGTTCGGCCCACTTGTTCGAGGTTGACGTCGGCGACGGTCTTGTCGATCGGGAAGATCGGATGCCGGCCGTAGTAACGCGAGCCGAGCAAGCCCTTCTCCTCGCCAAAGAAAGTCATGAACACGATGCTGCGCTTCGGGCGGGTCTTGAGCGACGCGAGCGCCGACGCCAGCTCGATCACCGACACGGTACCGCTGCCATCGTCATTTGCGCCGTTGAAGATCGAATCGCCGTGCTCGTTGGGACGCACGCCGACGTGATCGTAGTGCGCCGTAACGAGTACGTAGGTGTCTTTGAGCATCGGGTCCGACCCGCGCAGTAGGCCGACTACGTTACGCAGCTTGATCGGTTTCTCGACGGGCGCGGCCGTGCGAACCGACAACGTCGCGCCTGTTGCCCCGGCTTTCATCTCGTCGTACAGCTTCACGATCCTCGGATCGTGAATCGTCAGCAACGGCGCGCTCGGCGAGGATGAAAAGGCAGTCCGGTTTTCGGGATCGATCAGCCTTCCGGCGCCGCCGCCGCTGCCGCGAGGGTTGATGCGGTCTACGGAAACGACGAGCGCAACCTTCAGGCTCGCGAGCTTTGACAGGAATTCGTTCTGCGCGCGGAACATCTCATTCCACCGCGAGCGGTCCTCGCGCCGGAAGTCAGGAATCTCGGTCACGACGACCTTGCCTTCAAACTCGGCTGCGGTCGCTGTCGTCAGCGCGGCCGGATCTCGGTAGACGACCTTAACCAATCCCGCGCGTGAGAGATTCAGCGGCGAGTCAAATCCAATGCTGACCTGATCCGCTGAAACGTTCAGCGATTCCCCCGCCGTTTCCAGTTTGCACTCGAACGCGTCCATCGGGCGCTCGGTGATAATCCAGGGCGCAGTTTGAAAATAGCCGTCGTTGCCGGCGGGCTCGACTCCCGCGCGCCGGAACTGCGCGGCTATGTACTCGGCGGCTAGATCCAGTCCTTTCGACGGAGTGTTGCGGCCCTCGAGTAAGTCGGATGCGATGAATGAGAGGTGTCCGCGAAGCGAGTCGGCGGTGATGCGTTCCATCACTGCCTGCAACTCGGGAGTGAGAGTGACCTTCGCGGGCGCGAGTTGCCGTGCCGGCGCGCTTAAGATCAATCCGGCAAACACGAGTGAGCCGCAAGCGACACGAGCCAGGACAGAAACTCCAGATTTCATTCGTTCCTTTTCCTCTGTGCGATGTCCCACGCCCGACCAACTCAGGTCATTGTCCGGTGAAGCAGCAACAGGTGGCAAGCGCGGATGAGCACATCACCCGGCGCGGTTGTACCTGATCCAGTACCAAACCGACACCGCTCCGCCAAGTAGAATGTAGAGAACGCCTGCGAGGATCAAAGCGAACTTGCCGGCGGCGGCCGCCCACGCGATCCTCGCCAGCGCGTCCGCAGGCGAGCCTAAGAGCATCGACATCAGCGCCGTATTCTCGGTGGCGTCAAGGAGCGCTGCCAGCCATTGCGCCCACGCTATTGCGACACCGGCCCGGCCAATCAACGATATCCCGCGTCGTCGGAGAATACCCGAAGCCCACACACACGCAAGCGCGCTCGTCGTCGAGTACGCGACCAGGTAAAGGTAGTCGAGCCCGATACTGAATGCCGCATGAACGCGAGCTGATTCGTCCCACGATCCAATGATTCGCGCGGCGGCGGCGGCACTGCCGGCGAACTCGAACGAGATTATTCCCTGGGGGGCTTCCGCGGTTCTGAGCGGCGAGCCGATCCTGTTCAGCGCGACCGTCAAGACCGCCGCGCCGACAAACAACAACATGAGCGCCGCCGTTTGCTTGGGTATGGGAATCGCTTCGAAAGGGTGTGTCATTCGCATCTTGCGCCGTCGGTGATACCAGCTTCGCATTTACTGGAGACCACTGGAGATGTGAAGCTACCACATCCTGACATCGCGAAGTAGCGCCCCGAAACCGTCTGAAAGGAAGCCTCCAACAGACCAAGATTGGCTGCGACCCGGCGGGCGGCCTCTTCCGCTCTCCGCAGCCTTACCTCTTTCGACGGCCGCTCGGTTCCGTATAGCTTGAGCTTGAGTTGGCTCCTCACTCGAGTGAGCCTCTTCGACGGGTCCTGCAAGAAGTGGGCTTCAGTCGCGTGAGGATCGTCTCCGCGAGAAGCCATGCTTCAATCGCCGGCACGGCCAGACCGATAGCGGTTTGCAACGGCGCTCGATTCGCTACGGGTCTAAGACTCTGTTCAATGCGCTTCACGTCGCCGCGCAGCAGGCATATACGGCATCGCGGCGCTATAGAGCCGGGTTCGTCGTGTTCGGGGGAATGGATTGGAGAATCGTCGGAGTCGACCACGATGACGAGGGCTGCAGCGGCGGGGTTAAAGTGCATCGCCCGCATCAACGGAGGCAAGTTCTGGCGTACAGCGCCCCATCCCGCTGGAGGATTGCGCTTCGTACCCGTCGACTCCGTGGCCCGGCCGAGGATGGCGTCGAGGATTATGCGCACCGCGGCCTCGTCCTCCGGTGACTCGCTCAGAATGTCGACCTTCATGTGTGCGAAGGAACTCCGCCGAGGATCCCGGTGTACCAGACGTCGCCCAGCCGCGCGTCCTGGAGAATCTCGTCGACATGCGGGTAATCGGACAGTCGTTCGAATCTGACGCCGCCTTCCAGCTTTTCAGCAATGACCACTTCTTCAGGGTGGTCTCTGTACAGATCGAGCAGGTAAGGTGAATGAGTCGTGGCGATCACCTGAACAGGCTCGCGGTCTTCCCCAAAGCTCTCCGGGTGCGAAAGCCTGTACATCGCATCCCTGATCTCGGCAAGCAGGCGAGGGTGTATGCCGCGATCGGGTTCCTCGAGACAAACGACTGATGGCGGGTGAGGCTGATACGCAATGGTGAGCAGAGCTAGAGTGAGTAGGGTACCCTGCGACACATCAGCGGCAGGGATACGGTGGCCGCCGTCCCGCGTTCTCAGAAGTATTGCCTTCGTTCCCGGGCTGTTTGTGGCCTCGAAAAGGATCCGGTCGTACTCAGGCAAGCACCGTCCAAGCTCCGCATTCAGGGCCTCAAACCGCTCCGGCTCCTGATCGCTAAGGCGATCAAGCACGGCGGGAAGGTCCTCGCCTCTCTCACCTAGCTCGACTCCTTCCCGTACCATGGCCTGTTGGGCTAGTTTCTCCGCGTCCAGTGAGTAGACCGCGATTCGCTGAAGTACCGTTGTGAAGTACCCTCCGTCAACCACTGACGCATGCGGATCGCGAATGAGGCGACGAGCATAATCAACGGAGATCGTGGGACCAATACGACCGGCGAGATTCCACTCAAAGATCACCATGCCATCATACGGGGGCCCCCAGCTAACGACGACTTCAACTATAGCGTCGGCACTTCCACGAAGCTCTGCACTGACAATCTGATGGAAGCTCAGCAACTGAGGTTGCAACGATTTCAAAGCCTGAAAGACGGTACTCTTCCCGCTTCCATTCGGTCCGACGATCAAAGTGAAACGCCCGAGCGGAAGCTTCGCGTCGCGCAACGCCTTGAAGTTTTTGAACTCGACCGACTCGATCATCGCTCCTCCGTCACCTCGAATCGTACCACAATTCGTCATCTCTGGACGATAAGAGCAAAAGCGTGTGGGCAGGCTCCTCCCTGCCCATACGATCGATTCTAACGGGAACTTGCGCCACCGCACCCTAACTGCCCTCACCGCTCGGCGCTGTACACGATCTCCCCGCCGATGATCGTCTTCAATACCCGAATCGTCAGCATCTCTTTCGGCGCAACCTTCGTGATGTCCTTCGAGATGACGATCAGGTCCGCCAGCTTGCCCTTCTCGATCGAGCCCTTCTCCCTCTCTTCAAATTCGGAATAGGCCGCCTCGATCGTGTACCCCCGCAGCGCTTCCTGAAGAGTCATCCGCTCGCCCGGATACCATCCGCCTTCAGGCCTGCCCTCCGGGTCCTGGCGGGTCACGGCCGCGTAGATTCCATAAAACGGATTGAGCGTCTCGCCAGGAAAGTCCGAGCTGACCGGCACGTGAGCCCCCGTCTTCAGCACAGACCGCCACGCATACGCGCCCTTGATCCGCACAGGTCCGACGCGCTTCTCCGCCCACGGCATGTCCGACGTGCAGTGCGTCGGCTGCATCGAAGCGATCACTCCCAGCTTCGCGAAGCGCGGAATGTCCGTCTGCCCCAGCACCTGAGCATGCTCCACTCGGAGCCGAGCATTCTTCGCGCCGGTCTCCCTCAGTGCCTTCTCAAAAGCGTCGAGCGTCAGGTGATTCCCCGCGTCGCCGATGGCGTGCGTTGCGACTTGAAAACCGCCGCGCAAACACCGGCGCGTCAGGTTGTAGATGTCGGCCTCGGATGTTGTGACCAGTCCTTTGGTGTTCGGCGCGTCAGTGTAAGGCTCAAACAGCGCCGCGCCACGCGAGCCCAGCGCGCCGTCGGCAAACACTTTGACGCTGCGGATGGTCAATCGATGCCCCACTGAGTCGATCTCCGGTCCTCGCGCGAGCCACTCGTCAACGAGAGCCTTGTTCGCGCCGTCCAGCATCAAGTAGACGCGCAGCGGCATCCGGCCTTCTTTGATCAGCTCCCGGAACGCCTGAATCATCAGCGGCGTCACTCTCGCTTCGTGCACCGACGTAAGTCCATTGCGAACGCACTCGCGCGCGGCAAGCTCTAATGCTTGCTTGACGCGCTCCAGATCGAGAGGCGGGATGTGTCTCGCGACAAGCTCCTGCGCGCGATTGGTCAGCACGCCCGCAGGCTCACCGGTCTTTTCGTCGCGTATGATCTTTCCGTTCTCCGGGTCTTTACTGTCTTTAGTGATGCCGGCGAGGTCGAGAGCTTTCTTGTTGACCCACGACGCGAACGAGTGGAGCCCGGTCAACAACACGGGATTGTTCGGCGCGGCGTCGCTCAACATCTCATGAGTCGGATAGTGAGACGCCCACTTGCCTTCATCCCATCCCCAGCCGAGTATCCATTCACCCGGACGCACGGTCGCAGCCTTGTGCCTCACGCTGGCGGCGGCTTCTTCTGGCGTGGCGACGTCTTTGAGGTTCAGCTTCAAAAAGCTCTCGCCGAGACTCATCAGATGTGTGTGCGCATCGATGATTCCCGGCAGCACGGTCGCCCCCGCAAGATCAATCGTGCGGGCGGGGTCGTGATAGCGCTTTGTGGCTTCGGCCGTTGTGCCAACCCAGACTATTCGGCCGTCCTTGATGGCGACAGCTTCAGCAGACGGCTGCCGCGGATTCATCGTCACCACTCGCGCGTTGACCAAGAGCAAGTCCGCTGTGGGAGGTTTCCGTGGCAGTGACACCGGCGTGACGAGGATCGGCAGCGTGATCGCAATCAGGCTGATGAGTCGGGTCATGAGTTCTCCTCCAGCCGAAGAGAATCTACCACACGATTGGTAGCGATCATCAGCGTGGGGCTGATCTATTCAACGGGTCGCGCACCAGAAGTCGGTTGAGGAGGCCTTCGATCGGGAACACCAGAAGCTGCGCGAGCCGCCGCGTGCGCCTCCGCCCTATCATGTGGAACATCAGTGTCAGCGTTTTGGTCAAGAGCGGCTCAAGAAACCGGTAACGCTGCTTCTTCGTCCAGGTGACGGCGAGGTCCGTCTCGTCCATCTGAAGGTTCCACTTGCGATGATAGTGTTCGAGAGTGGCGCGGGTCCATGCTTCGGACCACCGGAGCGTGAAGTATCGAAGGTCGGAGAGCGCGATGTGAGTCTTGATCTTCATGTAGGTCACTCGCGCCGCCGGTTCGATGTAGACGCGCTCACCCGCGGCGCCAAGTGTCAGGCAGAAGTCCACCTGCTCGCGAGTGTTCAGGAATCCTTCGTCGAACCCGCCGATCCGGTCCAGGACATCCCGGCGCACGAGCATGCAATGGAACTCCAAAAGCTCGGTTGGCTGTCTGACGAGCGGGGTTGGGAGATCGTCGACGCAGCGGCCTTCGAGGAAGTCGTCGAAGCATACGATGCGGCGGCCTCCTTCTTCGCTGATGTGCGCAAGCCCGCCCGCCATGTGAATGATGCGGTCGTCGGGTCGGCCTTCGAGGTAGAGCGGCCCGACGGCGGCGGCCCCCGTCTCCTCCGCGCAAGCCACAAGCGCCGAGAGCCATCCCGGCTCGACGAGGACATCGTTGTCCAGAAACACGACATAGGGGGTCGTCGCGTGCGCGAGTCCAAGATTGCGCGCCTGATTGGGTGTGAGGTAATGCTCGGTGCGGATCAGGTCGAACCCCCTGCGCCGGGACTCTTCGGCCAGGCGGTCTCTCACTTTGCGGGGCGAACCGCCATCGACATAGACGAGCGAGAATGGGGAATCGGTGTTCTGGTAGAGGTTTTCGAGTGACTGCACTGCAACGCTGAACCGCTCGCGTGGGACGACGATTAGGGTGACGATCGGCTCTGACATCGGCGTGTCGAAGTAGAGCAGCGGCGGCGACCGATTGTCAACAGCCCTCACTACAAGGCGTCACCACGAGGATGGGACGTCACACGAGCACGCCAGCCGTTCGTGTTGTTGTTGCTCGGACCACTGTGTGTCCTGGTGTCTTCGTGGCAGCGGTTTCCTTTTCCGGCGGTTTCCGGCGACGGCAAAAAGTGCAAAAGTGCGCCTCGTTGACAACGTTTGCGAGCGTTTGCAATAATCCGAGGTCAGCAAGAGCGGTCACACGTTCATTGTCACGATAATGCGCCCGTAGCTCAGTTGGATAGAGCGTCTGGCTACGAACCAGAAGGCCGGGAGTTCGAATCTCTCCGGGCGCACCACACACGTCGCTCGCGTTCTTGTCGCTCGATTGCACGCCACACGAGCAACGCGCGGCCCAATCTACCCAGCGCGACCCTCCGACTTCACGCGGACGTCGTCTGCCACGGTACCGCAGTACGGACAGGTCGCGTCAGCGCCCGACGAGCCTTCCTCCGGATTGAATCCGAGATCGCTTTCGCGTCGCGCCTCAATAACCCGATATTGAAGCATTCTAGCCTTGGCATCGACTTCACCGCTCAGCGCTACCATGCGCCCAGTACCGATTTCAGTCGGGGTTTTTCTTGATGCGAGGACACAACCCGACTAAAGTCGGTACGCTGAACACCTGCCTCGACGTCATTGCTCCGACGATCGACTCGGTTAATTGAATGCACGTGTGAGTCGAAACCAATAGATCAGCGCAAAAAGTGGGCGCTCACCGCCGTTTGCGCGGGCCGATTCGATTCCGATTCTACGTTCTGTGCGGGAGCGTGGCTTCGTGACCCTCGAGTAGTGTGAGAACGCCGTCGTGAAACTTGCCCTCGGTGGTTCCCACTTCTTTCAATCAGGCCGACCCGGTACGCGAGTTCTCAGGCGAATGGGCCCCGGCGCCGGGGAAGGGCGAAGAAATAGAGTGCTAGCGAAAGGGCGACGGCCGTAATCAGATTGGGATATCGACGAGCAGGTTCGTCCATTCTTCACTTTCCGAGCAACTCCAGATTAACAGTAGTTCGTCGATAGCCGTGCGCACGCCGACATTCTGACCGATGATGAACACTCCCGGGCTTGTATTGCTCAGAATGAAAGCGGCGAAGTGTCTGGGCATGGTTCGCCGATCGTGAGTGACAAGGACGCGATTGTCCTGAGTTGCGCGAGAAATTACTTCCGGGTCCGACAGTCCTCGCACTTCAGCTTCGCTTGCAGTCTGAAAATCGATCTGAGGTTCGAGGCGCACGAAGCCGAGGGCGATGTCCTCGTTCAAGTCGGGTCAGCCTGAAAGCGAATCTTCATCTTTGCGAAGCTTTGGTCTCCTCGCGGAGTCGAAGCACTCGCTCGTACAACTCTGGCTTGGAGGCTCTCAGTTGCTCGCGCCGCTCCTCAGCCCGCGCGTCAAGCTCCGCACCGGATCGTCGAAGGTAGTCGTCGACCTCATCCTCATGGGCGAGGTAGAAGGTGATTGCGCCATAGACTTCTTCCAAGCTCAGCAGCGGAAACGAGCGTCTGATGGTCTCCGGTGCGGCGCCTCGATTGAATGCTGCGATTATGGAATCAAGGGAGACGCGCGTACCTGCGATCCAATAGCCGTCATCGCGCTGTTCTACGTAAGTCTTGTCCATTCCGCCAGCAACGATAGCAAGAATGCGACAGATAAGGAAACCGACAACCGCTCGTGCTCGTCCCTTCTCTTCTCTTTGCTCTCATTGCCGCCACGCGGGCCACGGTGCGCACGTATTGTTGCCGGGGAGAGAGCATCTAGTCGCGCAAGAGAAATAGCCTGATCGGGATTCGCCTCAAGCTCCGCAACCGCGACGCAGGCTTCGGCAACGCCCTCATCTTCGTCGGACAAAACGCCTGGAAGAGATTCGAGGAGATTCGCCGCCAGAGTTGCTCGTTCCTTCTCAGGCAAGTTGAGCGCGAGTTTCTCTATCTCAACTATGGTGGCCATGTCCGAAGCATACCTCTCGTCGTGCCGCTCGAACAACAGCTTCTTGGCTATTAGCCCTTCGACGCGGCAACGTGACCGAGTCCCCTCCAACTCGGCGGTTACCCGCCAGACGACCGCCGACAAAACGTTGTGAAGCAAATACGTTGTGAAGCGAAGCTTCGTGACTGGCTGACCCTCCCTCCAGCTCCGCACAATCTGGGTGGTCACACAACCGTGGTCAACAAGATTACGCATCGGTATTGACTATCGGCCAATGGCCGAGATATTGTACCGCCCGGTACAAGCGAGCGCATCAGGCCCTCGCTAGAGGCCCGGAAGAATTCCACCAAGCAACTATTCAGGTCACTCGAACAACTCGGTGGAAAAGACCTCAGTGGCCGATCGTAGATAACCAGATACGGAGGGACTTGAAAATGCCAATACAAGACATGGAAGGCTTGGAGCACAAGCCAATTCCGGTGATCTTTCTGATCGACGTCTCGTCGAGTATGGCGGGATTGGGGATTCAACAGGTCAACATCAATCTGAAAGAGTATGTTGACGCATTGAAGATCGATCCCGAAACAAAGGACGCGGTACAGTTGAGCATCGTTACGTTCAGTGACTCGGCGGATACGGTGATGAAGTTCGAGCCAGTCACAAAGGCGGTAGCTCCGAATCTCACTACCCAAAGCAGTACAAATCTGGCAAGTGGGCTCGCCGAGGTGATGAGGGTTGTCCAAGAGAAAGCAGACTTCATCAAAGCCAAATGCAAGCGTCCGCTATTGGTATTTATGTCCGATGGTAACGCTACGTGCCCCGAAAGAATGCGCGGCAACGAAGCGGGCTGGAGAGATGAAATAGATCGAATGAACAGTGACTTCATTATGAAACGTGCGGTGCGCGTGGCGTTGGGAGCCGGCAACGGCATTAAGGACAGCACTTTGGAAGCGTTCAAGTTGAACGAAACGGACGCAGCGGTTCGAATCGCTAGCATGAAAGACTTGAGCGAGTTCTTTAAGTACATTCACACGATTACGAAAGAGCTGTCAGCGGGTAAGCAACCAAGTAAGCCTATTGGCACAGCCACTGCTGGGAGCGTTGTACTTATCCAGTCGTCGTGATTCGTAACAAATGGGACTACCACGGGAGCGCTTGTCTTCAGGATGTCTAATTCCGAACGGTCGTGATAACGAGAGAGTGCTCGAAGGCTCGGTCTCCAGTCTGACGTGTCTGTCGTATTCGCACAGAGGCTCTTCGCACATAGAACAGCGGAAGCCAAATCAAGATCATTCCGACTTTCAGGGGGATGGCGATACCTTGTTTGTCGCCGTCGGGGACGGCCTTGGTTCGTGTGCATTCTCTGATGAAGGCTCTCAGTTAATGACTCAGCGAATCACACAGAAGATGCGAGACTTTGTCGCTCGGTCCCTAAGTGAAACTGTTGAGTTATCCAAAGATCGAGTGTTGTTTAGAGCAGGTCCGATGAAATTGGCGTATCAATACAAAGCCAAGGAAACCGTCAGGCATCCGTTGGTGAGGCTAAACGAGAATGCGTTTAGAACCGCATTTGTTCGGTCCGTCGAAGATATAAGGCTTGAGTTGGATGATTTGTCTGCCAAGAAACAACTCTGTACCACTCAGGTCAACAACCTAGGCGAAGGTGAAGCTGAAGATTCAGCGAAGAAGCACAACAAAGTGCCCACGATCAAGTGCACCAAAGAGGACTTTGCGACTACATGCCTATTCGGGATGACTGACGGAAAAAAGGTGTTCTGCTCACACGTAGGTGATGGCGGGATTTACCTTGTCTGTCAGACGACCTCTGAATTGATGGTTCAGCCGACGAAGGGGGACGCTCTCGATGAGACTATTCCAGTTACCCATAACGAATGGAAGGAGTACTTGAAAGTAAGAGTGTTGGACGTGCCACCAGAGGCATTGTTTTTGTGCCTTATGACTGATGGATTCGCCGAGAACATTAGCAAGACAAATCCAAATCTTTTCTTTCAGCGAATAGTGAGTGAGGCAAGGCAGAAGACAAAGGCTGATTTCGTCAAGTGGCTCGCCGAACTCAACGGCTACTATGAATCCAGAGGGTTCAGCGGCGATGACAAGACTGCATGTTTCGTCTTCTTCAATGACCTTTTTAAGGAGCAATCCCAATGAGAGTCGGAGGCAAAATCCAAGATGTCTCTGGCACAGAGTACTTGATCGAGCAAGTTTATAGATCGGGTGGTCAAGGGGATACGTTTCGAGCAAGGCGCACTTCGGGGGACACGCGAGAGATCCTCGTTGTTAAGCTGTACAAGCACTTGGAAACTGATCGGGGTGAACGGCTTGATCGAATTATTTCGCAAGGACACGGTATATGTTTAGGCTTCCCGGAAAAGACTTTTTGTTTCCCGAGCCGCATCATTCAGCACGGCGGTAGGGAAGGTGTGGTAATGCCTCACGCCCCGGGTGTCGAGATGTCTGAACTTTTTGAACCACCGGGCAACAGCGCTCACTCACCAAGAGCCTGGGGCATTTTTAGAAGTGGACAAATAAAGTATAGAACCTTTTTATTGAACGCCTTTCATCTCGCCCGAGCCATTAATAGGCTTTATCGAAACGGCTTTACCCACTGCGATCTTTCGATTGGTAACGTATTCATCGATACGTCCAATGGTCAAGTATCAATCATCGACTTGGACAATCTGGCTGTAGAAGGGTTTCTTCCAGCAAAAGTGGTTGGCACGGCCGGATATACCGCGCCCGAACTCGTGACACGCCAGCGGTCTGAGCCCAACCACACGACAGATGCACATTCGCTCGCGGTGTTGATTTTCAACCTGCTGATGTTTAGACACCCGTTAGTTGGAAGCAAGATCAACATCGACTATGCAGATGATCCTTTTGGGCAAAATGCTTTATACACAGATCACCCCACTAACAAGTCGAATCGATTCACAAAAGGGGGGTTCAGGCTTTCTGACCTCCCGAAGGACATTCAGGACCTGTTCCACGCAGCATTCGTCACTGGTTTGCACAATAGCCAACATAGGCCAACTGCGACGGCCTGGGTAAAGTCTTTATGGAAGGCCTTGGAGTTCCTCTACGTTTGCGAAGGATGCAAACAGACGACGTTCTTTACTAACCACAGTTCACCGGAGTGCTTGTTTTGCGGCCACAAGAACAAACGACCGTTTGCAAAGCTCTTGTTCAGCAATGGCTCCGTCAAAGTCATCGAGGCTGGCAGCATCCTATATCCTCATCATTTCAGTGGCAGTAGACAAGAATATGATTTGTCTGAGAAGCTTGCCGACTTCAAACAACAGGGGCGCAACGATCTGATTCTCGCGAACCGTAGCAATCACATACTGGAAGTATCGTTCCGCCGCTCTAGCACGGTCAGAAGAACTGTCTCAAGACAACACGGTGTCCTAATCTCTAGGACTAATCGGATATACTTCCCGAACGGGCAGTACGCGGATGTTGAGTTCTTTGCCTGAGCACGTCGTGCAAGTTTGACCCACGGTTTGGCGCGCGAGGACCCATAATGATAGTAATACCAGTAGTCATTTTCATCCTCTTGCTTTTCGGCGCTGGTACTATCACTCTGTTGTCGATTCGCAAAGACTTCGCCCGTGAACTTGACCACCTGGATGCGCTTGAAGCGGAAATCCAGCTTGCGGCTGGAGTCTCCCCAACCAATTTCTACCAGGCGGTCAAAGGCTCACTAGATATCCCGCCTGACAGCATCGTGGGGGAGCGAGTCGAAATGGTTTTCAGGTTGAGCGATAAAAACATTTCGCTCAGTCTTTCGGAAATGTCAGAACTCGCAATATCTGCCAAAGAAACCGGCCGCAAAACTCAAACGTCGAATTTCGTACTCTCGGTTCTATTGATCTCTGGGCTAGGCGGAACATTTCTAGCTTTCAGAGAGATTCTGGCTAATAGCGATCTTCG
The DNA here is from genome assembly GCA_035293105.1 of Blastocatellia bacterium. GTDB lineage: Bacteria > Acidobacteriota > Blastocatellia > UBA7656 > UBA7656 > DATDOV01. Next base: position 89,475 of record DATDOV010000006.1, read on the forward strand.
CAATACCATCTCAAACGGCGTTATCGATGTGACGAAGTACGACGCGGCTGTAACGAGGATCTATGACGGCTTCAATAGCGCGTTTTGGGCAAGCATCTGCGGCGTCTTCGGGACCGTGGCTTTGCTCTTTTTTAAGCACATTTTCGTCAATCCGGTAAAAGATAGATTCTTCAATCGCCTTGATTTTGTTACCCAGGCAGAACTCGTACCCATTTTCTCATCGCTGCGCAAGAAGCCTGCCGATCTTCTATCAAGAACAGCAACGAAGTTAGACGCATTGATAGCGAGCCTTCAACCCGTCTCGCAAGACTTAAACAGCGTCACGGGGAAGGCAACGGGTGCAGTCGCCGATCTAAACAATTTTGCTGCGGTACTAGGAGGAGCAACAGACAAGTTCTCGAATCTCACGGGACCAAGCTCTCCGCTCCTCACTGCTATAACTCAACTTTTTGAAGGGGTTGAGAAATACGAGTCGCGTTATCACAACTATGAAACGGCGCTGAATAGTCTCATCAAGGAGATCAAAGATCAAGGCTCCCGTTCCGCTGAAACGCAGCTAATGTTCGTGAAGTTTCACGCGACGCTTGAAGGCACCCAGCAGCAGTTTCAGGCTGACCTAAAGCAACTCAACAAGACTTACCAAGATGAGATCGCAGGAATGGCTAAGGGATTCCGCGACGAAGTTCGGGCAATTATTCAAAGTACACGCGATGTTATTCACAAGGTGCAAGAACTCTATAATCAGCTACAAATGCAACAAGGCACTTATGCAAAGGATTTCAAAGCGGCAACTGAGAAACTTGATTTGGCTATGGGCAGAATAGAGGCTACTGCAAAAGCCCTTGATTCGTCGGTGGACAAGATTGGAACTCCGGCCCAAGAAATGCTGGCCTCAATATCGCAAGTCCGCAATGTGCTCAGGAGCATCGAAGCCTCGATGATATCCCAAGCGGATATTGACGCGATCCAGGTTGGGCTCAAGACGATTAATCGTACGTTAGAAAGGAAGAAGTTTAGCCTTTCCTTATTCGGGTGGAGACGATGAAGCTAAAGCGCGCCTTCGAACTCAATTTTTGGCCTAGCATCGCCGATATGGTGCTGGCGGCATCAATGCTATTTTTGCTCTTGTGGTTTGTGGAGAGATTCCGCACTGTGGAACTCGCAAGAGCAAACGACTCGCTTCGCCAAGAGGTCGCATCACTTCGCCGCGACAAACCCCCGATCATTACTCTCAACGAAGCCTCTGGCTACACATTCGATTCTGGTAGCCCAAGTCTCTCGGGCTCTTTCGAACAGGCAATTGAGAAAGAGATAATCCCAAAGCTGAATAATATCCTGAAGGACTATAACGTTGATGTGATAGAAGTGATTGGGCACACCGACGGTCAAACTGTGAGTACGAAGAGAAGCAATTTGGATTCAGATCTCGAAGCGGTGGCGCTAGAGAAGAAGTCTGTTGAATCGATGATCTTCGGCTCCAATGTAGATCTCGGGTTGCTCAGGGCCATCGCCGTCGCGCAATACATAAAAAAGAAGGCGAACGGAAGGCTCGATAATGTGCGTTATAGATTCTACTCTGCGGCTCAATTGATACCGCCGACCGCGACTCTTCAATTCGTAAGTAGAGAACCTGACTCGACGCGTAGACGGATCGAGCTTCGCTTCACAAGGCTATCAACTAAATCATAGACAGTTGCGCCACAGTCGGGGCGAAAGGATTAAATGGCCAAAAGGAAGAGCGGCTATACCACCGGAATCCCAGGTCTGTCTTTTTCCTGGGAGAACGCAATCGGCAGAACTGACGCAAAGCAAAGTTTGCTGAGGCAACCGGCATAGCTACAACTCGCGCTGGCTGGCAGACAACGCAAGATTGGCAACGCCATTGGTTGCTCAATTCTTGCTCTCTCGATCCTAGTCTTTTTTTGCACGCCCATTGTCTCGCAATCTATGTCGACATCATAATCCAAGAAGCACAAATGACGTTTCATGGTTAATCGATTCGTTCCGGTGTATAAATAAACAAATGGGGCTTAAGGATGCCACGGCAATGGCGCAAGGAGCAAGAGAACACGAGACCGACGACGAACTGTTTCTAATGCGGTGGGAGGCCAAAACCCTGTCGCTTATACAAAAGAAGCGGAAGCGTCGAACCAACACTGAAATAATTGTGTCTAGTTCTGTCGAATTCGATGAGATATACGTCAGGTTGAAGAGCACACTTGAACTGGAACTAGCCAAGAGAGTGTGTTATCTCAGGTATGATGCCTTGCCCGAAGTTATCCCTGACGAGGCAATAATCGATATGAACACGTGCGAGATAAGTGAAGACGTCTTTTTTACGAGCGAGGAGCTATTCATCCTGTGTGGATATGAAAGGCACTGATCCTATTAAGCCCACGGCATAGCTGGTAAACTCGTCGCGCGTATGCAGGTCTATTTCAACTCGCGAGACCAAAGCAATTTCTGCTCTCTCAAACTCTCGGATTGGGTGCTTTCAATCCAGGGCCTCACCGCAGAGACCCAGAGATTGCTGAGTCGGCGCAGAGATTAGCGCCTATGCGGAAGCTCCTCGACCGCCGCGTCTCTGCAGTGAATCGCGCATGCCCGAGGCGAGGCGCAAACTCAGCCGGGCACTCTATTCACTTTGACCTGTGCAAGCCGTCAAATATAATTCGCCCACTCACGGATGCTTCAAACTTTTGGGGATTCACTCGGAGGGTTCATCATGAGCGCAGCATCAGCAAGAGAAATGCAACTGAATGGGACGCAGGCGAAGTCAGTCTCCGGGTTCAGGTGGAAGTACGTCCTCGCAGTGCTGCTCGCCGTCCTGATTGGAGGCGCGCTCGCGCTCGGACTCTGGCCGGCGCGTGCGGACTTTGCAGGCGACGAAGGCACCGCGGGGGTGGCGTTTGGAGGCGGCGGTCTCCGCAAGCCCTTCCCCGCTATGGTGCTGCGCGCAGACAATCCCCTGTCCCCTGAGCCAGCCGCCGACAAACGAGTCGCGCTCGGCCGGTTGCTCTTCTTCGATCCGATCCTCTCGGGCGAGAACAACATCTCGTGCGCCACTTGCCACCATCCGGATCTCGGATTCACCGACGGGCGCGGCGAGTCGATGGGCAAAGGCGGCCACGGACTCGGGCCGGATCGCAAGGGCGGTGAAGTCGTGCGGCGATCGGCTCCGACCTTATGGAACGCTGCGTACAACCACCTTCAATTCTGGGATGGCCGCGCGGCCGACCTCGAAGAACAAGCCGAGGGACCCATCAAAAACGAGATCGAGATGGCTGAGGACCCCGAGAACCTGGTCAAGGAGCTGAAGCAGATTCCCGAATACGCGAAGCTGTTCGACGCCGCGTTCGGCGGGCAGAATGGCGCGAACATCTCGCTTGGCAACGTCGCAAAGGCGATCGCGGCATTCGAGCGTACGCTCACGGCCAACAACTCGCCCTTCGACCGCTTCGTCGCGGGCGAGCGGAATGCGCTGACGCTGTCGCAGAAACGCGGGTTCAACCTCTTTCGATCAGGCAAGACCCGCTGCTTCGAGTGCCACGGTTTACCGACGTTTGCGAACCGGGACTTCAAGATCATCGGTGCGCCGGACCTCGATGCGAGCAAGCCGGACTACGGCCGCTACGACGTCACACACGGCGAAGGCAACAAGCGAGCCTTCAAGGTGCCGCCGCTGCGCAATGTTGTGTTGAACGCGCCTTACATGCACAACGGCCGGTTTAAGACGCTCGAGGAAGTGCTGGACTTCTATGCGGGGGGCGGCGGGACGGGGCTCGGACTCGATGTGCCTAACATCGACGACAAGATTCGAAAGTACACGATCACGCCCGAAGAAAAAGCTGACTTGATCGCGTTCCTCTACTCGCTGGTCGATGAGTCACACGCGCCGGCGTTTCCGGATCGGGTCCCGTCGGGTTTGCCTGTTGTGGGACGCCTGAACAATCCCGCCCGCGAGCTTGTTGCAAAGCACAACGTCGGCTCACCGAAGGAAGAAGGCCCCGCACGCGGCCCGATGACGCTGACCGTCAAACCCGGAGAGTCGATTCAAGCCGCCGTTGAGCGCGCCCAGCCCGGCGACACGATCGAAGTCTTGCCCGGGGTGTATAACGAGGAGATCACGATCGACCTCGACAACATTACGCTGCGCGGAGTCGGCGCAAGCAACGCCGCGCGCGCCGCGACTTCTACAACGAGAGATCTTTCCGAGTTGAAGAAGTTGCTCGAGAACGCGCAGGGTTCGCGGCCGGTGCTTGATGGAAAGAACACGCTCGCCGACGCGGTGATAGCAACCGGCGACAACTTCCACATCGAAGGCTTCGAGATACGCGATTACACCGGAAACGGCGTCGTTGTGCAGAACGCGAGCGGCCCGGTCTTTCGAGACTTGAGGATTGATCATACCGGCTTGTATGGCACCTACCCCGTGAGCTGCACCGGAGTGACCATCGAGCGCGTGGTGGCGACAGGGATCGCCGACGCCGCGATCTATTGCGGCCAGTCGCGCGACATCGTGGTTCGGAACTGCGAGGCTCGCGACAACGTCACCGGGATCGAGATTGAAAACTCAGTGAACGCCGTGGTCGAGAGCAACTACGTGCACAACAACACCGGCGGCATTCTGGTCTTCGTGCTTCCAAACAATCCATCGAAGATCGGGCGCAACTGCCGCGTCGTGAACAACTGGGTGCACGACAATAACCACGCGAACTTCGGCGATCCAAATTCAATTGTGTCTCACGTTCCGCCGGGAACAGGCGTGATGATCATGGCTGCCGATGACAACGAAGTCACCGGAAACGAGATACGCGGGAACGACTGCTACGGGGTTGCGGTGTTCAGCCTCGAGCTGGCTTTTCCGAAGGGCACGAGCTTCGACGTCGGGCCGGTTCCCGAGCGCAATTGGGTGCATGACAACACGTACGCGGATAACGGCCGGAATCCTGCGGGCACGCTGGCTCGCGCAGGATTGAAGGGCGCCGACTTGTTATGGGATTTGAGCGGCTGGTCGAACAAGTGGAGCGAGACGAATGCGACTCGCGCGACGCCGCTTTTGAGCGCAAGCTGGCCGGAGCTCGCGCGGCGGGCCTACTGGCGCGTGCTTACGTTCGCCCAGGAATATCTCTAGTTTCAACGAACGCGAAACTGAACGTGATTGCTTCGTCGCGCATGGCGCGATGAGGGCAGGGACGGGCCCTGCCCTTTCTTTTGCGGAGGGAACTGATGACAGCCGCTCGTACCGAAAACGAAGCCGTCTCATCGGCGAAACAGCCTGCGCCCTTCACGCCAGCTTTGATCGGCGCATGCAGCGCTGAATTCATCGGCACGTTCATCGTCATTCTGGTTGGTGACGGCGCGGTGGCGAGCGCGGTGCTCACCGGCGCGATCGATGGCTGGGGCGTCGCGGTGATGTGGGGCCTTGCGGTGACGTTCGGTATCTACGTCGCGGCGCCGGTGTCGGGGGCGCACTTCAATCCGGCGGTCACGATAGCGATGGCGGTGTTCCGGCGATTCCCCTGGTCGCGAATCCTGCCGTACATCGTCAGTCAGATCGCCGGAGCTTTCACCGCGTCGGCTCTGGTCTACTGGCTGTGGCGCGGGTTTTGGGCTAAGTACGCCGCGGACCACGCGATTCAGATTGGCGCGCCGGGCAGCCAGAAGCTGATGATGATCTTCTCGTGTTTCTATCCCAATCCCGGCGCGGGAGTCGATGCCGGGGCGATGGCGATGATCAGCACTTCGGGGGCGTTCTTTGCCGAAGTCGCGCTGACGATGTTTCTCCTGTTGATGATCTTCGCGCTGACCGAGCCTGACAATCCGGGTCTGCCGCAAGCGGGGCTTGGTCCTATCTTCATCGGGCTGACGGTTACGGCGATCGTCGGGATTGGAGGCCCGCTGACGATGGACGCGGTTAATCCTGTTCGCGATTTCGGGCCGCGCTTGTTTGCTTACGTGATCGGATTTGGCGAGATCGCCTTTCCGGGGCCGCGCGGAAACGAGTGGTGGCTCTACATCGCGGGTCCGATCGCCGGCGGACTTATTGGCGCGGCGGTTTATCAGACCGCGGTGAAGCGGTTCCTGCCGGGCGGAGCAGGCTCATGATAAGAAGCTGAGTCCCACCTACTCGGCGGCGACTTTTGTCCTCGCGCTTGTTCTCGATGAGATGGTCCCGTGCGCTAAGGAGGGGGGCGGTGTGCGCTTACTTAAAGAGTTTGTCGAACGCCGAGCGCGGGTCCCTTGTGTCTTTGGTCGTCGTAGTGGTTTCACGCTCGACTGTCTTCTTCGGCTCGAACATCTCGCACTGATTGCGCACGTCCTTCTTCGGTATGCGTTCGGTTACCGGCTTGCGGCATTGAAATCTGGCGCCGGGGTCGAAGCTCACGCAGTTCTTGCAGGTGTGCAAGTCGGTGTGGCACTTCGGGCAAGTCGCATCCTGGGCGATTTCGCCGGCGTCAATGTTGAACGGCGTTCCGCATAAAGAACACCGGGTGACTTCGCGAAAGGCGGGCATCTTCGGGGCCCGCATATCGCTTTTTTGTGGGACTGAGGGGCGCGGCCGTTGCTCTCTGTCTTCGTCTTGATAGCCGCGCTGCTTGTACTTTCTATCCATAAGAGTCTCCTGCTGGCTGGCAAATCCTCAAATGTGTTTCAGTCTGTTGCTGGCCGGCTTGTGGTTGAGACGATTCGCTCTCAGGGTACCGACGCGATTCGAGTACCCGTCGTCGAATTCACTACGTGCCTATTATCGGGAATTCCAAGACCGATTGAGTGACACGGCCTTTATACTACATCCGGCCGCGCTATTCAATCGAATTGTGCGAGAGCTCCGGGGTCTTCACTTCGCGGGCGGTCAAACAATCGTAACTCAATTCAAGCGCTCATTGGTTCGAGGCGGACTCATTCGAGTTTTTTGCCCCTCGTTTCGGGCATCAGCAGGATCATCAACGCGCCGGCAATAAAGAAAGCGGAAGTCAGTCCAAGCGCGGGGCCGAGGCCGCGCTTGTGTGCCAGCGCGCCGATCGTCATGGGCGCGAGCGCGCTCACGCCGCGGCCGAGGTTGTAGGTAAACCCTTGCGCGGTGGCTCGCGCTCGAGTTGGAAACAACTCCGCCAGCATCGCTCCAAACACGCTGAAGAAGCCGTGACCGAAGAACCCAAGCAACGGCCCTAGCGCCAGCAGCACCGACGGACTTCGCCCCATGTGACCGTAGATTGGCGCCAGTATCGCCGCCGCCGCCAGAAACCCAATAAACGTTATACGCCGCCCTATTCGGTCCGAGATGAACCCGAACGAGATGTAGCCCGCGAACGCGCCGATTTGCATAAGGATGATCCAGCCGGTCGAGCGTACTATGCTCATTCCCGCGCCGCCTTCCGCGACCGGAGTCGACAGAAACGCCGGCAGCCACGTGAACAGACCCCAGTAGCCGAACATCAGCGCGGAGGTCATTATCGACGCCTTCAATGTCAGCCCGGCAAGCTCGCGGCTGAAGATCTCACGCAGCGGGTGCCGATTGCCGGTGTCGGTCGTTTGCCGCCCGCCGACTTGCCGCAGAGTTCCGCCCGCCCGCTTGCGCGCCCTCCACAGTTCCGGTTCTGTCACGCTCCTGCGAATCCAGATCGTGAAAAACGCCGGCAGCACTCCGACGACGAACAGCCATCGCCAGTGCGGCAGCACCGCTGCAGCCGCCAGTGCCGCGAGTATGCTCCCGATCGCCCAGCCCGATTGCATGATTCCGATCGCTTTGCCGCGATGCTCGGGAGGCCAGGTTTCGCTCACCAGGACCGCGCCCGTTGCCCACTCGCCGCCCATCCCGAATCCGAGAGCGGCGCGCCAGATGATCAATTGGGTGACGCTGTGGGCCGTTGCCGTGCCGAGTGAGCAGAGCGAGTAGATCAGGATCGTGCCCATCAGCGCCCGCGTTCTGCCTATGCGATCGGCGACGACGCCGAAGACCAATCCCCCAAGGGCCGAAGTAACAAGCGCGACCGAGGTCAGCAGGCCGGAGGTCTCGGTCCCGAAACCGAACTCGCGCTGCAGGGTCGTGATCGCCCACAAGTAGAGGGTGAAGTCCATCGAGTCGAGCATCCACCCGAGCTTAGCCGCCAATAACGCGTTCCACTGTTGTCGAGTGGCGGTCCGGTACCACGGAAGGACTGGGGGTCCCACTTCCTCGATCATTTGGTCAGCTTCTGACATAAACAGCTTGAGAGTCTACCCAATGAGTCGTGCAAAAGCACGTGGTCGACCTCCGCTGAAATCCATGCGAGGGCCACCCCTACCCCGTAATGCGACGCCTGAGCGGACCAACCTGCCAGGATCGTAGGCAACGTCACGCCGTTGACATTAGCGCCGATTGAATTATAATGTTTGCGCCTTTGGACCAGTGCATACGATTACAGTAGCGATCTAGCAGTCGGGATAGCCTGTGTAACCTGCCAAAGCGGGAAACCGTCAATCGCGAGATGTCTCTCGAAATCACACGGCGGTAGTGTTTCATAACATCCAAGCCAACCTCGGCGAAGGAGGAGAAAGATGCAGAACCAAGAACCAAAACGAGCAGTCGAAACAGGGAGCCAGCGACAGGCCCCATCATCCCCCAGCAGACGGGAATTCCTCGGCAGCGTCGGCGGAGCTGCGGCAGTAACGATAGCCGCTGGCGCAATCGGCGTCGAGCCGCTGCTGGGTTCAAAAAGCTCCGAAGCCCGCGCCATCGAGATTGCCCCACAGGGTGGTATTCAACGGCGCGATTCGGCCTATCAGGTTCGACACCAAGCTGCGATTGACGAGAAGAATCTCGGCGCGTTCTCACAACCGACGAACGGCGACGAGGAGGCGTACCCGAACCGCATAGGCAATTTCCACAAGACGCTCCCGCACAACTCTATTGGCGAAGTCGACTCGGCGGCCTATAACGCCTTGTTGAATGCCCTGAGCACGGGCGACTTCAACGACTTCGAAAACGTACCGAAGGGTGGCACGGGAGAATACGCAAACCCGATGGGCGGACTGGCCTTCAATATGGAAGGGCCCGACTCGCCTGCTACGACCTTGGTCAGTGTGCCGTTCGCCATCGCAAGCCCCGAGAGGGCGGCTGAGATGGCAGAGCTCTACTGGGAGGCGTACCTTCGCGACGTGCCGTTCGCCGACTACAACACGAACCCCGAGGTTCAAGAGGCCTGCGACGACCTCTCCGCAATGCAAGGTTACCGCGGCCCCAGGCACCCCATGTCGAACAACGTCACGCCACAGCTTCTGTTCCGTTACGACTTCCCGGGGGCGCTCGATGGCCCGATGGTTTCTCAGATTCTTTACCGGACGTTCACCTACGATGGCATTACGGTTGTGCCGCAGATGCGGGCCCGTCAGCCGGTGATCAACTGGAGCGCCGACGGCACGTTTACATTCGATTCGCTTGGCCGGGACTTCCTTACCGCGTTCAGCGAATGGCTCAATGCGCAGAATGGGGTTGGGGTCGGGAACGTCAGCGTCTTCGACGGCAATCGTTTCATTCGAAGCGTGAGGGACTTGGGTCATCATGCGGGCTCCGACACGATCGTTACCTCGTACACCAGGGCCGCACTCGTGCTGGGAGGTCTCGGAGCAGTCGTGGATGACGGTAACCCCTACAAGAACAGCAACAGGCAAGGGGGCTTTGCGACATTCGGCGCGGGTCACCTCCACACCCTAATAGGCAGTGCGTTCAAAGGTGAGAGGCATGCCTGGTATCAGAAGTGGAACGTGCATCGCCACCTGAGACCGGAGGCTTACGGCGGACTGGTGGACAACCACTTGCAAGGCCGCGCAACCTATCCGATTCCAAGCGACCTGCTCGGCTCGTCGGTGCTCACCAGGATCGCAGCGTACAACCAGCACTTGAACCAGGTGAGGTTCGGGTCGAATGAAGCCAGCTACTTGTTGGCCCAGGAGCTGCCGGGCGGATCGCCCTCGCACCCGTCGGCCCCGGCCGGTCATGCGATCACCGCCGGCGCCTGCGTGACTATTCTCAAAGCGTGGTTCAAGGAAGACACGGTGTTGTCGAACGCAGTAACCGTGAAGCCCAATAGGGACGGCACGGCGCTTTTGCCGTACGTCGCCGGAGTGGATGGCCCGCCGCTGACGATTGGGGGCGAGTTGAACAAACTCGCGCACAACTTGTCAGAGGGACGCAATATGTCCGGGGTCCACTGGCGAGTTTCGGATAACATCACCGGGCTATTCCAGGGGGAGGAAGTGGCTATTCGTCTTCTGCGCGAAGCGACGGCGACGTACCCCGAGCCCAACGCGCACTTTAGTCTCACGAAATTTGACGGCACGACGATCACGATCTGAGCGCCGATTTCCAGGCAGCAGCCCAGTTGGTGGGCTGCTGCCTCCCACACAGGCCCGGGCGCCACTATCCCATCAAGGTGGATTCTCCAGTTCGCTGCATTAGAGTGCGCACGAAGGGCGTCCTTATAGGAAGGGAGATTGAATCTCTGGCGACGTAAGGAGGGAGGAGACAATGGCACGCAAGAGCATATCGGAACGATTCCTGACGATGTTCGGCGACATCAAGTACTTCAAGTTCCCGTTCTTTTTCGTCTACGACCCCGGCTCGTACAAGGTGAAGGGTGACGACGTGCGGGAGCTCATCGACATACTCGAACCTGGAGACATCTTACTGCGAAGCTACACGATGTATGTTGACGGCTTGTTCATCCCCGGACTTTTCTCGCATGCGGGGCTCTACTATGGCGAGGTGGCCGAGGACAGCCGCCCACGCGTGGGATCGAGGATCGAAGACCTCGAGGAGCGCAAGCGTGCGAACGAGTTGTTCAAGACCGGCAAGCAGATGGTCATCCACTCGATGGCCGAGGGAGTGTTCATCGAAGACATTCTTACCTTCAGCCGCTGTGACAAGCTGGCGGTCATTCGCTTGCCAGAGGTGCTGAGGAAAAAGGAAGGAGTGTCGCCGCTGGGGATTCCCGAGGAGTTCTATTCCGACGAAGAGCGGCGAATTCGCGAGCGGCTGCAAGCGGGCCAGGCCGTCGCACGCGATGAGGTCGTTCCGCTGGCAAAAGAAGAAGCGCTCGCCAACGTCGGCCGCAGTTACGACTTCGATTTTGACTTTGCCAATTTCGCCCGCCTCAGCTGCTCGGAGCTTGTCTATTTTTGCTATAAGGCAGTCGATCAGCACATCGAGGTCGCGCCACGAGAGAAGCGAATGCTTTTCATCAAGAAGAAGATCGTGGCGCCCGACGCCTTCCTGCGCGCCAACCTGAACTGTGCGTGGGCTAGTCGGTCCGTGCGGCCGGAGATCGAGGAGCTTGGGATCGCAATAGGGACGACGCCCCACAAAGCCCGGGCGGCGGGTTGATGACGTGGACCGACGGGGTGGACGACTGAGCGGTCGCAGTCGCAAAGTCGCAGAAACCAGAGCTTGACACACTTTCAGCCTCAACTATAATTGCCCGGTCGTTCGCGTCGTTCGCGTCGTTCGCGTCGTTCGCGTCGTTCGCCGGTGACGCGGGAGGTAACCGGCGGTCCTGGAGGCACCTCAGTTCCTTCCGCAGGCAAACTACGTTGCAATCGGTAACTTAAACTGAGTCGGTGCAAGCCGGAGCGCACATCCGGGTGCGGCTGCTCGATCCGACAGGAGGAAATTCTGTGAAGAGCAAGGATACGCGAAAGAGAGCCGGGACCCGGACCGGCGCTAATTCAGGTCAAGGCAATTATGACCAGATCGAGGGCTCACGACCGTCATCGGTCGGGCGGCGGGTCTTTCTCGGCAAGGTTGGTGGAGTGACTGCTGCGTCGCTTGCAGCCGGAGCGATTGGGCTGAGTCCGGTTTTGGAGGCCGGGAGTCCTCGAACGGAAGCCCAGGAGTTGGAGCCTCTCGCGGAGTCCGGTCCTCTCAGTGCGCGAAAGCGCGCCAAGAAAGCGTTCACTCTTCGCGTTGACGTTGCGCAGCGTGAAAAAGACCTTCCCCTTCCGTCCCATCCCACCAACGGCGACGAAGAGCGTTATCCAAACAAGATCGCGAGCTTCTCAAAGGGCTTGCCGCACAACAATCTTGGCGAAGTTGACCTTAATGCATACGCATCGCTCATCCGCGCGGTAACCACCGGCAACCCTGCCGACTTCGAGGCTATAATCATTGGCGGTCCGCGCAAGCTCATCAATCCTCAAGCTGCCTTGGCCTGGGAACTGGAAGGACCGGACTCTCACCATCTGGCAACTCCAGCGCCACCGGCCTTCAGCAGCGCACACTCGGCGGGTGAGATGGTTGAGCTTTACTGGCATGCGCTGACCCGTGACGTGCCCTTTTCTGAATACGATACGAATCCGCTCACAAATCAGGCTGCGGCTGATCTGTCGAGGATGTCGGATTTTCGCGGGCCTAAAGCAGGCGGGCAGGTTACGCCTGCAACTCTCTTTCGCGCGGACATGCCCGGCGTCTTGACCGGTCCCTACGTTTCACAATTCTTGCTGAGGGACGTTGCGTTCGGCGCTTACACCAGCCCTCAGCTTATGCGTACCGCGGCGCCCGGCATTGATTACATGACTGTGTACGACATCTGGCTCGCGATCCAAAACAGCGCCGCACCCGGGCAACAACAACTCGACCCCACGCTACGGTACATTCGCGCCGGTCGCGACCTGGCTCGATGGGTACAGGTGGACGTGCTGTTTCAAGCTTATTTCACCGCCACCCTTATTCTGCTTGGGTTGCGGGCTCCGTTCGACGCGGGCAATCCGTACAACAGTTCCCGCAACCAGCAGGGTGTCGGGACGCTTGGCAACCTGCACATCCAGAGCCTGGTTCCTGCTGTAGCCACCCGCGCTTTCAAGGCGATCTGGTTTCAGAAATGGTCAGTGCATCGACGGCTGCGGCCGGAGATGTTTGGCGGACGCATTCACAATCACAGGATCGGCGCCGCCACCTACCCGATTCATCCGGACATACTGAATTCCCCGGCTCTTGACGCCGTCTTTGGAGGGAATGGCACGTACCTCCTGCCACAAGCGTTCGTTGAAGGGTCGCCGACCCACCCGTCCTACGCCGCCGGCCACGCGGGGATCGCTGGTGCTTGCGTAACCATATTGAAGGCCTTCTTCGACGAATCATTCGTCATCCCCAATCCTGTCGTAGCGAGTGCGGATGGCCTGACACTAATACCCTTTGTAGGACCGCCCTTGACCGTGGGTGGTGAACTGAACAAGCTGGGCTGGAACATTGCCATGGGCCGAGATTTCGCGGGCATTCACTATCGCTCCGATCAGATTGATTCGATGAAACTGGGAGAAGAAGTGGCGATTCGCTTCCTGAAAGAGGAGCGAGAATGCCTGAGCGAATCATTCAACGGATTCTCTTTGACCAAGTTTGACGGCAGCGTTGTGACCGTTTGACCTGGCGGCCGTGGTCTTCTGAGACTGGCGCGCGGTACGCAGTGCAGGCGCCTGCAACTGCCTGAAAGCAACAACTTCGTATAGACCTTGGAGTGACTGACCCTCTGACGCTGACTCAGGAGGTAAGATTCTTCTCATCTCTTGACTGCACCGGTGCTTGAGCCTGGCTTGACAGAAGCATATAGGGACTATAGTTTAAGGGTTTGTCTATTTGAGCTTGGCGCATCATGTTCGATGTACTTACGGAAAAACTGCGAAAGGCGCTCAAGGACCTGCGAGGCCAGGGGCGTCTGAGTGAATCGCACATTGACGCAGCGGTGCGCGATATCAGAATCGCCTTGCTCGAAGCCGACGTCAATTACAAGGTCGTGAAGTCGTTCATCGACCGCGTGAAAGGCAGGGCACTCGGCCAAGAGGTCATCGGCTCTCTCTCCCCAGCGCAGCAGGTCGTCAAGATCGTCTACGACGAGATCGTCGCCATGCTTGGCGGTACGTCGACTCAACTGCTGTTCACCAAGCGCATCCCTAACGTCGTCATGATCGTCGGCCTTCAGGGTTCGGGCAAGACGACGACGACCGGCAAGCTGGCGAAGTTGCTGGCTGAAGGCCAACGGCGCAGGCCGCTGCTGGTTTCGGTCGATGTATACCGCCCGGCTGCGCGTGAGCAGTTATCGATCATAGCGAGGGCCATCGAGCAACCCGTCTTCGAGGATCACCAAGAGAACGACCCTATCAATCTCTGCCGGAAGGCTATCCGAGAGTGCGAGACGACCGGCTTCGACACGCTGCTGATCGACACGGCCGGCCGCCTGCACATCGATGAAGAGTTGATGATCGAGCTCAAGCGGATAAAACAGGAGACGACGCCTTCGGAGGTGCTGTTCATCGCCGATGCGATGACCGGCCAGGATGCAGTAAGGTCGGCGGAGGAGTTCCACGCGCAGGTAGGCCTTACCGGGGTCGTGCTCACAAAGATGGAGGGCGACTCTCGCGGGGGCGCGGCGCTGTCGATCAAAGAGGTGACGGGCCAGCCGATCAAGTTCATCGGCGTCGGCGAGCGCTACGATGCGATCGAGCCCTTCTACCCGGACCGCATCGCGCAACGGATTCTCGGAATGGGAGACGTGCTCTCGTTGATCGAGAAGGTGCAGGCGGAGGTTGACGGAGAGAAGGCTCTCGAGCTTCAGCAGAAACTGGCTCGCGACAAATTCTCGCTGGAAGATTTCCGCGACCAGTTGCGCCAAATGAAACGATTGGGATCGCTGGATAAGCTTCTGGATATGCTGCCGTCGAATCTGCTCGGAGGGTTGAGAGTCACGCCCGAACAAGCGGCCGAGATGGAAGTGAAGCTCCGCCTGACGGAAGCGATCATCAATTCGATGACGCCAGGGGAGCGGCACGACACCGCTATCCTGAACGCGTCGCGCCGGCGCCGAATCGCGCGCGGAAGCGGGACCAGCGTTCAAGAGGTCAACCAGATGATCAACGAGTACACCGAGATGCGAAAGATGATGCGCATGGTGACTTCTGGGGGAATGGGAGGGATGCTGGGCGCGCTGGGTGGCCGGCTCGGTGGAGGCCTTATGGGGGGCGGCCATTCGCGAAAGGCGACCAAGCGTCGGAAGAAGAAAAAGAAACGATGACGCCTGTTTTGGAATACAATTGCGTGACAAAGGAACGGGGACGTTGAATAGCCGTTTTTCGCAGGGCGAGTCGGCCGTGCCGGGCCGCCGCGTCGCCCCCGCATTGGAGTTTTGGTCCGGCACAAATGAAGACCAGGGAGGTGTGGTTTGCTTGCTATCAGATTGACGAGGATGGGGGCCAAGAAGAAGCCGTTTTATAGGATCGTCGTGGTGGAGAAACGATCGAAGCGCGACGGGAGCTACGTTGAGTCGCTCGGTCATTACGATCCGTGCCGCAATCCGGCTGACATTAAGATCGACCGAGAGCGCGTTGACTACTGGCTCGCACGCGGGGCGCAACCCAGCGAGACTGTGCGAAGCCTGATAAAGAAGAAGACGCGCGCAGCAAGCGCTGAACTCGGTTGAATAGTCGCCAGGCTGGTGAGTAGTGCTCCCTGTTCGCCGCGCACTTCCTTCCATAACGACGCTCTGAAGGAGGCGACGTATGAACGATGATTCACTTAGGGATGTGATCGAAACCATCGCCAAAGCTCTAGTGGATTATCCGGACGAAGTAACGGTTACCGAAGTGGACGGCGACGCAACTACGGTGATCGAGCTGAGGGTCGCTCACCAGGATCTCGGCAAAGTCATCGGCAAACAGGGCCGTACCGCTCGAGCGATGCGGACCATTCTGCGGGCGGCGGGTATGAAACTGAGGAAGCGCTTCGTGCTGGAGATCGTCGAGTAGTGGGTGTAGCCAGGGACAGTGAAGCGTTGGGAGAAGACGTAGTGATCGCCCGGGTCATCAAAGCCCGGGGGATTAGAGGCGAAGTGGCGTGCGAGATGGAAACCGACTTCCCTGAACGGTTTGGGGAGATGGAACGAGTGACCTTGAGGATGCCGGACGGCTCACGGCTGCCGCTCGACATCGAGCAGCACTGGTTTCATGGCGGGCGAGTGATTCTGAAGTTCAAGGGTTACGATGAGCGGACCGCGGCCGAAGCGTTGATTGGAGGCCGGCTTGTGGTGCCTAGCGCTCAGAGCATGCCGCTCGCCAGGGACCAGTACTACGAGTACGACATCGTCGGCTCCGAGGTCTTGACGATCGACGGCGAAGATCTTGGATCTGTTGCGAGCATCCTGCGAACCGGCGGGACCGATTTACTGGTCGTGCAGGATGAGATGGGCCGAGAGCTCCTCATCCCTTTCGTGGAGGGAATCTGTCGCGAGGTTGACCTGGACGCAGGTCGGATCAAGGTCGACCCGCCAGCGGGGCTCCTGGAATTAAGCCGTTAGTGATTGACGAGTGAACCGATGAATCGATCCTAGGTATGCGGTTCGATATCGTAACGATTTTCCCGGAGATCTTCCGCGGGGTCTTTGAGTTTGGAATTGTTCGCCGCGCGGTCGAGGGGGGCTTGATTGAAATCCACCTTCACGACTTGCGCGACCATACGTACGACAGGCATCGGCAGATTGATGACCGGCCCTTTGGCGGCGGCGCAGGGATGGTGATGAAGCCCGAGCCGCTGTTCCGCGCCGTCGAGTCGATAACGGCAAGCGGCGGCCAATCCCGGGTCGTGCTGCTGTCGCCGCAGGGCCGGCTGTTCAACCAGCGAGTGGCAGAGGAGTTCGCAAAGGAGCGGCGTCTGGTGATGATCTGTGGCCGGTACGAAGGCGTCGACGAGCGAGTGGCCGAGAATCTGGCTGACGACGAAGTCTCGATCGGAGACTACGTGCTGTCGGGCGGCGAAATACCGGCGATGGTCGTAGTGGACGCTGTGACGCGGTTAATTCCCGGGGCCCTCGGGTGTGAACAGTCGGCCGAGTTCGAGTCGTTTGCAGCCGGGCTTCTGGATTATCCGCAGTACACCAGGCCGGCGGATTATCGCGGGCTCAAGGTACCGGACGTTCTCCAGAGCGGCAATCACGCGGAGATCGAGAGATGGCGCCGGCGTAAGGCGCTTGAAAAGACGTTAAGGCGGCGGCCCGATTTGATGAATTCACGCTCGCCCTCGCCAGGCGAGCGAAACGAGATCGAAGAGACTCTCAAAGATAGTGATAAGACCGGAATACAATAGCTGCGAGGTATCGTTATGAATCAAGTAGTCGAAGCAGTCGAAAAGCTTCAGATGCGCAATGACATCCCGAATTTTCAGCCGGGCGACACTGTTCGCGTACACGTGCGGATCACGGAAGGCGACAAGGAACGGCTTCAGGCATTCGAGGGCATAGTAATTGCCCGAAAGCACTCAGGAGTGCGAGAGACGATTACCGTGCGAAAGACCAGCTTCGGCGTGGGAGTCGAGCGCATATTCCCGCTGCACGCGACAGTCGTCGATCACATAGACCTCGTGCGGCACGGGCGAGTCCGCCGCGCCAAGCTGTATTATCTTCGAAACCTGCGCGGTAAGGCGGCCCGAATCCGCGAGCGCGACACGCGAGGCGTCGTCAAGGGCGTCCCAGCACGTGACAAGCCGGATGAAGCCCCCGAGACCGTAGATCAGGACGTTCAGACAAGCGACCAGTAGCCGCCTGCCGTTGATTCATGAAGACACGCAAGGAAATGCTTGAAGAGTTCGTCGCCGCCGATCCCGACGACTCCTTCTCGCGTTACGCTCTCGCGTTGGAGTGCGACAAGGCCGGGCTGCAACAAGAAGCCATCGCGCTTCTCCGTGAGGTGATCAAACGCGATGCCGGCTACGTAGCCGCGTATTATCACCTCGGGCGGATGCTTGCGCGAGACGAGCGGGTCGAAGAAGCGCTCGACGTCTATCGCCGGGGCCTCGGCCACGCCGCCGCCGCGGGCGATCAGCGGACCCGCAGCGAGATACAAGAGGCGATCGAGATGCTGAAGTAGTTCAACAACCTCATCGGCGATCCAGCAGGACTTCGCCGCCAACCACGCCGAGCAGCACGTCGAAGTCCTCGCCGAATGCGATCAAGTCTGCGCACTTGCCCCCCTCGATCGAACCGCACTCCTGCTCGACGGCTGCCGCGCGCGCAGGCACGAACGACGCCATTCGAAACGCCTCCGCCGCGGGAACGCCGACGCTCACCATGTTCTTGAGTCCCTGTCGGAGCGTCATCACGGAGCCCGCCAGCGTTGTCTCGCCGGAGTCGCGAGTAAGCGCCGTCCTCCCGCCAATGACCACTATGCTTTCACCCCATACGGAGTAGCCGCCGTCGCCGAGACCCGCCGGCGGGATCGCATCGCTGATCAGAGCCATACCGTCCGCGCTTTTCGATTGATATATCAGCCGCAGCATCAGGGGGTCCACGTGATGGAAGTCGGCAATGCAGTCGAGAGTGACCTCGAGCCGCACGAGCGCCCACGCAACGGCGCCGGGCTTGCGATGATGCAGCGGATCGAGCGCGTTGGGAAAGTGAGTGACGTGGCGCGCGCCGGCCTGAAACGCGAGGTCGAGCGTGGTTGGATCTGCTTGAGAGTGGCCGATGAACGGGCGCACGCCCCGCCGGCTCAACTCGCGGGTGAGTTCCAGGCCGGCGTCGAGCTCCGGGGCTAACGTCATCAATCGCGCGAGGGACGATGAACGGGAAGTCGCGTCGCCAGGGGGACGCGCAGTGTTGAGGAGTGAATCCAGCGAGCGCGGGTCTCCATCGTACGTTCTGAACCGGCGGGCGTTCAGAGCGCCGCAGCGCCGCTGATTCACGAACGGTCCCTCAAAATGAACCCCCAGTATGCGAGCACCGCGAAGCTGGCCTCCGGAGCCGGTTCGGTCCTGGCGTCTTATGTGTTCGCCGATCTGTTCGAGCGCGGCTTCGTAAGCGGGACCATCGGCCGGCACAAGCGTGGGAAAGAATCCTGTCACGCCTTCCGACAACAGAAACTCACACAGCTTCGCAAGTTCGTCCTGGCCGGCTTCCATCACGTCGACCCCCGCCGAGCCGTGTATGTGGATGTCGATCAGTCCGGGAGCGAGGTAGGCACCGAGAAGGTCGATCGATTCGGCTGCGAATCCGGTTGGCGTACTTCCCGCGGCGAAGATTTCGGCGATGCGGCCCTCGCGTATCAGGACACCGCCCTGCCTCACGCCCGCCGGGAGCGCAACCCTGGCATTGTGTAACAGGAGTTGATTCATGACTCGACGCGGAAGCCGCGAGTCAGCGGAGTTCAGAGCAACTGTTTGATTTCGTTTTCGAAGACCGAAGCCGGCTTCGCCCCGACCAGCGTCCTCACCGTGCGGCCATCGCGGTCGAGCACGAACGTAGTCGGGATGCTGCCTCCGCTCGGCATGTACGGTCCGAGCGCGGCGGCGGTGTTGACCATCCAGATGGAGTAGTTGATGCGGTACTTGCGCATGAACGGAGCGACAGCCGGTGCGCCGCCGCCTTGTTGGGCGATCGGGTCGATAGAGACGCCGACGATCTCGAGACCCTCGTCCCGGTACTTGTCTTGCAGCTTGATGAAATCGGGAATCTCCATTCGACACGGGCCGCACCACGTGGCCCAGATGTCGAGTATCACGACCTTACCGCGATAGGCTTCGAGGCTCTGCGAGACGCTGGCGGTTTCGACCGGCACCGGCGACACGCTGACGGGGTTGCCCCCTTTGTTACAAGCCGTCATCGAAATCCCGGCGATTGCGACGACGCCGACCAATCCCAAGCCGACGAACCACGGAACTCGGCTCGTCTGTTTCTGTTTTGCGGCCATATTTAGAACCTCACAACGTCACTTCCTGCCTCGGCCAGTATTCGCGGCCCCGGCTTGCGTAGGCGTAGAGCTTAACACGACAGGCCCGGCCAACGCATCAGTATCGAGAGCCAGAGGCCCGGTGGGCGCCACGGGACTAATAGCTGCGCGCCAGCCTGCGCTCGCGAACCCGTTTGCTGGCTGCGAAGTGGAGAGGCTTTTCCTTCACCCGAAGCGGTTGTGATCCGGAGTGGCGGCGCTCGAGGATGATCCTGCACACGACAAGCGCCAACAATCGGTGAACGAACCGCGATTCCCACTTCATTGCCGGCAGGACCTCGATTCGAACAGTCGTCTGCGTCCGGTGACGCATATCAAAACGGAAGACCAGAAGGGGTGAGTTGTAGAACTCCTTATGGACTTTGAATGCGACCTCGGAGCGGAATCGGCTGTCAACCGACCGGGTCAGGCAGAAGTTGTCGCCCTCCGCCATCTCGATGCGAAGCTCTTCCCGGTGCGGATTCGCGCGCGCGCGTTCTCGGAGAAAGGATTCGCTTCCGTCTTCCGCAACGATCGAGATGCATCTATGTAGGGCGGCGAGCCGGATGTCGGAGTGAGTGCCTTCGGTTTCGTAGACTGCGCGGCGCAATCCTCGCCAGCGCAATCGCCCGATGGTGCGGCCGTTGGCGATGAAGAGATGTCGCGCGCGGCTGTGGCCCTCGCGCCGAACCACAACCTCGCCCTCGCCCATGAAATCACGCTCGAAGGATTCTCCCGCCGCTACGCTTAGTGCCTCTATCCCCGCTTTCATGTCTCCATGCCGAGAACTTGCGGACTGACGCCCGGGCTTCGTCCCGCGCGAGTCGCACGCGCCGGCACTCTGGATTCGCACTTCATACGCCGATGTAACGCGCGTACAGCCCTCGGGCGATCGCCGGGTCATCCGTTCCGCGAATTATGCTCCTGGCGTCGCGGAAAACGGTTATGTCGTACCGGTCGACGCGGAAGCGCAGAAGAAACTCGTTGAATGCCACCTCGCCAAGCGGCCGCAACCGCCGGGCGAGCGCGTCGAAATCGAGATCGGTTCGTCCGGTCCTTGATATCTGGACGGCATTCCGTCCGCACAAGGTAGTCGACACCTGTCGTGACTTTCCTCGCAGGAACTCAAACTCTCGCCGCCCGCAAGTTGGACACGCCGAGCGATCCGAGAAGCCGGCAAGGTTGATACGGCTTACGTTGAAGTCCCAGACATCGATTATGATCAGAGAACGGTGCAGCACCTCCGGTCGTCCGGTCAGAAGCTTGATCGCCTCGATGGCTTGAATCGAGCCGATGACCGACACGATCGGCAGCAGTACGCCCGCGGTGTCGCATGTTGGCCCGGAGCCCGGCTCGGGAATCGCCTCCAGCACGCATCTCAAGCACGGCGTTTCATCGGGAACGATGGTCATCGTCAGCCCGTACGACCCAACCGCGGCGCCGTAGACCCAGGGAATCCGCGCTTTGACGCACGCGTCGTTGATCAGGTACCTGGTCTCAAAATTGTCCGTGCCGTCGAGCACCACGTCGGCCCCCGCAATCACTTCTTCGATGTTGGCAAACGAAACATCGGCGACGACCGGTTCCACTTTGACGTGTGAGTTGACGCGGGCGATGCGAGCCGCAGCGGCCACGGACTTAGGAAGCCGATCCAAGGCGTCGCGCTCTTCAAACATGATCTGGCGCTGGAGGTTTGACTCTTCGACGAAGTCGCGATCGACCAAATCGAGGCGGCCTACTCCGGCGCGGGCCAGCGTTTCCGCGTGAATGGCTCCAAGCGCGCCGCAGCCGATAATCACGGCCCGCGAGCCGGCGAGCCGCCGCTGGCCGTCGCTGCCGATGCCCTCGAAGAGAAGCTGGCGTGAGTACCGGTCGAATTCGCTCATTGGGTGCGCCTCGTTTGCTCCACCACGATTCTACACTAGGCGGTGAGGCTCAGAAACGATCAGCACGAACGGAACATGCCGCTTCTTGCAAACCGCGCGCATTATGCTTTACATTTTCGAGGTTTCAAAATCCACGTTGTGGTTGTGGACAAACGTTGGGACGGAGGTGGACACGACATGCCCAGAGGGACCTGCCCGGAATGCGAGGCCGAAGTTCAAGTAGACGAGGACTCCGACAAGGGTGACATCGTCGATTGCCCCGATTGCGGCGCGACGTTGGAGGTTGTCGGGCTTGACCCGATCGAGCTTGACGTAGCCGTCGAAGAAGAGGAAGAAGATTGGACCGAATGAGCCCCGCCTCCCGCTGACCGCGCTGACACAATCACGAGCTTTCAGCGCGGCAACCGCGAGTGCCCGCGCCCCTCGTGCCGCAACCACATCCACATCGAGACACCGTCGCCAATGCGCGATCTCGGGCGAACCTCATTTGACGCCACTCCTGTTTGGTCGAACGATTATGCGGCCTAAGCACGCCACGGTTTCCATCAGCCCTGCGCGGCGCGCGGCGTTCGACGCGTTGATTCGAGTCGAAACCCAGGGCGGGTATGCATCAGCCATCCTCGCGACAATCCCGGAGCCGAATCTGTCGAGTGAGGACCGCGCTCTCGCGCAGGAGATAACGCTTGGCGTGCTGCGCTGGCAAGGCTACGTGGACTACTTCATCAAACGTTACGCCGGCAGGGCGATTGACCGGCTTGATGTTGCGGTTGTCGTTGCACTGCGAATGGGGCTCTATCAGCTTCGCTTTCTCTCTCGCGTGCCCCACTCGGCGGCCGTCAACGAGTCAGTCGAGCTCGTCAAGCGAGCGCGGGTCTCAAGCGCCGCCGCGATCGTCAACGCCGTCCTGCGAAAGGCCGCGCGCAATCCGGAAGATAAGCCGGGCGCCGATATCCGCGAGGAGATCGAGAGAGCGTCGGTCGAACTCTCTCATCCGCGATGGCTGCTGGAGCGATGGCGGAACCAACTTGGCGAAGCGGAGTCGTCGGCGCTTGCTCTTGCCAACAACGTTCGGCCTCACACGTCGTTCCGGGTGAACACGCTTCGCGCGACAACTGCTGAGGTGTTGGAGCAGCTTCGATCCGCCGGCTTGACGGTGGAGGCTTCGGATCACGTGCCGGGCGCCTTCATCGTCGAAGCGGGTCCGCCCGGCGAATTGACCGGGGCAGCACGACGAGGCCTGGTCTACCTGCAGGATGAGGCGTCGCAGTTGGTTTCGATCATACTCGAACCGAAGAGAGGCGACCGCATACTTGATTTGTGTGCAGCCCCGGGCTCGAAGTCAACGCACATCGCAGCCCTCACCGGCGGTGATTGCTGGATTCTTGCGTCTGACATACACCCGCATCGGCTGCTCACACTCCGGAGGATGTGCCGGCAGTTGGGCGCGAACTGCATAGATGCGGTGGCCCTTGACGCGACGCGTCCGCTTCCGTTCATTCAAGGGGCACCGCCCTTTGACCGCGTTCTTGTCGATGCACCGTGCTCGGGGACGGGAACGCTTCGCCGCAATCCGGAGATCAAGTGGCGGCTCGCGGCGGCCGACATTGCGCGGCTCGGCGAGCTTCAGCTAGCGTTACTTGAGCGCGCAGCCGGCGCAGTGAAACGCGGCGGGCGGCTGGTTTACTCGACCTGCTCGATTGAACCGGAGGAAAACGAGGGGGTCGTCGACAGGTTCCTCGGCAGCGCGCCCTTCAGGTTGATACGCCCCGCCGTTAGCGCGGATCTGGCGACTGAAAACGGCTATCTGAGGACCTTCCCGCAGCGGCACGGGATGGATGGCTTCTTTGCAGCAAATCTAGAACGAGAATAGCCGCGGAGGAGGATGAGATTGAACCGAGAATTCAGAGTTGTGAGTCTTGAAGACATCGAGCAGGCGAGGACACGAGTTTCGCATGCCGTGACGCGCACGCCGTTGGAGCGTTCGCGGTGGCTGTCGAGCGAGTTGGGGCGCGAAATCCTGCTCAAGCTTGAATGTTTTCAGGTGACCGGCTCATTCAAGATTCGCGGCGCGATGTCCAGTCTCTCGGCGCTGAGCCAGGAGGATCGCTTGCGCGGAGTGTTGACGGTATCGGCGGGTAATCACGGTCTGGCGGTCGCTCACGCGGCGGAAGCACTCGACATCGACGCCACCATCGTTGTTCCTTGCTCGGCGTCGCGCGCCAAGGTCGAAGCGATCCGCCGGTATCCGGTGACGCTGATCGAGCAAGGGGCGAACTACGATGAAGCCGAGCGCGCAGCCCGGCAGATGGAGCGTGACAGCGGCGCAACGTTCGTCTCGCCTTACAACGACTTCGATGTGATCGCCGGGCAGGGAACGGTTGCCCTCGAGATTCTGGAGGACTCGACCGACCTTGAAGCGATCGTCGTTCCAACCGGCGGCGGCGGCCTGCTGGCGGGCGTCGCCATCGCGGCGAAGGCAATCGACCCGCGGATCAAGGTCTACGGCGCGGAACCGGAGGCGACGCCGGCGATGCTCCGGGCGCTTGAAGCGGGCCGCCTCGTCGAGATTGATGAGGATGAGACTATCGCGGATGGGCTTGCGGGCAACATCGAACCGGGGTCGATCACGTTTCCGTTAGTCCAGCAGAGAGTGGACGGCATCATCACCGTCAGCGAAGAGCGAATCCGCGAGGCGATGCGGCGAGTCGCGCGCGAGGATCACCGAATCATCGAGGGCGCCGCTGCGGTCGCCGTAGCCGCGCTGTCTGACTCGCGGCTTGCGGGCACACGAGTCGCCGCAATCGTGACCGGCTGCAACATCAGTCTGGACCTGTTCCTTGGTTTGGTCGCCGAGAATGGTTAACGCGGAGAGCGCCGATCATGCCGGCGTAGCTGCCAGCCTTACGCCAAGTCGATCACTACGATCTCCGAAGGTAAGCGCGCAGCGAGCCTCAACTCAGACTCCGATTCGATCCGCGCTTGATCGCCCGTAGCAATCGCCTCGTCGTTTACTGCCAACTCGCCGTCGATCACGAACAGATAGACGCGGCGTGCGTCGCCGGGCGCAAAGGCGATCTCGCTGCCCGGCAGTAGTCGCGAAACATACAACGTCGCGTCCTGATGGATTTTTAATGCGCCGGGTGTCGAAGTTCCGGAGGCGACTGCGAGCAACCTGCCGGTCCGCTGTGACTCGGTGAAGCTCGCTTGTTCGTAGGAAGGCTTCAGGCCGCTGACCGCCGGAGTGATCCACATCTGCATCAGGTGCACCGGGTCAGTTGGAGAGGGGTTGTACTCGGAGTGCCGGATGCCTGTGCCGGCGCTCATTCGTTGAACCTCTCCGGCCCGTATGCGCCCGAAGCCGCCGGCGCTGTCTTTGTGCTCCAACTCGCCTTCGAGCACGTAGGTGATGATCTCCATCTCGCGGTGGCCATGCATCGGAAATCCGGACGCGGGTTGGATGACGTCGTCGTTGAACACGCGGAGCGCGCCGAAATTGACGTTGGCCGGATCGTAGTAGTGATCGAAGCTGAAATGCCAGTGGGTCGAGAGCCAGTCGCTCTCGAAGTGATAGCGCTCGCTGTTTCGGATTAGCGTAATCAATCGCCTCCCCCTCGGCGCGAGGTCGCGGCGCATTCGACAACTCGACCATTGGAGATGTGAATCGTCGGTGCCTCGCAAGTCCTACAATCGGTCCAGCCACGAGGCTGGGTCACGATGGAGATGGACAATGCGGTCGAGCGCGCCCTCGACCTCGGTGACAAACTCCCGTCCCAATCCTTCCAACTGCCGTTCATACCAGCTCGCGGCGCGCTTCAAGTCACCCTTGGCCTGCCGTCTGACGAGGAGGCGATATGTCACAACTCTCTCAGGATATCGTCTCGGGTTTTTTCCCAGGGCTCAACGTCGCCTGGGTCCTCGCGGTGCTGCTGAATCCGCTCATCGAGGAGCCGCCGATGCGACTCGCTCAGGGGCATGCCGGCAGCCTCGTCGGCGACCTCATCCCAAAGGTCCTGCAGTAGACGGATTCTCTCCGCTGATGGTAGTTTCCGAAAGCCCTCAACAATGGTCTGAGCGGTCACGTCACCCCTCCCTGCTAGCCACCACAGCTTACAATCATATCGGTCAACGCGTCCAGCTCGCTGGCTAGCGCGCTTCGTCCTGCAGATTGTACGTCCACTCGTTGCAGCCATCAGCACCGCGTTGCCATACGCGCAAATCACACGAGCAGCATCGCGTCGCCGTAGCTATAGAACCGATACTCGTGCTCCACGGCGTGACGGTACGCGTCCAGTACGACCTCACGCCCCGCGAATGCCGCAACCAGCATCAACAACGAAGAGCGCGGCAGGTGAAAGTTCGTGACCAGCCCGCTCACGACTCGAAACGAGAACCCCGGATAGATGAACAAGTCAGTCGGCGTGGGACGCGGGGACGCGGCGACACGGGGGCGCGGTGATGCCGGCTCGACGAGCGCCGCCGATTCGAGAGCTCGCGTCGTCGTTGTCCCGACCGCGATTACTCTGCGGCCTTCAGCAATCGCGCGATTAATCGACCCGGCCGACTCTTCACTGATCGTGTACATCTCGGGTTCGACCTGGTGGTGTTCGACGTGCTCCACTCGCACGGGTTGAAACGTACCGTAACCTACGTGAAGGGTGATCTCGACGACGTCGACGCCTCGCTCTCGCACCCGGTCGAGCACCTCCGGCGTGAAGTGCAATCCCGCAGTCGGAGCCGCGACCGCGCCTCGCTCGCGAGCAAACACGGTCTGATAGCGCTCGGCGTCGAGGCGGTCTTCTTCGTCGCGCTTGATGTACGGCGGGAGCGGAGTCCGTCCGATTCGGTCGATGATCCGGTCGAAATCGCCGTCAACCTCGAATCGGACCGTGCGCCGTCCGTCGGGCCGCCATTCGAGAACCTCCGCGTGCAGCTTGCCACGCGCGAACTCAACACGGGCGCCCGGCAGCAGCGACCGCCCCGGCTTCACCAGCGCTTCCCAGGTGAGCGCGTCGAAGCGCCGGACGAGAAACACCTCGACGCGGCCGCCCAGGACCGTCTCGCCGCGCGCGGTTACCCTCAGCCTTCTTCCAATCAGTCGCGCGGGAAAGACTCGCGTGTTGTTGAGTACGAGCACGTCGCTGGCAACGAGAAACTCCGGCAAGCACCCGAAGACCGAATCCGTCAGCAAGCGGTTGCTGCGATCAAGGACAAGCAACCGCGCGAGGTCGCGGCGCAGAGCGGGCTCTTGCGCGATCAGGCTCTCGGGCAGTTCGTAGTCGAAGTCGGAAACAAGCATCGCCACAAGAAGGCACAAAAACCACAAGGCAAAACAGAAATCCAAAAATCCAAAAACTAAAATCTAAAATCCAAAATGGGTTCACTCGCTCACTGTGACCGAGACATCTTCAGCGCCAGGGACGGCGTTTCTGTACGATCCGCTGAAGAGATGCTCTCGGTGCAGCAGCGCCGTGAACTGGGCGCCGAACAGCATGATCAGACTGGAGAAATAGACCCACGACAGCAACGCCACCGCCGCCCCGATCGACCCGTACACCAGATCGTAGTGGAAGTAAGGAAGCAAGGACGCGAACCCGAATTTCGCTCCTTCCCACAACACGCCCGCCACAACCGCTCCCGGCAGCGCTTCAAGCCATGGCACCGGCGTGTTGGGCAGCAGCTTGTACACCAGCGCGAACAGGCTGATTGTCACGACCAGGCTCGCGACCGCGAACATCGTCTGCCACGCGTACCCGGACAGCATTGCGGCTTCGGGTCCCAGGTTCAACCCGATCTCACCGGCCGCCGCTCTCAAGCCCGTAACCACAGCCGTGAAGATCGCGCTTACTCCAAGCAGCGCCCACACCAAACTCATCAAAGCGAAGTTGACCGCCCGACCGTGAAGGAACGAGCGCGGGTAGGTGCCCCAGACACGATTGAGCGCCTTTTCGATGACGGTGAAGATCCACGACGCGGCCCACAACATGATAACCAGGCAGCTCAAGACAACGCCCGACGACGCACCAGATACATAGTCGATGTTTCGCTGAACGAAGCCCCTTGCTCCCGGCAGAAAAGCAAGCACCTGGCCGATAACGTACTTTTCGACCTCTTCAGGCCCGAGCAGCTTGTTGCCGATCGCCAGCAGCAACACGAGAGTTGGGAAGAACGCCAGCAACGTGAAGTAAGACACGGCAGCGGCAGAAGTCGTCAGATCGTTCTCCATGAACGAGGCGAGACTTCGCGTGAGTATCTTGAGCTTTGGCGCTTTGATCATTCCCCTCGGAGGGATTCTATGTGCTGGTGCAGTCGATGGCAAAGCAGCGAGGCCGGCGGGCCGGCGGCCGCCCGAGCTCGCGCCAACATCCGATGTGTTAGAATCGCTTGCACGAGAAACGGATGACGACCTGTGACGTGGCGATAATCGGCGCCGGAGTGATGGGCGCGGCTGCGGCATGCGAACTGGCTGAGGAGGGGTCGCGTCGCGTTGTGCTTTTCGATATGTGCGCGCTTCCCAATCCGCGCGCCGCTTCCTTCGATCACTCGAAAGTGTTTCGATCCGCCTATCCGGATGCATTCTACGTGAGGCTCGCCGTCGAGTCACTCGGGTTGTGGCGCGCGTTAGAGACGGAAACGCGGTTGCAACTGCTGACCGCGGCCGGCCTCTTGCTGCTCGGGCGAAGACGGCCCTCGCTCGAAACAGACTCCTACGACGCGTTGCGGTCGATGGGCCTCGAAGCTGAGTTGCTGGAGAGCCGCGCGGCAGCCCGACGCTTCCCGCAGTTCAATCCCGATGCCTTCGACTTTGCGGTCTTTGACCCGAGCGGCGCGATCATTCATGCCGAACGGGCCGTGCGCGCTTTGCTCGAACTAGCCACCCGGCGCGGGGTGAACGTGCTCGCGCGCGACGCGGTGACCGCAATCGAGAACACCGGGCAAAACGGCAAGATTGTGGTCACGACCGAATCGGGAGCCTCATTCGAGTGCGCACAGGCGGTGGCCGCGTCGGGACCCTGGACGCGAAAGCTCCTGCCCGAGCTTGCAGGCGAACTCACAACGACGCGACAGGAGATCGTCTACTTCGATCCGGCCATTGGCGACGCGCGCGGGCGGGAGTTTGACGCCGGGCGCTTCCCGATCTTCGCCGACTTTGAGTCAGGTTACTATGGCTTTCCCGTGCATCACGGGCGCGCGATGAAGATCGCTAATCACAACAAGGGCGCCGAGGTCGATCCGGACTCGATGGACGACACTGTCGGCGAGGAGTTCATCGCCGGATGCCGCGAGTTCTTCACGAGGTTCATCCCCGGCCTCGCCAACGCCCGGGTCGCACTGACGCGGGTGTGCGTCTACAACAACACGCCGGATGATGACTTCATCCTGGACTGGCATCCCCAACTCGACAACGTTCTGATAGCGACGGGATTCTCGGGTCACGGCTTCAAGTTTGCTCCCATCATAGGTCGCATCGCAGCAGAGCTGATACGCGACGGCCAGACTGCTCACAACATCGACCGCTTCGCGCTTTCGCGGTTCGCTAAGCGGAGAACTGGAGAGTGAGTGATGACGATTCTTAGCGGCGGATGCTCGGTCATACAGGGCGGCGAGTACACCGGAGCGGAGGGCACCCGCCGCTTCAAGCTTCCGATCTCGCGAGCGATGGGCGCACGCGATATCGCCCAGTCCGTCAGCACTTACTCTGCGGGCGCGTCACCGGCGCGCCGCAATCCGGTTGGCGAAGAAGTCCTGTACGTGGTTAGCGGTCTGGGAGCGATCAACATCGACGGCCATCGCTACCCGCTTGCGGAAGGCACGGGAGTCTACATCCCGCCCGGGAGCATCTATCAGATCGAAAACACCGGCGACGAAGGCGAGCTTGAGATCGTGAGCGTATGCTGTCCAGAAGACGACGGGGCCGAAAGCGGAGTCTCACCCGTTGCCGCGAATTCGGCGGACACTAAACCGTTCCGCACCGTCCGTGAGAGCGATCAGCCTGCGATTCCGGCGGGCGACCGCGAGTTCCGCCTGCTCGCGAGTCAGGACATCGGGTGCAAGCGCGTGACTCAGTTCGTCGGCGTGATTCCGCCCGGCCGCGCGGCCATGCATCATCACACTTACGAAGAAGCTATTTACATTCTCGAGGGTGACGGCCGCGTCTGGACCGAAGACGGCTCGGCGCCGTTTAGCGCAGGGACGAGCATTTACCTACCGAGGGGTGCGAGTCACTCCTTGGAGAACACGGGGATGACGAACGTCCGATTGCTTGGCGTCTTTCATCCGTCGGGGAGTCCGGCGAATCGTCACGAGGAGGAAGGGTAGGGAGAGCCTGGCGACTGCGCCGCCCTCCCGCTCCCTCCCTCGATTCACTTTTTGTTGGGTGATTTCCACGAAAGGGCCGCCGCGAGCGATTTGGCTTCTTCGGGAATCGGTACAGTGCCTTCGATCAAAATCGTTTTCGCGTCCATTTCCTTGCCATAGAAGGCTCGGTTGTCGTCGCGGTCCTGCTTCACCACCGCGCCGTTCAACGTGACCCCGGCGAACAATCCCTTAGCGCGCGAGTAGGTCAGAATCTCGGCGTCGAGTCTTATGTTAGTTTCCGCTGAAGTCTGCCGTCCGACGGGACCGGCCGCCGCCGAGGCATCGGCTCCGATCGTGAACTCGTCGCCGATCAGTTGTTCCATACCGTGCCGGTTCATTATCACCATCACGAGGTCGACTTTTTGAAGCCCGATCTGCAATCCGACGCTGCCGCCGCTGACGGTGATGAACGCGGGCGCGGTCCAGCTACGGTCTTTCTTGCGGCACATCACCACGCCTTTACCGTAGCGTGCGCCGACGACGAAACCGCCCTTGGTGATGCCGGGGACGATGGCGATGCATTCGCTTTTGTCGAGGAGGTCTTCAGGGATGCCGGCGTCGGGCGCGGCCATGATTTCGGTGAACACCTCGCCCGCCCGTCCAAGCCGCTTAACTGCGTCATCGCGTCTGCTGCCCGGAGGCGCGGCGAGGGTCAGCGGCGCCGCGATGATCAGCAAAAAGACAGATGTCAGTAGACGTTTCATCGTTATGCTCCTTCGTTTGATGGCTTTTGTGATCAGTTATGATAGCTCGCTCGCGGCAGTAATGCTATGACGGTGAGAAGGTCGAAATCGTAAACTTCGCCTTTCACCTGATCCACACAGCCCGGCATCGAAACCAGCTTCCCACACCCACGCTTTTCCTGTATAAATATCAGGCTTTTTGAACTTCGGTCATTCTAGTGACGTAGACTGGCTTGAGTTCCTAAATTCAACCCAGATATCAGGAGAAGGACAAATGCAGTCAAGAAAACATATCGCATTGCTCGTCGTCACGCTGCTCGTCTTCGCATCGGCAGCGTCAGCGGCTACGCTCGCGGACGAGAAATCGGGTTCGATCTCAGGCAAGTACGAGGGCGTTGCTAAGAACGCCTCCATCGGGGAGCTTCCGCTGACGGTTGAGATAAAGAACGACAACGGGAAGATCTCCGGCAAGATTGACAGCCCGCAAGGACCGGCGCCGATCACGAGCGGCACCTACGCCGACGGCAAACTCACGCTGAAGTTCGACGCCGGCGGAACCGAGGGAACCGTCACCGCCAAATTCGCCGACGGCAAGATCACCGGCGAGTGGGAATTAGGGGGCCAGACCGGCACGCTCGAGCTTAAGCAGGTAGGCGCAGCGGCAACCGCCGGCGGCGACACGATGAAGAAAGAGGTGACGCCGGC
The DNA here is from genome assembly GCA_035293105.1 of Blastocatellia bacterium. GTDB lineage: Bacteria > Acidobacteriota > Blastocatellia > UBA7656 > UBA7656 > DATDOV01. The sequence continues at coordinate 120,823 of DATDOV010000006.1, forward strand.
GCCCGCTGCTAATCCTGCAATGGACCCCGTCTCGGGCGAGTGGGACGCGGTCGCCGACGCGGCAGGCCAGGCGTTTCCCTTCACGCTCAAGTTGAAAGTCGAGGGCCAGAATGTAACCGGCGAGAGCAGCTCGGCGATGGGCACCGCGCCGCTCAGCAAGGGGACCCTGGCCGGCGACAAGCTGAGCTTCACTCTTGAAACTCCCAATGGCGCGGTTGTATTCACGGCGATGGTGAAAGAGGGCAAGCTCACGGGCGACTTCGATTTCGCGGGTCAGATGCAGGGCAAGTGGGAAGCTAAGAAGAAATAGCCGAACCGCGATCGAGGCAGTCAAGGATAGCTGCTTTCTTACGCCAGAAGCGTCTGAGGGGCGGCGCGTTGAGCGAACGCGGCGCCTCTCCGATTTCTACGAACCTCGTTTCTGAAGGTCGGTCGGCACCAGGGTGGCTTCGTACACGTGTACGGCGTGTACGGTGCTCCGAGGCGTCAAGGGTTAAACTCGTGCTAGAATCTACGCGCAGGGAAGGGAATGACCAGACTTCAGGACACCAGCACAACAAGAATTGCCAATGACCTCGTCGAGAGCGGTCAGCGCGTTTACGATGAGCAGTTGAAGACCCTTCTCGAGGCAAGCCACTTTGGGCGTTTCGTTGCCATCGAGCCGCAAACCGCCCGGTACTTTCTCGGCGACGCGGGGACCGAGGCGCTCGTCGCGGCGCGGGCGCAAATGCCTGACGCCCAGTTCTACTTGGCCCGAATCGGATACAGGGCGGCACACACCATTGGCGGCCATACCTCTCGAATCCGGTAGCGCGACGCCTTCGCGCGAGGCGCGCATATCCTTGCGGCTTGCAGCCAGTGACACGATCGATTGCACAATTGATACCGGCTTCAGCGGCGCAATCATGCTCCTTTGACTACGTCGAATGCACGGTAACAATCGTGCGCTTAGGGTGAAGTCTCGCGGAGTGGCGGATAAACTAGCGTCCTCCGCACCGACGGCCCAGGCGCTGCGACCATTGCAGTCTTACGGCGGTTGTGGGATTCGGTTCGCCTAGCTGTCCTTTGGAATTGGGCAAGACTCGCGGGCTCGTTTTTCGAGGCTCTCAATTCGCAGTTTTATGCTCTTTCGCTCCCGAATGGTGTGTACCTGTGCTTTCCGGGTTACCCTGCTCTCCAACAACGCCTTTTCCAACGGCCGGAACTCATCCAGCAGCAGCCTTACCCTTCATTAGTGGATCCCGGAGGGCGCGCGGCGATTCGGCTGATGTGAGCCGCAACCATATGCCAGCGGCCCTCCCGCTTCGCCCACACTACGGTTTCGCGATACTCCCCGCCGATGCTCTGACCCTGAAACGTACCCTTGCTGGTCTGATGAAAAGTGAGGACCGCCGCGTCACCCAGCACACGGGTGGTCACTTCGCTGACAACGTAAGATTCGAGTGCCAAATCCGCGAGCGCCCCCAGCACTTGAGCCTTGGTGAACACCTGGCCGTCAGCGTTTATCTCGCTGAAATCATCAGCGATTACGTGCGCGAAGACCGACGCGTCTCGTTTCTTTGCCGCCTCGATCAATTCGTTGAGCAACGAGATCAGTTCCTGTTCATCGGAACTCGCAGCAGAAGTTCGGCCGGCCGGCGTCTTGCTCTCGTCGTTCTTGCCTTTGGATGTGCCGGCTTTGAAATCCGCGAGCCAATCGACATCGACGGCTTCGGCCTTCCTGCGCTCTTTTTCGGCGATGAGCCACTTGCCGCGCTCGTTCCAGGGCGGGCCGCCTTCGGGCTCGACGTGGCAGAACGTGCAATCCTTGGCGCCAAACTTCCTCGCCTTCGCAAGCATAGGCGGGTAGGCGAGCGACTGGCCGGCGAACGCCGCAATGACACCCACAACGAATAAGAGACCAACAGCTACCTTGACCTTGTTCAATTCTGATTGCTCCTGTGTTCTGGCTTCGAAGCTGCAAAATACTACACGCGAATCCGCCTCGCAAGGATCGGCGTTCAACAGTTCGACAGCGCAGCCTATTGACAGCCGGTATCACCTCCGGTTTACTTCACATCAAGTGATCTTGACGCTTGCAAACGTAGTGCTCCTGCAACAGCCGCAGAGAATCTCCTGGGCAGTTTGGTCCGTCATCGGTTTCGTCTTTGTGCTTGCGGTCTCGCTGCTGGTCTACTTCATTGGTCGAATGAGGAGAGCCCGAAAGGAACCCGAAGAAGATTGGACTTCATCGCGACGGAGCCTCTTCGTTGCCGGCGCCAGCGAGAAACTGGCCGGCGAACATGGTGAAGCGACCGGCGAGGCGGGGAGCACTCGAACCGTTGAATCCGCTGTCGCAGAAGCTCCGGCCGTGATCGCCCCGGGGCCGGAGTCCCTTCCACCGAACGCCACATCGAGCCTCGCTGCTGAGTCATCTGCTGTCGCCGATTCGCGGCCTCCCGAAGCGCCGGCAACTGAGCAAGCTTCGATGGACGAATCGGCCGCCGTTGAATCGCAGGCGCTCGAGGACGTTGTGCCCTTCGATGATGATGTTTGGGCGGCTTTAGATGGGGTTGAGCAAGGGGAGTCTTCGACCGTGCTCGCGGGAGTCGCCAAGCGGGGCGCGGATTCGGAACCGGGCGAGACCGGCGGCTTCGCGCGAGTGGAGGGTCACTCGGCGCGCGAGTCCCTCGTCGCCGAAAAACGCGAGCGATTCGAGCGGCCCACGATCGAGCCACTCGTCCCGCGCGAACGTCTCGAACTCCACGAGCCTTCGCAGGCACAGCGAATCCCGGAGCCGGCGGCCCCAGCGCCAACCCGGATCGACGCTTCCGCGGCCGGCCCCGCGCAGCCCCAAGCCGTAATGCTCAGTCTGGCGAACTACGGCAAGGAGGCGGGTCAACGAGGGGGCCATGCCGGCACAATCGCATTGCTGGCCGTGATCGTCTTGGTGGGGGGATCGGGGCTGGCGTACTTCAAGAGCGCGACGTTTCACCACTACGTCGACCGGGTTGTCTCGCAAGTTCGGACGGCGATGAATGGCGCGCCTCCCGCCCCAGCCGTTGATGCGACAACGCAGGCGAAGGCCGAGCCGCCTCGGGCCCTCGTCTTTCCGTCTCGCACGCCTGAAGTGATCAAGAACATCGTGAAGGCGCGAGGGGCAGTGGACAACACGTCGGATGCCGCGCTCGAGGGGCTCTCACTGGAGGTGACGCTCGAGCGCGGTGATGGCGGCGCGCCCGAGGTCCGCAGTGTGCCGGTCAAGCCCGATCCGCTCGCGAAGGGGCAGAGGGGGATCTACGAATTCGAGTACGACGGCAGGCAGTTCCGCGCTTACCGGCTGACCCGGCTGCTGAGCAACGGCAACGAAGTGAAATTCGTGTATCCGGGCCAGCAGTAGGATTCCCTCAGACTTACGCCTGCTCGCTATTCCCCAAAATTATTACTATTGCCGCGATTTACTCCTAAGTTTATAATCGCGACTGCTGAGTTGAGCATATCTGTTGTTGCCTGCCCCTTCGGATGTGACCCGCATTCAAACCGCGTTTTGTCGGTCGCGCTGACTGAGCAGCTTTAGCCATCGCTGCTGTCCCCGCAACGGTCATCAGGTACCAAAAGAGGCCATCGCCCATGTCGTCAACCATAGACCAGTTGCTCACCATTGCGTGCAGCAAGGGCGCGTCGGATTTGCACCTCAAGAGCGGCAGCTTTCCGTTCATAAGGATCAACGGCGAGCTTCAACCTATGGTCGAAGCCCAGCGTCTGTCGAGCGAAGACACGCTCAACATGGCCTTTTCGATAATGAACAACCGACAGAAGCAGCGGTTCACGGAGAACGCGGAAATCGATATTGCATACGGCGTATCAGGGCTGGGCCGCTTCCGCTGCAATATCTTTCAGCAGCGCGGAACCGTCGGGATGGTGCTCCGCGTCATACCGACGACCGTCCGAACGATCGAGGAGCTGCGGCTGCCTTCGGTCATTGAACGAATCGCCGACGAGAAGCGGGGCATGGTGCTGGTAACCGGCACAACCGGGTCCGGCAAGTCGACGACTCTCGCCGCTATCATCGATTACATCAACCGGACGCGCAGCGGGCACATCGTCACCATCGAAGACCCGATCGAGTTCCTTCACCGCGACAAGAAATCCTACGTCAACCAGCGCGAAGTCGACGTCGACACCAAAAGCTTCTCCGAAGCGCTGCGTGGCGCGCTGCGGCAGGACCCGGATGTGATTCTCGTTGGTGAGATGCGCGACTACGAGACCATCGAAACCGCCCTGACCGCAGCCGAGACCGGCCACGTCGTGCTCTCGACGCTGCACACGTTGGATGCGACCGAGACGATCAACCGAATCGTCGCCGTCTTTCCGCCCCACCAGCAGCGCGCCATCCGGTTGCAACTGGCGAGCGTGCTTCGCGGCGTGATTTCGATGAGGCTTGTGCGCGCGGCGGAACAGATTCACGGGCGCGTGCCGGCAGTCGAGGTGATGGTCGTGACTCCCTACATCCGGGACTGCATCATTCACCCTGAGAAGACCTCGACTATACGCGAGGCGATAGCCCAGGGCACGTCTCAGTACGGAATGCAGACCTTTGACCAGTCGCTGTTTGATTTATACTCTCGCGGGTTGATAACGTACGAAGAAGCGCTGGCCGGAGCGTCTAATCCGGATGAGTTCAGGTTGAGAGTGTCGGGAGTCAGGTCGGTTTCGGATCAGGCCCGCGAAGACATGGAGCGATCACGGCGGCGCAGCGGCACATCCGACCCGGCGAAGCCCGAGACGAAACAGTTCGTGAACTGGCTGCTCGAAGGCACGGAGCAAGTGACCAGGTGATCTTTGACTGACGGTCGCTGCGCTCGCCTGCGAGTTGCGCGGCGGCTCGAAGCGGCGGCTCGAAGATGAGAAAGCGCGGCGGTCGAAAACATCTCGCGACGGAAGGGGCAACAAGCGCGCCGAAGCGCGAGACGGCCGGCGATCAGCTCACCGCGGCGGCCCTGAAAGCGCTTGCGGGGCGACCGCGCAGCGAGAAACAACTGCGCGAGATGCTGCTGACGAGGACCCTGGCCGGCGCGGACGAGATCGATGAGTGCATAGGGCGTTTGAAGGAATTGGGCTTCGTCGATGACCGGATCTTCGCGTTCGGCTACGCTAGCTCGAGATTGAAGGCGAAGGCCATCGGTCGATCGCGCCTGGCTCGCGAGCTGGCCGCGAGGAAGGTTTCGTCGGAGGCGATCGAAGAGGCTGTCGAAGCGTCGTACACCGACGAGCCAGAGGGCGTGCTGATCGACCGGGCGATTGAGAAGCGGGTTCGGGCGCACGGCCGTCCGTCGGATCCCCGGAGCGCCAAGCGGATGTTCGATCATCTTGCGCGGCTCGGCTTCGAATACGATTTGATAGTGAAGAAACTCCGTGCAATGAAGGTCGGACCTAAGGAATGAGAGGCGTTCCCCCCGGCTCCAGAGGCCGAGGCGGTGTCTGACGTACTGAAGACGGAGTTCGGATAAGGAAGACGGAGTTCGGATATAAGGAAGAAATAACTCGGGCCGAGTGACCTCACGTGCGGCAGTCACGGTCCGGCGGTGGGTTGAATATGGACGGGAAAGATAGAAGGACCGCCAAGCGGATAAGCCACATCTGCGAGGTGGAATGCGAAGGGGCGGGCGCAAGCCGGCTCACCACCCGAATCAACGACCTGAGCGCAACCGGGGCTTTCATCGACTCGATGAGCTGCTTCCCGGTCGGCACCATCTTGAAGCTGCGATTTCGCGTTCGCGACGTCCAGGTTGAGACGACCGGTGAAGTGCGCTACTGCATGAAGAACATCGGCATGGGAGTGCACTTTCTCGGCCTCGCGCCGGAACAATCGGCCGCCCTTGTATGCCTGGTCGAGGGGAGACCGTATACACCTCCCCCGCCTGAGGAGCCGCGCGCCGCAGAACTTCCGCCGCCGCCGCCCGCGCAGCTTCAGAACATTCTGCTCGGTAGCTTCGCCGTAGTGAGCCTGTTCGACGTCATCCAGATGATCGAAAACGGCCGCCTCACCGGAACGCTGCGAATGACTCTCCCCAACGTCGAGGGTGCGATCTACTTCAACGAAGGTCAGATCGTCAACGCGAAGGTAGGCAGTAAGACAACCACGTTGGGAATCAAGGCGCTGGACCGACTGCTGGGCGCTACGGAGGGGACCTTCGAATTCGTCAAGTCCTCGCACGACCACGAGCGCGTCATCTTTGCGCCAAGTAACACGGCGCTGTTGCTCGACCTGCTGGACGCCAAGGGTGAAATGTCAGCGATGCCGTCCGCCGAATCCAAACACTGAAGTCGAGCGGGTCTGCTCGACACAGCGACGACAATCCAGCGGAACCTTCTTTCCCGTTCCAACGTCTAAGCCTCAAAGAGTTCGTTAAGGTCCATCCGGGATGACACCATGGTTTCGATTTTCCGTCGCGGTTTCCCTGCTGGCTGCGCTGGCGGGATGCAGCGGAACGGAAAGGGCACAATCTGGCGCCGCCGATGCGGCCTCGGTCAGCGAAACAACGCGCGGCGCCAACCCCGCCGAAGCGGCATACCCCGGCAGAGTGATTCACGTGCTGGTCGCGCTTTGTGACAACGTCCATCAGGGCATCGTTCCGGTCCCCGCGAGATTGGGGAATGGCGATGACCCGCAAGGCAACCTTTACTGGGGAGCTGCTTATGGCGTGAAGTCGTTCCTGTCGAAAGGCCCCGAGTGGAAGTTGATCTCGGCAACGCGCAACCCGAAAGCCGCCGTCCTCGAAAGATGCGTCTTCAAGCGAAGAGACCGGGGGGTCTACCTCATCGCCGACGCGTACCGGGGAGCGGAGATTAAGCGGAGCATTACGGACTTCTTCGACTACGCATCGGGCGGCAACTTCGAGCTCGCGCAGGTCAAAGCAAACGCCGGAGACTTGACTCTCGCGGCGGGCGCCGGAGCCGACCTGATCGTGTTTGTAGGACACAACGGGCTGATGGACTTCGACCTTCCCGCGTACCCAACGCAGCGAGACACGCGCCGCCGCGATGCGATGATCCTGTGCTGTGCGAGTAAGAATTACTTCGCGAGACCGCTTCGGCCGAGCGGCGCGAATCCGGTCCTTTGGACTACGGGACTGATGGCGCCAGAAGCTTACGTGTTGAAGGCGGCAGTCGAGGGCTGGGTTCGTTCGGAGGGCGGAGAACAGATTCGATCTCGCGCGGCCGGAGCGTACCACACTTATCAGCGCTGCGGACTGACGGCGGCGCGGAATCTCTTCACCACCGGATGGTAACTTTGCGCCGATCCTGTCCACGCAATTCTCTCGTTTGCTATAATCCACGCTTCTATGACCGGTCACGAAATCAGAAAGAAATTCCTCGATTACTTTGCCGAGCGCGGGCACCGCGTCGTCAGAAGCTCGCCGCTGCTGCCCTCCAACGATCCGACTCTCTTGTTCACCAACGCCGGGATGAATCAGTTCAAAGACGTCTTCCTCGGCGCCGAGAAGCGGGATTACGCGCGCGCCTCCTCCTCGCAGAAGTGCCTGCGCGCAGGCGGCAAACACAACGACCTCGACGAAGTAGGCCGCACGTCACGGCATCACACCTTCTTCGAGATGCTGGGGAACTTCTCCTTCGGCGATTACTTCAAGAAAGAAGCCATCTACTTCGCGTGGGACTTGCTGGTCAACGAGCTCAAGCTCGACCCCGCCCGGCTGTGGTTCACCGTTTTCGAAGGCGACTCAGAGGTCCCCGCCGATGAGGAAGCAGCGCGCTACTGGGAGCAGGTCGGCGCGCGTCCCGAACGCGTTCTCAGATTCGGCCGCAAGGATAATTTCTGGCAGATGGGCGACACCGGCCCGTGCGGCCCTTGCTCCGAAGTCCATTACTACCAGGGTGAGCGCCCCGAAGACCCCGCCCACAATCGCGTCGAGTTGGTCAACGGTCCGGGCGACACGACGCTCGAGATATGGAACCTGGTCTTCATGCAGTTCAACCGGTATCGGAACCCGGAATTCGACGGCGGCACGGGCTCGGGCCCTGAATACCTGCTCGACCCGTTGCCCGCGCCTTCGGTCGACACCGGCGCCGGCCTCGAACGCGTTGCGGCGGTCGTTCAAGGAGTGCCGTCGAATTACGATACCGACTTGATCCGGCCGATCATTGAGTTCATCGCTCAGCTTGCAAACAAGCGGTACGAGTACGAATCGCAAGAGGGAATCTCGATGCGAGTGATCGCGGATCACGCGCGCGCGACGGCTTTCTCGATCGCTGATGGCATCTCGCCTGGCAACGTGGGAAGAAACTACGTGCTGCGCAAGATCATGCGCCGCGCGATTTATCACGGCGTCCACGGGCTGGGCTTGAAGCCGCCGTTCTTTCACAAGGTCACCGACTTCGTCGTCAGCTTCATGGCCGAGCCGTATCCGGAACTCATCGAGGGCCGGCTCCTCATTGAGCAGACCGTCAAAGGGGAAGAGCAGCGCTTCGGCCGCATCCTCAACGTCGGCGAGCCCAAACTAGCCGAATTGTTCGATCGCTACGACACCGGGACCCCGCCGATGCTCGAGTTGGTGAAGACCTACGACACGTACGGCGTCCCGCGCGATCTGATTCGCGTTATTCTCGGCCAGCACGGCGTCGAGACCACCGAGGACGGATTCAACGAAGAGTTCGACTCCGCGCTCCGCGAGCTGCAGCAGCAAACCGCTCCGTCAATGCCGGACGCGACCGCGCGGCGAGCAAGAGCAATCTACGGCAGCGTTACTCAACGCGTCTCGCGAACGGAATTCACCGGGTATCGCGAGACCGACACGGCCGACGCGCGAGTGCTCTTCATCATCTCCGGTGATGAAGAGCGTCCGGGACTTGCGGCCGGCGAAACAGGTGAGGTGTTGCTGAACCGCACACCGTTCTACGCCGAGGCCGGCGGCCAGATCGGGGACATCGGCTGGATCGACGGGGACGACCTACTGGCCCATGTCGACGACACGTATGCGCCGGTGACCGGGTATCATTTTCACAAGGTCAGAGTCGAGCGCGGTGAGTTTCGCGTCGGCGACGTCGTGACCGCACGCATCGACGCCGACCGCCGGCGTCGAATCAAAGCGAATCATACCGGGACTCATCTGGTTCACGCGGCGTTGCGCGAGGTGCTCGGTCCGCATGTGAAGCAGGCCGGTTCGCTCGTTGCGCCCGACCGGTTGAGATTCGACTTCACCCACTACGCCGCGCTCAGCGACGACGAAATCGCGGACATCGAGCGGTTGGTCAACTACGAGGTGCTGCAGAACCGCGCGGTCGCGACCGAAATTAAACCGCTGGAGGAAGCGTTGAAGTCCGGGGCGATGGCTCTGTTCGGCGAGAAATACGCGTCGGACGTGCGAGTCGTCAGCGTTCCCGGTTTTTCAACCGAGTTGTGCGGCGGTACGCACGTCCGCGCGACCGGCGACATCGGCCCGTTCAAGATCGTCAGCGATTCATCAATCGCCGCGGGCGTTCGCAGAATCGAAGCCGTCACCGCCGACGAGGCGATTGCTCGCTTCCAGGCTGACGAGCAAGTCGTCACCCGGTTGAGCGAACAGCTCAAGGTAGGACTGCGCGAGATTCCCGATCACGTGGACAGACTCAGGGACCAGGTTCGACGATATGAGCGCGAGATCGAGCAGTTGAAGCTCAGAATCGCGCAGGGCGAAGCCGCTTCATCCGCCGATGCGGCCCGCGAGATCGCCGGTGTCCGCGTCCTCGCGCGCCGCGTTTCGGACCTTGATCCGAACGGCATGCGGCAGCTTGCAGACAATCTCTCCCAAAAGCTCAAGAGCGGCGTTGTGATTCTCGGGCAGGCCAACAACGGCAAAGCGTCGCTGGTCGCGCGCGTGACCGACGACCTCACGAAGCGCCTGAACGCCGGCGAGATAATTCGCGAGGTCGCCTTGCTGGTTGGAGGGAAGGGCGGCGGCCGCGCCGACATGGCCACGGGCGGCGGCTCAAAGCCCGAGAACCTGGATCAGGCCCTGGACGCCAGTTACGAGATGGTTGAGCGAATGCTCAAGGCCACGTAGAAGCGGATGGGTCGAGGCCGCGGTTTCCCGGCGGCCTGTTGCCATTCACGACGGAGAACCGCGAAGACTCTTATGCCGGCGCCTCGCTCCCGGCTGTGTCCACGGCAGCAGTAACAGCCGCACCGGGCACGACCTCTCGCTGATAGAGCGCAGCCATCAGCCAGCAGCCTGCGAAGATCCACAGCAAGTACTGCTCGATAAACGGCGCCCACACCGGCCACGCCTTCGACAACAACGCGAGCGTGAGGAAGGAAGCCGCACGAATGGTCCCCGCGGCCACTACCGTGCCCCACACCCGCGCGACTGCGCCGCCGCCCATCTGAACCGCGTAGCGCCGCACCACCAGGCACAGCGAGACGATCAGCGCGCCAACGCAGACAGCAACGAGGCGGTAGGTGGAGACGTACTTGTCGGGTCCCGCTATTCCTATCAGCCCGAGGTTGTCCCGCAGCAGATAGGTCGCGACGGGCATCAGCCAGACCAGCGCTATGTACAGGTAGTCGCGCTGAAGCAAGTTGAACTTCAGCCCGGTGCTCTTGTACGCGCGCGCGGTCGTCACCATGGCGCTGACGAACAGCAGGTCGCTCACGGTGTACAGGTAGCGCAGCACGACGACATAGAAGAACATCCCTGACGACGCGCTCTCGATGGGCTTTGGCGGCGTCACGACGAAGGTCAGAGTCAACAGCCGGAACTCTGCTATGAGTCGCACAATGAGGAAGGCGGCAACCAACGACCATGTCAGATATCCGTGGTCACCTCGGTGAAACAGTCGGCGCGCGGCCAGGACTTGAGTCAGCGCCACAATCTCGATCAGCACGGTTCCGGCGAACACGATCCTGGTCACCGGCTGACCCGACTTCCCGTCTCCGAGCGCAACCGCGAGCGCAAACACAGCCGGCGCGAGAAGCACTGAAACTAAGAACGGTACGATTACGGATTTAGATCTCATCTTGCGTTGACTCCCCTCCCAAGCTGTGCGATCTCGTCAGCCACGTGTACGGCCCCGCCCGATCCCAGCCACACGGCCAGCATGGGCCGAATCGCGCGCGCCAGTTCCGGCAGATGAGCAGGTTCGATGTCATCCACCGCGATTCTCATTCGGGTGCAGTAGTGCTTCAGGAGATTTGCGGCGGTCTCCTGTCCAAGCATCGGTGTCAGGTACTCGATAATCTTTTTATGCATCGCGATTACCCACTTCGGCCTCCTTCGCGTCCAGCGCGGCAGTGTAGGGTGACGAATTCCTACGCCGGGTCACCCGGTGAGTCGATCGCTGGAATCGCTACCTCGATTTCTACCGAGCTGTTCGCCTATGAACATCCAACTTACGAGTCGAGCAATCACAAGAACCTGATGGGGGAATACAAAGGGGCTTCTGAAGCGCTTTTGTGGGCTATTGTAGGTATAGGCCAGACGCATGTCAACAGTTCAATTATTATTGGTTCGATGCCTGATCCCGCGAGCGCCTCAGTACCCCCTGCTTCCTTCTAACGCAGCTTGTCCGCGGGCCGTTCCTGCCATAGAATACCGGTCGAATTCAACAGGCGACGTGCGAAATCGATGGCCGAACAATTCACTCCTGAGGAAATCGCAACTCTATCGCCCTACGTCAGCAATACGAGCCGATCCGTCTTCGTCGTCCAGAACCTGCCCGAAGAAGTCGTCGCCGTACTGTTCGCCTACTACAGCCGAAGCAAGGAGTCGCTGAGGCGAAACTTGCTCAAGCTGATCGCGGAGCAAGACGTCGACCTCGGCAACCGGGTGCTCGTCGAAGCCGCCTCGGGCGACTATCTCGCGGCTGCGCGCGAGAAAGCCAGGCAGTTTCACGAGAAATGGGTCGTTGGGTATGGCCATGCCTCCGTCGCCGAGCATGCCGTCGCTCACATCGCCATCGAAGACGTGTCGATCATCGCCAGCAAGATCATCGAAGACAACCGGCTCGCGAGCTACACCGAGAAATCTACCCGCTACGTCGTGTTCGACCCGGAGAAGTACTATAAGGCGCCCGAGCTGGATCAAACGCCCTTCGCCGCCGTCTACCACGAAACCGTCGGCCGGCTTATCCAGAAATACGCAGAGCTGACGCCGCGCGCGATCGACAAGATCAAAGAGCTGACTCCGCAGCGCGAGGGGCAGACCAATCTGGCTTACAACTCGGCGTGCCGGGCGAAGGCGTGTGACGTGCTGCGCTACCTGCTGCCCGCTGCGACCTTCACCAACATCGGGCTGACGGTCAATGGCCGCGCGCTCGAACACATGATCACGAAGCTGTTGTCGGACCCGCTCGCCGAGGCTCGTGAGGTTGGGCGCGCGATCAAGCAAGAAGCCGAGAAGGTCATCCCGACGCTGCTGAAGTACGCAGACTACAATCCGTACGTCGCGGAAACCGAAGCCGGGATGGGCCGGATCGCGGACGAAGTGATCGGGCCATCGGCCGACCGCGACTTGCCCGGCGATAGCAGCAACCTCGTTACGCTCGTACGCTACGACGAATACGCTGATGCCCGGCTGGTCGCGGCCATTCTCTACCCTCACGCCCGCGCAAGCGCGCGCGACCTCGAATCGTGCGTGGCAGCGCTGACCCGCGAGCAGAAGGAGTTGGTCATCGACGAATACCTCAAGCGCCGGGACAAGTGGGACGAGCCACTTCGCGCGCTCGAGCACGTCTACTACACTTTCGAAATGCTCGTCGACTACGGGGCGTTTCGTGACATTCAGCGGCACCGAATGGCGACCCAGACGACGCAGTTGCTGACCGATGCGCACGGATTCGAGACGCCGCCTGAGATCTTCGAGTATGGCTACGAAGCCGCCTTCGCCGAGTTGATGCAGCGGGCGCGCGACGCATACCGACTCATCGCCGGCGAGTTTCCGAGAGAGGCCCAGTACGTGCTGCCGCTGGCCTATCGAAAGCGCGCGCTGTTCACGTGGAACCTGCGCTCGCTTCACCACTTCATCAGCTTGCGTTCGGCGAGGCAGGGTCACCCGTCGTATCGAAACATAGCCCAGCAGGTCTTCCGCGAGATCGAGCGGGTTCACCCGTTGCTGGCGCGATACATCAGGGTCGACCTCGCGGAATATGCGTTCGCCCGGGCTTAAGGCGGGCAAGCCGCATAGCGGCTACAGGGGTTTAGAGTACCGACTTTAGTCGGGCTTTTCGCGTTTCAGAACGGGATCGCTCGGCTGACAGGGACCGCACTTTGAGCATCCCAGCCGAGTTGATTGAGATAAGCCATTGGCCATTGAGATAACGATCAAACTACTCGACGACGGCCTGGCGATGCCGCGCCGGCGGCACGACGGCGACGCGGGGATTGATCTGTCGAGCCGCGTGGACTTCGTCCTCAAGCCGGGAGAGCGCGCCACGATCCCAACGGGGATAGCGGCAGCGATTCCGCGCGGCTTCGCGGGACTCGTGCTTCCGCGAAGCGGGCTCGCGGCGCGCCATGGGATCGCGCTCGTTAACTCCCCGGGCCTGATCGATTCGGGGTATCGCGGCGAGATCGCAGTCGTTATGATCAACACCGACAAACGCGAGCCGTTTCACATCAAGCGCGGCGACCGAATCGCACAGTTGGTGATTCAGCGAGTAGAAGAAGCCGCCTTGGTTCGCGTCGAACAACTTGACCAGACCGCGCGCGGCGACGGCGGCTTCGGCAGCACCGGACGCCGCCCGAAAAGCGGCTGCCGAGACGGACAGGAACTCGGGGCGCACACAGAAGAGACGTTTTGAGCCTCAGGCTCTGGGATACACACGCTGTTGAGCACCAAAGTCCTACGCGGCACCGTTTGAATGGTATGGGACGATCAAGAAAGTTTCGCGCGGTGCTTCCGCTCCTGATTTTACGACCGTTCACAACTTATCCAGGCAAACCGTGGTGGATCGCCGGCGATGTACGACTGGGAGCTCTTTTCGAGAATGAAGCGCGTTTAATCGCGGAAGGCGTACCGTCCAGTTTTGCGCACAGAATGCACAGAATCTATGGGGCTATAGGGAAGAAACAAGATTCGAACACTGCGTGCGTGTGTTAGAATGGTGACGATCTCATATGAGCACAGCATTCGAACCTCTTCTGACGATAGATGACCTCGCCGCCATGCCTGATGACGGGAACCGCTATGAAATCATCGAGGGGGAACTCCTTGTGTCTCGATCTCCAAGTCTTACCCACCAGAGCGTCTCGATCAACCTTGTGCTCGTGCTGACGGGCTACCTTTCGCAGAGTCCGATCGGGAGAATCTGGACTACGCCGGGAGTGATCCTAAGTGAGTTCAGCGCGGTCATACCCGATCTCGCGTTTGTCAGCAACGAGCGGCTTAGCCAGATAGCATCTAGTGAGCGAATAACGGGGCCGCCGGATCTCATGATTGAGATAGTCTCCCCGGGGGCGGAGAACGAACGCCGCGACCGCATCGCCAAGCGGCAGCTCTATGGCAGGTACGGAGTTCGAGAGTATTGGGTCGTTGATCCGATCAAACGGAGAATAGAGGTCTTTTGTCTCGATGGTCAGGCACTGAATCTCCGCGCTGCTTATTCCGAACAAGACGAACTGACGTCTTCAGTGCTTCCCGGATTCGCCTGCAAGGTTGAAATGATACTCCGCTCATAAAATTTCAAGGCCCTGGGGCGAAACCTGCCTTCTCGTGTGAGTGTCACTTGAACGAGGTCGCTATGAATGCAGTGCCACGCCCACTCAGTTCATGTCGCGGCAGCGCGGAGCCGATCAGACTGGTCGCCGCCGCGTCGATCGTTCTCCTTACACTTTCGAGTTGGGTTCAAGCCGTGACGCCAACAATAAGAGTCGATTACTACCACACCGGCAACGCTTCGCAGGAGATGTTCAGCGTCGATCGCATCGTCATCGAGCCTCTTCCGTGGCCGGGCAATCCTGCGCGCGCAATAGACGACACCAATCTCGGCAAGTACTTCTTCGAGATCATCGACCGCAAGACGAACCGCGTCTTGTTCTCGCGCGGGTTCGCTTCGATCTACGGCGAGTGGGAAACGACCGACGAAGCCAAGACCGCAAACCGCACGTTTCACGAATCGCTTCGATTCCCCGCGCCCGATGCGCCGGTCCAGATCGTGCTGAAGAAACGCGATCCGCGGAACGCGTTTCGCGAAGTCTGGTCGGTCATCGTCGACCCTAAAGACCAGTTCATCGACAACTCAAGGCCTCGTTCGCCCGGCCCCCTAATCGAACTCGAGAAGAACGGCGACCCGGCGTCGAAGGTCGACTTCCTGATTCTGGGCGACGGCTACACGGCGGCCGAGGTGAAGAAATTTGAGAAGGACGCGCGCCGTCTGATGGAAATACTGTTCGCGACGTCGCCCTACAAGGAACGGCGCAAGGATTTCAACGTCTGGGCGCTGTGTCCTCCGGCGGCCGAATCAGGCATCTCGCGTCCGTCGACGGGGATTCACCGCCGCTCACCGGTCGGAGCGACCTACGACGCGTTCGGGTCGGAGAGGTACGTGCTGACGTTCGACAATCGTCTGTTTCGCGACGTGGCGTCGTTCGCGCCGTACGACTTCGTCGAGATTCTCGTGAACAATCAAACGTACGGCGGCGGCGGGATATTCGGACTCTACAGCACGGTCGCGGCCGACAGCTTGTGGGCGCCATATATCTTCGTTCACGAATTCGGCCATCACTTTGCGGGACTCGCTGACGAGTACTACACCTCCCCCGTCGCGTACGCCCCGGCGACTGAGCGCGTCGAGCGGTGGGAGCCGAACGTAACGGCGCTGCTCGATCCGGCGAGTCTGAAGTGGAAGGAGTTGGTGTCCACGGGCACGCCACTTCCGACGCCTTGGGAGAAGGAGACCTACGAGACGTACTCGCGCGAGATTCAGAAGCGGCGCCGGCAGATTCGCAGCGAGGGCCGTCCCGAAGCCGAGATGGACGCGCTCTTTCGCGAGCAGATGGCGCGCGAGTCCCAGATGTTCTCGGCAGAGAAGTTCGCGGGCAAGGTCGGAGCGTTCGAGGGCGCGCTGTACGAAGCGAAGGGTTACTATCGGCCTCAGATCGATTGCATCATGTTTTCGCGGAATCAGGTTCCGTTTTGCGCGGTGTGCCGGGGGGCTATCGAGAGGGTGATTGATTTGTACAGCAGGAGCTAGCTAGAGCTTCGCCAGCGTCAGGCCCTTCTGATCTTGATACTTCCCGCCTCGATCGCTGTAGCTCGTCTCGCAGTCCTCGTCCGATTCGAAGAAGAGTATCTGAATGAACCCCTCTTCCGCGTAGAGCCGGACCGGCAGGTTCGCCGCGTTGAACAACTCGACGACCAGCCGCCCGCACCAGTCGGCCTCGAGCGGAGTCGTGTTCGCGATCAAGCCGCAGCGCGCGTAGGTGCTCTTGCCGATTGCAAGCGCCGTCACCCTGCGCGGCATGTTGAACGTCTCGATCGTGACACCCAGCGCGTAAGAGTGCGGCGGCAACAGCCAGTACTCCGACCCGTCCGAAGACCTGCGAATGGGCACGTCGAGCAGGCTGTTGGGATCGAAGTTCTTCGGATCGACTTCGGTGCCCGTCACCGGCGAAAAGACCTTGAACTCGTCGCGCGCCAGACGGCAATCGTAACCGTAGCTCGACAGTCCCGCGCTTATGATTCGCCGGTCGCCCACCGCACGAACGAGCGTCTCCTCGAACGGATCGATCAAATTCTGCTCGCGGCACATCCGTTTGATCCAAGTGTCGGACTTGATTGACATCGCGATCCTCCCGAAGTTAACCGCGCGGCGCGAATCGGCGAACACTCTAACCGCCCGTTGACGCGCAGTCAACTTTCGAGCCCGGCGAGCCCGGCGAAGCGATGTGCGTGCGTGTTCAAACCGTGGGACCGCTGTCTTGAGTTGTTGTTCGATGCTTCGTGATCGCTGAGCTTCACGCGGACAGACCGCCGCGAATCGCTTTCTCTACGGCTTCGCAGAACGTGTCGATCTCCGCAAGAGTCGTGTAGACGCTCGGCGTGACCCTGATTCCCTTGCAGCCGTTGTAGTCGATCGGCGTCACGATGATCCGATACTGCTTCCACAGGTGCTCGGTGAGCTTGCCCGCGTCGATGCCGTCAATGCTGAACGTCGTCAGCGCGCACGACTGCTGGGGGTCGAGCGGCGTAAGGAGGTGAACGCCCTTCTGTGCTTCGAGCCGGCGGGCCCAGCGATTCTTCAGGTAACGAAGCCGCGCCGCCTTGCGCTCGATGCCGATGCCTTCGTGAAACGTAAGCGCCTCGGCGATCGCGTTGTGATTGGCGGCCGGGTGCGTGCCGATCTCTTCGAACTTGCGAATGTCGTCGTCCTGCTTTCGATCGGCGGCCATCAGCGGCCACAAGCCCTTGATCTTCGACTTCCGAACGAAGAGGAAACCCGTGCCGTGCGGAGCAAACAGCCATTTGTGCAAGCTCGTGCCGTAGTAGTCGCAATCGAGATCGGCATGCTTGTAGGGGAAGTGAGCGAATGCGTGCGCGCCGTCGACGATCACTTCGATGCCGCGCTCGCGCCCCAACTGGCATATGCGCTTCACGGGGAAAATCTGGCCGGTCGTGAACGTGATGTGCGAGACGAGGATGACTTTCGTGCGCGGAGTGATTGCGCGCTCGAACCGCTCGTAGAGATCGTCCATAGAACGCGGCGGAAGCGGAAAGGTGAACTTGTTGAGTTTGGTTCCCTCACGCCGCTCGCGTTGAAGCCAGGTGTTGATCATCCGCGGATAGTCCTGATAAGTGGTCAACACTTCGTCGCCCGCTTTGAGGTCGAGGCCGAGGATGCAGGTCTCGAGCGCTTCGCTGGCGTTGCGGGTTATGGCAATCTCTTCGGCGTCGCAGCCGAAGTGCGCGGCGAGCCGGCGGCGGACGCTTTCGATCTCCGGCTCCAGCACCTGCCACATGTTGATGGTTGGCGCTTGATTGGAGAAGTCCAGATGCCGGCCCATAGCGTCCTGAACGACGCGAGGCGAAGGGCTGACGCCGCCGTTGTTGAGGTTGATCAGATTGCGGTCGACGGTGAAGGCTTGCTGGGCCTCACGCCAGAAGTCTTCGTTTGCGGCGACCGCGTCGGGGGTCATTCCGTCAACCGAGCGCGACGCCGCGAAGATGCGCTCGACGCCGCCGTCGCGAAACGTGGCCGCCGCGCCGACTGCGGCGATCCCGCCAATGGACCTCAAGAAGCTTCGACGTGTGAACATATCGACTCACTCCTCGTTTGTGGTTTGTGGTTTGTGGTTTGTGGTTTGTGGTTTGTGGTTCGTGGTTCGTGGTTCGTGGTTTGTGGTTCTGGTTCGTGGTCCGCGCCTTATCGTTGTTAAAGCCACGGCGCTGGAACGGCTGCCCCGCCAGATTTCAGAGAACGAATCCCAAAGGCGTAACTTGAGGCTACAAACCACGAACTACAAACCACGAACTACAAACCACGAACTAACCCGTTCGTCACCTGAACAAATCGTTCTCAGCCGGCCGGATCATATCACGGCCCGAGCCTTCCGCCGCCTCGAATTTCACGCCGCGAATGATCGCGACCGGAACGCCGGCGCTCTTTCCCATCACGATCTCTGCCGCAGAGGCCAACTCGTCCGCCAGCGCGATCACCGTCGAGCTGAGCAGCCGTCCATGCCAATCTCTCCGGCCCCGATAGTCTGTCAGCGGCGCGAGACCGGAAACCCCGAGCCCAACGTTGACCAGCCCCTCACGCCACGGCCGCCCGAACGTGTCCGCCACGATCACCGCAAACCTTAAGCCCAGCCCGCGCTCCATCGCAAGCCGGATGCGCCGCGCCGAGGCGTCAGGGTCCTCAGGTAGCAGCACGACCGTTCCTTCAGCCGCATTCGACGCATCGACGCCCGCGTTGGCGCACACGAAGCCGTGCTCGGTCTCGCAGATGATCACGCCGCGCTCCATCCGGACTATGCGCCTGGACTGGCGGAGCACGACCTCGACAACGCGTGCATCTTTTCCATAGGCCTGGGCCCACTCGCGGGCGCGCAGAGAGGGCGCGACCGAATCCAGAAGCACGATCCGGCCTTCGGACTTTGAGACGATCTTCTGAGCGATGACGAGCACGTCGCGATCAACGCAGACGATGTTAGCCGCGCGCAGCGCCGCGATAGTCAGGGCGGCTACTTCGTCGCCTTCGACAACCTCGGGCATGCCGGGAACCGGAATGATGATGATCTCTGATGTCATACTCATCTCTTGAAGACGCGAGGCGTTGAGGGCGCGGCGGCGGGCTACGCTCGCCTCCCGGTCACGTCGCCGATCACCTTGCGCGTGAAGCTCGTCTCTAGGAGCAGGTCGAAGGTTCGAGTGCCGTTCCCCCGCTTCAGGAACGATTCGAGGTCTTCGGGCGCGTCGAGGTCCAAAGCCAGCCGTTGATTCTCGACTATCAAACACCCGACTCCCAATCGCGCCGCTTCCTCCTTGTGAAGTGCGAGCGAGTTCGGTCCGAAGCGCGAAGGAAACAAAGCCGGGGGCTTCCGTATCACCGCGTTCGTACCCGTTCCATCTCGTGACGGGACAAGCACGGCTCCGCAATCGCCTAACTCCACGGCCAGCAACCGGTCGATGTCTTCAGCCCTCACGAGCGGCACGTCGGCGGGCAATCTCATCACCACATCGAAGCCGCGCTCTGCCAAAACTCGCGACGCCCAATCGACCGACGCGCTCTCGGACACTTGAGACTCCTCGAGAAGCACGTCCCATCCGAATCCGTGCGCGCGCTCCGCTGCCGGAGCGAAGCTCGTAACCACGGCGACGTGATCGGGCATCGCGGCCAACGCCACTGCTTCGGTGACGTCCTCGAACATCGCCCACGCGAGCCGGCGACGCTCATCGGACGAGAGCACCTCGGCGAGCCGGGTCTTCGCGCCGGCGGGATCTTTGACCGGAATTAAGAGAGCCTTCATCGCCCTGACCCCTCCGCCGTCCCGCTCGTCACCGAATCCAACACGATCCGCGCAAGCCCCGCCTTATCTTTCACAGAGGTCATCACCGTGTTGGTCACGAGCGTGCGCACTCCAAGCTTCTCAATCTCAGGCGCGAGCGCCGCATCGGTCTGATCGAGGACGAACAGATCGACGAAGTCGCAATAAAGCGCCGCGACTCCCGCGGCCGACACCGCGTGGCCGAGATCGCGAAGCATTTCGGCCGCAGGTCCCTTTAGCGCCCGGCCTCCGATGATCGGTGTTACCGCCGCCACGGTCGCGCGCGATTCTCTCAGGGCTTGGCTGACGCCGCCAACGGCGAGAATCGGGCCGATGCTGATCATCGGGTTGCTAGGGCATACGATGACCGCGTCAGCCGACCTCAGCGCATCCTCGACCTCTGGCGCGGCCGGCGCTGCCTCGGCTTGGTCAAGCAGGACCCTCCTCACGCGCGGCTCACACCTACGGCGTACGAAGTATTCCTGGAGGTGCATCTCGCCCTCGTCGGTCTCAACTCGCGTCGGCGCGTAATCGTCCGTCATCGGCAGGACGCGCGCGCTAACGCCGAGGCTGCGGCGCAGGTGATCGGTCACGCGACTGAGAGTCCACCCGTCGCTCAAGCGCGCGGTACGATAGATGTGCGTTGCGAGGTCGCGGTCGCCCAGGTTGAACCACGCGGGTTCGCCGTACTCTGCCAGCCGCTTTAGCGCCTCGAAGGTATCGCCCGCAATGCCCCAGCCGGTCTCCTGGTTGACGATGCCCGCAAGCGTGTAGATGACGGTGTCGATATCGGGGCAGATGCGCAGCCCGTAGAGCTCGATATCGTCGCCGGTGTTTACGATGACCGTGATGTCTTCGGCCGGCATCACCGCCGCAAGCCCGACAAGCAGTTTCGCGGCCCCGATCCCCCCGGCCAGCGCGGTTACTTTCATAGTCGACAATCAGTCACAAGAACGCGCGAACGACACGTGACCAACTCGAGGCATCCGCCAGCTCGCTTGACGACGTTTCCTCCCTCGCTTTGCGTCTCTTGTGCCTTCTCGCGGCAGTCATTCGAGGCCGACGACGCGGAAGCGGCCGGTCTTCACCTTGTAGCGGCGATTGATGCCTATCAGCAGCACGGTCATTCGCTCTATCGCGCGGCAGCTCTCAAGGCCGCCGGCGTCGATCGGACGAAGACCGCCGATGAGCTTGATGGCGTCGATGACCCGGACCTTCGCGTCCTTGGAGTCGCCGGCGACAAACACGTCGCAGTCGAGCGACACCGTCGGATCGACGAGCAGATGAGCCGGCTCGGTCTTGAATGCCGCGACCAGCGGAACCGACTCCGGGAGCCGTGCCCGCAAGTGCTCGCTCGCCGAGCCCTCAGGCGGCTCGACGTAACGGGCTCGTCCCTTGTCGAAAGAAACCGGCACGGTTATGTCGATCAGGATCGCGCCCTCGCGAAAATCGCCGCGATGCGATTCAAGCGTCGAAGCGGCGTGATCGAAGGGCACTGTTAGAAGGACGAGGTCGGACGCGGTAACCGCCGTCTCGTTGTCGCCGAACTCGATCCGCTCATCACCGAGTAGGAGATTCAACCCATCGGCCGCGGATTTTGCGCGCTCAACCGAGCGCGAACCAATCATCACATGCGCGCCTGCCATGGCCCATCGGAGCGCGAGTCCGCGTCCTTCGTCACCCGTCCCGCCGATCAACCCTATTCTCAATTCATCGGGTTTCGTCATTGCAAGAATCCGGGTCAAGGTTGCCATCTGGGTTGGAGGGTGTCAATTGCCGGTGGTTCAGCGGTGGTTCGGCCCTGCTGAAACAGCGGCGGGGCTGAACGGCGGCGGTGCCGAAAACGCGCGCGTTGACTTCAAACACGAAAATCAATAACGTGAATCACTCCACTCAAACACAGGAGAGATTCATGAAGATTGGCATATCGCTGCCGCAACTCGGACCACAAGCCACCGCCGAAAACCTCATTCGCGCTGCGACTCGCGCCGAAGCACTAGGCTACGATTCGGTGTGGGTGCTCGAGAGGTTGCTCTGGCCGCTTCGTCCGCAGGAGCCCTACCCAGTAACGCCGGACGGCAGTCTTCCCGAGGCGTATCAGATCGTACTCGATCCAATCGAGACGCTCACTTTCGTCGCCGCGCATACGAAAACTGTGCGGCTTGCTACGAGCGTGCTCGTGCTCGGATACCACACGCCGATCGAGTTCGCGCGGCGCGTTGCGACTCTCGACGTTCTCTCGAACGGACGCGCGACCATCGGGGTCGGCGTCGGCTGGTCGCGCGACGAATTCGAAGCCGCCGGCACTCCGTTCGCGCGAAGAGGCGCGCGTGCCGACGAGTTCCTCCAAGCGACAATCGATCTGTGGACGAAAGACCCGGTCGCGTTCGACGGCCAGTTCTATCGCATCCCCGAATCACGGGTTGGCCCAAAGCCGGTGCAGAAGCCCCATCCTCCGATCTACATCGCGGGCTTCGGCCAGTACACGTTCGATCGCGCGGTGAAGTTCGGAGGGGGCTGGAACCCAAGCGGCATTTCGAGCTTCAGCGACCTGGAAGCGATGATCAAACAGTTCCACGAGACCGCCCGTCGCGCCGGAAGCAACGCGACCGAAGTGGCGCTGCGAGCCGGCGCCGCAGTGCTTGGGCAGTCACCGGGCGAATCCCGCCAGCCGCTGGTGGGAACCCTCGACGAGATCAAAGGCGACATCCGCCGACTCGGCGACATCGGAGTCACCGAGCTGATACTGACGCCGCCCGAGATCGGCTTCAATATGTCGCCGAGCATCGAGCCGGCGCTGACCCGGTTGGAGCAACTGATCACGGCGGCGAAGTAGGAAGATGGAAACTGAAATCGACGAAAGCACGCGAGCCTTCGTCAGCAGCCATCGGGTCGCGCGACTTGCAACGGCGGACGGCGACGGCCGGCCCTCGGTCGTCCCGATTTGCTATGCATTCGACGGCCGGCATCTCTATTCGCCGCTCGACGAGAAGCCCAAGTCGGTCGCCACTGAGCGGCTCAAGCGAGTCCGCAACATCAGCATCAACCCGCGAGTCTCGGTTGTCATCGACGATTACTCGGATGACTGGAGCAAGCTGGCTTACGTTCAGATCAGCGGCAGCGCAAGCATCATCGACCCGGCCGACCACGCGGAAGAGCACGCGGGCGCCGTGCGGCTCCTGCGAGATAAGTATCCGCAGTATCGCGCGATGGAAATCGACAAACGGCCGGTCATCAGGATAACTCCCATTAGCGTCAAGCACTGGAGGGCCGACGGCGCAGACGAACAGTAGGAGGAATGCAGGAGAGAGATGCCAAGACCCATTCGATTCGGAATTCAAACCCCGCCGCAGAACACCGGCTGGGGGGAACTGCGCGACGCGTGGAAGCTGATCGACCGGCTCGGTTACGACACGGCGTGGACCTTCGATCACTTCTTCGCGATTCTCAGCCCGCCGTCGGGCCCGTGCTTCGAGGGATGGATCGCGCTCGCGGCCCTCGCCGCTGAAACCTCACGCGTCAAAGTAGGCGTGCTGGTCACCGGCAACACGTATCGCCATCCGGCGGTCCTGGCAAAGATGGGAGCCACGCTCGATCACACGAGCGGCGGGCGGCTGATCATGGGAATCGGGGCCGCGTGGTTCGACGCCGAGCACGCGGCTTACGGCATCCCGTTCTACACAACCGCCGAGCGCATTCACCGGCTCGACGAAGCCGCCGAGATCATCAAGCGGCTGTGGGCCGAACGACAGGTCACGTTCGACGGGCGCTACTATCAACTCAAGGACGCCTATTGCGAGCCGAAGCCGATTCAGCAACCGCGGCCACCGTTGATGATCGGCGGCGGCGGCGAGAAGCTGACGCTGAAGGTCGTCGCAAGGCACGCGGACCTGTGGAACACGTTCGGCACGCCCGCGTTGTTCCAGCACAAGCTCGCGGTCCTGGCGGATCACTGTGCGGCGGTTGGTCGCAACATCGACGATATCGAGATCACGTGGGCGGGCACTACGCTGGTGACGGATTCGAAGGCGAAGCTCGATCAACTCGTTCAGCGGATGGCGAAGGCGTTTGGAAGATCGCCCGAAGACGTCGAGGCGGGGTTCCTCGTAGGATCGGTGGAAGAGATTCGCGAGCGCGTCGGCCGCTTGAAAGAAGCCGGTGTGACCCATTTCATTCTTAGCCTCGCGGCGCCATTCGATCGCGAGACGATTCACCGGTTCGCCGAAGAAGTGATTCCGGCTTTTCGGAGTTGATGTGTCTGCGCGCGCTTCGGGAACAGGCGTTCAGAGTACCGACTTTAGTCGGGTCTTTATCTGGTTTCGCTCCGAATGCCGCCGAGTAAGGTTGATTGAAAACGCGGTCTCCAAGAGGTGACGAGCTTGATTGTTCACATACGACAGAGAGTGCGGGAGAGAATGCCGACGGTGACTTCAGTCGATCGTTCGGCATTCGACGACGCGCTGGCCGCGGCGCGCGAGCACTCGGTCACGAGCGACGTGGCTCGTACGCTGATACGCGCGATCGATGGCGAACAGCTCGAGGCACTGATGCAAGCGGCCGCCGAAGTGCGCGACCGCCTCAAGGGCCGCACGATCACCTACTCGAAGAAGGTTTTCATCCCGCTTACAAACCTCTGTCGCGATTACTGCGGCTACTGCACGTTTCGCAAGGACCCCGGCCGGCCGGGCGCGCGCACGATGACGCCCGATGAGGTGCTCTCGGTAGCCGAGGCAGGCGCGCGGCTCGGTTGCAAAGAGGCGCTCTTCAGCCTGGGCGACCGGCCCGAAGCCATCTTTCCCGAAATGCGCGACGCGCTCGCGCGGCTCGGCCATCGAACGACGCTCTCGTATCTCGCGGAGATGTGCGAGCGAGTGTTGAACGAAACCGGGCTGCTCCCTCACTCGAATCCCGGATTGATGGCGCGGCGCGACCTCGAAACGCTTCGCGAGTTCAATCCGAGCCTCGGACTGATGCTCGAAAACGTGAGCGAGCGGCTGACGCTTGCTGGAATGCCGCACGACAACGCGCCGGATAAACCGCCGGCGCTTCGGCTCAAGACGATCGAGGAGGCCGGCCGGCTTCGGATTCCGTTCACGACCGGGATACTGATCGGCATCGGCGAAACGCTCGATGAGCGCGTTGATTCACTGTTCGCCATTCGCGAGCTGCACGAGCGCCACGGTCATATTCAGGAGGTGATCATTCAGAACTTCCGCGCGAAGCCCGATATTCCGATGCGCGATCATCCCGAGCCGGCGCTGACTGACCTCGCGCGGACGATCGCGGTCGCGCGGTTAACTCTCGGCGATATGAACGTGCAGGCGCCGCCGAATCTCTCCGATGATCGCTATCCGTTCCTGGTCGGCGCGGGCTTGAATGATTGGGGAGGGATCTCGCCGCTCACGCCTGATCACATAAACCCGGAGAAACCCTGGCCCCACATTGACTCGCTTGCGGAGCGAACGGAGGCGGCGGGGTACGAGTTGCGCGAGCGGCTCTGCGTTTATCCTGAGTTCGTCGGGCGCGAGGAGTTTCTGGGTTCCGGTCTGGCTTCTCGCGTGCGGCGGTTGGCGGACGGGCGCGGATATGCGAAGACGTTCGAGCGAACCACGGCATTAGGAGTGATGGCATGACCTGGATTTATTTAGCGGTCGCAATAATACTCGAAGTATCGGGAACGACTTGCATGAAGCTGTCTGAGGGCTTCACGCGCGCAGTGCCGTCGGTCCTGATGTTCGTCTTGTATGGCCTGAGCTTTGGAGCGTTGACGCTCGCGCTGAAGAAGATCGACCTGGGCGTAGCGTATGCTATCTGGTCGGCTGTAGGGACGGCGCTGATAGCGACGATTGGGATTCTCTGGTTCAAGGAGCCGGCGACGGTCCTGAAACTGGTTTCGCTTGCGCTGGTGATCGTCGGCGTGATTGGCTTGAACCTGAGCGGCGGAGCGCATTGAGGTGGTTGGTTGTGATTCAGAAGCCCATTGATCAAATCACGGAAGCCGTTTTGCAGAATCTCGTCGATAACGGCGTTGCTGAAGGGTGTCAACTGGAGTACAAGCTTGCATTGCCAGGAAAGAACGACGAAGAGATAAAGGAGTTTCTAAAAGATGTCTCGGCGATGGCGAACAGTTCGGGAGGCGACATCATCTACGGCATCCGCGAGGGACCGGATGCTGACGGCAACACCGTCGCCATTTCTGTTGAAGGCGTCTCAGGTGAAGACGCCGATCAAGTGAAGCTTCGGTTGGACAACGTCCTTCGGGATTGCATCAAACCGAGGGTGATTGGCGCGTCGTTCCAAGCCGTGAAGCTGGCTTCTTCAGCCACAGTTTTCATCGTGCGCGTTCCAAATAGCTGGAATGCTCCGCACGTGGTTGATAGAAAAGGCCACTGGCGGTTTTACTTTCGCGACTCGGCAGGGGCACATCAGATGGATGTCACGGAGCTTCGTCATTCGTTCGCCCTTTCCGACACACTCCCGCAGCGACTTGCGGATTTCCGTACGGATCGGTTGCTCAAGATCGCGGCCGATCCATCTTTGGCTGCCGGACCTAGGATTGTCCTCCATATCCAGCCATTCAACTCAGTTCAACCCGGAGCTCACACTATTAGCACTTGACGGCATGAAAAGACTGACTACCTCACTCAAGAAGTTTTGCGAAAAAGAAGGTTTGCTGCGCGTCGCGTGGATCGACAGCGAAGGCTATCCTCGCGTTGCACCGGTCTGGTTCGTAGTGATGGGAGGCAGGTACTATTTCGCGACCGGCGCATCGAGCGCGAAGTGGAAGGCGATGCAGCGGAATCCGCGCGTGGGTTGGGTGATCGATGGCGGAAAGGGGCGCAAGTACAAGGGCGCGTCGATGTGCGGGCGAGCCGAGGAGGTGAGCGACTCGAGGTTACGGAGGAGAATCTATCGCGCGCTGGGTCTGAAGTACTTCGGGTCGGTGACAGATTCCAAGTTCGTTGAGATATATGGAGGCGTTGATGATCCGGATACTGCTTACATCCGATTGACTCCCATAGACGGAGTTTGCTGGGAATACTAAGACTAATGAACCGCCAAGACGCCAAGAACGCCAAGACCACCGCAGAGAGAGAAGAGCCGAGCGAGGAGCTTGATCGCCTGGCGTACGCCGTCATCGGGGCCGCGATCGAGGTGCACCGTGTACTCGGGCCAGGCTATCTCGAGTCAGTGTACGAAGAGGCTCTGTGCTTGGAACTCGCGCGACGTCGGATCCCCTTTACCAGGCAGGTCGCAATTGCCGTGGCGTACAAAGGCGACATCGTCGGCGAGGGCAGGCTTGATTTGCTGGTCGGAGGCATACTCGTGGTCGAGTTGAAAGCGGTCGAGGCGCTGGCCCCAATTCACACCGCGCAAGTCATTTCTTACCTAAAAACGACTGGCCACCCGCTTGGCTTGTTGATCAACTTCAACGTCGTGGTATTGAAAGACGGGGGAATCAGGAGGATCGTACTATCGAGTTAGACTTGGCGAACCTCTTGGCGTTCTTGGCTTCTTGGCGGTAAACAGTATGACGGAGAAACCAACTGTGGGCTCATACGAAACTTTGCTCGGTCGGATCCAACTGCCGGTTGCGCGCGTCCTCGACAATGCGCTGGCGGGCCTCGAGCTGAACTTCGAGGACGGGCTTCTTCTCGCCCGCACCGCCGGTCTAGAGATGCAAGCGCTCATCCTCGCCGCCGATCGAGTCCGCCGCGAACGCATCGGCGACGTCATAACCTACGTGATAAACCGCAACATCAACTTCACCAACATCTGCTTCGTCGGCTGCCGCTTCTGCGCGTTCTCACGGGCGCCGCGCGAGAAGGACGCCTACTTTCACACATTCGACGAAATCGCGCGCCGCGCTCGCGAGGCGTGGGAGATGGGCGCGCGCGAGGTGTGCGTTCAGGGCGGACTGCCGCGCGAACTCGACCGCTTCTACTATCGCGACTTGCTCCAGGTGATCCGAAGAGCCACGCCCGCTATGCACATCCACGCGTTCTCGCCGATGGAGATCGTCTACGGTGTCGAGCTTACCGGCATGGCGCTACGCGACTACCTGATCATGCTCAAGCAAGCGGGGCTGGACACTTTGCCGGGCACGGCTGCCGAAATCCTCGACGACGACGTTCGGAATAAGATCGAGCGCATCAAGCTAAAGACGAGTCAGTGGGTCGAGGTCATCAAGACCGCGCACCGGCTCGGGATTCGGACGACCGCGACCATGATGTACGGCCACACCGAAACCGAAGAGCACTGGGTGCGCCACCTGATCCTGCTGCGCGACATTCAAAAAGAGACCGGCGGGTTCACCGAGTTCGTCCCGCTCGGGTTCGTCCATCAATTCACCCAGCTTTATAAATCGGGCGATGCGCGGGCTGGACCGACCGCCGAAGAGCACCTGAAAGTGCACGCGCTGTCGCGGCTGATGCTGCAGGGATGGATCGACAACATTCAGGTGTCGTGGGTGAAGATCTCGCGCGAGACGGCCCAGGCTTGCTTGAGAGCGGGCGCGAACGACTACGGCGGCACGCTGATAGATGAGAACATCTCGCGGCTGGCCGGCGCGACCTCGGGCCAATTCCTCTCACCCGAGGAGTTCCGCGAGCGAATATGGGCGCTGGGTCGCGTCCCCGCGGAACGCACAACGCTGTACCGGATTCTGACGCTGTATGATCAGCGGCCTGTCGAGGCTGCGGGCGCGGCGATGTTCTGAGTTCAAGCTTCAGCTTGCGTAACTGGAAGAGCGACGTCGCGAGTTCAAGCTTCAGCTTGCGTGACTGGAAGAGCGACGTCGCGAGTTCAAGCTTCAGCTTGCGTGATTTGATGGGCAACCTGGGCAACCTAAAGGTTGAACTCAGAACCTACCCGATTAAGACATCGAAAGGAATTGCCATATGGTCAGACTCGCCGGCCGCCTGGGATGCGTTCTCATCTCGTGCGTCCTTCTCGCCCACTCGCTGCTTGCAGTTCAACAGCCGCCTTCGCCGCTTGGCCGCTTGCAGTCCAACATCGAACGGATCACGAGGTCGGTCAACGCGAAGTGGGCAATCTATATCAAGTGCGTCGAAACCGGCGAGGAGATCGCCATCAACGCCGACGAGACCATGGACACGATGAGCGTCATCAAGATACCGCTCATGGTCGAGGTCTTTCGCCAGATCGACGAAGGGAGGTTCTCGCTCGCCGACCGCGTCACGCTGAAGGATTCAGAGAAGCGTCCCGGCACCGGCATCATCCGGTCTCTCGATCCCGGCGCGAGCCTCACGGTCAAGGACCTGATCACGTTGATGATCATCGTGAGCGACAACACGGCGACCGATATGCTGTTTGAGAAGGTCGGCGGGGTTGAACCGGTCAACAAGCTGATGCAGAGCTATGGGCTCGCGACCATCAAAGCTACCGGCCCATCCGACAACTGGTTCAAGGCGCTGCGAGCCGCGCCGAGCGCTCAAGAGTTTCACAGGGCGGGGAAGACGCCGTTCGGGCTCTCGTCGCCGCGAGACATGGGCAAGCTGCTCGAAAAGATTCACAAGGGCGAAGCGGTGAGCAAGAAGGCGAGCGATCAAATGCTGGAGATTATGCGCGGTCAGGTCTACAGCTCGCGCTTGCCGAAGTACGTCACCGGTTATCGCGTGCCGCACAAGACGGGGGACTTTCTGCCTTACATCGGAAACGACGTCGGGATCCTGGAGAGTCAGAACCGGCACGTGATCATCTCGGTCTTCACCGCGAATCACTATGGCATGGGCCCCAGTCTCGAAGAAGCGATCGGACGGATTGCCGAGCAGGTCGCGAATTATTACGGCTTCCGATAAAGAGGTTCGTGGTTTGTGGTTCGTGGTTTGTGGTTTAGCGATTAGTGGTTCCGTTTCCCCTTAGACGCAGGACTCCTCGAGGACAGCTCTGAGCTTCGAACTACGAACCACAAACCACAAACCACGAACCACAAACCAGAACTCATCCGAAGGATGAATGCGCAGACTTGGACTCTACCTTGGCCGCCTTCCGGGATTCGATAAAGCCGGCTTTGACCGCCGAGAGCTGATCGAGTGCGTTCGCGCTGCCGACGCGTGCGGCTACGATTCGTTCTGGATGCCCGAGGCGTGGGAGCGCGACGCGTTTACCGTGCTCGCGGAACTAGCCGCCAACACCGAACGCATCCATTTAGGCACCGGGATCGTAAACGTCTTCAGCCGCAGCCCCGCGCTGATCGCGATGAGTGCGGCTACGATTGACGATATGTCGGGCGGGCGGTTTCGACTGGGACTCGGCACGAGCGGCGCGCGGGTGATCGAAGACTTTCACGGCATCCCGTTTCGAAAGCCGCTGACTCGTCTGCGAGAGACGATCGAAATAGTGCGCGCGCTGCTTTCGGGCGAGCGCGCGGATTTCAAGGGCGAGTGCTTCGAGGTGAGCCGCTTCAAGCTCGGCTTCAAACCGCTGAGGCCGGAGATCCCGATCTACATCGCCGCGCTGACGCCACGGAGTCTTCGGCAGATTGGAGAGATCGCCGACGGATGGCTCCCTACTCACTGGCCGCTCGCGCGTCTTCGCGACGGCGTGGCCGAGATTCGAGCCGGGGCGGAGGCCATCTCGCGCAATGCCGATCGGATCGACATCGCGCCTTTCATCAACGTCGTGGTTTCTGAGGACGCCGGCCGCGCGCGAGCGGCCGCGCGAATGCCGCTCGCGTATTACATCGGAGGAATGGGCGACTACTATCACGACTCGCTCGCGAGGCTGGGGTTCGCGGCCGAAGCCGATCGCATCCGCGACCTTTGGCAGGCGGGAAGGCCCAGGGAAGCAATCGCGGCGGTGACTGACGAGATGGTTGACGCGATTGCGATTTGCGGCTCGGTCGAAACCTGCCGCGCGCGCCTCGATGAAGCCGAGCGGCAAGGCGCGGCGCTTGCGATCGTACCGATTCCGAGCGAGGGAACGGTGTCGGAGAAATGTAGCCTGATCGAGTGCCTGATAGCCTGATCGAACAACTCCCACGAGGCTGCATCGTTCGGGAATAAGCGGAGGCGTGTTGGAGATTCATACATGCTGGTGTCCTTATCGAAAACAGGCGCAGAGCGGTCGATGAACTCAGCGGTAAGAGGGACGGGCTTTTCGGTCGGGGTCGGCCTCACCAACGAATGCGACCTCGCCTGCGCTCACTGCTACAGAGAGGTCGCGCGAGTCGACCGGCTCTCTCTGGCGAACGTCGAAGAACTGTGCGAGAGCATACCGGTGCGGGCGATAAACCTCGGCACGGGCGAGAACGCGTTGCATCCGGAGTTCAAAGAGATTCTCCGCTACCTGCGAGATCGGCAAATCAAGACTACGATCACTTCAAACGGTTACAGCGCCGCCGCACTGTCTGACGACGAGCTTCGCTTCTTTCACGACGTTGAGTTCTCGCTCGATTTCCCAACCCGGAACGAACAAGACGCGTTTCGCGGCGCGGGCAACTGGCGGTTGATCTTCGAGCAGATCGACAGGTGCAGGCACCTCGGCGTGAACGTCACCGTCACTGCCGTGATGATGAGTATCAACTACGACAAGCTTGGCGACGTCGCGCGACTGGCGGCTGAAAGGGGCGCGCCCCTTCGAGTGAACGTCTACCAGCCGGTGAAGACCGATGCGTTCACGCTCTCCTACGAACAATTCTGGGAAGGGTTTCGCAGGCTGTTTGACGCGTCCGATCTGATCGCTTGCAACGAGCCGATAGTCCGCGCCGTGATGGGATTGGGCGGCAGCCGCTGCGGGTGCGGTGTTCAGACAGTGCGCGTCACTCCGCGGGGCGAAGTATTGCCGTGCGTCTACTGGCCCGGCCGAACGCTGGGTCTGGCTGATCTCAAAAGGCTCGGCGAGCGGATAATCGAAAGCGAGCCGTTCGAGCAGACGCGACACCTACCCGCGTTTTGCCACACGTGCGAGTTTGCTGACTCGTGCGGGGGCGGCTGTCCGGGAAGGCGTATGCTGCGGGGGCGAATGGACCAGCCCGACGAGTACTGCCCGTTTGCGCGCGGCGAGACGGTGAGGCTTGAATACCGAGCGGCGGCTGAGAGAGACCTGCCCAAGGCCGCAAGCGCCTGCACCACGATCGTCATGGGACGCGCGTGAGGGCTTGCTGGAATAAAGCGGCAGTGCGTCTTGATACCTGTATTCAGTCGAGTCTTCGTTCCCCAAGGAGGCTGAGGTGAACCCATTTTCTGACACGCTCAACTTTTTTCTCAGGGGCGAACTGCCGCTCCACATACTGTGGCTGCTCCTGCTGACGATCGCGATTGAGTTCGTCATTGTGCGCAGGGATTCCGACGCGTCCGCGGCGCGGCGCCGCTCGATGTGGGTAGGTTCAATCGTCGTGCTCGCGCTGCTCGCTTATGCATTGGGCTGGCCCAAACTCGGCGGCATCGTGAATTACCTGTTGTGGGTTTGCTTGTTGGCCAGCCTCGCAGCAGCAGGTCTGATCTCGAGGCGCCGCGAAAAGGCGAAACTCGGCGTCGTTGTGCTATGGGTCATCAGAGCTATGGCGGCGATCGTGCCGGCCGTCGCCATCGGGTTCACCCATCCGGCGGGCGCGATGGTCTATCTTCTCTGGATGCTCGTCGCCGCAAGCGTCTACATCGCGCTCCTGAACCTTCATCGCGATCCCGGTCAGCGCACGCTTCAGCATTTGTGGATGTGGGCGGTTCGGCTGTTCATCGGAGGGCTCTGGTGGCAGAACACGCTATGGAAGCTTCCTCCGACCTACACCGATAATCCCGACGGGGTGTCGGGCGGGCTGCACTTTTGGATCGGCGAGATGGTGAAGAACGCGGCGTTTGCTCTGCAAGCCGATTTCGTCCGGGACGTGATCCAGCCGCGATTCTACTTTTTCGCGCCGCAGGTGTTCGCGGTCGAGGTCGTAATAGGGATATCGCTGTTGCTAGGCTTCTTCGGCAGAGTGGGAGGAGCGCTCGGCGCACTGATGGCGCTCAACCTGTGGCTCGGACTTTATCGCGCGAGCTATGAGTGGCCGTGGGCCTACTTTTTTCTGATCCTCGTTCAAGCTACGTTCGTCGTATTTCGCACGGGCCGGAGCCTCGGCTGCGACGCTCTTCTGGCGGCGCGGCAGACCGGAGAACGAAAGGGAATCGCGGCGCGAGTGATCGCCTGGCTGACGTGAGACCGGTCTACAACTCATCCATCTTTGGGACACCATGGTCGTCGTGGATCCTGGGACGTTTGGCGAGCGGCTCGAAGCGGCGGGATTCCGAGAGGTCGCGGTCGATATCGGGAAGGGCGCATTCCGATTTCGGGCGCGACGACGCTGAAGCGAGGTCGCGGTCAGATTATGAGATTACTTTCCTCCTTGTTCTCCCACGGTGAATACAGTGATACGTGCCGGATGTAGGTGCGCGAGTCAGGCGCTCCACCCGAACGGAGGAGATGAGCCCGCACGGTGTCGCGCGTAAGACCGAGCGCTTTTATCATATCGCCACGGGACAAGTACTCCCCCTCGGCTCTCTCGTTCAGTTCTTCAAGCGCCGCGCGGATTCGACGGCCCAGGTCTTGAACCAGCGCCGAGAGGGCCCGGTGCTCATAGATGATCCCGCCGTCTTCGGTTTCGAGGTTCTTTATCGTGTTATCGAGCGCGTCGGCTACATCGGCGTCGCGAATGACGAGGTGGCCGGCTTCCCGGTGCTCGCGAAACGCCCTGACGATGGCGAGGTCGACGCTCACAAGGGCGGGAACCAGTTTCTCGCGGAGAAGCGGGCTCATCTTACCGTAGAAGGGCAATTCTCTCGCCCTGAACTCGCGCTCGCGATGGCCCTCCGATTCGCGCGCGGCGCGGAGGTGCTGGCACGATTCAGGACACGCAAGCTCGATCATCCGGTCTTCGGCGCAACAGACCGGACAGATCTTATGGCCCAGCGCCGGGCAGTACCGCTTTGCCGCTCGTTTGTTGCAGCGCGTGCAAGAGGACATGGTTCACCCTTCCGGTAATTCGTGGTTTGTGGTTTGTGGTTTATGGTTCGTGGTTTGTGGTTTGTGGTTTGTGGTTTGTGGTTTGTGGTTCGTGGTTTGTGCTTTGAGGTTCAGTTTTAATTTCGTGGCTGGTTCCCGATTCGTTGCTTTTTGCCCTGAAGCGAAACCACCGTATCGACCGCGAACCACAAACTCCAAACCACGAACCCCAAACCCCAACCACAAACCACAAACCACAATCTACAAACCGAGCCTGTACGTCGCCGAGAGACTCCGGCCGCCCGCGCCCTTCTGTACCTTCACCGGTATTCGCAACCTCGCCTCCTTGAAGTAACACAACGTCTCCTTCGCGGCCTCGCAATAGTAGACGATGTAGTCGGCTTCAACCGCGCCCTCGCCTTCAACGAGCTTGACCGGAATTGTGACCGGGAACTTCGGATTGCGAACGCTTTGCTCGGTGTCGTTGCCGAGCGCGACGATGTTCTTTTGCGATGAGGTGACGGTGACGGCCGACGGGGCTTGCGCGTTCAGCTTGTAGCCCACAGGCAATTCGAGCTGCAAGGTCAGCGTTCCGTCGCCCGGCTCAATCGTTTGCGCGGGCAGATCAATCGTATCGCCGGCGAACTGAACGGTCGTCCGGCGCGGCCGAAGCTTCTCGAGCCCCTTGATCTGAAGCGTCTCGACGCGCTTTGTCTTGAGATCCACGACGCGAATCACATGATTGTTCGTGTCGGCAACGTAGAGCTTAGCGCCTGCGACGCTCACGCCTCCGGGCTCGTCGAACCTGGCGCGCTGGCCGTCTACGAGCCCCGATTCGCCCGTGCCCGCGAACGTCACAGAAGACCGGTCCCTCGGCGACACGCGCTTCACCTTGTTGTTGTAAGTGTCGGCGACGTAGACCGCCCCGTCGTGATAGGTGACGCCGAGCGGGTGCTGCAATCGAACTTCATCGCCCTTGCCGTCGCGGTCGCCGAATTCAAACAAATCCAGGCCCACGATCGTCTCGACCTGACCCTTCGGATCGAGGTCCGCCGCGCGGATCGAGCTGACCTCGCTGTCGGCGAAGTAGAGCTTCTTGCCATCGGTCGTGATACCCGAGGGCTGCGCGAGTGCGGCTTCATCGAGCGGCCCGTCGATGCGCGCCTCCCTTCCAGAGCCGGCGTAGGGCGTTATGCCGCCCGTCTTCGGACTCATCCGCCAGAGCTGATGCGGACCGGCCATCGCGATGTAGAGCATCCCCTCGTGCAGCACGAGGTCCCAGGGCGAGTTGAGCGCGGTCTGACGGCCTTGTCCGCCCAGCCGGTCCGGACGCCGCGCCTGCTCGCCCGTGCCCGCGATCGTCGTGACCGTGCGTTTGTCGAGCTCGACGCAGCGAATGGCGTGATTCTCGGTGTCGGCGACGTAGAGCGTTGTTCCGTCGACGGCCATTCCCTGCGGGTGATTGAAGGTCGCAGTCGCAAAGTCGCCGTCGGTGAACCCAATCTCGCCGCTGCCGATAATCTCTTTGACTGAATGGTCTTCAAGTGACAGCACGACGATGCGGTTGTGGTTCGAGTCGGCGATGAAGAGCTGTTTCGACTTTTCGTCGGCGAGCACCTTGCCCGGAAAGGCGAGCATCGACGCGGGCGCGCGATGGCGTTCGAGCTTGAGTTTGAGCGGGCGGCGGTCAAGCTGGCCCTTGGCATCGAACGCAGCGATCACCTTCGAGATGATCTGGTCGAACGGTTCGTAGATCCCTTCGCCCGAAAGGTAGCCGATCACTTTGCCGGCGGGGTCGATCAGGTAGAGCGACGGCCACGCGTGAACGCTGAAACGCTGCCAGACTTCCATCTGGTAGTCATTCACAACCGGGTGTTCGATCTCGTAGCGCAGTATCGCCTGGCGGATGTTGTCGGTCTCCTGCTCGGTCTTGAACTTCGCCGAGTGGACTCCGATGACGACCAACTCGTTCGGATATTTCTTTTCGAGCTTCTTGAGGTCGGGGATGACGTGCATGCAGTTGATGCAGCAGTAGGTCCAGAAGTCGAGCAGCACAACTTTGCCGCGCAGCTCGCGCAGGGTCAGCGGCCGGTCGGTGTTGAGCCATTGCATGCCTTCGGGGAATTCCGGGGCGTTGACTTTTCCTTCGTACTCCGGCATCTGAGCCTGCTCCTTTGGGGGCTTGGGCAGGTCCTGCGACCTGCCGCCGGTTGGAATCGGGGTCAAGCAGGGAATCACCCCGGCTAAGAACAGGACAATTGCGAACAGTCTTATCTTTCTTATCTTGGTCATTCACTCTTCCATCGGAGTGTTGGGGCGCGCGACTGCAAAAGTCGGCTAGGAGAACAAGTCGTCTACATTGATTCTCCATCCGGGCACGGCAGGTTCGGCGTCGGCTATTTGCGTGCGACGGAATACCCTCGGATTTCCCGGATCGGTTGCATCGTAGGACTTGATTACTTCAGGGCTGAGCAGATCAACATCCCATCCAACAAGAGCCCCCGCAGCAAAGTAATCGGCTCGTTTCTTGGCTATCGCATCCTCCGCGCCCGCCCCGTAGTCATTCTCGCTTCTTACTTCAACTGCGAAGGTCGGCGCGCCCTCCAGGAAGGTCATGCCGCCAGGAGGCCCCGTGTACCATGCGGCATCGGGGCTGAAGGATTCGCGGTTGGGTAAGTTGACCCGGAATCCTGTGTTATCTGGGTAAGCCCGGCCAGGAGTCTTCCCTTCATGCTGACGCAAGCTGACATATATCGTGCCGCCTGCACGACTCGGCATATCCCCGGTTGGCGACATTAGGATAATCTCCCCGTCAACGATTTCAGCCTTCGCGTTTTCCGACACATCGTAGAGGTCTTGTATTGTTGCTCTTGCCTTGGTGGTCATGATCGAATGTCACGCAGCCTTGAGTTGCGTTTCGAATTCAACTGCCGCGTCGATTTCAAGTTCGTCGAGGTCGAGCCATTGAGCCACGGAAGTAGATCGCTTGCCCTCGGCCAGAAACATATCATAAACGTTCGTTGTGCGAACGCCCTTGCCGAGAATCGAAGGTGCTCCAAACGACACAAGGGGGTCAATCACAATCGGACGCTTCCGGCCGAGCGGATACCAGCGTTCAGCGAAGCCGAGAGCCTCATCGAAGTCGATTTGTTTGGCAATCTGACGAATGACAGGCGCGATTACCCACTGGCCACCGGAGAGCAGTTGAAGAATAGAGTCCGCCTTCGGGTTATCTCGGACTTTTAGATAGATACTGCGTCCGTCAGTAAAGAAGATTTGTTCCGCAAAGTGACGACGTCCAACGATCACTGTCGCCTCGTTTAGTGCGCTCCGCAACCTTTGAAGGGAGACTCCCTGATCCAGGAACTTCTTGATGAAGAGCAGATCGATTAGCTCAAGGAATGATACGAACGGATCGCCTTGGTCAGTACGAGTGAGAAGAACGGGGGTTTTCGTTATCAATCGCGCTTCGCCAGTCACCGGTTCATGGTACTCATACGTGTAACCCCGCACCCAACGGCGAATGCGGTCGGGCCCCAGGCCGGTGAGGCGCGAGGCCAGCGCGACTGTGTATCGCGGGGATTCCAGCTCTATCGGGGTTCTATTTTTGTCTCGCGCCATGGCGATCCCGGTCGAACTATACTGCCGTCTTAGGGTAATGTCCAAGGCGCACCAAACGGTCAAAATGGTCCGGCCAACAGGTTCCGCCGGAACATTCCGTGAGCGTTAGCTTCGAGGTCCTTGATTGAGGCACAACTCATTTGAGCCCGTAGAGTCCGATCGCATTCTCGCGAAGGACCATCCTCGCGAGTTCCAACGCCCGCTCGCGGGTGATCTCGCCGTCGTTCATCATTCCGGTCAGCGCCAGCGCGAGGGCCTCACGCGCAGTCTTTGCCGCCAGCCAGCCGGTCTCCTCCCATCCAACCTCGCCGGCCACCGGCGTGGCATCCGTTCCGAATAGAATCTTTTCGGGATAATACTCCAGCCAGTTGCGCAGGATTTCGCTGAGCGCGCGCGGGTAGAGCAGCAAGTCCTGCGCGGAAAAATCAGCGTAGACGTTAGCCTTGCTCAGCATCCCGGCGACTTCAAGGGTGTACGGATAGCCGCCATGCACGATGACGAAATTGGTCTTGTGCAACGACGTGTCGTTGAAGACCGAATCCAGAAGAACAGGGTTGCTGCCGCTCGGCACGTAGCTGCCGCCGCCGCCATTGAAGACGTGAATATGAACTGCGAGCCCCAGCCACCCGCACTCGCGCGAGATGTACCGAAACAGGAAATCCTGGAGCGCCTTGTACTCGACGGCCGCAGGCGCGCCCCCTTTGACGTAGCGCGCATAGACCCGTGCGGCAACACTCCGCCTGGGGTCGGCGAAATCAAGCCCACGCAGATAAGCGATCTCGAACTTCACGGCGACCGCCCCATCGCGCTTCTGCTTCTCAAGGGTCGCTGTGACAACATTGCTCAGATAGTCCGGCAATGTGGCAGGCAACGACTTCAGCTTCAGGTCGCTCAGGTAGCGCTTCAACATGCGTTCCTCGGCCGGGTAAAAAGCGCGGTAATCGAGATTGGCTCGCTTCGCAGCGTCGTTGTTCAGCGGAAAGACGAGCGCATCGATGTACGACACCCAGCGAAACCTCGGCGCCGCGAGTCCCCGCCCCATCGCGACGCGGTTGGCCAGCATGGTCTCGATGCCGAGGCGATCAAGCACCCACGCCGGGTAGCCGTCGCCGCGCTCACTCCTCACCCGCCGCTTGATTTCGCTCAACTCCGCGACGTGGGCGTCGCTCATGTCCGAATGTGCGTACCCGTACAACGCGCGCCACGCGGCAATGTACTCCGGATTGTCCGGCCTCAGCCGCACCATCAGCGGAAAGGGCTCGAGCAGCTCGAAAGGCAGAGCGTCGTACTCGTGATCTTCTTCGCCGGGGCCGGTCACGCGCATCACGTGGGTGTGATTGTCGATGGCCGCGATCCGGGAGATCTCAGAGAGGAGCCCCCCGTCGGCAGCGGTCTGTTCGGCGCGGCCCGGTGTGAGCGGTGAAAGACTCAATGAGCATAGCGACAGCAGCGTGAGGACTCGCTTCATGGTTTGGAGACGACTCCTTTCGGGAGATTCGTGGGGCGACGGCGTGCATCCTAGAGCCGCAGGAGATGAGAGTCAAGCAGCGAGATTCAGGCATGCGACAAACATCTCTCGATCTTCGCGAAGCAGCGTGATAAGCTCCGCAACTACAAAAGTCGGGACGAGGAGGCACGGGTTTGCGAAAACTACGAATCGGGATCATCGACCTTGTGGCCAAGGGTCCTACTCGAGCATTGTTCCCACGCGTCATGCATGCCAATTTCGCTGCCATCATGCCTCAGGTCATCGCGGTGTGGTGCGAACAAGAAGGACACGACGTCACGTTTGCGTGCTACACCGGTTTTGAGAACCTAGTCGACGAACTCCCGGACAACGTGGACCTCGTGTTCATTGGCGCGTTCACCGAGGCCGCGCAGCTTGCATACGCGATCAGCAATCTGTTCCGGTCTAAGGGGGCGATCACGGCTATAGGCGGACCACACGCCCGATGCTACCCGCAGGACGCCCAGCGGTACTTCGACTACGTGCTCGGATTCACTGACAAGACCGTCGTCCGGGAGGTCTTGGAGGACTGCTCAGAGCATCGGCCGCTCGGGATGCATCTGGCGGCCAAACAACAACCGGCGGCGCTTCCGGGAGTGCGCGAGCGCTGGAAGTTCATCGAGCCGACCTTGAAGAAGGCGCCGCTCATCAAGATAGTCCCGATGCTCGGCAGTCTGGGGTGCCCGTACACTTGCAGCTTCTGCATAGACTCTACGGTGCCGTATCAGCCGCTCGACTTCGATGTTATGAAGGAGGACTTGAGGTTTCTCCTCGGGAAGTTCAAGCGGCCGCGCGTCGCCTGGCACGATCCGAACTTCGGCGTCCGATTCAACGACGTTATGGACGCGATCGAGGAGACCGTGCCTGCGGACGGCATCGACTTCATCGCCGAGAGCAGCCTGTCGCTGCTGTCGGAACCGCACCTGAAGCGTCTCAAGCGAAACGGCTTCAAAGCCGTGCTGCCGGGAATCGAGTCCTGGTACGACGTGGGTGACAAATCGAAGACCGGCAAGCTGAAGGGGATAGACAAGGTCCGCCAGGTCGCCGACCACGTCAACATGATTCTGCGCTACATGCCCTACATCCAGACGAACTTCGTTCTTGGGCTCGACTCCGACGAAGGCGCGGAGCCCTTCGAGCTGACGAAGCGATTCGTGGACCTGGCGCCCGGCGCGTTTCCGGGCTACTCGCTGCTTTCGGCTTTTGGACAGGCGGCGCCGCTCAACCTCGAGTACCAACGCGCCAACCGGGTCCTGCCGTTCCCGTTTCACCTCCTGAACAACAATCAAGCGATGAACGTGCGGCCGAAGAACTACTCGTGGCCGGACTTCTACGAGCGCGTGATTGATCTGGTCAAGTACACGTACTCGTGGCGGGCGATATACAACCGCTTCAGATCGACCAAGGCGCCAATTCCGCGGTGGATGAACGTGGTGAGGGCGGTGTCGTCGGAAGGGTTCGGCAGGATCAAGTACCACACCGAGGTGCGCCGGAGGCTCGACGCCGACCCGCAGTTCCCCCGCTACTTCGAACAAGAGTCAACCGAGCTCCCGCAATTCTACGTGGACCTCGCGCGAAAAGACCTCGGACCACTGTGGGAGTGGCTTCCGGAAGGCGCGATGAATCACGACCCGAATGCTTATCTCAAGTCGAGGACGACGTCGGTCGCGTTGTCCGCGTGAGCCGCATTTGTACGGTCACTTGTTCGCTGCTGAGATCTTCGCTCGCACCGTCGGGACAATCGAGTCGATCGGCACATCCTCCGACAGACGTGTCGCGCGGGTCATCAACTCGACCTTGCCGTCTTTGACCTTCTTGCCCACGGTGATTCGGAAGGGGACTCCGATCAAGTCGGCGTCATTGAATTTCACGCCCGCGCGCTCGTCGCGGTCGTCGAGCAACACTTCGATGCCCGCTGCTTCCAGCTCGGTGTAGATGCGCTCGGCCGCCGCGGTCAGCTCGGCGTCCTTGGTGTTCACCGGGGTGACGATGACCTGAAAGGGCGCAATCGAGACCGGCCAGACTATCCCCGCGTCGTCGCTGTACAACTCGGCCGCGGCGACCAGCAAGCGTTCGACTCCGATGCCGTAGCTGCCCATCACGATCGGCACTTCCTTGCCGTCCGCCGTCAGCACGCGCGCGCCCATGCTTTCTGAGTACTTCGTGCCGAGCTTGAAGATGTGCCCGATTTCAACACCTTTGAATACGTCAAGCGGAGCGTCGCAACTCGGGCAGCCCTCCCCCGCTTTGACCGTGCGGAGACTGGCCCACTTGTCCACCTCGATGTCGCGATCAACCGAGACGCCGCGCAGGTGATGATCGTCGTGATTCGCCCCGGTGGTCATGTTTCGGCGGCCTCGCAACGCTTCGTCGGCGATGATCTGAGACACGCGAGGATGGGAGGAGCGAGTTACTCCAACTGCGCCGAGCGACCCCGCCGCCGCGCCCATCGCGCCGCCTATCTCTTCGGGATGTGCCGGTCTGACGGCAATCGCGCCGGTGGCGTCGATGAGCTTGGTTTCGTTCAGCTCGTGATCGCCTCGCATGAGCACGAGCGTCAGCCGGTCATTGAGCACGTAGACCAGCGTCTTGATCTGCCGGTCCGCATCGGCGCCGCCGGGGAATTTCGTGAGGTCCTCGATCGTGCGCACGCCCGGAGTTGGAAACTCTTCAGGCGCGGCCGGACCCTGTTCGTCATTCGCCGCAGGCAACTTCGACCTCGCCTTCTCAACGTTGGCCGCGTAGCCGCACTTTCCGCAGACCACGATGTAGTCTTCGCCGGCGTCGGTGCGAACCATGAACTCGGTCGATTGGCTGCCGCCCATCGCGCCGGAACTCGCCTCGACCGGAGTGTACTTCAATCCGCAGCGATCGAAGATTCGGCAATAGGCGTCGTGCTGGTCCTGGAATGATTTGTCCAAGCCGGCCCAATCGACGTCGAACGAGTAGGCGTCCTTCATGGTGAACTCGCGGACGCGCAGCAGGCCGGATTTCGGCCGCGCTTCGTCGCGAAATTTAGTCTGAATCTGATACCAGACCTGCGGAAGCTGGCGATAGGAGTTGATCGTGTGCCGCGCGATGCTGGTGAAGACCTCCTCGTGGGTCATCCCCAGGGCCATGTCCGCGCCCTTGCGGTCCTTGAGGCGGAACATGTTGTCGCCCATGACATCCCAGCGGCCCGATTCCTTCCAAACATCGGCGGGGTGAATGGCGGGCAGCAAAAACTCTTGGGCACCGATGCGATTCATCTCCTCGCGGATGATCCGAACCACCTTGAGCCGCGCGCGCTGGGCCAGCGGCAACAACGAATAGACGCCGGCGGTCAACTGCCGAATGTAGCCCGCGCGCACGAGCAGCCGGTGACTCGTGACCTCGGCGTCCGCCGGATCTTCACGCAGAGTCGGGATGAACAAACTGGACCAACGCATTCTCTTCCTCGCAACGTCTGAGCCCTTAAAACCGTCATGTGGGAAACGGACGAGACAAACTAGCAACTGCGCCGAGTGAGAGTCAAGCAACGCACCCCCCTGCCTGCCCGGCCCGGTGAGAATAATCGAGAACAATCGGAAAACGCTCAAAGAGGCGGTCAGTGATATCCTGGGCATCCGACTCATATACTGAGCAGAACATGCGTGCAACATCCCTGTTCCAGTCAGCGAGTTTTGGTGGTGCAAACGCCAGTGGGATGGTGTACAATGCGGCGCGTCAGAAGACACAACTCCCATGAGCCGCCAGGTTTTAGGGCGGAGATGAACTGAATAAGCTCAATG
This sequence comes from Blastocatellia bacterium, assembly GCA_035293105.1. Lineage (GTDB taxonomy): Bacteria > Acidobacteriota > Blastocatellia > UBA7656 > UBA7656 > DATDOV01. The sequence continues at coordinate 163,622 of DATDOV010000006.1, forward strand.
TGGAAGAAGGCGGCTCTACTACACGAGCCTTCTCATCCACAGCATGAACGCAAGCGCCAACATCAGCGCGCCTGAGCCGAGGTCGAATTCCGAAGTCCCATCCGCGCTGACCGGAGTTGCAACGTGATCCGAGAAACCAGTCCCGTCCACAGGCGACGCGTTGTTGCACGCGGGTTCCCCTGCGTCGGGGGTGCAGCCAGGTGTGCAGGGGTCGCACCGCGTACCCTCATTGGTGTGACCGGCGAGCGCTACAGGGGCGAAGGGTGTTCCGTCTGTCGGTTTGGAGCCAGGAGAGGCTGAGAACCCAATGGGAAACACGATAATACAGACAGCCGCAAGTACTAGAGTTCTCCTCACGAGTTTGTCCCCCTTGAAGATTTTTGAGGCGCAACGAAGAGTCGCGCCGGGCAGATTCTATCAGCAATTGGTATTAGCTCTCACCGAACGTTCGTCGCACACCGAGACGCACGAGACCGCCCGGCGAGTCGTGGCGGTTGCAGATCAAGCCTTCGCTCTTCGCGAGATGGATGTCGTGGAAGAAGCAGGGCGAGTCCTGATGAATCTCCCCTTGAGAGGCCGATACAGTAGCGTTGGAGCTTACTACCTTGCGTTGAGTATGGGACGCGCCGGCAATTTCCCCGCTGCCCGGGCGTTGCTTGTGCCGGTGGCGGATCACGCACCGCTGAGCTTCCGTGCAAGAACGATGCTCGCGCTTGGCGCGGGTTTTCGCGCGGAAGGGGACTCCCGATCGGCGCTGACTTTTCACATCGAGGCAGCTCGGACGACCAGACACTTCGATGAGTTCGATCCTGTCCTGACGTTCCGCATAAGTAAAGTTGCGTCAATCCTGAAAGGGGACGACGGCGACCATAAGGGCGCTCTGAACCAACTTGAGACGATGCTTCCGCTGGCTCGCGGCGTCGGAAGGCACTATCCGCCGCTCTATTCCGATTACCTCAACAGCTATGCGGTCGAGCTTGCAGCGGTCGGGCGGCTCGAAGAAGCGAGCAACGTTTCTCGAATCGTCCTTGCGTCGCCTTACGCGAGTGCGTATCCTGAGTGGCGCGAAACATTCGACGAGATAGCAGGGAGGGGACTCCGTCCGTCACGTTCGGTTGTAGGCTTTTGTGAAACGGCTTCAAAGCCGGAGAACGTCGTGCGCCTGTCTGAGTTCGCGCGCAACGAGGACTCGCTCTCGCTTGAACCGAGCCTCGGTGCCAAGCATGCACAGGTAGTCGACATCGAAAAGTGGAAGAAGACGCACATGCCGGAAGACTCGAAGAAGGACACACGCCCCGCGCTCACCAGCGAGCAGATCGCGGCGATGACGCCCAGCGACAAGCGCGTTCGCCTCGGAGAGATCCTCTACGGAGAGGACATCAGCGAGGAAACGCTTGAGGCGATCCTCGCATTTGCCGAAGATGCTCTCCAGCGGGGCAAGGCGAGGCCGAAGCACTAACTCGTCTCCTTCGTTCGCCGCGACTTCCTTCCGCTACGGGTCGCATTCTGCTTGAGGTCCCTCGCGAAACCCGCCAGCATCGACAGCGATTTCGGTGACAAGCCGATTCCCGCCTGGACTATCTCCAGAAGATCGGGATTCAGCACTACGCGCTCCAGTAACTTCAAGGCGTGAAGGACGTCGGGCAATTCGCGCACGCTGGGCGCCACCGATGTTCTCAATCGCCTGCCCAAAATGACCTCGATGACCTCTTCCACCTCCACATCGATGCCCTTGGCGATGACGGCGATTAAATCCACCGAGGGGTTTTCCGCTCGGCCGGTCGTGAGATCGCTCAGGTAGCCCGAACTGATTCCACATCTTTGCTGGATTTGCCGCCGCGTCAGTCCTTTTTGTTTGATCACGCGGTTTATGTATCCGGCTAATCTGCCTCGGGCGGCTTTGCTCATCGGGGTTCGGTCCTCCCGTCGCTCGAAATACCGACCACGCGCGATATTTCGATTGACATTCGCTTCGGCGTGAAGTAACATCCCGCGCCGGGGAGCCGGAAGATTGGCAACCCGGCGTTGTGTGCGGCGGACGGGACTCGCGCATCCCGGCGCCATCGGTCAAACGCGAATCGGAGTGTCTTTGCTGCATTGGGTTTCTATCACATTGGCAGCAGGCGCTCAATAGGCGAGTGGAATGATCGGCAGGCGTGATGACCAAGACGACCTTACAGACTGAAGCGGCGGCGAGGGTGCGGGCGGCGCTGCTCGAACGAGGTCTCGACCTGCAGCCAGAGTCCGTCTCAATGAGGGAGGGCGAGTTGTGGCTCGTCTTCGAGAGCGGGCCTCGCTGTGCCGCAATCGACACGGGATCGGGCATCTGGCTGGGTTCGACCGCGAGCGGCGAGTGGCGGTGCGTAGGCTCGCCCTGCTCAGTCAGCTCGGTCGCGATGGCCGTGGATCATCTCGCCTCGCGACTAGACTTCTCTCGTGGACGCTTGTGATCTGCTCAACGACGGCTCGTTGAGTGTTTTTCTCCTTTTTGGTGCGACATCGAGTATCCTCCTTTCATGTA